>CAVYNH010000001.1:0-77233 GCA_963769885.1 Methanobacteriota archaeon
TCGGTCTTCTTAATCTCTAAAGCGGCGTTGACCAAGGCGATCTTGGCGTTGTGGACGTGCTTGGGCATGCCTTCGTGGACGCGTTCCTTGTCGAGGATGATGCCCTTGATGATCTTGGTATCGTTGATGCTACCGCCCTGTTTCTTCTGGATCTGGATGTTGTCCATGTCGACTTCGGTGCGTCCATCGATTTTCTCGGCGACGCTGGTGACCGCGTCGACGACGACGTCGGAGAGGATTGCTTTTGCGGAGCTGGCTCCCTTGCTGGCCATGGAGGTCATGGCGATGTTCTTCAGCGTTTTTTTGTCGTTGGGCTTGATCGGGATCGCCATCTTGTTGAGGATTTCGACCGCCTTTATGGCCGCCTTCTGGTATCCGCCCGTGATGACGGTGGGATGGATGTTCTGTTCGATGAGCTCGCCGGCGTTGCGAAGGAGTTCTCCGGTGAGGATCACGGCGGTGGTGGTGCCGTCGCCGCATTGTTCGTCTTGGGCTTTGGCGACTTCGACGATCATTTTTGCGGCGGGGTGTTCGACGTCGATTTCTTTGAGGATGGTGGCGCCGTCGTTGGTGATGACGACGTCGCCCATGGAGTCGACGAGCATCTTGTCCATGCCTTTGGGTCCGAGCGTGGATTTCACGGCGTCGGAGATTGCGCGGGCTGCCATGATGTTGTTGAGTTGGGCGCCTTTGCCTTTTTCGCGTTTCGTGCCTTCTTTAAGGATGATTATGGGTGTCTGTCCTCCAGCCATCATACTGTTCTATGCCTCCTTTATAAGTAGGTTAAAAGCATTCCCAGCATATGGACACTTCTATATAAACCTATCTGAACAGGGTGCTGTGTAATACTGTAGTGGAAATTTAGTAGTGGAAAATCTGTAGTGGTATCAGATTAGAAACCCATTTCTAATAATTCTTTTACTGATCTTAATGTAATATCTATATTCTCGCTTTTTATTCTTGCAACCTCTTCAAAAGCATCTTTAGTAAAACTAAAAGCAATAACTATGCCTTTATTGGTTTTAGCTCGCTTCATTGATGCCTCAAAATTATCTACTATGGGTCTTCCTACTTTATCCATTTGTTTTGCTTGGAGAACTGTTCCATCAATAGTATATCCATCAATACCCATGTCTTTTGCTTTCTTCGTCTGAATAGCGAAAAGAACATCACATACCCAGTTTTCAAACTCGAAAGGATGCAATTTTCTAAGATCATCTTCTGTCTTTGGGAGTCCAATTATAGGAATGTTTTTCACGACAAACAATCCCATTTTTTTTACATTTCCCATACGATTTTTTATGACATTACATGCAGTAGGTGAAATATCAATACCAATCCATTTTCTCCTCAAATAATGTGCTGCAACGATAGTCGTACCACAGCCACAGAAAGGATCAAGTACAATGTCATTTTCATTTGAGGAAATCCGTATTATTCTTTCAAGTAAACGTTTTGGTTTTTGAGTTGGGTATTCCATCCATTCACTTTTTTCACTATGTTTACCCATTCCACGCAACATAGAAATGTCAGTCCAAATGTCTTGAGGAGGTGTCCCCTTTGTTTCATCTAAATATCGCTTTTCATAAACCCTTCCATTCTTAGAATAAGCAAGACGTTTTTCTCTTTCCAATCTCCCCATCACCTCAACCGTATATTCCCAATGTCTCCCCTTTGGTGGATATTTTCCGTTCCATTTATAATGCGCTGCCGTACCTTGCCTATCCCCAGGTGCGCTTATATCACCTTTATTGTATCGTCTTACATGTCCTTTTTCAATTTTTTTCCCAAGACGATTAATAATATTTTTCGATGCAATTTCTTCATATTTATACCAAGTATCTGCGGTTTCTTCGCTAAGTGGAATGTATTCTTCTAATGCTTTGTTAAACGTGTACTCATTTGATTTTGTATAAAATAAAATCGTATCATGCATAGCTCCATATTTATTGGTGAAACTTTGAGCATCTTTTCTTTTCCAAATTATTTCATTCTTAAAATTATTATAACCAAAAATATCATCCATCACTATTTTGAGATAATGACTTGCATGACTATCGCAATGTAAATAAATCGACCCTTTACTGTCCAAAACACGATGGCAAGTTCGAGTCTTTCCCTCATATATTCAATATAATGATGAATACCACCTTTCCATCGATCATCAAAGGCTTTTTTTTCGCTATTAGTGCCAAACACTATATTATAAATCCTGCCACTTGAAAATGGTGGATCAAGATAAATTAAATTTACAAATCCTTCTGGAAATCGCCTCAATACATCAAGGCAATCTCCGCAGTAAATAGTATCGGTTTTTATTTGCATGTTTTCCATTTTTAAATCTCCATTTGAATTATATAACTTTTCAATTCTGATTTTTAGCCTTTTGGTACTGAATTGATTTTTTCATAAGTGTAAGCCATTTCTTTTTTCCTTCAATGGTTATCCCTGCTTCCTCACTCGGTGTTTTACCATCAAGTGTCTCATGTGGTTTAATGAAATTGTAGTAAATCCTGTGCCCTTCAACGATAGGAGTTTTCTATCTTTATTCCTCTAATGCTTTTTCACGTTGCCGAATAGTCCCATGTAATCTTTCAACGTGGTTGTTATTTGGATGGTGCTTTAACCCTACATTCCATAGATGTTCGGTTTCATCATATTAGTTATAAACTCTTTGTTAATCGCATTTTTATATGCTGGTAGACCATCGGTAACAATGTATTTCGGTTTTCGTCCACCGCGTTCTTTTTTGCTTTCTGGAATACCATACGTGCATCTCTAACATGTCGTTCTTTTGATACCACACTTGCTAATTGAAAACGTGTATTTTCATCCATGACATTCCAGAGGTACTCCCATGAGCCATCTATTTTAACCATCATTTCATCAGTATGCCATACATCCCCAATATCAGGTTGTATTTCATTGACGTATTCATTCATTATCCCTACATATTTTTCAATCCAATTGTAAACTGATTTATGGCAAATATTCAGATCATAGAACTGTTTTAGATGTTGGCAGATTTTCCTGAGTGATATTCCTTTGAAATACAGATCAAGCGTTAATGCGATTATCTTAGGGTTATATTTCATATTCTCAAAATCAATATTATTGACAAATCTTCGATTACAGGTCTTACAGAAATAGACTTGTTTACTATTTTTCATCCCATATTTTGTCACTTCTGTTGAATGACAAAACTTACAGCAATCAACATCAATATCTGTTAACGTAATTTTCTGTTTCACTTTGAGATGTATTTGTTCAAATTTCTCTTTCAGGTTCTTCCATATCTTAACCGCATTGATGTGTTTACAAGGTATTCCTCTTAGTTCAAAATCTGGACATGTACAATGCCAATACCGCATCTGTACATCAACTTGATATGTTCCATTTCCTGTCTGACTTGGCACTATCCACGTATGCGGATTAATCTCGGTTGGTTCTATTCCTTGTTTTAAAAGTGTCATGCCTCTAGCTTTTCTTGCGTTAACCATTTCTTTAATATCTATTTTGTTGCCCATATATTTCGCCAAGTTTTATAATACATTGTCAGTATATAAAGCTATCAGTTATCTTTATATATATAATAACCGTTTATGTGCAACATCAACGTACAACATAACTATGCACAAGGTATGTGCATCTTAATGTTGTATATAAAATTACAAGGAGAAAAACAATGGATGACGCAATAAATAGAAGTCAAATCGGATTTTCAAAAGAGGAATTAAAAAAAATGTCTCCCGAAGATAGAAAAAGATTTGCTCGTTCAATCATATTAAAAGTTGTTAAAGATAATCCACAAGGAATTAGTTTACCTCAAGTATCTGATGTTGCAGGGATTGATCGCAGAACAGCATCTAAACATTTAGATTACCTTACAGCGATCAGAGAGTTGTATAGGCGACAGTTTAGTCAAAGAAATTTCCTCTATTATCCTAATGGAAAAGTAGCCCATCCAACTTTAATAAAAGATGTAAAAATAGGTGAAAAATATTATAACTTTCAATTGATCGAAAACCCTTTTGGTAAATTTGTGTATATCCAAGAAAAAACAAGAGATGAATACAATATTTTTACCATTGTCGGAGGATTGATGTTAAATGCAAACCAACTCGATGAACTAATATTACATTTAAAAAATATTAAAAAAGAGGTCGATAGCATATGAAAGAAAAAGTAAAAAGATCAACCCAAGTGATGATCTATCCTGAAAAGAAAGTAAACAACGCAAGAATTACAACGATCAATTTAAACAATAAAACAATCAAAACACCCTGTTATATCCCTAAGATAAGAACATCAAAAGAACTTGACATAATTATTGATGAAAAGAAAATAAATGACTATTTCCAAGGAATATTTTTTGATATATTAAATGTATCATCATTGAACAGAGAGAAAACAATATTCAATCCTAAACAAACACGTTTAATCCCAATGATTTCCTATGATTTTAAAACCTTAAAAGGCATCCTCCCTGTTTTCATTGATCCAAACACGGAATATCTTTATCTAAACAACAAGCAAAAAAGAACGCAATATAAAAATCTCCCGTCACTCCCACAAAAAATTTCTGATTTTTTAACCAAATCAACATATGCGAATTATACTAAGATGTGGCAACAACTGTATAACTCAGGAGATACTACTACAGTCATCAACTGGAATGTAAGAGAACAAAATAAATATCAACCTGATGCGATAGTACCATTCGTACCATTTATCGAGGGTGAAAACTCCCCTCTAATAGATATAGCAATTGATGTAAATAAAAAATCCGCTTTCACTATAGCGGATACCTTTGGTCTTGAACCATCTTTCTATTTTAACCTCAATTATTCAGCATTACGGAATTTAGATCAACTTAAAAAAATCACAGATTTCTTAATGGACGTAGACGGAGAATATGAGAACGTAAAAATCATTTTCATCAAAATAAAATACTTCCCTCTGAATGATACCGATGTAAGAAGAAACCTCGGAACATTTGCCAAGTCTATTCAGGAAGCGGCTGAATTTAACAATAAATTTACTTTCTTGATAGATGCGGATGCATATGCCATACCATGTATATCCACTGGATTTGACGGTTTCATCGAACCATTAAATGGTTACATTAATGATTATGGCGGTAGCGGTAAATCTTCAAAATTCAGATCATATTATGACAGAAAACGAATGGAATTGGTAAAAGCAAATAAGATTAAAAATAAACCGTTAAAATGCGGTTGCCCCCGATGTTCAAAGATTAATGAAGTATATGGTGGCGCATTTTTTAACAAGATAGACCCGCATCTATGGAGTGCATGGAGTAAGGAACATTTGTTCTACAGTAGATGCCAAGAAGTAAAAGAAGTCAGGGACGCAATAAATGACAACGGCATAGCCAGGATACAGGATAAATTCATCAACTCCTCCAAAAAAGATTTCATTGAAATTCTTGGTTACTACACTGATGGAGATTAAAACAGATTAAATTTTTTACCATCCCTATCGAAAAAACTACATAAGTTTTTTGGCGAAACATATGAGCTTAATGATAGGGATGGCAAGAACATCAATGTCATTTGTTTTTAAAATAGTTTGCAAACCTAAAATACACAAAATATTTAAAAAATAAAAAATTACATACATTCAGAAGAATAGAGATAGAGGACATATTTATGTGTGAAAAAGAAATAAGACAATACAATTCAATTATTTCAATTTGGGAAAGATGGGATAAAGGATATTGGGACTCATTTCATTTTTATATTATTGTCATATCCTTATTATTCGCAGGCTATTCTCAAATAATAAATAAAATAAATATTGCAGCAGTAATAGTTTGTTTTACTGGTTTTATAATAAGTATTTTCTGGTTCTTTATTTTGCATAGAAAATATGCCCATATTCTTATAGCAGAAAATGAAGGAAGAAAATTAGAGACTAAAATATTCACAGATTGTAATGGTTGTTTTACTTCAAATAAAAATTTTAAGAAAGGAACATATAACGAAATTGATGAAGCTTTAGGTTGTAGAAAATTCTTAACAAAAATAAGTTCTGGTTTAATTGTATCATTTTTTGTACCATTAACATTTACCATAATCTGGTTAACATTAATGATTATAACAACAGTTCATTGGATAATTAAGGATGTCTGTCCTTTCATCATATCAGTTATAACATAACCATCTAAATTTCCCACTACTGATTTCCCACTACAGTATTACACAGAACCCTGAACAGGGTTCTGTGTAACCGTGGTTTGGGCAGTTTAGACTGGGAAATCTAGGTTGGTTTCTCCGAGAGTCGCTGATAAAAGGAAAATGATAAAACAAACAAGATGATGTAGATTTGCTTTCAAATTTAAAGGAGGTAAATATGGGTGTTGAAGCTTATAAAGAATGCAGAGGCTTGGTAGAATCCTATGTTTGTAATAGAGGAACGACTATACAACGTGCTATAAAAAACATAAACACAAGACTGAAAAAAGCAAAATTAACCGATCAAGATATTGAAAAAATTCTTGCGGAAGTCAATAAAAATAATGTATCTGATTTTGAAAATTCAACTGCTTTCCCCAATCTTTTTCAAGAAAGAAAACAAAGATTTGAACTCATAGAGAAAGAACTACAACAATTATTGAATATACATCTAGCTTAGTTTTAGGTCCTACCGGAATTGAAGAATACTATTTCCCAAAGTATAAGGGCCTGGTTCATAATTCGTTTCTCCTGTTGAACAAATCGTAAAGAATCTTGTGAGCTGCTGCTTTCCTGCTTCTTTTCTTCCAAATCACGCGCACTCTAGAATCAACAGTCTTTTAGACAATTTCTCCTGTTGGGAATTATGAACCAAGCCCAAAGTATAAACGAAAGGATGGGAATTTTAGTTTTACAAATCCTTTTAACAAGCCGATGGATAAACAGTATTGGTTTCCCCGTATTGCGTCGTTCACCAAACTACGCTCAGTAGAAGACTTCTGATAAGTCAGGCTTTCTACCAGGGGAGACGGGAAAAAAATATGGTCGAAGAAACAACAGAGAAGAGAACAGCTGAAAAAGGAAGAACCGATGAAAACGTGATATATGTTGGAAAGAAACCCCCAATGAGCTATGTGCTTGCAATAGTAACACAGTTCAATAGTGGATCAGATGAAGTAATAATAAAAGCTAGAGGCAGAACGATTAGCACAGCAGTCGATGCTGCAGAAATAACCAGGAACCGGTTTGTCACAGACGTGAAAGTCAAAGACATAAAAATTAGTACTGAAAGTATCACCAATGAGGAAGGGAGAACCTCGAATGTATCTTCAATGGAAATCTGCTTAACGAAAAAGAAAAAATAAAGAAGTAATTGAAAAATAAGAGAAGAAAAAAAAGAGGGATATGGACTAATATTGTAGTCCTAATCTTTGGATTATTTTTTGTAGGATTGGGAACAGATTAGGATGATTCTCTACGAACCTTAGGAATGGTACGTGAGTATATGCTTTGTTTGTAGGCATAGTCACTGACAATGTCGACTCTGGACCTATTAAACCATTAACATCCTCAGCTCTTGCTTTGATAAAATAAGTCCCTCGACTACTCCAAGTGTGTGATACCGTTACATCTGTACCAGATGGACTAAAAGCAGTCGTATCAGAGGTATTATCACCCCACTCAATGATGTAACGAACTTGATCTCCATCTGGATCTACTGCGTTGAATATATAGTTATACCCTATTCCTACTATTCCACTTGTTGGACCATTTATTGTTGGTGCATTTGGAGGATTTCCACCGCCACCGGTGAACTTTGCCACAAAAGCATCTCCACCGCCGTTGTAGATTCTGTCGTAGGCTCCTAGTGTCGTCGGAAAATCAGAAGAATAGGTTGCACCGGTGATGGAGGCTTCCCCATCATCAATCGCAATATCATGGCCATAATCATAATAGGTTCCGCCGAGGTAGGTACTGTAGATAAGGATGTTACCACCAGGGGAAAGCTTCGACACAAAAACATCTCCACCGCCGTTGTAGGTGGTGTCGTAGGCTCCTAGTGTCGTCGGGAAATTAGAAGAATTGGTGCCACCGGTGATGTAGGCGTTCCCACCAGCAACCGCAATACAATAGCCCCGATCAATATCAGTTCCGCCGAGGTATGTACTATAGTTAAGGGAGTTACCAGTACTGAGTAACTTTGTCACAAAAGCATCTCCACCGCCGTTGTAGGTGGTGTCGTAGGCTCCTAGTGTCGTCGGGAAATTAGAAGAATAGGTGTAACCGGTGATATAGGCGTTCCCATCAGCAACTGCAATACCAAGGCCCTCATCATTAAGGGTTCCGCCGAGGTAGGTACTGTAGATAAGGGAGCTGCCAGTACGGGGAAACTTTGTCACAAAAACATCATACCCGCCGTTGTAGGTGGGGTCGTAGGCTCCTAGTGTCGGGAAATTAGAAGAATTGGTGCCACCGGTGATGTAGGCGTTCCCATCAGCAACTGCAATACCATAGCCATAATCATAACCTATTCCGCCGAGGTATGTACTGTAGGCAAGGGCGTTGCCAGCAGGGCGAAACTGTGTCACAAAAGCATCACTATAACCGTTGTAGGTGGTGTCGTAGGCGCCGGGTGTTATCGGAAAATCAAAATCAGAAGAATAGGTTGCACCGGTGATGGAGGCGTTCCCACCAGCAACTGCAATACCATAGCCATAATCAGAACTGGTTCCGCCGAGATAGGTACGATAGATAAGAATGCTACCATAAGGGGAAAGCTTAGTCACAAAAACATCACAATAACCGTTGTAGGTGGTGTCGTAGGCTCCTAGTGTCGTCGGAAAATCAGAAGACCAGGTGCCACCGGTGATGTAGGCGTTCCCATCATCAACCGCAATATCATGGCCCCGTTCATTATTGGTTCCGCCGAGGTAGGTACTGTAGATAAGGGCGTTACCAGCAAGGGGAAGCTTCGACACAAAAACATCATACTGGCCGTTGTAGGTTCTGTCGTAGGCTTGTGGTGTCGTCGGAAAATCAGGAGAATTGGTGTAACCGGTGATGTAGGCGTTCCCATCATCAACCGCAATACCAAGGCCCTCATCATAATAGGTTCCGCCGAGGTAGGTACTATACGCCAGCGTAGGGTCGATAACAAGTGGATACAACGGATTGTATTCATCCTCGATAGCAAAACCGAAACTATTTGGCTGTCTGGGTTCGTATCTTCCTATAATCCCTTGTTTTATGCCGTTGATTTCTTGGTATATCACCGGTGATTTCTCGGAAAATAGACCAAACCGGGTCTCTATCGCAAGGTCACCATCTGATGTTACCCTCATGTTATCAACACCATCATATCGAATAAGAATCGTATCTGGGTCTCCACCAGAATAGACAATGAAATCGTATTTCAACGTGTTCTCAATGAAATGGTACTGTAAATCAATTCCAGGGTAGATACCCTTGTACACAACCTCTTGGTAATTCGGAACATCGGTATACCACTTCTCAGGGTTATTTCCAATGAAATAGTTGTTATTGTTAGGAAGTCGACGCTCACCGGTAACGACTGCACTGGGGTTTGCGCCAACAAACTCCGCGACCGTAGAAATCATCTCCATCTGTTGCGGTTCTCTTACTTGTATTCGTTCCATCGGGTTTTTGTTATCCTTCAAATCGGCACTCTTAGAATCGTTTAATTCCCGGAAGAAGTACCGTTTCAGACGCATGCCCCCGGGGCAACCGTCTATCTCTGCAAGAACAAAATCGTCTCAGTGTTCACCAGAGAATTAAACGATTCTAAGAGTGCCGATTTGAAGGATAACAAAAACCCGATGGAACGAATACAAGTAAGAGAACCGCAACAGATGGAGATGATTTCTACGGTCGCGGAGTTTGTTGGCGCAAACCCCAGTGCAGTCGTTACCGGTGAGCGTCGACTTCCTAACAATAACAACTATTTCATTGGAAATAACCCTGAGAAGTGGTATACCGATGTTCCGAATTACCAAGAGGTTGTGTACAAGGGTATCTACCCTGGAATTGATTTACAGTACCATTTCATTGAGAACACGTTGAAATACGATTTCATTGTCTATTCTGGTGGAGACCCAGATACGATTCTTATTCGATATGATGGTGTTGATAACATGAGGGTAACATCAGATGGTGACCTTGCGATAGAGACCCGGTTTGGTCTATTTTCCGAGAAATCACCGGTGATATACCAAGAAATCAACGGCATAAAACAAGGGATTATAGGAAGATACGAACCCAGACAGCCAAATAGTTTCGGTTTTGCTATCGAGGATGAATACAATCCGTTGTATCCACTTGTTATCGACCCTACGCTGGCGTATAGTACCTACCTCGGCGGAACCTATTATGATGAGGGCCTTGGTATTGCGGTTGATGATGGGAACGCCTACATCACCGGTTACACCAATTCTCCTGATTTTCCGACGACACCACAAGCCTACGACAGAACCTACAACGGCCAGTATGATGTTTTTGTGTCGAAGCTTCCCCTTGCTGGTAACGCCCTTATCTACAGTACCTACCTCGGCGGAACCAATAATGAACGGGGCCATGATATTGCGGTTGATGATGGGAACGCCTACATCACCGGTGGCACCTGGTCTTCTGATTTTCCGACGACACTAGGAGCCTACGACACCACCTACAACGGTTATTGTGATGTTTTTGTGACTAAGCTTTCCCCTTATGGTAGCATTCTTATCTATAGTACCTATCTCGGCGGAACCAGTTCTGATTATGGCTATGGTATTGCAGTTGCTGGTGGGAACGCCTCCATCACCGGTGCAACCTATTCTTCTGATTTTGATTTTCCGATAACACCCGGCGCCTACGACACCACCTACAACGGTTATAGTGATGCTTTTGTGACACAGTTTCGCCCTGCTGGCAACGCCCTTGCCTACAGTACATACCTCGGCGGAATAGGTTATGATTATGGCTATGGTATTGCAGTTGCTGATGGGAACGCCTACATCACCGGTGGCACCAATTCTTCTAATTTCCCGACACTAGGAGCCTACAACCCCACCTACAACGGCGGGTATGATGTTTTTGTGACAAAGTTTCCCCGGTACTGGCAGCTCCCTTATCTACAGTACCTACCTCGGCGGAACCCTTAATGATGAGGGCCTTGGTATTGCAGTTGCTGATGGGAACGCCTATATCACCGGTTACACCTATTCTTCTAATTTCCCGACGACACTAGGAGCCTACGACACCACCTACAACGGCGGTGGAGATGCTTTTGTGACAAAGTTACTCAGGACCTGGTAACTCCCTTAACTATAGTACATACCTCGGCGGAACTGATATTGATCGGGGCTATTGTATTGCGGTTGCTGGTGGGAACGCCTACATCACCGGTGGCACCAATTCTTCTAATTTCCCGACGACACTAGGAGCCTACGACACCACCTACAACGGCGGTGGAGATGTTTTTGTGTCGAAGCTTTCCCCTGGTGGTAACATCCTTATCTACAGTACCTACCTCGGCGGAACCTATTATGATTATGGCCATGATATTGCGATTGATGATGGGGAAGCCTCCATCACCGGTGCAACCTATTCTTCTGATTTTCCGACGACACTAGGAGCCTACGACAGAATCTACAACGGCGGTGGAGATGCTTTTGTGGCAAAGTTCACCGGTGGCGGTGGAAATCCTCCAAATGCACCAACAATAAATGGTCCAACAAGTGGAATAGTAGGAATAGGGTATAACTATATATTCAACGCAGTAGATCCAGATGGAGATCAAGTTCGTTACATCATTGAGTGGGGTGATAATACCTCTGATACGACTGCTTTTAGTCCATCTGGTACAGATGTAACGGTATCACACACTTGGAGTAGTCGAGGGACTTATTTTATCAAAGCAAGAGCTGAGGATGTTAATGGTTTAATAGGTCCAGAGTCGACATTGTCAGTGACTATGCCTACAAACAAAGCATATACTCACTTACCATTCCTAAGGTTCGTAGAGAATCATCCTAATCTGTTCCCAATCCTACAAAAAATAATCCAAAGATTAGGACTACAATATTAGTCCATATCCCTCTTTTTTTTCTTCTCTTATTTTTCAATTACTTCTTTATTTTTTCTTTTTCGTTAAGCAGATTTCCATTGAAGATACATTCGAGGTTCTCCCTTCCTCATTGGTGATACTTTCAGTACTAATTTTTATGTCTTTGACTTTCACGTCTGTGACAAACCGGTTCCTGGTTATTTCTGCAGCATCGACTGCTGTGCTAATCGTTCTGCCTCTAGCTTTTATTATTACTTCATCTGATCCACTATTGAACTGTGTTACTATTGCAAGCACATAGCTCATTGGGGGTTTCTTTCCAACATATATCACGTTTTCATCGGTTCTTCCTTTTTCAGCTGTTCTCTTCTCTGTTGTTTCTTCGACCATATTTTTTTCCCGTCTCCCCTGGTAGAAAGCCTGACTTATCAGAAGTCTTCTACTGAGCGTAGTTTGGTGAACGACGCAATACGGGGAAACCAATACTGTTTATCCATCGGCTTGTTAAAAGGATTTGTAAAACTAAAATTCCCATCCTTTCGTTTATACTTTGGGCTTGGTTCATAATTCCCAACAGGAGAAATTGTCTAAAAGACTGTTGATTCTAGAGTGCGCGTGATTTGGAAGAAAAGAAGCAGGAAAGCAGCAGCTCACAAGATTCTTTACGATTTGTTCAACAGGAGAAACGAATTATGAACCAGGCCCTTATACTTTGGGAAATAGTATTCTTCAATTCCGGTAGGACCTAAAACTAAGCTAGATGTATATTCAATAATTGTTGTAGTTCTTTCTCTATGAGTTCAAATCTTTGTTTTCTTTCTTGAAAAAGATTGGGGAAAGCAGTTGAATTTTCAAAATCAGATACATTATTTTTATTGACTTCCGCAAGAATTTTTTCAATATCTTGATCGGTTAATTTTGCTTTTTTCAGTCTTGTGTTTATGTTTTTTATAGCACGTTGTATAGTCGTTCCTCTATTACAAACATAGGATTCTACCAAGCCTCTGCATTCTTTATAAGCTTCAACACCCATATTTACCTCCTTTAAATTTGAAAGCAAATCTACATCATCTTGTTTGTTTTATCATTTTCCTTTTATCAGCGACTCTCGGAGAAACCAACCTAGATTTCCCAGTCTAAACTGCCCAAACCACGGTTACACAGAACCCTGTTCAGGGTTCTGTGTAATACTGTAGTGGGAAATCAGTAGTGGGAAATTTAGATGGTTATGTTATAACTGATATGATGAAAGGACAGACATCCTTAATTATCCAATGAACTGTTGTTATAATCATTAATGTTAACCAGATTATGGTAAATGTTAATGGTACAAAAAATGATACAATTAAACCAGAACTTATTTTTGTTAAGAATTTTCTACAACCTAAAGCTTCATCAATTTCGTTATATGTTCCTTTCTTAAAATTTTTATTTGAAGTAAAACAACCATTACAATCTGTGAATATTTTAGTCTCTAATTTTCTTCCTTCATTTTCTGCTATAAGAATATGGGCATATTTTCTATGCAAAATAAAGAACCAGAAAATACTTATTATAAAACCAGTAAAACAAACTATTACTGCTGCAATATTTATTTTATTTATTATTTGAGAATAGCCTGCGAATAATAAGGATATGACAATAATATAAAAATGAAATGAGTCCCAATATCCTTTATCCCATCTTTCCCAAATTGAAATAATTGAATTGTATTGTCTTATTTCTTTTTCACACATAAATATGTCCTCTATCTCTATTCTTCTGAATGTATGTAATTTTTTATTTTTTAAATATTTTGTGTATTTTAGGTTTGCAAACTATTTTAAAAACAAATGACATTGATGTTCTTGCCATCCCTATCATTAAGCTCATATGTTTCGCCAAAAAACTTATGTAGTTTTTTCGATAGGGATGGTAAAAAATTTAATCTGTTTTAATCTCCATCAGTGTAGTAACCAAGAATTTCAATGAAATCTTTTTTGGAGGAGTTGATGAATTTATCCTGTATCCTGGCTATGCCGTTGTCATTTATTGCGTCCCTGACTTCTTTTACTTCTTGGCATCTACTGTAGAACAAATGTTCCTTACTCCATGCACTCCATAGATGCGGGTCTATCTTGTTAAAAAATGCGCCACCATATACTTCATTAATCTTTGAACATCGGGGCAACCGCATTTTAACGGTTTATTTTTAATCTTATTTGCTTTTACCAATTCCATTCGTTTTCTGTCATAATATGATCTGAATTTTGAAGATTTACCGCTACCGCCATAATCATTAATGTAACCATTTAATGGTTCGATGAAACCGTCAAATCCAGTGGATATACATGGTATGGCATATGCATCCGCATCTATCAAGAAAGTAAATTTATTGTTAAATTCAGCCGCTTCCTGAATAGACTTGGAAATGTTCCGAGGTTTCTTCTTACATCGGTATCATTCAGAGGGAAGTATTTTATTTTGATGAAAATGATTTTTACGTTCTCATATTCTCCGTCTACGTCCATTAAGAAATCTGTGATTTTTTTAAGTTGATCTAAATTCCGTAATGCTGAATAATTGAGGTTAAAATAGAAAGATGGTTCAAGACCAAAGGTATCCGCTATAGTGAAAGCGGATTTTTTATTTACATCAATTGCTATATCTATTAGAGGGGAGTTTTCACCCTCGATAAATGGTACGAATGGTACTATTGCATCAGGTTGATATTTATTTTGTTCTCTTACATTCCAGTTGATGACTGTAGTAGTATCTCCTGAGTTATACAGTTGTTGCCACATCTTAGTATAATTCGCATATGTTGATTTGGTTAAAAAATCAGAAATTTTTTGTGGGAGTGACGGCAGATTTTTATATTGCGTTCTTTTTTGCTTGTTGTTTAGATAAACATATTCCGTGTTTGGATCAATGAAAACAGGGAGGATGCCTTTTAAGGTTTTAAAATCATAGGAAATCATTGGGATTAAACGTGTTTGTTTAGGATTGAATATTGTTTTCTCTCTGTTCAATGATGATACATTTAATATATCAAAAAATATTCCTTGGAAATAGTCATTTATTTTCTTTTCATCAATAATTATGTCAAGTTCTTTTGATGTTCTTATCTTAGGGATATAACAGGGTGTTTTGATTGTTTTATTGTTTAAATTGATCGTTGTAATTCTTGCGTTGTTTACTTTCTTTTCAGGATAGATCATCACTTGGGTTGATCTTTTTACTTTTTCTTTCATATGCTATCGACCTCTTTTTTAATATTTTTTAAATGTAATATTAGTTCATCGAGTTGGTTTGCATTTAACATCAATCCTCCGACAATGGTAAAAATATTGTATTCATCTCTTGTTTTTTCTTGGATATACACAAATTTACCAAAAGGGTTTTCGATCAATTGAAAGTTATAATATTTTTCACCTATTTTTACATCTTTTATTAAAGTTGGATGGGCTACTTTTCCATTAGGATAATAGAGGAAATTTCTTTGACTAAACTGTCGCCTATACAACTCTCTGATCGCTGTAAGGTAATCTAAAGTTGAGATGCGGTTCTGCGATCAATCCCTGCAACATCAGATACTTGAGGTAAACTAATTCCTTGTGGATTATCTTTAACAACTTTTAATATGATTGAACAAGCAAATCTTTTTCTATCTTCGGGAGACATTTTTTTTAATTCCTCTTTTGAAAATCCGATTTGACTTCTATTTATTGCGTCATCCATTGTTTTTCTCCTTGTAATTTTATATACAACATTAAGATGCACATACCTTGTGCATAGTTATGTTGTACAGTTGATGTTGCACATAAACGGTTATTATATATATAAAGATAACTGATAGCTTTATATACTGACAATGTATTATAAAACTTGGCGAAATATATGGGCAACAAAATAGATATTAAAGAAATGGTTAACGCAGAAAAGCTAGAGGCATGACACTTTTAGAACAAGGAATAGAACCAACCGAGATTAATCCGCATACGTGGATAGTGCCAAGTCAGACAGGAAATGGAACATATCAAGTTGATGTCCAGATGCGGTATTGGCATTGTACATGTCCAGATTTTGAACTAAAAGTATTGTAAACACATCAATGCGGTTAAGATATGGAAGAACCTGAAAGAGAAATTTGAACAAATACATCTCAAAGTGAAACAGAAAATTACGTTAACAGATATTGATGTTGATTGCTGTAAGTTTTGTCATTCAACAGAAGTGACAAAATATGGGATGAAAAATAGTAAACAAGTCTATTTCTGTAAGACCTGTAATCGAAGATTTGTCAATAATGTTGACTTCGAGAATATGAAATATAACCCTAAGATAATCGCATTAACGCTTGATCTGTATTTCAAAGGAATAAGTCTCAGGAAAATAAGCCAACATCTAAAACAATTCTATGAACTGAATATAAGCCATAAATCAGTTTACAACTGGATAGAAAAATATGTAGGGATAATGAATGAATACGTCAATGAAATACAACCTGATATTGGGGAAGTATGGCATACTGACGAAATGATGATTAAAATAGATGGCTCATGGAGACCTCTGGAATGTCATGGACGAACGTACACGGTTTCAACTCGCTTCTGTGGTATCAAAAGAACGATATGTTAAAGATGCACGTATGGTATTTCAGAAGGCAAAAAAGAACTGCGGTGGACGCAAGCCGAAGTTCATGGTTACCGATGGTCTACCCGCATATAGGGATGCGGTGAACAAGGAGTTTAAAACTAATACTGATGAAACAGAACACCTATGGAATGTGGGGTTACAGCACCATCCAAATAACAACCACATTGAAAGATTACATGGGACAATACGGGATCGTGAAAAAACATTTAGAGGGTTAAAGATAGAAAGTACCCCTATTATTGATGGGAACAGGATTTACTACAATTTCATAAAACCACATGAAAATCTTGATGGTAAAACTCCGAGTGAGGAATCGGGAATAATCATTGAAGGAAATAATAAATGGCTTACTCTTATGAAAAAATCAATTCAGTACCAAAAGGCTAAAAATCAGAATTGAAAAGTTATATAATTCAAATGGAGATTTAAAAATGGAAAACATGCAAATAAAAACCGATACTATTTACTGCGGAGATTGCCTTGATGTATTGAGGCGATTTCCAGAAGGATTTGTAAATTTAATTTATCTTGATCCACCATTTTCAAGTGGCAGGATTTATAATATAGTGTTTGGCACTAATAGCGAAAAAAAAGCCTTTGATGATCGATGGAAAGGTGGTATTCATCATTATATTGAATATATGAGGGAAAGACTCGAACTCTGCCATCGTGTTTTGGACAGTAAAGGGTCGATTTATTTACATTGCGATAGTCATGCAAGTCATTATCTCAAAATAGTGATGGATGATATTTTTGGTTATAATAATTTTAAGAATGAAATAATTTGGAAAAGAAAAGATGCTCAAAGTTTCACCAATAAATATGGAGCTATGCATGATACGATTTTATTTTATACAAAATCAAATGAGTACACGTTTAACAAAGCATTAGAAGAGTACATTCCACTTAGCGAAGAAACCGCAGATACTTGGTATAAATATGAAGAAATTGCATCGAAAAATATTATTAATCGTCTTGGGAAAAAAATTGAAAAAGGACATGTAAGACGATACAATAAAGGTGATATAAGCGCACCTGGGGATAGGCAAGGTACGGCAGCGCATTATAAATGGAACGGAAAATATCCACCAAAGGGGAGACATTGGGAATATACGGTTGAGGTGATGGGGAGATTGGAAAGAGAAAAACGTCTTGCTTATTCTAAGAATGGAAGGGTTTATGAAAAGCGATATTTAGATGAAACAAAGGGGACACCTCCTCAAGACATTTGGACTGACATTTCTATGTTGCGTGGAATGGGTAAACATAGTGAAAAAAGTGAATGGATGGAATACCCAACTCAAAAACCAAAACGTTTACTTGAAAGAATAATACGGATTTCCTCAAATGAAAATGACATTGTACTTGATCCTTTCTGTGGCTGTGGTACGACTATCGTTGCAGCACATTATTTGAGGAGAAAATGGATTGGTATTGATATTTCACCTACTGCATGTAATGTCATAAAAAATCGTATGGGAAATGTAAAAAAAATGGGATTGTTTGTCGTGAAAAACATTCCTATAATTGGACTCCCAAAGACAGAAGATGATCTTAGAAAATTGCATCCTTTCGAGTTTGAAAACTGGGTATGTGATGTTCTTTTCGCTATTCAGACGAAGAAAGCAAAAGACATGGGTATTGATGGATATACTATTGATGGAACAGTTCTCCAAGCAAAACAAATGGATAAAGTAGGAAGACCCATAGTAGATAATTTTGAGGCATCAATGAAGCGAGCTAAAACCAATAAAGGCATAGTTATTGCTTTTAGTTTTACTAAAGATGCTTTTGAAGAGGTTGCAAGAATAAAAAGCGAGAATATAGATATTACATTAAGATCAGTAAAAGAATTATTAGAAATGGGTTTCTAATCTGATACCACTACAGATTTTCCACTACTAAATTTCCACTACAGTATTACACAGCACCCTGTTCAGATAGGTTTATATAGAAGTGTCCATATGCTGGGAATGCTTTTAACCTACTTATAAAGGAGGCATAGAACAGTATGATGGCTGGAGGACAGACACCCATAATCATCCTTAAAGAAGGCACGAAACGCGAAAAAGGCAAAGGCGCCCAACTCAACAACATCATGGCAGCCCGCGCAATCTCCGACGCCGTGAAATCCACGCTCGGACCCAAAGGCATGGACAAGATGCTCGTCGACTCCATGGGCGACGTCGTCATCACCAACGACGGCGCCACCATCCTCAAAGAAATCGACGTCGAACACCCCGCCGCAAAAATGATCGTCGAAGTCGCCAAAGCCCAAGACGAACAATGCGGCGACGGCACCACCACCGCCGTGATCCTCACCGGAGAACTCCTTCGCAACGCCGGCGAGCTCATCGAACAGAACATCCATCCCACCGTCATCACGGGCGGATACCAGAAGGCGGCCATAAAGGCGGTCGAAATCCTCAACAAGATGGCGATCCCGATCAAGCCCAACGACAAAAAAACGCTGAAGAACATCGCCATGACCTCCATGGCCAGCAAGGGAGCCAGCTCCGCAAAAGCAATCCTCTCCGACGTCGTCGTCGACGCGGTCACCAGCGTCGCCGAGAAAATCGATGGACGCACCGAAGTCGACATGGACAACATCCAGATCCAGAAGAAACAGGGCGGTAGCATCAACGATACCAAGATCATCAAGGGCATCATCCTCGACAAGGAACGCGTCCACGAAGGCATGCCCAAGCACGTCCACAACGCCAAGATCGCCTTGGTCAACGCCGCTTTAGAGATTAAGAAGACCGAGGTCGACGCCCGCATCCAGATCCAGGACCCCAGCCAACTCCAGGCCTTCCTCGATGAGGAAGAGACCATGCTGAAGAAGATGGTTGAAAAAATCAAGAAGAGCGGGGCCAACGTCCTCGTCTGCCAGAAGGGCATCGATGACATCGCCCAGCACTTCCTCGCCAAAGATGGCATCTACGCGGTCCGGCGCGCCAAGAAATCCGACATGGACAAGCTCGCCAAGGCCACCGGCGCAAAGATCGTCGCCAACCTCGACAACCTCAGCGTCAAGGACCTCGGACAGGCTGGCGCCGTCGAAGAACAGAAGATCGGCGACGACCGCATGACCTTTGTTGTCGACTGCAAGAACCCCAAGGCCGTCAGCATCCTCATCCGCGGCAGCACCGAACACATCGTCGACGAGCTTGACCGCGGCATGCACGACGCCCTCTTCGTCGTCAAAGTCGCCCTCGAGGACGGGAAGATGACCGCCGGCGGCGGCAGCGCAGCCACCGAGATCGCCATGCAGCTGCGCGAGTACGCCACCACTGTCGGCGGCCGCGAGCAGATGGCGATCGAGGCGTTCGCCAACGCGGTCGAAGTCGTCCCCAAGACCCTGGCGGAGAACGCGGGTCTTGACCCCATCGATATGATGATCAACGTCCGCCGCGCCCACAAGAAGGGCAACAAGTACGCTGGCATCGACGTCTTCAACGGCAAGATCACCGACATGATTGACAACAACGTCGTCGAGCCGCTGCGCGTCAGCGTCCAGGAAGTCACGGCATCCACCGAAGCCGCCAACATGATCCTGCGCATCGACGACATCATCGCCTCCAAGAGCGGTGGCCCAGCGCCCGGCGGCCCCGGCGGCATGCCAGGCGGCCCCGGCGGTATGGGCGGTGACATGGACGAGTACTAAACCGTACTCTCCCCTCTTCTCTTTTTTCACATTTTATTTTTTCATCCTATGCCCGCAAAAAAGTCTGCCACCAAGACCCACCCGGTGGAGCAAACCGATATAAAGGTAAAATCCTTAGAGCAGCAAATCCAGGGACTGCGACGAGAACTTGCCGACAAACAGGACAAACTCCTCCGGGCGTACGCGGATTACCAGAACTACCAGAAACGCATGGAAAAAGAGCTTGCCGCTCGCGAACTCGAGATCAGCAGGCGCTACCTCATAGAGATTCTCGATTTCTCCGATCTTCTCAAAAAAGCAGCAGACGATCCTCACCCCCAGGAAGGCCTCAAGTCGCTCATCGCCACCATCGATCATTTCCTGGCCAAAGAGGGCGTCACGTACCTCGATTGCAAGGGCAAACCCTTCGACTACAAGCTCCAACACGCACTCTCCACCCTTGAGCGGGAGGAATGCCCGGATGGCACCGTGCTTGAAGAGGTTAAAAAAGGCTGCCTCCTCGGCGATACCCTGCTCCGGCCTGCTCAAGTCATCGTCTCCAAAAAGAAAGACTAACCCCTCATAGGAGGTATTCGATCATGGCACATATCATCGGAATCGACCTCGGGACAACGAACTCCGAGGCCGCATATATAGAAGCTGGAAAACCCGTCGTAATTAAAAGCGCGGAAGGACAACCCTACTTCCCCTCGGTCGTCGCCATCACCAAGACCGGGGAGATGCTCGTCGGTGAAGCCGCGAAACGCCAAGCCGTCACCAACCCCGAGGGAACCGTCCAACGCATCAAACGCAAGATGGGGACCAACGAGAAGATTACGCTGCACGGCAAGACCTATACTCCGCAGCAGATCTCGGCGTTCATCCTGCAGAAAATCAAGAAAGACGCCGAGGACTACCTTGGGGAGAAGGTCACGGACGCGGTCATCACCGTCCCCGCCTACTTCAACGACAACCAGCGCCAGGCGACCAAGGATGCCGGCGCCATCGCCGGCTTCAACGTCAAACGCATCATCAACGAGCCCACGGCCGCAGCCCTGGCCTACGGCCTGGACAAATCCGGGGACCAGCGGATCTGCGTCTACGACTACGGCGGCGGCACCCTCGATGTCACCATCATGGAAGTCGGCGAAGGCGTCTTCGAGGTCCTCGCGACCAGCGGCGACACCCACCTCGGCGGCTCAGACATGGACCAGGCGCTCGTCGACTACGTCGCCTCCGACTTCCAGAAGAAGAACCACATCGATCTCCGCAAAGACCCCAAGACCCACCAGCGGCTCCTCGAAGCCTGCGAGCAGGCGAAGATCGAGTCCAGCTCCACCCTCGAGACCGAGATCAACCTCCCCTACATCACCGTCGTCAACGACGAGCCCAAACACCTCGAAGTCAAACTGACCCGTGCGAAGGTCGAAGAGATCATCCGCCCCTTCGTCGACCGCAGCGTGCCGCCCTGCCGCCAGGCTCTAAAAGACGCCAAGCTCAACCCAGATCAGATTGATCACATCATCCTCGTCGGTGGCACCACCCGCATCCCCATGGTCCAGCGCAAGGTCGAGGAGAACTTCCAGAAGAAGCCGAAACGCGAGGTCGACCCTATGGAATGCGTCGCGATCGGCGCCGCGATCCAAGCTGGCGTCCTGTCCGGCGAGATTGAAAAAGAGATCGTCCTGCTCGACGTGACGCCCCTGACGCTCAGCGTCGAGACCCTCGGCGGCGTCGCCACCCTGATCATCGAGCGCAACACCACGGTGCCCACTAGAAAAGCACGCATCTTTTCCACCGCGGCCGACAACCAGACCAGCGTCGAGATCAACATCCTGCAGGGAGAACGCCCCATGGCCGCGGACAACAAGAGCCTCGGCCGCTTCCACCTTGACGGCATCCTGCCCGCCCCGCGCGGCATCCCCCAGATCGAGGTCTCCTTCGACATCGACGCCAACGGCATCCTCAACGTCAGCGCCAAGGACCTCGGCACCGGCAAACAACAGTCCATCAGAGTCACCGGATCCACCCGATTATCCGAAACAGAGATTGAACGCATGCGCGCCGAAGCCAAACAACACGAGACCGAGGACAAGCAGCGCAAGGAACGCGTCGAGATCCGCAACAACGCAGACACCCTCGTCACCCAGACTGAACGCACCCTTGCGGAGCTGAAAGACAAGTTCACCGAGCAAGACCGCATCGCCATCGAGGCCGCCCTTAAGACTCTCCGTGAAAAACTCACCACCGACAACACCGATGAAATCAAGAAAGCCATGGACAACCTCACCGCGGCGCTCTCGAAAGCCTCGACCACGATCTACCAGCAGGCGGCCCAACAGCACCAGCAGGACCAACCCGGCGGCCCCGGCCCCGGCGGGCCCACGGAAGGCCAATGGCAGCCGCCCCCAGGGGGGCAGGGCTCGACCTACAACGCGGACTACGAGGTCAAAAACAAGAAGAAGCACCCCGACGAACACTAACGCCAGGTCATGGCCGTTGCGGCGGCTTCAGGCTCCGATGTGGCTCTAGTCGGAGGTCGTCCACCGACCACCGCTTCCCCTTCTCTTTAATGATCATTACCGCACAGGGAGCGTTCTTCAGCACCTCCTCGGAGACGCTGCCGAGCAGGAACTTGTTGAACCCCTTCTTCCCTTGACTTGCCATCACCACTAGATCATCGTCATGGATGAACCTAACGATCTCCTTGGCGGGGTTGCCTTCCAGCATCACGGTCTTGCTCTCCACCCCGTGGTCCTTCGCGATCGCATTGACCTCGTCGAGGACTTCATGCTTCTTCCGCTCGATCTTGTCCTCCAGGACCGTCGACAGCATGAACTGCTGGGTATCATTCACGGATAAAATCGACACCTCCACATGCAGCAGCTTCGCAAAAAACGCGCCCTGCTCCGCCGCAATACGGGACACATCCGACGTATCGACCGGGATCACCACACGCTTGATCCGATCAGGCTCCTCGCATCCCTCACGCCTCATACAAGAAACGAATCGCCTCCCGCCCAATAAAGGTTTGCCCCACATTGGATAACAACCGTCAACAACATCGGTACGACCTGTACAACAACGCCTTTTAAACCTCGCACACACAACAAACCCTGAGGAA
This sequence comes from Methanobacteriota archaeon, assembly GCA_963769885.1. Classification (GTDB taxonomy): domain Archaea; phylum Thermoplasmatota; class E2; order DHVEG-1; family DHVEG-1; genus CAIRCU01. Next base: position 23,451 of record CAVYNH010000001.1, read on the forward strand.
TAACCATGATGATGATCGTCGGGCAAGTCTCAAGCCAAGAAGAGGCCAACGAAATCGAGACCATCGCCAAACACTTCGTCGTCGGCAACCGCGCCCGGTCCCTCGCCCAACGACTCAAAGAACCCTGAACCACCACAACAAGGAGGACCCATCCCTATGTCCAAGACCGCCGCCAAAATCTGGATCTGGCTCGACGGCACCACCCTCATCAAAGCCGTCTACAACCCCCTCAACCGCACCCTCACCATCCTCGATGAAAACGACCGCCTCCTCCTCAAACGCATCGGCATCACCGTCGAACAAGCCTACCAGCTCGCCGCCAAACTCGCCGTCATCGGCGCCAAACGCATGGACGGCAACCGCGAACCCTTCACCTACCTCTAAGAAAACGCGCTCCCCAACCCCCTTTTTTTCTTACTTTAATCCCGCCACACCGGCTTCACCCACGAGTCGATGAACCGCTGCGACAAATCAGAGCCCGCCCGCGCGATATCCGTCACCGTCACAATCCCCACCACCCGGCCATCCACCACCACCGGCAGCTTCTTACAATGGCACTCCCGCATCACCCGCAACGCCACATCCGTCGTCTCCAACGCATGCACCGTCTTCACATCAGGCGTCATAATCTCCCGCACCGTCGTCCTCACCGGATCCCGACCCAGACAAATCGTCCGCTCGATCAAATCCCGCTCCGTCACAATCCCCACGCACTCCTCCCCAGAAACAACCACGAGACAGCCGACCTTCTTCTCCTTATACCTCATACACGCATCAAACACCGAGGCCCCGGCCTCAATCGACACCACCGACCGCGTCATGATCTCCTTGACCAGCATCCAGACCAACCCTCAGCCGCTACAGAATCAAGTACCAACGTTATATCCTTAGCCCCTCGCAAGCCAAAAAAAACAGGACTCCGTCCTACGGTTGACACGACGGGCCGCTCATATACAGAGGGATCTTTTCAACCGCAGCCGCACGCTTCCGCTGGATATCCGCCAACAGCTGATCCAGCAGCTCCGCCGCCCGCTTCTTACATGCCCCGCACAACAACGTCCCCTTCTTGCAGGACTCATGCAGCGCCGCGAGCTCCGCATCGCTCTCCAGCAGATGATACAAGAACAACTCGTAGATGATGCACTCCTCTGGCTTCCCGCCAGTCCGCATCTGCTCCTCCTTCGTCGCCGCACCGCCCGTCTTCGCATTCAACAGCTTCTTGCGCGCCTCCGCCGGCGAGTCGGTCAGGAAAATCGAGCTCTCCGGCTTCGACGACGACATCTTCTCTCCAGTCAACCCCGTGATGAACCGATGGTACGTCGACGACGGCTGTAAAAACCCATACCCGCCGAACGCAGGCTCCGCCACCGCCAACCGAGCATCAATCCGACCCAGATCAGACTCAGAGGCATCCTCAATATAGATCGCCTTATACTCCGTAATACGCCGCAGACGACGAAACCCTAGCTCCTTCAACACCCGCTCCGCGACATCCAACAACTCAACGACACACTCATCGACCTTCACAAAGACGCCAATACGCTCATCCTTCGTCTTCATCACGTTAAACAACCGGAAATCCTGCGCGATATCACGACACAGCCGGATATGAGGATCCTGATCAACCCCAACCGGCACCAGCGTCGGCCGGATCCCGCCATACTGCGGCAACTGCACATGCAAAATATCCCCCGCTTGAACCAACGGAGAAAACACATGCGCCAGGTTCGTGCCACCATCAAACCCATACGTCGCCACCATTTGCGACCAGTTCACCTTCCGGCCCAAGAGATAGGCGAGGTCCTTGACATCCTCGTTCTTCGACTGGAAATAGATCCGGCAACGCTCCGGCTTCAACCCAAGCGCGATGTAGTTGATGATATACTCATTAATAGCCATGTCCTTCGTTTGGTCTAGCGTCATTCCCCGGGTAGCATAGGCTTCGATATCCGCGACCGCAATCGCAATATCGGCCCCGATGCTCTGATAATAGATGACTTCGTCGATGACCATCTTATGGCCGAGGTGCATCCGCCCCGACGGCATCAGCCCGGTGAGGATCGCCCAGGGCTTCTTGGCAAGGATCGCTTCATGAATCTGATTGAACCCCCGCTGGCCGAAGACAACGCCACGGCGGAGCAGGCGGTGCGGCGACGGGAGGTCCTTCCAGCAGTCCTCAGTGAAGGCTTGAATACCGAATTCGTCACGCAACCGAGCATAGTCTTGATAGGAACGGGAACTCCACGGATCGATCTTCATCTCCCCGGCTATCTCGTCAACGTGATAAAAAACTTCCCCCTAAAAAAAGAGGAGAAGGCCGGGGGGACTTAGCGCTTCCGCCGGCGAAGCACCACGGCGATGATGACGATGACGAGGACCGCGATAATCCCGATGATCGCCAGCACCATCGTCTGGGAGAAGAACGAGGCCTGCTGCCGGACGTTGGGATGGTCCGATGCGCCGAATGGCGCGTGACCCGCGACGGAAAACCCTTCTTGCGGCGCATAGATCAAGGGTTCGACGTCGCCTGGCTCCCAGTGATTCAGGGTGCTGAACGTGGTCCCGGGTACCCAGGTGCGCAGGTTGGGGTCGCCATAGAGGCAGACATTCTCCTCAAGGTCCCACCACCATACCGGCGGGTCGGAGATGTACTGGATGCCGACTTTCTTGATGCCCGCCTCGTAGATCTGGCCCATGGTCATGCCGAGGGCGATGCCGCGGGGCACGGAGTTCTGCCAGACGCCGGAATACCACGAGGTCGCCCAGGGATCCATGATTTGGACCACCGACCCATGCCGCATAAGGGAGATGTGGAGGTATTTGCCGGCGGGTAGGCAAGCGACACTGCTGATGCTGACCGAGTGAATGTTTCCGAGCGAATCATCAACATTACTTCCATTGTAATAGGCGGTTCCCATGCGGGTGGCAAGCAGTGAGATGACAATGCCATCGTAATAATCCTGGGTGTCTTGGAACCATTTTGGGGTGATGAGGCGTAGGATCGGCAGGCTGGCGATGTTACCCAGGATATCTCGGAGAGGGTGTTTGGCGAGCGCCAGATCCAAACCTGTTTTGATGAATCCGATGCGGGGATCCGGATTCCCAAGCATGGTGGCGATGAGGCCGTGGACCTGCATGGTCATGGTGTCCGGCTCCGTGGTGGATCCCATGAGCCATTCGTAGCCCCGCCAGGGGTTGACCTCCTTGGTTTCTGCAGCGAACGGGAACGTCTTTTTGGCGTCAGGGTTCTGACCGGTGGGGTCCCAGAACATGAGGACGCCGCCGTCGCGTGGTCCGCCGTGGGTGTTGATGAGCCAGAGGAGGATGCCTTGGTTGAGGTTGTTCATGTTGGCGTCGAAGTTGGTGGAGTAGACAGGGGAGTACCCGCCCTGGTCGAGGTAAAAGGTCTGGACCTCGGCGGCGCTCATATCAGGCAGGTAAGCGCCGGTTTGTCCGTTGACCGCTAGCATGTCCCCGGAGTCGATAGGGTTGAAGGATGCGGTCTGGCCAGGGATGTCCCCGTCGGCGCATTTGTACGTGAAGCCCCAGTAATTGCTCGCCCGGCTGTTGAATTTTTCTTCGTAGCAGATGAGGGTGTTCAGGGCGGGGTAGTGCAGGGTGACGTCCCCGGAGGGTCTGATGATTTTTAATCCGAGTTTTCCGCGCCAGGGGAACTGGCGTTTGCTGATGCTACCGTTGGTGAGGGTGACGCCGTCAGGGTTTTTAATACCAGGGTTTTGGAAGACGATCTGGGGGTAGAAGACGGTTTTTGCGAGCCAGACTGACAAGTCGGTTGGAGACCCGAAGAAGCGGCCGGGCTCGGCTTTGCCGACGAACATTCGGTCCCAGGAGAAGCCGATGTTGTATTGTCCGCCGACGGTGATGAGGATTTCGTCGCCTTGTTTGTCATAGTCGAGTTGTTTGAGGTAGGAGTAGACGCGGGTTCCGGTGAGGTACATCTCGGCGACCGCGGGTTCTTTGCTGATGCCGTCGGAGTGACGTCGCCAGAGTTCGTTGTGGTAGATGACGGCGGAGGAGAACTGGGGGTGGTTTTCGACGATGAGGACGGGGCTGCCGTGTTGGGCGGCGATATAGGCGGCTGGTCCGACAGCGATTTCACCCTCTATGGGGGCTCCGGGGTGGAAGGTGGCGTTGTCCATGGTCCAGTAGTTCACGGTGGAGAAGATGACGTCGTTTTGGCCTGAGAGGGATCGGATGGTGGTGTTGATGTCGTTGAAGGTGGTGAGGTAGTGGGTGTCGGTGATGCCGTCGGTGAGGGTGGTCTTGGTGGTGCTCTTCATTGTGTTGTGGAGGTCGACGACGTAGAGGTGTGTCGTGCCGAGGGTGGCGAGGGTGCTGGTCGTGGTCTTCGGGGTGGATGCAGTGGAGGTGTAGAGGAGCGGGGCGTTGAGGAGGGAGGCGAGGACGGCGGCGTTGGCGGCGGAGTCGAGGCTGTCGCCGTAGCTGCGGGTCATGTTTTGCTTCCAGGAATAGTCGATGGTGAAGGGGGTGTCGCTGGTGAGGGGTGTTTCGGTGTAGACGCAGAGGCTGTAGTGTTCGCCGGGGAGGCATTCGCCGAGGCCGGTGAGGTGCATGTCGGTGCTGGTGCCGTCGGGGAGGGGGATGGCGCAGGCTCCCTCGGGTGTGGGGCAGGTGGTGGAGACGCCGGCTTCGCGGGTGGAGAGGATTTCTTCGCCGCTGGGGCCGATGAGGCTGAAGCCGAGGTCGACGCTGGGGTCGTTCCAGTGGAGGGTGATGGTGGCGTCTTGGCATCCGTAGGGGGGGAGGTCGGGGATGGTGAGGGTGGTGCCGGGGTACATGTTGACGTCGATTTGGTAGGTGACTTTGTGGAGGTTTTGGAGGACTTCGAGGAGTCTGCCGTAGCGGCCGAAGTGGAGGAAGAGGAGGTTGCGGGTTTTTTCGATGGGGGTGTTTTGGAAGTTGGTTGGGGTTTGGTCGGAGAGGGTCTTGGTGGGGGCGTCGGTGAGGGCGACGCTCCATTTGCCGGGGTTGTAGACGTAGGTGGAGACGTAGTCTTTGTCCATGCCTTCCATGGCGTTCCAGGCGGCGACGATGCCGGCCATCATCCATTGGCCGTCTTTTTCGCAGTAGACTTGGAGGTCGCGGTCGCCGGCGGGGATGCTCATGTTGATGATGCCTTGGAAGCCGCCGCGTCCGATGTTGATGTAGACGCTGGGGTACCAGGAGCGGATGTAGAGCATTTTGTAGCCGTCGGGGACGGTGAATTCGTTGTAGATGGGGTAGATCTCGTTGGTCTGGGGGACTTCGAAGTGTTGGGTGAGGGTGCCGCGTTGGGTGGTGACGGTGCCGTTGAGGGTGCCGTGGGTCTCGTTGCCGGTGGTGGGGAGGGTGGGGTCGATGGCGGCGACGACGGCGGTGTCGGCGTAGGCCCAGTCGGCGAGGGCGAGTTGGCTGGCGATGGTGGCGGGGTCGGTGCTGGTGATGGTGGTGAGGGTGTGGGTGTTCCAGTCGGGGTTGAGGCTGTCTTGTGGGACGTTGATGGCGGTGAGGGTGTCGAGTTGGCCGTCGCAGTAGGCCATCCAGTCTTGCATGAAGTAGTCGATGCCTTGGCGGGTGTTGAGGAAGCGGTCGTCGAGGCTGGTGCCGGGGTGTGGGTCTTCGTAGAAGAGGAGGGGGTTGGTGTAGATGGTTTTGGTGGTTTTGTCGTAGAAGACGGCGGTGGGGACGGCGGCGAGGTAGGCGTAGTCGTCGATGAGGCTGTGTTCTTGTTGGGCGACGAAGGTGACTTTTTTAAGGGGGACGTAGGGCTGCCAGGTGACGCCGCGGGTGGAGGGTTGGGTGGTGTTGGCGGCGGTGGTGAGGGGGGCGGCGGTGGTGAGGAGGCAGAGGATGGTGGTGATAAGGAGTAAACTGTGGGTGACGGGCTTGTGGTGTGGCATTTTCTCCCCCAGGGGTTCTTTAGGAGTATATGGGCGTAGGGGTTTATTAATATTTTTTTATATGTATAAATGGATTGGGATTGGGGTGCCTCTGGGGGTGGTGGTGGTGTCCGGTTTTGGGTGTGGCTTGGCGGCTGTTGTGTTTCTCTTTTTTCTTTTTGGTGAAATGATATCTTTATATCCCCCGTGGGTATTCGTACCGGGTGTCTTTATGCGTGGGAGACATTGCACCCTTATGACTGAGCATTGTGCGATTTGCGGGGGCGAGATTAGCTCTGTGGACGACCGGGGGATCTGCCATCTCTGCAAGCTGTCGATTATTTTCAACGAGGACACGTTTCCGGAGATCGAGGACTGCGCGTCCTGATTTTTCTTTCAGCGGGGAAACCCTCTTATAACGCGGTGCTTTTCTCTGGCGGGGTTCAGGAGTGGTATGAATCCGGAGTTGCGTTCGCTGCTGGGTCGTCAGCATTACGCGGTGGTCGGCGGGCATTCCGCGGTGAAGCTGTGCCATTGGACGAAGGAGAGCATCCTGCGGGGGCGGTCGTGCTACAAGCAGGATTTTTATGGGATTGCGTCGCATCGGTGTCTGCAGATGTCGCCGGCGGTGTCCGCGTGCACGCAGATGTGCCTGTTCTGCTGGCGGATCCAGACGTTCACCGAACAAGCGGTGGCGGCGCCGGATGACCCCGAGGCGATCCTGGAGGGGTCTCTCCGTGCGCAGCAGAAGCTGCTCACCGGGTACAAGGGGGATCCGCGGACGGACCCGGAGAAGTTCGTGGAGGCGCAGCGGCCGACCATGGTCGCCTGCTCGCTTTCTGGGGAGCCGACGCTGTATCCAAGGCTGGGGGAGCTGTTCGAGGCGTGCCATCGCCGTGAGATGACCACGTTCTTGGTCACAAATGGGACGCAGCCGACGGTATTGGCGCGGCTTGATCCCTTGCCGAGGCAGCTGTATCTCTCCGTCGTGGCTCCGACTGAGGACGTATATAAGAAGTTATGCGCGCCGTTGATTCCAGATGGTTGGGCGCGGATCCAGGAGACGCTGGCGGTGCTGCCGTCGCTGGGGACGCGGACGGTGGTGCGACATACGCTGGTGAAAGGCTGGAACATGGATCCCGGGATGGTCCCAGCGTATGCCCGGATGATCGCTGCGGCGCAGCCGGAGTTCGTCGAGGCGAAGGGCTTCGTCTTCGTCGGGTCCTCCCGCGGGCGGATGCATTTTGACGCGATGCCGTCGCATGAGGACGTCCAGCGGTTCGCGGCGGCGCTCGCCGAGGCGACCGGCTACAAGGTGACGAAGGAGAAGCCTGACTCCCTCGTGGTTTTACTACAGAGGTAGAAGGAAAAGAGAAAAAAAGGGTGAAAGGCGGTGTTTATCCTTTCAGTTTGCGGCGTTCGACTTTCACGCCGGCAGGTGAGACGACCATGAGGTTCTGGCCGATGCCGGCGATGTCGCCGCCGATGTCGTCGGTGATCCGTTTCAGCTCGTTGGTGACGCGTTTCAGTAGCATCTCTTCATCGGCGATGGCGGTGAAGTCGAGGACGAGCACGTTGCCGCCGTAGACGTAGTCGGTGAGCTTGCGGAGGTCCTCGTACCGCAGGATCTCTCCGACGGCGACATACATCCGTGCCCCCTGGGCGGTACCCGTGGTGTCCATGTATTTCTCCAGGTCGATGTACCCTTCGGTTGTACCTGTTTTTTTCTCGCCAAAAATCTTACCTGTCAATCCCATAGTGCCATTCTCCTGTAATAAAGTCGGTATGCTAAAATAATTATCGCCTTATAAAGTCATCGCAACTGTTTGTTTATTAGAGATACCGACCCATCCACGAAATCTTATGAGCGCATGTCTGTTTAACTATTTTTGCTCCGTGAATAATCATCCACCAGATTAGATGATAACTTATTTAACACCATTTATTGGGCTTCGACTGAGATGGTCTACTGCCCCCCCTCAATTTTTGCAAATTTCTTTACATAAACTAATTTTTTTCGCTTCGGGTTTTTTTTTATGATTATTATCCCTTAAGATAGAAAAATTAAAATATCTATTCACTCTTTTACAAGTCAGAGAGGGAGAATAAGATGAACAAGGAAACAAAATATCTAATATTAATCATAACTTTATCATGCTTGGTTCTCACTGCAGGACCGTGCATCGCCGTCACAGGCTCGACCCAAAACGCAAGGATTCAAATGCCAGTACCAATAGTCCCAACATCGAAAACGTCTGGAAATGGTCTTGTCGATTACTGGAGCTTCGATGAGGGCTCCGGCAGCATCGCCCATGACTCAGTCGCAGGTAACGACGGCCAAATCCACTCGTGCAACTGGGTAGCCGGCCACTCGGGAACCGCCCTGGAATTTCCTTATACTGATAGTTGGGTTGTACTCCCGGGCAGTTTTGATAGCCAGATCACGACCTTCGTCTCTATCGACGCCTGGATTTATTGGTACGGCCATGGGACATTTCCCTACTCTCATATCATCTTCGACACTCGAAGAGGCGGGTTTACTGGCGGCTACGTATTCTTCATCTGGCCTGACGGCATTCTCCGGTTCTACAACGACTTCAAGCCTGAGCAACACATCAACAGCTCGGCACCGATACCAATCAACGTATGGACCCACGTCCGTATCGATTTCAATGATGCAACCGATACGATGCAGTTGTTTATCAACGATAAGCTTGATACGACCGCGACAACAACGTACCCCCTGTTAAGTAATGATTATGGGGCTCTGATTGGGAATAATGTCTACTATGAACCGGCACCGTTTAACGGCATCATCGATGAGGTGAAGATCTACAATTCGCGGCCAACCCCTCACAACCTGTTCCTGCTAGGCAGAATTACGAACAAGACCTCGGACAACTCCACCGTCACTTTCAATGCGAAGTCGCTGATCGTCTGGGACAAGAACGAATCGATTATCATGAAGCTTAAATCAGGCGAGCAGATAGTCGTCCTGAAGGATTATCGGGGGTTTATCGGGAAACGGTTTGTCATCGGTAAGTTCATGGGTTACGTGAATTCCTAAAAATAACCCAAGATGACCGGGGCGGTTCTTCGTATCCTCGATTAATCGCCTCGGCCTTTCATTTATCATTTTCTATACTATTTTGTTGATTGGAAATTTGGTCTTATAAACATTTGGAGCAGGTGCAGATGCGGCCTGCGCTGCCGACGAATTGGCATGGTTCTTCTTCTATTGATGCGTGAGCATCCAGAGGTGGTCGCCGACGTAATGCAGCGTCTTGATTGCTTTCCCGGCCTTTGAGGCGGTCATCGCCTCCCCGGAGACGAGCGCGATACCGACGGCGAGGGGCTTGCGGTGCATCTCGTCGCAGACCCAAACCTCGTCCCCCTCCTGGATTTCAGGGTCCGCGGACACGATTCCCGGGGCCATGACGTCCGCGCCGTTGCTAATGAACCGGATGGCGCCCATGTCGACGGTCACACAACGCCCCGGCGGCTTGTACTTGTCAATGCCGACCAGGGTCATGACCTCACGGTCGTTCCAGCGGAAAAAGTCGACCTCGTCATAGACGAGGATGACCGTGTATTCTTCAAGCGTCCCGGTGTCCACGGTCGCCGTCTCCGGGAACAGGTCGGTCTTGTACCTGCGCCCGCAGTCGAACAAGGAGATCCCGGACTTCTTTCTGCTTCAGACGATGCTGGTTCTTGACGTTCCTCGCCATACTCCTCTGTCGCTAACCCACCATGCATTTTTAAGACTTGCCGAAACCCTGAACAGGTGACCAAACTCTTATAAATCACACCTGTATTTCGTCCATCCTAGGTAATCCCCATGGTGGAGAAACCGTTGAAACTGTTGCACGCCAGCCTCAACAACCGCGTCATCGTCGAACTCCGAGGTGGCGTCCAGTACCAAGGCGTGCTCGACGGCTACGACGTCCCCCATATGAATCTGGTGCTGAAGAATGCGGACGAGCAGATAAAAGAGAAAAAGACCAAGCATGAGAGGGTCATCGTCCGGGGGGACAATATCATTTATATATCTCCATAGGATAGGGGGTAGCCACTATGACGAAGGGAACCACGTGCCGATCCGGGGGACACCGGTCGCATACGATCTGCCGCCGCTGCGGGCATCATTCTTTTCACCTGCAGAAGCGGCGCTGCGCGTTTTGCGGGTTCGGCGAGACCGCGAAGATCCGACGCTACAACTGGACGCGACGCAAAGTTTGAATCATCCGTCTTTTCTTGCTAGGAATAGGGCGTTGTCTCAAAACTCAAAGGTTCCTCCTGAAGCCACTTCAAGACGAGAAAAACGATCTCGGGGGACGGCTGAATACTTTTGAGACAAAGCCGGGGAATAGTTTCACCCACCCCCTCTTGATGTTTTTAAAGCGGGAGCCTGTTCACATTGGTATGGCAACCCGTGCATGCCCCCGCTGCGGCCAGGCCATTGACGTGCAATTCCCGATCCGCCACTACATCTGTCGGGACTGCCGACGCTCTCTGTATCCGTGGCTCTCGACCCAGAAAACAGGATTATAAGGGGAGAACGATTTCACTGTCACTGTCGTATGTGCTACAGTCTCGCAGTCCTCAGTCCGAAGGAGATGATCCGGGCGCGATTCAACGTCACTCTTCCCCCGGACGAGCCCCATCCGCAGTACTATTATGTTTCCGCGTTCGACTACCCGCGGCTGCCGGTCATCACCAGCGCGTCGCCGCAGACTCTGTCCTATTTTCAGTGGGGGCTGATTCCGTCCTGGGTGAAGACCACGCAGGAGGCGGAGACCGTGCGGAAGAAGACGATGAACGCCCGTGCAGAGAGCATCTATGAGAAGCCCGCCTTCCGCCGGGCGGCCGCGTCGCAGCACTGCCTGGTTGTCGCGGACGGGTTCTTCGAGTGGCAGGAGGTCAATGGGCGCAAATACCCGTATTTCGTCCGGTTGAAGACCAAGGAGCCGTTCGCCCTGGCCGGCCTCTGGGATTCCTGGGCTGACCCATCGACACGCCAGCAGCTGTGTACGGTGAGCGTCGTGACGTGTCCGGCGAGCCCGTTGCTGGCGGTGATTCATAACACGGCGAAGCGCATGCCGGTGCTGTTGCCCCCGGCGGTGGAGCGGCGGTGGATCGACCCGCGGCTGCCGATGTCGGAGGCCCAGGCGCTGCTCGTGCCGTGTACCGACGAGATCTTGGAGGCGTTCACGGTCGCGAAGATTCCGACTGGCAGCAGGGACGCGAACCGGCCGGAGACGATTGCGCCGCATCGCTACGCGGAGCTATCCTCGCGAGGTCAGTCCTCGCTGTTTTGAACATCTTTGGTTAGCGAAACCCGTATATAGGTCGAGCTAATTAATGGGCCCCAACATAAAGCAGAAACCCCTTTGAGGTAGCAACGATGGCATTCATAGACCGGATGGAAAAGAACATCGCGAAGCTGGAGAGACGCATCGAGCGCGAGCAAGGGCGGATCGCCAAGCTGGAAGAGAAATGCGAGGCCAAGAAGATCACCAGGGCTGACTACAACATCAAGCGCCGGGAAAGCGACGAGCGTACCCGGGGCTGGAACGCCCGGATCCAGACGCTGAAGGGCGGCATCGTCCGCGAGAAGAAACACCTCGAGGAAAAACAAGAGGAAAAAGAGAAGAAGCGCGAGGAAAAAGAAAAGAAGAAGGAACGCGCAGAGAAAAAGGAAGAGGCAAAAGAATCGCCCTAATCCTTTTTCATTATTTTTTCACTTTCATCGTCGGACCGCGAACGAGGGAAATGCCCCGGAGAAGTCCGCGAAGTTCACCGCCACATCCTCCACTTTTGCGAACGGCGGGCCTTTCCGGCACCATTTGATCATGTCCTCGACTCTGGTCCGGTCTCCTTCAAAGACCGCCTCGACGCAGCCGTCCTCGGTGTTGCGCACCCAGCCCTTCAACCCGAGTTCTTCTGCCTTGCGCTGGGTGCTCGACCGGAACCAGACGCCCTGCACCATCCCTGAGACTATCACGTGGGCATGCACCTTCATTGTCCTCACAACTCCTCCAAATTTCTATGGGCGGAACCGCAGCAGCGTGCGTGGGAACGGGATCGTATCCTTGATGTTCTCCGAATGGCAGATCCACGCCACCGTCCGCTCGACGCCAAGGCCGTAGCCGGCGTGCGGCACCGAGCCGAACCGCCGCAAATCAAAGTACCACTGATAGTTCTCGACCTTCTCCCCCATCTTCCGCAGCCGCTCAGACATGTACGCGATGTCGGTGCTGCGCTGCGAGCCGCCGATGAGCTCCCCGTACCCATCCGGCGCCAGCATATCGAAACACAACGCGGTCTTCGGGTCCTTAGGGTCCGGCGACTTGTAAAACGCCATGATGTCCAACGGATAGTTCGTCACCACCACCGGCGTCTGAAAATGCTTCATGATGCTATCCTCCTCGATGGTGCGGAGGTCCTTGCCCCACTCGACCTCCATCCCCTCCTTCTTCCGCAAGACCTCTAATGCCTCCGTATAGGTAATAGTTGGATACGAGGCGGTGGCCAACCGCTGCAGGCGATGGGTATCGCACTCGAGGACTTTGAGGTCAGCGGCGTTCTTCTCCAACACCTGGCTGACGATGAAGCGGATCTCGTCCTTGGCGATCTCCGTGATGTCATGCAGGTCCATCCAGGCGGCCTCCATCTCCGCCATCCAGAACTCCGAGAGATGCCGCGACGTCTTCGACCGCTCCGCCCGGAACGTCGGCCCCACGTTATAGATCTTCTCCAACGCGAAGACACCGGCCTCCGCGTACAGCTGCCAGGACTGCGACAGGTACGTCTTATCCTGGTAATACTTGACCTCAAACAGCGTCGAGCCGCCCTCACACTGGTTCGGCTGCAGCACCGGCGCATCAAACTCATAGAACCCCCGGTCGCGGAAGAACTGATGGATCGCCCCGACCACCGTCGACCGGATCTTCATCGTCGCCGTTAATTTCCGGGACCGAAGCCACAGATGCCGCTGATCAAGCAGGAACTCCGGGCTCTGATCCTTCGTGATCGGGAACGGCTCCGCCGCATTCACCACCGTCACCGTACGGGCGAGAATCTCGTAGCCGCCCGGTGCCCGCGGATCCACCTTGACCTCACCACAGAGCTCCACCGACGACTCTATCAACGCGGCCTTCGCCGCCTCGAACTCCGCATCCAGCAGATTCCCCTTCTTCACCGTCACCTGGATCACGCCGGAGACGTCCCGCAGCGTCATGAACACGATGTTCCCGCTGCTCCGAGTCCGATAGATCCAGCCTCGGAGGCAGACCCGCTGCCCCGCCGGCATCCCAATAAGCACATCCTGGACTTGAGACCACGCTGTCGTCGCCATACTCAGACCAAGGGGATAAGTTAGCCAGATAAAGCAATTACGGTCAAACCAGCCACCAACCTCCCCTGAGTCGCGGCCGCCACTCTCAGATACCATGGACCAAATGCTTAAGTAGGGGTTTTTTTATATTGGCAATACTTTCCCATCCTTATTCCGATGAGAATTCACATCTAATCCTACACTGGGGTATCAACCTTGCCAGAAGAAGAGAAACAACCAACCGAAGCCGGAGAGCAACCAACCGAAGCGCCACGCAAGGAGAAACAAGAGGCCGGTAAACAGCCCAAAAAAGAAAAGAAGCAAAAACCAGCCGGCGAAGAAGGCGCCAAGAAAAAGGTCGAACACGACGCGAACTTCAACTACATCGTCCGCATCGCCAACACCGACATCAACGGCGAACGCAACGTCGTCCAAGGCCTCACCAGCATCAAGGGCATCGGCCGCCACATGGCCGCCTTCGTCGCAGACGCCTCAGGCGTCGACCGTAACCTCAAATTCGGCACCCTCAGCGAAACCCAGATCCAACAAATCCAGACCGCGCTCCAGAACATCGAGACCACCGCCCCCGCCTGGATGATGAACCGCCGCAAAGACCTCTACACCGGCGAAAACCAGCACCTCATCAGCGTCGAAGTCGCCACTAGGCTTCGCGACGACATCAACCTCATGAAGATGATCCGCAGCTACAAAGGAGTCCGCCACGAGGCAGGACTCCCCGTCCGCGGCCAACGCACCCGCGCCAACGGCCGCTTCGGACTCGCGCTCGGCGTCTCCAAACGCCGCGAAGTCAAACCAGGCGGAGCAGGAGCAAAGAAAGAGGAGTAGTAACCCATGAGCAGCCCAAAGTTCCCCAGCAAGAAATACGAGACTCCCCTGCACCCCTGGAAAGAGAGCCGGATCAAGGCTGAACGCGAAATCATCAAGAAATATGGCTTGAAGAATCACGTCGAGGTCTGGAAGGCGAAGACATACCTGGGCAAGAACCGTCACCATGCCCGTGAGCTCCTCGCCAAGGTCGGCACCCCGACCCCTCAGGTCAAGAAAGAGAGCGACCAGCTCCTCAACCACCTCACCCACATGGGCATCCTGCCCATGGGATCGTCCCTCGACGACGTCCTCGCGTTGGACATCGACACCGTCTTGAACCGACGCCTGCAGACCCTCGTCTACCTGAAAGGCTTCTCCAGCACCCCGTTCCAGGCCCGCCAGCTGATCAGTCACGGGCACATCGCCATCGGGCCGCAGAAAGTCACGGTCCCCGGTTACATGGTCCCCAAGGAACAGGAGACCCTCATCCAGTACACCATGAAATCCCCGCTGAACGAGCTGTCCCACCCGGCCCGACCGAAGATCGAAGGCCTCGCTCGCCCAGCCGCGCCATTGCCACGTGAGCCTGGAGCAGCACCCGCCCCTACCCCTACTCCTGCTCCTGCCCCTGCCGCTCCTCAACCCGGTGCAGCGACACCAGAGGCACCCCGTCCGGCCCCGGCGGCACAGCCCGCGCCGACGGCGCCCCCACGGCAAACGGAGCCGCGCCCGAAGAAGGCCAAGAAACCGAGGAGAGAAGAGAAGAAGCCTGCTGAGACGGCGAAGGAGCCGACAAAGGAGGCTGCGTAAGCATGGCACGAAAAGGCATCGCCCATATCTATTCTTCATTTAACAACATCATCATCACCATCACTGATTCGACGGGAGCTGAGACCGTCGCGAAATGCTCGGGAGGCATGGTCACCAAATCCGCAAAGGATGAGGGATCCCCCTACGTCGCGATGCGCGTTGCTCAGGCCGCCGCTGAGGCTGCTTTGGAGAAGGGGTTTGACAACGTCAACGTCCTGATTCGCGGTAAGGGCGGCAAGAAGGGCGGTACTCCCGGCCGAGGTGCCCAGACGGCGATCCGCTCGCTGGTGCGGGCTGGCTTGAAGATCGGTACGATTGAAGATGTGACCCCGCATCCGCATGATGGCTGCAAGCCGAAGGGCGGGAAACGCGGCCGTCGGATCTAAGGGTGACCCTTATGATCGTGAAGTCGATGGAGTTTAAAGGGAATAAGGCTGAGGTTCGGCTTGAGGACACGGATCTGTATTTTGTCAACTCGCTGCGCCGGGTGATGCTGGCGGAGCTGCCGAAGCTGGCCATCGACGACGTCATCATCTACGACAACACCAGCCCGCTGTTCGATGAGATCATCGCGCATCGGCTCTCGCTCATCCCTATCCCCACGGACCTGGAGCTGCTGACGTATCGGAGTCAGTGCAAATGCGAAGGCAAAGGCTGTCCGAGCTGCACCGTGCGCTACACGCTGAGCAAGGAGGGCGCCGGGGTCGTCTACTCTGGTGACCTGCAGCCGGAGCATCCCAGTTTTGCGATTAAGGAGACCCGGATTCCGATCGTGGAGTTGTCCAAGGACCAGCGGGTGATCCTCGAGGTCGAGGCCGTGCTGGGCAAAGGCCGGGAGCATGCCAAGTGGCAGCCGGTGATCGCCCCGCGGTACAGCATGGAGCCGGTCATCGAGATGGACAAGAAGCATCTCACCGAGGCCAAGGCGTTCCTGTCTGAGCTGCCTGCGGGGCTGGTCGAGGTCAAGGGGACGACGGTCGTGCTGAAGGACCGGTCCCGCCTGCCGGAGCTGGAGCAGTACCTGGAGCGCGGCAAGGAGGGCAGCGTCACCCTGCGGCGGGATCCGACGCGGATCACGTTCACGTTTGAGACCGACGGGTCGCTGAGTCCCAAGGACGCCTTGAAGGAGTCGGTGGCGATACTTTTGCGGAAGTACGAGGAGTTCGCTACGCGCCTCAAGAAGCTCTGAGTTGATTGTTCTCATACCTTCCCGATGAGTCAACTATTTTATCTGAATGGTCAAGTTACTTGTTAATTATTTTACTAATTGTTTCCCTTGATAAACACCGTTTTCAGTTGGTTCCGTGTTGCTGGTGCGTCTAAGGTTTTATTAAGGACGCGATGATTTTTATTCGTAATAGAGGAAGGAAAATGGCTAGAAAACTACTCGCTATTCTTGCATGCCTGCTCATGATGGGCAGCGTGTTCGTAGGCATCTCTTCCAGTGGAACACCAAAAACCGGCACCCTGACCGTCACCATCCCCGTCGGCCCCTACACCATCGAGCACACCCCGCAGGGCGACGTTATCTCCGTCGAAGGATACGGCCGCCTCCTCACCCCGGGCAAGCCGAGTCTGCCATCCCGCATCTTCTCCATCGCCATCCCACCAGGCGCAACGGTCGTAGACGTCAACGCTGATTCGACGGAAACCCCGATCGTAGGAGTCTATACTATACCGCCGGCGACGCTGCCGCGCGTTATCGGGGAAGAAGACCCCAGCGTCTACGCGCAGGAGCTGCAGACCTACCAGTCCAACTACGCCAGCGTCTACTTCACCAACGCCCCGTACCCATCCACCGTCGCACAACTCGTCGGCGCCGGCGGTTACCGGAAATACAACCTCGTCGACATCCGTATCAACCCCATCGCCTACAACCCTATCGAAAGCACCTTGACTCTCCGTTCCTCGATCTCGGTCACACTCTCGTACACGATTCCTGATGGCGTCCAATTAATGAATGACAACCTTCCAAGCACTGAGCGAACAGCCCAGGACATCATCCTTAACTATGCGCAGGCACAATCCTGGTATCCCCCCTCTGCCTCAGCGAGGGGGCTGTATGAATATGTCATCATCACTACGGATGCCCTTGCGTCCTCGGTGAGCGCCCTCTCCTCGTGGGAAAGCACGAAGGGGAAGAGCGTCAACGTGGTGACAACCTCCTGGATCGACAGCCATTACACCGGTTACAACCTCTCTGCGAAAATGCGAGCCTTCCTCCGCGAGAAGTATCCCTCCTCGCAGTGGGGCATCGAGGACGTCTGCCTCATCGGCAGCTACGCGGATGTCCCCATGCGGTCCACTGCGCAGGATGTCGGCTACGGCGCTACCAAGACCGACTACTACTATGCGGAGCTCTCCCTCCCCGACAGCCAATCCTGGGATATTGACGGGGACCACCGATACGGCGAGGACTCCGACCCCATTGATTTCCAGGCAGAGGTCAACGTCGGCCGCATCCCCTGGAACACCCCAAGCGTTGTGGCCGGCATCTGCGAAAAATCGGTCGCCTATGAGCAGAACACGGAGGAATCCTACAAGAAGAACATCCTCCTGCTCGGCTCCTTCTTCTGGGCGGACACCGACAACGCCGTCCTCATGGAGGCAAAGGTCAACCAGCCGTGGATGTCGGACTGGACGATGACCCGCTTATACGAGGACGCGCAATCTTCCCACCCCTGTAATTATGACCTGACGTACGCCAACGTCGAGTCCGTCTGGTCCCAGGGGACGTACGCCTTCGTCGACTGGGCCGGACACGGCTCAGAGGACGCGGCCTATGAGCTGTATCCCCAGCAGCCGTTCGTTGACGAGGACACGTTGTTGTCTCTCGATGACGGCTATTCAGCGATCGTCTTCGCCGACGCCTGCAGCAACGCGGATTCTGACTACCTCAACATCGCGCAGGCGACGCTGAAACAGGGCGGCGTCGGGTTCGTCGGCTCCAACAAGGTCGCCCTCGGATGCCCGGGATGGACCGGGCCCATGAGTGGTTCCAGCCAGTCTCTCGACTACTTCTTCACCACCTGCTGCACCTCCTGTAACTATACCCAGGGTGCAGCGCTGCAGTACGCCCTCCGCCAGATGTACCAGAACAACCTCTGGGACTATCTGCGCTACGAGATGTTCGAATGGGGGGACCTGTACGGGAACCCTGATCTCTCCATGGGACCTGCCATTACGAGCAATCCGCCGAGCACCCCCACGCTCGTCGGCCCGGCCCACGGTCTCGTGAACTTCACCTACCAATACTCGAGCTCCTCGTCTGACCCGGACGGCGACCAGATTTATTTCTTGTTCGACTGGGGCGACGGGTTGAACAGCGGCTGGCTCGGGCCTAAGGCCTCGGGATCGACGGCCACGGCGAATCACACCTGGTCTGCGTTAGGCAACTATACCGTGAGAGTCAAGGCTAAGGATGTCAACGGGGCAGTGAGCGAATGGTCGGCTCCGATTGCCCTGACTATCGCGAAGAATAGCGCGCCTGAGCGTCCTCTGGTCCATGGGCCGACGTCCGGTGCACCGCGCAAGCCCTGTTCGTACACCATCCAGACCACTGATATCGACGGGGATAACGTCTCCTATTACGTCGACTGGGGCGATGGCAGGACAACCGACTGGATCGGGCCCTACGCGTCAGGTGAGCAGATCATCCAGAACCATACCTGGCTGATCCGCGGGCTCTATAACGTGAAGGTGAAGGCCCGAGACGGCCTGGGCTTTGAGAGCGGCTGGGGGACCGTGCAGGTGCACATGCCGTACTATCCGCCGTTGCTGGCCTTGCTGCACCGGCTGTTCGACCGGTTCCCGAACGCGTTCCCGGTCCTGCGGCATCTCTTCGGTTAGACGACGTGAGAGGGGATTCCCTCCTCTTTCTTTTTCTTTTTGTCTTTCACCTGGAATTTGGGAAGAGCTTTTCGGACGGTGAGGCAAATCTAATAACCTGATGCTTTATTACGAGACTTCGCCGCGGGCCTGTGGGGTAGCTTGGTATCCTTGTGGCTTCGGGAGCCATCGACATGCGTTCAAATCGCATCAGGCCCATTATCTTCTACAGGAGAAAAGTCTGGTAACAGACCCAAATTTGGCGTTCTGTTGGTTTTTTCCTTGCCTCGCTTTCCTGCTGATAGTTGTGTTGGTTTTTTGTATATAATTAAAGGGCTTGATTCATAATTCCCTGATGGAGGAAAAGAAGAAGGGATATCGCATCCTAATCGACATGAAATATGATAAATTGAAAAAAGGAAAAAAAGAGGAGAGGTAGGTAATCATTGACCGCAAGTTCTGCAGCTCAGGTGGGGTACGAGCTGCACGTCATTAATTGAAAATAAAAACAATTTTGCTGTTGCGATAAATGGTGGGCAATCATCGATAACAATAGTCATTGTGATTTTACCTATCCCAAGAACAAAACCATTTATACTTTCGGTTGCGTACGGTAAAAAGTTGGGTATCATGCCACTCTTATGTGCTCCAAGAAGTATAAGTCCACCAGTTATTGTGACACTCCACGGTACGTTAGTTAAAGTTTTATTGCAAATGTTATAGAAATAAATATGATACCCGGGGCCTCCTGTTATGTTGACATAGAAACAGCATTCGCCGCAGACAGGAGTGTCTTCTATGATGGGCGCTGAAGAATTCTCATCGCTCGTTGCAAATGCCATATTATGGATTATGGTTCCATTCGCGGTTTCTGGACGGACAAGAACTAGCAGCCAGACGCATTTGGTTGAGTTCGCTATGATTGTACCGATATCCCAACGGACCGTACGGCTGCTAATGTTATAGCCTGGCGAGGCGTCTATGAAACCCGTTTCATTCGGGAGCTGATCGGTGATAATAACATTATGTTGGGTAGATGCATGTGCGGATGTGCAAATTGTGTAATTAATGTACTCGCACTGCCATACGCAATCGGTTTCGTTGAGGTTGTCAGTCTTTGTAATTATTAAGTGTGAGCCGCAATCGATGTATGCTTCGATTAGCCAGTTGCGATCCCAAAGACTACCGTAACTCTGTAATTCAATCCAGCCTGAGCCTGAACCGTCATTATACCAGTCGCCCTTCCCATCCACGGCCGGTCCTGAATCGAACCCTATTGGGATTTCATCGGGATCCTGGACCATCTCCACTGATATCCATAAGTCTTCCGTGCAGTTAAATGGTACCGGCGTCGAAAGGGTTACTACAAACCAGCCTGAATCATTAACGAAATAGGGCTGTGAACAGAGGAGCTGGCCTGGTGTAGTAGGAGTTCCCTGCCTATATATTTTGATGTTTCCATGAAGATAATTTGCATCCCAGTGATAGAACTGAACAGCGGTGAGCCGACAGCCGCAATACGGCGCGAGTTCAGTAGGGGTTAACCGTATCGCTGCTTCCCATGTAGCCCCGCCTGATATTTTAAATCCAACCCATTTGTTTGTATAGTAGTAATAGAGCCATCCTCCATTACAAATCGCGCAGGGTGTGCCTACTTCATGGTTTGTCTGTTGATGTGTAGCATCGTGAGTGTTTGTATCGAGTAGAAATGGCGCTGTATTTTCTGACTTTTTAATATCTGCCGTCACCATAAGTGATGATAAGATCAGGAGCAACGCAATCATTACAATACCAGCATCTTTCAAAATAGTTTTTCCACCAATAGATTTCATCGTTTTCCTCCTTCCCCAAAACTCAGGTTATGAAAAGAAAATCTCTCGAGGGTATTTATATTTTTTTGTCTGAAATCTTATGAAATAGAAATGGTAAAAAAACCGATGTCGCGCTTCATTTGGCGTTCTCATGAATTTCCTTTCTTTTAATAAAGATACTTTTGGAACCTTGTTTAAAACTCTATTTACCCACAATTGATGCTGGGACGCCGTGGTCATTTTAGATTTTGCGATCTATTCCTGCTTTTTCTATCCTATTCTTGATTGACGTATTTCCTAGGTTGTTTGGGCTTTATGGGAGCCTTTCTAAAAATATGTGTGAGTTAAGTATGGGAAAACATGAGAAAAAAAAGAAAGAGAGAGTCGGATTCAACCGTCCTTAAAACCGACAGGCCTAACAACCGCGTTCTGTCGCCGAGAATTCCTCCTGTTGACCAGATGCAGGTCGCATCAGGCCCATCATCTTTTCCAGGAGAAAAGTCCGGCGACAGAGCCAAAAACGGCGTTCTGTTAGTTTTTCGGCCTCGCAGGCGGATATTTGCCCGCGTTCTTTTATTTTCTGAAAACATTTAAATAAATCCATGGGATAGCTCTTCTTTGCTGTTTTGGAAAGAAGGAGGAATAGAGAATATGAGGGAAAAAATAATTGGAATATTTGCAATAGTTCTGTTGATAGCACCTGTAATGCCAGTTTCAGGGGCATCCGAAAAAAATAGTAGTATTTCACCAGTCCCTTCTAATAGTGTTATTAAAAATGGAAATAGAGATTTAGTTTTTAATGGTGTTATTAAAAATTGTGAATTAGATATAACCTTTGACAGATGGGTTTTAAATTTGCCTATCGGAATACCTAACAAAATATTTGCGGTTTTATTTTATTTTTATGCTCAGGATGCTGGTACAACCGCGGAACCTTCGAATACGCATTTAAAAATCACAGGTGGAACTAAAGTATCTGGTGACGGTGATATACCTATTGATGTCACCTGTTCCTGGTGTACATTTGCTTTGTATGGATTCTTTGGAACGAGTTCTGTCACCCCCCTAATTTCCCTTGGTGGTGAAATTAAGGGTGTTGCAAAGAGAGCAAGATTTGACTGTGGTTATCCAACATAAAAATAATGTCAATTAATGTCTTCTAAGCGAGAAATCCCCATGCTTTAGCGTGGGGATGAATCGCGTCATTTTTCTTCAAAAATTCGTTACCACGTACTGGGTGGACGCGCCCGCAGTCGCGGGCGCTCTGAAGCACCTGCCCAGGACATCTTGTATGGAACTTATTAGCAGTAGCCATAGCGTAGGCCAGAATATATACCATTTGGAATGGTGCCCGAAATACCGCTACCACATGATGCGACGGGAGGAAATCCAAAAACTAATCGAGAATGTGGTGCGTGATGTAGCAGCACGGCATCACATCACCGTCATCGAACTCAGTGTGATGCCGGACCACATCCACCTGGTTGCCGGCCTCCCGGCGACCATGAGCGTCTCCTCCGCCCTCCACCTCCTCAAAGGAGCCTCCTCCCATGAGATCTTCCTACGGATTCCCGCCTTCCGAATGCGGTACCCCCGGGGAGCCTTCTGGAGCCCCGGGAAATTCTTCCGCACCATTGGCGACGCCAATACAGAAACCGTGATCAACTACGTCAGAAACCATCGATTCCAACAAGCCACCCTTGACGGGTTTCCGGGGACAGCCTAACCCCCGGAAGCCCCGGCATTTATGCCGGGGAGGATGTCACATTCAATTTTTTTTTTATCATCGATTAGCATAAAACATGAGTCAAAACCGTGTCACTGCTTCTAAGGAACCTTTCTTATTCGTAGTTCACCAGCACCGATGGGTTCAATGCTCAACCGGTCTCCTGCTTTGAGGTTGTAGAGATCACAGACTCGCTTCGGCAGGGTGAGAATCATACTGTCGTTGATCTCACGAATTGTTCGTTCCATACGGAAAACGATATAGTTTTTTAATGTTAAATCGTTTGGGATTTCCATACGAATCAGGATTCGAAGGCACTGGTTTTTTTGGTACCGGTCTACAGATTCAGATAAGCATATTCTACCGGTATTTCAGTATTCGAATCCCGATGTGGGCGTGTAAACGTGCAATAAGAAAAAAGAAAAGAAAGAGAGAGTCGGATTCAACCGTCATTAAAACCGATAGGCCTAAAAACCGCGTTCTGTCCCCGAGAATAACTCCTAGTGACCAGATGCAAGTCGCATCAGGCCCATTAACGTCTACAGGAGAAAAGTCGGGCGACGATGTTGGTGTCAGGGCGAGGCTCTTGGTCTGACTTCTTCGTTAAAATAGGGGATTCTGCAGATATGTTTTTAAAGAAGTAAAACCAGGTTCTGAATCCCTTCTGTCATGTATTTTTATCTTTTACAGACATTTATATCAAGCTACAGGATAACAAATGGCAAGGAGGAACAGGTTCTTATACAGAATAGCTGGTTAAAGTAAATCCTGTTTTGGTAATTTTAGAAAATAGAAGGAGGAAAAAAGAAATGAAAACGAAAATCATAGGAATATGTGTAGGTATGCTGATGTTCGCCACTGTTCTTTCAGTGGCAGCGCCGATAAATAAAAATGTCACGGAAGTTACACCCGTTACGTCTCCGTTCGCTGGAAACACAGGAGCTCCTTCGGTGTCACCGCTTTCTCAGATAAGTACGTTACTTGGGAAAACTGTGTACGGATCCAAGGTATACCCTCCTTATCCATGTAAGGAGCTTGTTTCGTTCACCTTGGATAACCCTGGCACCATCAACAATATTACTAATGCGACCTCGAAATATTTCCTTTCTGGTGGCTGTTGGGCGAATGGCGTCTGGTGGGGCTGCGAATATTCAGGGTGGTCAGATAATAACTCTAAGATATGGAAGATCAACCCCACAACTGGGAAAATGACTCTAGTCGGTCCCTCTAATACCCACGATGATGAGAGTCTGCAAGGGCTAGCGTATGATGACACAACTGGCACCATGTATGCTTGTAGTCCCATTAACCTCTATACTATCGATATGCTCACAGGTAACGCAACACGGGTGGGTTCCTATCTGGGACATGTTATGATAGGTATTGCATGTGATTCCAAAGGGAACCTGTATGGGGAAGAAGTAGGGAACCCGGGGTCTCTCTATGCTATCAACAAAACGACTGCACATATCAGTTTAATTGGTCATTTCGGCTTCTATCTCAACCATTGTCAAGATATGGCATTTGATAAAGATAATGATAAATTATACCTCGCAGCTTTAACTCAGAATGGAACAGAAAATGAAGGTGCGTTGTACTACTGTGATCAAAACACGGCAGCATGCACAAAGATCGGTATTTTTGGAACCAACCTCACTGAGATTGACGGGTTTGCTATACCCTATACATCTGATGTTGAAATAAATGGATTGAAAGGTGGAATCGGCGTACACGCGACCATAAAGAATACTGGTACGGTCAATCTCAGTAGCGTGAAATGGAGTATTGTCTTAGAAAAAGGTCTCATCATTCTGGGCAAGAAAAGTAACGGGACAATACCCTCCCTCTCTGTTGGTCAATCCGTAGATATCAAAACAGGCTTAATCCTTGGATTCGGAATGCCGAGGGTTATGATTAAGGTCGAAACTCCTGATCATTTTATAGAGAAAACTGCGAAAGCGACGGTATTGTCATTCTTCGTCCTTGGGGTAAAGTAACCCTCCTCTTTTTTTCTTTTTTTTCTTTTGTCTTTGATTCGCACAAAAACCCATGTGTTTTAAACCTGTCACTGCGTGACCGCTCATAGGAGATGAAGTAATATGTCTTTGTTTTCTGCGTGCGTCCAGGCGTGCTGAGCGCGGTTTTTTTTACGCAAACAGCGCGTCGTCGGGTTGCTTCCGTAGGCGGTGCGTCGGTTTCCTCTGGGCCATGGTTTTATTTTTATCGTGAATTTTACTCCTCTTTCATGGTAACTGTTATATAATAGAAGAGGTGTACCGAGTATGGGGGCCTACGGCCTCTTTATTGCGGGGGAAAAGAATATTTTCAACAATCGGCGGTCAGAAATCGATATTATGCAGGAGATTTTGACGCTGACGCAGAACAGTGCCCGAAAGACGCAGATCCTTTACCAGGTGAACCTGAGCTACACACTACTGAAGAATTATCTCATGTTCCTTATAAGCAATGACTTCATCCGTGAGGTGACGGTCGATAACGATCATAATCCCTATTCGGCCTACCAGCTAACTGAAAAGGGTCATCTTTTTATGAAGGATATTAAAAAAGTGCAGTCTCATTTGAACGGAAAATTTTTTTGGTAACTTTTTTCTCACACCCGCAAAAACAACGGGAGAGATAGAACATTGTTCTAGAACAATGCTTCTGCTCTTCTTATAACCCCGAGGGTATTTATTTTTTGTAGGCGAATGATAGCAGGAACGTGGTGTTCCGTTTTCGTTCGTATATCTGGGGGAGACACTCGGCTTTGCACTCCGCCTTGCATAAGAAATCAAAGCAGAAGTAACTGAAAAGGAGGAAAAGGTAACCTTGAAAAAGAACAAGATCGGCGTAATGTTTCTAGTGTCAGTCCTAGCGCTATCTGGGATCGGGATCTCTTATGCGGCATTCACAGACACCATCACCGTCCACGGTACAGTCCAGTGCGCATCCGTGCAATTCAACATACAAGACTTTTCGGGCACCTGGGTCTACAAGGTCTACGGCGGGACAAGCCCACCGCAGCATGAGATCTATGTGGACTATGAGCACCTGACTTCGGCGGAGCTTGCCACGATGTTTCCGGGCAGTACGATAGTGTTGGTGTCGTCAGCGACCGGAGCCGCCGGGCCGAGCCCCTACGATGCGACGTTCACCTTCGACAAGCTGTTCCCCTGCATCCAATTCAAAGCAGATGTGAAAACGACGATTGGGACGATTCCGGTGAAGATCCAGGCCATCACCCTGACGCCGCTCAACGGCGCTGAATGGATACGGCCGTTGATCAGCAACAACGAGATTAGGGTAGAGCTGAAGATGTTGCGGAATGGCCAGTGGAGTACAGTCGGCGTCGGCGCGCAGGTACACCCAACCGATATCATCGAGATCATCGTATGGGTGCATATCCCCCAGAACAACGCGTACCAGGGGTTAACGGGCTCGCTGCAGGTCACCGTCAGCGTCCAGCAGTGGAACGACCTGTGCGGTCAGACCACCGGACCAAAAGAGTTGAATCTCCCGACGGGGACAATAAACGCAGTCTACTACCATTACGGACCCTCTAGCTACTGGCAGACGGTCCTCAGCAACGTCGGGACCGGGTATACCGTCCATGATGGGTC
This sequence comes from Methanobacteriota archaeon, assembly GCA_963769885.1. GTDB lineage: Archaea > Thermoplasmatota > E2 > DHVEG-1 > DHVEG-1 > CAIRCU01. Next base: position 49,310 of record CAVYNH010000001.1, read on the forward strand.
CTACATCGGCTGGTGCAACGACGAAGACACGTACATCGTCCCAGGCAACTTGTACAACGTAAGGCTGTTTTCAAGCTATGACCAATCGTTCTTCTTGGCTCATCCCAACTGGAACGGGAATTATTGGTATAGCTGGCCATGCGTCAACTACCTCATAAACCACAAGATACCAGTGACGAGTCAGCTGCAGAAGGATCAGATCCAGTTCGCGATCTGGTATTTCATCGACCACGGCTACACCGGCACTGATCCTATCGTCTGGGGCATGATCAACGCTGCGCTCGCCAACGGGAAGTACTTCGTCCCGCAGACCGGTCAAAATATGGCCGTGCTCGTCGTTGGATATCCCTTCGATGGAGTGCAGCATGGATACGTAGTTCAGCACACCTTCATCGAAGTCGACCCATAAATAAATAAGAATACCTGAGTCCGGGGGTCCCGGACTTGGCAGTTCAAACGGCGGAGACGCTCAGCCTTGAACTCCGCCTGAAAAAAGAAATCAGGGCAGAGAAACCATAAAGGAGGAAAAAAAGACATGAAAAACAAACTCGGCGTGATATTCGCCGTATCTGTAATGGCGCTAGCTGGTATCGGCATTAGCTACGCAGGGTTCACGGACACCATAACCGTGCATGGAAGCGTAACGACCGCGACTGTGACCCATACTATTGGTTCCACCTTCTCTGGGACATGGGTCTACAAAGTCTATGGAACGGGAGCACCCACCCATGAAATCTACGTTGACCACACAGGCCTTGGGATAACAGAAGTTCAGCGACTTTATCCTACTGCCATTGTTCTAGGCCCGATTGCGAGTGCGACAGCCGCACCCGGGACAGGCTATGATGTTGAACTCACATGGACCAACATCTTCCCCTGCATCGACTTCTGCTGTGACTTCGACTTCACGTACACCGGAACCATACCCGTGAAAGTAAACAGCATGACGATGACCTATGACCCTAACCCCGGTGGAACGCCATCTGGCTGGATCGATCAGTACCTGACCTATACATTAACTACGGGTACTGGCACAACACCGGTTCCGATAGGTCTTGGCTCCCAGCTCCATCCTGGTGATGTAGTGCACTGTGTATTCTGCATCCACTTGCCGCAACTCGACAGTTTGCAGGGCAAGTGCGCCGTTGGACATGCATCACTGCAACTAGTCCAGTGGAACGAGTTCCCATACACGCCAATACCATAAATAAGTGATAGAACCGACCACAAACCCCTAACCACATGAGCTGGATTGGGAGAAACCAACCCCCCAATTCATCTCTCATTTCTTTTTTTATATTCAACTATTTCAAGACCGCGTTTCATGGCGTTCTTCCATAATGCCATATTTCATACCAACAGTTATAAGCATTTATATAAAACATATAAGATAACGAGATGGAAGGAGTCATAGTGAGACGATGGACTAACAAGGGAAGTGGTACACAGAAAACGACATCCAGCCTTCTGCATACCATCCCGGTCATCCTCCTCCTTCTCAGTACCACCGCGGCTCCTGCGATAGCCGGACCTTCCCACACGACCGGCTCAGGCGCATCGCTGAGCTACACCTTCTCCTTCAGGACCCCGACCCTCACCGAAATCCAGCTCGACAACCGGACGTTCACCAAAATCGAGATGGACGAATGCCTCGCCTCATCGCAGCCCGGCCTCCCGGCGCTGCCGGTCTTCCCCGCCCACCTGCTCCTCCCCCCGGGAGCAACCGTCACGAGCATCCATACCCCAACACAGGGCACCATCGACCTTCACCTGGACACCCCGGTCCTCCCAGCGCAAGAACTCGTCCACCCCGGTACAGACGAGATCCCCGCCTTCGTCATGAACACGAGCGCCTACGCCTCACCAACCCCGGTATCCGACACCATCTATGAAAACCAGGGAATCGGCTACTGCCGCGGATACACCATCCTCACCCTCACCATTCATCCCGTCCGGTACATCCCGAAAACCGGCTCCTTATCCTACTACCCAGAACTCACCCTCACCATAGACCTCCAGCAGCCCGACGCTACACGGCTCGGGAAAGCCACCACGTTCCTCCGAGACAACACGGCAGACCAAGCAGCGATCCGCGGCCTGGTCGACAACCCCTCACTCCTGACAGCCTACAACCCGACCATCGACGCCCCCCTCGGGGATGACCCGCTACGGACCGACGGCCTGTGCAGCGCCTCCGGACACTACCCCTACGTCATCATCACCAGCAACAGCCTCAAGAGCACGACCGGCTACCCCTACAACTGGACCAGCCTCATCACCCACCGCGAGACCCACGACGGCCTCAACGGCACCATCGTCACCGTCCAAGACATCGACGCCTGCCACGCCTACTGGAACACCACCGCACTCTACAACGACAGCCAAGCCCACATCAGGGAATTCTGCAAAGACGCCTACCAGAACTGGGAGACCGACTACATCCTCCTCGGCGGCGACTGGGACAGCGCCCCCAGCGACCAGATCGTCCCCTACCGACTCTTCACCGACCGCTATCTCCCTGGTGACCTCTATCAAACCATGGCCTGCGACATGTACTACAGCCACCTCGACGGTACCTGGTGGGACGCCACAGACAACGTCTGGGGCGGCAGCGCAGGAAGCGGCGCCAACAACCTCTACGCAGAACTGTACATCGGCCGCATCGCCGCCTACAACGCCTCCATGGTCTCCAACGCGGTCCAAAAGATCATCTGGTATGATCTGAGCGCCTCCGGCGACTGGCTCCATCAAGCAGTCTTCGCCGGCGGCAACCTCGGCTGGAGCGCCACCTCCAAACAATACATGGAGGAACTCAGGCTCGGCACCGACACCTACCGCACCTTCACGGGCTTCCAAGAATGGAACACCGCCCACCCAGCCTCCACCATTGACTTCGAAACATACTATCATGCCGACCTCGGAAGTAACTACCCAGAGTATTTCTCAGACTCCATCGAGGACGACAACGCCTCGATCATCAACCACCTTGACCACAGCGACTGGAACAGCCCCTTCGGCCTCACCTGGTGGTCCGACCGCATCAACGCCAAACCCTTCTTCGGCTACTCCCAAGGATGCCTCGCCGGCCGCTTCCACGAAGGCTACGCCGGCTCCGAACAACTGCAGTGCCGCTTCGCCGGACGCAACGCCTTCGCCCTCATCCTCAACACCGGCTACGGCTACGGTAGCTACTACGACACGGACGGCGCAAGCCAAGCCCTCGAGTGCTACTTCTGGGACTACTTCTTCAACAACCAATCCGCTCACACCGAAAACTGGCAGCTCGGCAGAGCCCAGGCCTACTCCGAGGACAAGATGAGCACGTACATCGACAGCTACAGCCACGCCTGGTGTTACGCCTGGTACAGTAGCCACCTCTTCGGCGACCCAGCTCAGACCCTCCGGCTCTCAGACACGCCACAAGAAAACATCCACCTCGCCAGCGAATCCCCGACCAATGGATCCACCACAGTCCCGATTACAACAACATCGCTCAGCGTCCAGATCACGCATGCACTCGGACACACGTTCAACTATACAATTCAGACAAGCCCCAACATCGGAAGCGCCTCAGGAACAGGCGTCCACAACGGGACCAAATCCTGCACGATCACTGGCCTGAGTTACGCAACAACCTACCAATGGACCGTCAGGGTCACTGACGGAGAATCATGGGTGAACGAGACGTACACCTTTACCACCCAGAACGCGCCAATCAATCATCCCCCCACGTTGACTAGCCCCAGTCCTACCAATGGCGCGACCGGCGTCTCGATCAGCACCTCGTCCCTGAGCATCACCATCCAAGACCAGGATGGAGACCATTTCAACTGGACCATCACGACAGCACCCAACATCGGCAGCAGCGCGGGAACCTCATCGACGAATGGAACCAAGACATGCGCAGTATCAGGCCTGGCCTACTCAACCGCGTACACCTGGACCGTGCGGGCGAACGATGGGCATCAATGGACGAACACCTCGTACACCTTCACCACGCAAAGCGCGCCAGTCAACAACCCGCCAGCCCTATCCAACCCCAGCCCAGGGAACGGCTCCACAAGCATCCCGATTAGCACCACCTCGCTGAGCATCACGATCGGAGACCCTGAAGGGGATCCATTCAATTGGACCATCACCACGACACCAAATATCGGGAGCGGCTCAGGAACCCTTGCAGGCAACGAGAGCAAGTCTTGCAGCGTCTCCGGCTTGGCTTATTCAACCCTCTATACATGGACCGCGAGAGCCTATGACGGGCATCACTGGACGAACGCAACCTACACCTTCACGACACAGAGCGCACCGATCAACAACCCCCCCACCTTGACCAATCCCAGCCCAGCGAATGCTTCTACGACCGTACCAATAACCACCACGACTCTCAGCATCAAAATCCAAGACCCCGAGGGAGACTCGTTCAACTGGACCATGACAACGACGCCGGACATCGGCAGCAGCTCAGGTACATCCGCAAGCAACGGCACCAAATCCTGCAGCGTCTCCGGCTTGACGTATTCAACCACGTATAATTGGACCGCCAAGGCCTACGACGGGCATCACTGGACGAACGCAACCTACACCTTCACGACACAGAACGCGCCCGTCAACAATCCACCCACCCTCACCAGCCCAACACCCGCCAACGGCTCAACCACCGTATCAGTCTCGACAGCATCCCTCACCATCCTCATCCGGGACCCCGAGGCAGACCCGTTCAACTGGACCATGACAACGACGCCGAACATCGGCAGCAGCTCTGGAACCTCCGCAAGCAACGGCACCAAAACCTGTCCGATTTCCGGCCTCGCCTACTCTACTGTCTATTCATGGACCGCGCACGCCTACGACGGCCACCACTGGACCAACGCGACTTACACCTTCACGACTCAAAACGTGACCGTCAATTCCCCTCCCGTCGTCTCCAGCCCCAGCCCTGCAAACGGATCCAGCGATCTGTCCACCCAATCGACGACGCTGCACATCACGATCCGAGACCAGGAAGGAGACGACTTCAACTGGACGATCACCACCATTCCTAACATCGGCAGCAGCTCAGGCACCGCCTCCGTAAACGGCACCAAGAACTGCACCGTCACACACCTTGCCTTTTCGACCACCTACACCTGGGTTGTCCGAGCCACTGACGGACACGGGTGGACCAACAAGACGTACCACTTCTCCACCCAGGCTCAGCAAGGCGGCGGCAACCCCCCGCAAGGCGGGGAGCCTCCAGGCAACGGTGGCGCGACAGAGAACCATCCCCCGCAGACACCCGCGCGACCCCGCGGCACAGTCCTCCTTGAGATCGGCGTCGGCTCCACGTTCACCAGCTCAGTAGTCGACCAGGACGGCGACAGCCTCCGCTACCGCTTCGACTGGGGAGACGGGACGATCAGTGACTGGAGCGCATGGCAAGCGCCGAACACCACGATCTCCATGGAACATCACTGGACGACGAACGGCACTTACCTGGTCCGAGTCCTCGCGCAAGACGAACCTGGAGAGAACAGCAGCTGGTCCCCCACCCTCACCGTGACGGTCACCGCAGCCGCTGAGACAGTTTCCCACCCCGAAGGGCAGATCGAGATCCCCTCGGTCATCCCAGCAAACAAAGGCGTCGTCTTCAACGCCTCAGGATGGACGAACCTCACCGGGGATGCCCTCACCTACACCTGGGACTTCGGGGATGGAACCACCGGCACCGGGATGACCATCACCCATGTCTACGCGAAGCCCGGGAACTACACCGTCACCCTCACCGTCACGAACAGCAGCGGCCACCGCCAGACCAAGACCGTCGCCATCACGGTCACCAGCTCCACCACCGCCCTCGCTCAAACCTCCCGAGCACCCCTCCTCAGCCCCCTCCCACTCCTCCTGATAGTAGTCACCATACTCCTCTTCGTCGCCATCGTCATCTGGCTCGTGAAACGATATCTAAAACCTCGGAAAACCTAAGAAAAACGCCTCCTTTTATTAAGATTAATAAATAAAAAACAGGAGACCACGCCTTTCTCTCGAAGGAATCGGAGAAAAAAACAGGTGAAAACGACGCCACCCTCCCAAAGATAATTTTTTATATACAAGAATCATAGTAACAGACTTGAAGCTATGTGGTACCTCATCCTTGGACTTCTCGGGCTCCTCTACCTGGCATCCAACACCATCCTCCCTAGCCAAGGCACCATCGGCACCTACCTCCTCCAACCCCTCCTCTGGATAGGCCTCGCCATCCTCACCTTACTCGTCGCCAAAAACGAAGACCTCAACATCCTCAAGTTCAAACGTGTCTCCCACTGGTACTTCGGCAACTCACCCCTCCAGGCCGGCCTCCTCATCGGCGGCCTCCAAGTCACCCTCCTCATCCTCGTCGGCGTCTTCACCGGCTTCGGAAAAAGCCCCAACAGCTTCACCCCCACCCCCCTCATCCTCAACCTCGTCTTCGTCGCCTCCCTCCTCACCGGCACCGAGATCACCCGCGCCTACCTCATAAAACGCGGCACGCAAACCCGCAGGCACACCACCCTCGTCCTCATCGCCGCCACCGTCATCTACGCCGCCTTCCAACTCACCATCACCCAGATCCTCACCCTCACCACAAACACCCCCATCATCCTCCTCGAATTCCTCGGAAAAACCGTCATCACCGCCATCGCCATCAACCTCCTCGCCTCCTACCTCTCCTACATGGGCGGCGCCACCGCCTCCCTCAGCTACATCGGCATCCTCACCGCCTTCGACTGGTTCTCCCCAATCCTCCCCAACCCCCACTGGACCATCCTCGCCCTCATCGGCACCATCATCCCCGCCATCGGCTACTCCCTCATCCAAAACTCCATCCGAGAACCAGGCATCAAAAAACACCGGAAACCACACCGAACCACCGCCGACGGCTATGGCTGGACCGCCGTCACCGTCTTCAGCGTCCTCATCGTCTTCTTCTCCTTCGGATACCTCGGCGTCAAACCCACCGTCATCTACAGCGGCAGCATGCAACCAGAACTCCAAGTCGGCGACCTCGCCATCATCCAAAAAACCGACCCCGCCACCCTCAAAAATGGAGACATCATCCAATTCAACAACGACAACATGACCCTTATCCACCGCGTCATCAACATCACCTCACAACAAGGCCAGACACTTTATACCACCAAAGGCGATGCCAATAAAGACCCCGACATCCCCCCCATTAAAGAAGACCAAATCATCGGCAAATCCATCTTCACCATCCCCAAGATAGGATGGATACAAATCCTCGTCAAAGACCTCGCCAGAAAAGCAGGCATCAAAGTCTAAAAAAAAGAGAATGCACCATGAGTAGAGCCAAAAACAGAAAAGCCAGGACCCTCCCCAGAAAAACCATCCCACGGACACCGCGGTACATCATCATTGCCGTAATCAGTGTCATCCTCATCTACGCCCTCACCAGCACCTACCTCGCCTACCAAACACCCACGACACAACGACAGACCCAAACCATCGTCCATTACTCAAACAACGGCCGCTTCACCTACCTCATCTACCTCCACAACAACACTATCTACAATAAAACCGTCCTCTACCCAGAAGAAGGCATCATCTTCACCCAACTCCTGGACCACATCAACGCCACGTTCACCTACACCTACGAAATCAACACCACCTCATCCATCAGCGGCAACTGCAGCATCCTAGGCATCATCCAAACCAACCTGTGGAGCAAAACCTTTTCCCTCCGCCCCCAAACCCCCTTCAGCGCCATGGGACAGTACGCCACCGCGACCGTGGACTTCCCCATCGACTACGCGTACTTCGAACAAGTCTTAGAAGAAATCAATACAGAGACCGGCGTCCCGGCCCAAAACCCCGTCCTCATCATCCAAAGCCATGTGACTATCACCGCGCATACAAACCAAGGGGCCGTCTTCACATCCTTCTTCCCCGCCTTCAACCTGACCCTCGGACAGCGAACCATCGATGTTTCAAAGAATCTGATCTCCAGCGACCCGGGATCATTAACAAAAACAATAACGATAGAGACCCCTAATATCCAATCCCAGAGAAACAACTGGTCCATCATCAGCATTATCACCCTCCTCGGGCTGGCCTCAGTTGTACTATTCACCGCGAGTCCTGTCGAAACAAAAACAAATACAGTGACCGAGGTCAAAAAAATCAAGAAGAAATATAACGAGTGGATTGTCGAAGCAGACGAACATCCGGATGCTGCGGAAGCCCGCATCGTTTCCATTAAGTCAATCCAGGATCTCGCTAAAATCGGAGAGGAACTCGGGAAGCCCATCATCCATTATTCCCCAAAAAACGAGAACGACAAGAACAATACCTTCTATGTCATCGATGAAACAGTCTTTTATGAATACGTGCTCAAGCCAGCGGAGAGCAGCAAAAAAAGCACCACCTGCCCACAATGTGGGGCAACCATCGACTATGAGGAAAATGCAGGACGAAAAGTAACCTTACGATGCCCGAACTGTGGAAGTAAGGCAGTCGCTGACGTATCTGAGGAAAAACCCTGGTCAAATCTGTTAGCTCGAATAAAAAAACGAAGACTCAATGGCAAATAACCAAAGAATCTAAGGAAATTTTACTGTTTTCTCCCTGTCTATAATCTAGACTAGTATCTGCTTTGACTTCGATGGAACCAATGGCGATGTTTCAACAGCTTGTGTTGTAGGTAGGTTAGGCGATAAGGGAGGCGATGAGGTAGCCGAGGACGACGAGGAAGGCGCCGGTGAAGTATATCAGGAGGGATGAGACGGATGTGTGGCGCCATTTTTTGATGTTTTGGTGGAGGATGAAGTTGGCGCTGATGACGAAGACGCCGAAGATGCTGATGATGGGGACCAGCTTAATGATGAGTTTTGAGAGTTCGGCGATGACAGGGGTGAGGAGGCCGAGGATGCCCATGCTGCCGATGTAGATGACGACGGCTTCGTGTTTTTGGCGGTATCTGCCGCCGCTTTTGAAGCCGTGGGCGGTGGTGGTGTAGAGGAAGCCGGTGATGAAGGTGATGATCATCCCGGTGAGGATGAGGGTTCCCTCCTCGGTCAGGAAGTCTGCCATGCGGTGCTCGCCATCCCAAGTGTATTGAGTGCGAATCTCCCATCCCTTTTTAAACCTGATTTTTTTGTTAAAATTCTCGGTTGACTTTGGTGTCGATGATCCGTTGTGGTTCGAAGAACTCCTGTTGGCAGTTGGGGCAGTGGATGGGGTTCTCCCGCGATTCGCAGATCCACCGATGCCCGCAAAAGGGGCACATCTCTCGTTTCATGACACTGTGCTTCCCAAGTTGCATGTCCATGAGTTGTTTTTTTATGGGGTGTTTACGATGAGGAGGAACCCGAGGAGGAGGCCGGTGGTGGTGACGGTCTGTTTGCCGGCGTTCTTCGCGGTGGTGTGGACTTGGATTTGGACTTTGCCAAGGGCGAGGAGCGGGATCCGCTGCGTCTCGGCCTGTCCTGGCGTCAGGGTGTCGATGGTGTCGGAGAAGCTGAGGTTGATGTCGTTTTTCCGGCCGCCGGTGATCGTGATCGTCCATTTCAGCTGCGTCAGGTTCGTTGTGGCTGGGTTGTAGAGTCGGACGCGTAGGCCGAGGGGTCCGCCGTGGATTTCGATGCCGGTTTTCGGGGGGTAGACGACGTAGGCGGCGGCATAGCCGACCTTGCAGCAGCCGTATTCGATGTACATGAAGCCGTTCTCGCCCCAGTAGGGTCCCCAGGAGTTTTTCAGGATCCAGCAGCCGTGCTCGCCGAGGGTGTCGTCCCAGCCGACCAGGGTGACCGCATGGTTGATGTTCGCGGGGGAATTGTTGTTGAAGACTCCGCCGGTGTAGGCGCCGAAGGCTTCGTTGACGGCGACGCCGCTGGAGACGGGCCCGTAGGTGTAGATTGCGTTCTTTATTGCCTCGGTGCTGGGCACTCCTTGGTTGACGCCGACGTATTTCCATGAGTCGAGGTGGTACGGGTGATGGTAGGGGCCGTCGCAGGGTGCGTCCTCGGCGACGTACGGGAAGCCCTGTTCAAGGACCGCGCCTGAGCCGTCGAATGTGTCAGTACGCCATTGGTGGTAGTCGTGGGCGTACCAGCCGCCGTTGCATCCCCAGTGGTTCTGGTTGCAGCTGACGAGCCATTGTTCGGAGAGGTCGACTTCGACGTGGTCGTGGATGAGGATCGCGCTTTCCATGGGTCCGACGGTGCCGAAGGCCCAGCAGCTGCCGCAGCCGTCTTGGTCCTTGACGCTGGAGACGCCGTTGTGGTCCCGCCAGTCCCATCGGTCCGGGAGGGTGGTGGTGGGCAGGCAGGGGTCGAAGCTGGCGTTGACCCACCAGTCTGCTGGCTCGACGAGTCCGCAGAGCTGTGAGAATGGGCGCTGGGTCGCGGGGTTCTCTCCGACCGTGAACGTCCAGCCGTTTTCTGTTGCGTGTTGCTGCATGGTGGCGATGTCTGCGGGGGTCAGCCAGGGCGTGGTGCCGGTCGTCGTGAGGGAGTCAAGCGTGCATCCGCAGGAGCCGAGGACGGTTGGTGTGATGAGGGTAAGGAGGCATAACAGGCAGGGTATCCAGGGGGTTTTCATGAGGGATCCTCAGGGTGTTTTTATTCTTGATTTTACCTTAATTAATTCAGACTTATAAATATATCCTCCTGGGGTGGGGGGCGAGTCTGGTCCTGGCCGACGGTGGTGATGGGTTGGATGGTTTGCTACTGGCTTTTCCGGGGGAATAATAACTAATTTATAGCAGGAGTGTGTTTCCTTGTGTGCACTCTAGGAGGAATGCGATGCCTGCGTCGTCGTTTGAGCACATGCCAGTTGAGGCTTCTTGTGATGACCGTCCCTCGTCCCCGATTGAGGTTCATCGGTTCCATTGTCTGCGGACGGTGTTTCTCGTCGGGTACGTCCTCGTCCTGATCGGGATGGTGCTGTCTGTCCGGTTCGTCTCCGCGGAGACGGATCTGGGCAAGGTGATCCTCGTGTTCGGCCTTTTGGTGGGACCGGCTGCGATGTTGTTGTTGCTCCTGCATGTGTACGAGACGTGGGGGCTGGTGCGGTTTGGCACACATGCCGTGCCGTTGACGCTTGATTTAACGTACTTCGGGTTCTTCGTCGTGTCCGCGGTCACCTTCGGTGGGTTCTGGTCTCTCTTTCTTTTCTATGAGATCAGCGCCCCGGCGCTCAGTCTGATGTGGTGGGGGCTGGTGGTGTTATTGGTCGGGGAGTTGCTGGGCTGCATGCTAGCCTCGCGGTTCATCGTGAGACGGTTGGTGTGTCCTCGGCTGCCGTCGTTCTTTGCGCACTCGGAGCACCATAATTTCCGTCACCCGCGGGACCGGCCGCGGCTGTTCCTTCACCGGAACATCCCGAATTGGGCGATCTGGGAGCAGGATGACTGCTTCATCCGGATGAAGCACGGGTAGTCCTTGGACTGGGGAAAAAGGAGAAAGGGGTCTCTCCCCGTCTTTTTTTTTGATTTGTGGTCGAGGAGAGAGGACGATTGCGGGTTTTAGAAGGAGCTGATGAGTTCGGCGATCCGTTTCCGCTTGTCTTCCTCGTCGGGGAGGGTGATGGAGGATTTCCATTTCTTCGTCCCGTCCGGGAGGTAGAACCCGCGGGAGACCGCGAGGAATTCTTTTGAGAGTGCTTCACCGATGGCCTTCTTTCTGGCGACTTCGATGAAGTTGTTTTTTCCAAACTTCACTTCTTCGGCTTTCATTGTCTCGAATTCAACCATTGCAATCACTTTGGCGCCAGGGAAGTGCATAACTGGATTTAAATTTTTTCACTTGGTGGAAATGCAGCATTCTCGGTTGTTTGGGGTGAAAAAAAGAGGAGGAGGGGGGCACGTCAGCAGAACCCTTTGACGTACCCTGCGGCTGGTTTGGGGGTGACGAGAGGAGTATGGGCTGGTGGTCGGGGAAACGGTTTCTTGACGCTTGGCTGTGGACAGTGGAGTCTGAGTGGTGTGGTGAAGCTTTTCATCCGCTGTTCGTAGACAAAGACCTTGGCGATGTCTTCGATTTCCTCGACCATCGCCTCGTCACTGGCCGCTCCAACGATTTTGATTCCCGCCATAAACACCTCCGCGCCTTTGCTAGTCTTTGACTAGCAATGTACTATTTGTCACTACTTGCATATAAACTTTCTGAAAAAAACAAGGCTCTGGCGGCGTCCAGCGTCCGTCATGGAGAACCAGGCGGGCTACCCACTCAACCCGGGAGGGGTGGCTCGATAGGCGGCTGGAAAGTATTAAAAGCATGGAACAAATAATGGCCTTCAGGAAGGAAGGGCATGGCTGCGGACGTCCCAGAAGGCGCAAGTATACGGCTCCGGGCGAAGTACCGGCGGATCACGCTGTGGTTGCTCATCGTCGCGATCATTTTCACGGTCTGGACCCTTTCCGTCCTCTTCGCGGTGTTCTCCCTGCAGTTGGGCGGACGGTGGACGATAATCTCGCCGACGTACTGGGTTGTGGCAGACGTCATCGTCGTCGCCCTGGTCCTGCTCATCGATGCCCTGATTTTCATGCGGTATCAGGGGAAGACCCGATCCACGCGACCCAAGGTCGTGAAGGAGAAGAAGGGGCGGAGAGCCAGGAAGGAGAAGGCTCCTGAGCCGGAGATGCTCAAGGGCAGACAGGTCTACACCGTGACGCTGCCGCACGGTGCTAAAGGCGGGATCTTCAGCAAGACCTTCGTCGCCATTGACGACCGCCGCGTGCTCCAGCTGCGCTACCAGATGATCCCTCCAGCGACGCTGTGGCCGCTGCAGCAATGAACATACCAATGAAATACGTCAGCATTCTGCTTGCAACTTTCACATCGCAACTATCCTCTTGACCTTACTGGAAATTTTTTGTTATCGGTCCCGGATGGATTGATCTACCTGGATACTCGCAATCAGTTTTCAGTTTTTTTATCGAAAGATAAGCTAAGCTATTAAGGATAAACATCAGATTCTGCCGGAACCATCACATTTTCGGATGCACGGTCTTCAGAGAAGGAGAAGGGGAGATAGATTGGATTTGTGCTGAATATAGGCCGTAAGCCTCTTTACTGCTCCTAAAAACAATCTTATTAGAAGTTCAAAAAATTGTAATTTCTCGAGAAGAAACCCTGATTATTAAAGAGATTTTATTAGGAATAATCAATCAAGAAGTTGATGAATCTCCTAATCCCACGACAACTTAATTGAAAAAAGAAGGAAAGTATCAACTGACTTTTCTTCACAGAAGAAGAGAACGGCGTGCTTCACTTCTCTGTTGGAATTATCTTGATGCTATTTTTGTCTGGTATCAATGAGACTACATCGTTAGCTTTCAAATGGTATTTCGTGGCAAGTTCTTTTGGAATGCGAAACCCTAGACTTTGTCCCCATCTTGTGACCTTCGCGCGATATAACTTTATCGCCCTGTATCGGTCAGCAACATCATGAAGCTGCTTCATATCAACGATCTCATCGCCGCACTTCGAACAAGCGTAATATTTATAGCTGATTCCCTCTGGAGTCAACGCCTCTTTCTCTTCCATCTGTTTTCCACACGTACCACATTTTTTCATATTACACCTTCTTTTCTATAGTTACAATTTTTATTCTGTTTCCAATGATTTCGTCAACGCAAATTACCGTGAAGTGTTTGTATTTTTTACTGAATTTCACGTTACTCTTACCATATCTTTTTATCGTTCCACCTTTGATGGTTGCTTCGATCATATCCGGTGTTATTCCTCGGTCCATGGCACGTATGAATGCGTGCCGTTTGATCTCTACTTCATATTGAGAGATATCCATTGATATCATATAGTATCCTTTAATATATAAAAGTATTGTCTGAAAATTGCTAAGTGGGGGCCGTAAGCCTCTTTATTTCTTCATCAGGCCCATTTCTACGAGCTTCTCCGGTAGGTACGTGTCTGTGACGTAGTCCAGCCCGTACTTCGCCAGCGCCTGCTGCTCGGACTTCTTCCCGATTTCCAGCTGCAGCTTGATCTCATGCTTCCAGAACTGGTCCTGGAACCGCGGGTCGTCCAACTCGCTCTTCAACGCATGGATGTCCTCCGCAGTGAGCGTATCCGTCGGCAGCTTGTAGTTGACGATATCCGAGGGCGTCACCCCGAGGTACTGGGCCGCCGGCGTCGCGAGGTACTCCGAGATATGCGCGGTCTTGATCGCCCCGTACGCGACGCTGCCGTAGATCCGGAAGCTCCAGGGGTCGCAGTCCGTGAAGACCAGGACCGGCAGCCGTTTTTCCTCGTTGAGCCGCTTGATGAAACGCCGCGTCGACCGCGCCGGCTGCCCCTTAAGATGCACGAGGATCGCACGGGAGTCCGTGTCGAACCCGTTCTCCACCAGCCGGTCGAACATACCGCCGGTCTCGATCGCGACCACGAAGTCCGCGTCCACCTCCTTGAATGACAGCTTCTCCTTCTCGACATTGTAGGGGATGCCGTAGCCGGCGTCGCCGACATCGTCCTGGCAGTGGATCCGCTTCTTCTTGTTGTTCCTGGTCACCTCCTCGATGACGAGGTTGCCGATGACGCGCGCGCCGTCCTCCTCCGGACGCAGCTTGAAGTCCTCCCGCATGCAGCCGGTGATGACCTCAAGGTCCTCCGCGAGCAGGTCTGACTCATCCTGCGTATGGAACTTCGCCAGGTTCCAGCCCTCAGAGATGTAATAGGTTTCTCTGAGCGTCGACGACTTCTTCTGGTTGATCATCTCCTTGATGAAGTCCACCATATACATCGTCCGCAGCAGCATGTACGCCCCATCCAGGGACATCGCGGACCGCTCCGTCGTCTGCTTCCCGTACTTCCAGACGTTCAGATTATCATCGAACCGGATGTTCGCCTTCGTCCGAGTGGACAGGTTCAGATGCGGGATCTCCGCCTTCTGCAGGTCGGAGTACACCTTCTGCGCGATACTATCGATCTTGGAGATGACCTCCTTGTAGCTCTTCTCAACCATGGTTACTCGCCCTCCCATTGATCCGCACCGATCACGTACGTGGGATTAATCCCCTGAACGTACAGATCATTCTCATCGAAGTCTCCCTTGTTCAGCCCCGCGAGCTCGAAGTACACGTCGACCTTGTTCGTCGGGTCGATACTGTCCAGGTTCCAGCGGATATAGTCCGGGGTGACCTTTACTGGCGCCGGCTTGACCGTGCCGACCACCGCGTCCTTCGGGATGAGTGCGTAGAGGCTGAACCGTTGCGGCTTGTTCTTGTAATTGACGATGAGGATGCTGCTCTTCGTGATCCACCCGCCATCGTCCTTCAACTGCGACAAGTCGGTGGAGAGCTTCGCCTGCATCGCCTTCCCCGGCGTCCGCTTGACTTTCTCGTATTCAATCGCATCCTCGATCCAGACGACATCCATGATCCTCGTGATGACTTTATCTAATGAGGGGATTGGTTTATCCAGCATCTTGGCCGACTTCTTCGCGATTTCCGGTAGGATCTTCGTGATCAAATCGAACTTCTCCCGGGTCTTCACCCGGCGAACCTTCTTATGGATATGATACTGCACCTTGCGCGCACACTCCCGAAACGCGAGGCGCACTTCGTTCTCGATCTCCTCGATATCCGCGATCGCCTCCTTGCTCTCCGAGGTGTACGGGATCTGCGTCGAACACAGATGCGTCAGGAAGATTGCCGGCCCGGTCGGGACCCCGGAGCCGTTCGGCTGGTCGAACCCGTACCGCCGCCAATCCATGCTCGCGATCGCCGCGGTCGACGCACAATCCCCCTGCTGATACAGCAACGGGATGCGGTTGGCGAACCGCATGAGCCGCACCGGCTTGTCCTTCGGCAACGTCCCACCGTACACGATCCCGACCTCGACCTGAAAGGGGTTGCCGGAGAAGACCGCAGGCGGCCGCGTGCCAGTCACGATGAACTCCGGCGAGATCTCCTGCGTCTCATTCTTCAAGCTGCGTTTGATGAGCATCTCCCCGATCGGCGAGAGGCACTCCGTCGGCGGTGCCATCATCTTCACGGTCTTGAACGCCTTGTGGAGCTGCGCGAGCTGCTCGCGGCTCATCTCCCGCGGGTTGAGGTTGCGGTCCAATTGAGCAGCCTGGCAGACCGCATCCGCGGTCCGGTCGCCCATGCTGCAGAACTCGGTCTTCAAAAACCCGGCGAGCTTGCGGTTCTTCGACTCCTTCGCCATCTTGATCAAGGTCCCGAGCTCGACGCCATAGGGATGCGGTTGAATCTCCACGGATTTCGGCGGCAGCGTGTCCGCCGTACGCTCGAACACCGTCGTCTGACCCTCGGCATCCTTGTACGTGATGCGGGCATGCGGGTTGACAATAGAGGTGCTTTGGAGGTAATCGTAGACGAAGCGTTTCCCGTTCTTGTAGTTCGCAATGATGGTGACCTCGATGCGGGTGCCGCTGGGCTTGTCCCAATGCTGGATCTCCTGCCCGACGACCTCGCCGCGGTTCTTGGTCGTATCCATCGCAAGCGACGTCACGACCGCGGGACGGTCTGCCGCGATCTTCGACATGATGGTCGCATGCTTCCCCGTCGTCAACTGACCGTACAACACGACAGCGGAGATCCCGATGCCCTGCTGCCCGCGCGTCTGTCGAACGGCATGGAACCGCGAGCCATACAGGAGCCGGCCAAAGATATGCGGAATCTGCTGCTTGATGATGCCGGGCCCGTTGTCCTCGACGATGATCGTGCATTCATCGCCTTCGTGATTCCGGAGTTCCACGCAGAGGTCGGGGAGGATGCCGGCTTCCTCGCAGGCATCAAGCGCGTTGTCGACCGCCTCTTTCACACTGGTGACGAGCGCCCGAGTCGGGTTTCCGAGACCAAGGATATGCTTATTCCGCTCAAAGAACTCCGCAACGGAAATCTCCTGTTGTTTCTCCGCAAGTTTGTAAGCTATGGGATCGGTCAAGAACTCATCCCTCCACAAGCCCACCATGGCCTGGGCATCCGACAACGTAATCTGTCAAGCTCATATAAAATTTATTCTGGTTTATTTTCAGCATCAGAAAATAATCCTACGACTCTTGCGATGACAAAGTCGCAGATGGCATAGCTACCCGTCAATAAACATACCAGGATGTTAGTGTATACTGGGGCTTGGTTCATAATTCCCAACAGGAGAAATTGTTTACACGACCGCGGATTCTAGAATGCGAATAATTTGGAAGAAAAAAAGTAGGGATGCGTTAGACCTGGGAATTCTTCATGATGTATCCAACAGGAGAAACGAATTATGAACCAGGCCCGTATACTGTTTAAATAGATGTTTCATAGAGGAGACTAGTTATTATTGATATACAAATCCCTCTTTCATATTATGCAAGATATAAATATATGATATAGATTATCATATCAAAAGTTGGAACGAAGTATGAAAGATAAATTCTTAGAGTTTATCATAGAGGCATTGCTGGTTGGGTAGATGAAAGATAGAGCGTTGAAAGTCATGGACTTATTATCGAGCAGCGATAGCTCTTTGGCAAAATTTCTAAGGATTCAAAGGAGTATCGCAGCCCTCCCGGGGATTGCTGTTTACCTTGTCGTCGGATCATATTTTACAGGGTTAAATTTTTTCCACTTGAAATTCTTACTTGGCGAGCTTGCTCTCTATCTGCTTTCAGTAGCTGTCAATGGTTATAATAATCTCTTTGACATCGAAGAGGATAAACTAGCTACATCCAGTGGAATCGTGAAGGCGAACTATTTACTGAAAGAGTTTACATGGAGGCAATTGAAATGGAATTTTATACTCACAAGCATCGCCCTTGCTTGCGTAGTGCTTCTTACTGGAAATCTAGAATTTATTGCCTTGTGCGCTTTTACATACGCCCTTGGAATTGTATACACCAAACCAATTAGACTGAAAAACAGGCCACTCATAGGTACTTTATCCAACACATATGGGTTCTCAATTTTTCCCGTACTGAGCGCCTTCTTTTTGCTCAATGGCACGCTTACAGTCGCGATTGCATTTAGCCTGTCTATTTTTCTACCCACATTCGCATCTTGCCTTATCGCCGAAATCGCGGACCGGGAAATTGACGGGAAAATTGGAACAAGAACTACCGCCCGTTGGCTTGGTAAACGCGCCAAGACAGCTATCATGGCCGTTTTGATCTTTTCAGTTGCTTTTTATTTTGTCGCTATCTACATCCACTGGGCTGTGATTCTTGTAACTCCATTTGTGGCAGCAATTCTCTATGAAACCCGTAAGCTTTACATGGACTTCACGGATAAGAAAGCTGATTCTGTACTTGTAAAAATAGGCGCGAATATCTCTAGAATTCTCATAATCTATGTAATAGCCGCGATAATCCTGCACGCGACAGCAGCTACTCTACTTGCAAATATTTTTAATGCCTGAAAAAGGATTCTATGCTTCAAGTATTAGCACGACTTAAACCAACTTTTGTGCTAATCATTAACAACCCTGGATAAAACATCCAAGGGTTCAAATCCCTTCCCCTGAATTGAATTTTATATAATACGAGTTTTTATTTTAACACAACCACGAGCGTAGTTCTCTCGGTCAATGTATCAAATCAAGGTCCAGACTCCTGCAATAACTATTCCTGCGAAATAAAAATCTATGGCATTGTTGGTCATAGAGTTAATCTTATCAGAATGTGGTTGTACCCATGGTTTGCTGGAATAACGTATAACGGTTCAGCGATTGCACCTGGTGATTATGAGAAAAAAAATGTTACAATATGTAATCCAGGAAGGGGATTGTGGATTGCACGATGTACTATCACTTCTTCTGGAGATACCAATCATAAGGATAACAAATGCCACTGCTTGATTTGGGTACCTGAATTGTATTTCCTCCATAAATTCTTACCGAAAATATTTCCAAGATAAAACCGTGCCATCGCTTAATCGCCCAGGGAATCAGGCATAGAAAGCACGAACCCCTGATGAATACGGTCCTCCGACTATTGATTTGTATTCGTTTTTTTTCTTTTCAACGCAGAGTAGAAGCGTTTATAAACAAATATTTACTTGTGCACACCGAACTTTCTCCCTATAAAACATTCAACCAAAGGTACGACGCTCTATGGCAGACTACGACCAAAAAGCCTTCGAAACCAAATGGCAGGCCCAATGGCCAAAGATGAACATCTACCACTACGACCCCGCAAGCAAGAAGCCACCGTACAGCATCGACGTCCCACCCCGCTACGCCTCCGGACCCCTACACGCGGGCCACGCCGTCCACTACACCCACATCGACTTCGCCGCCCGCTACAAACGCATGCGCGGCTACAACGTCTTCTTCCCCCTCTGCTTCGACGTCAACGGCATCCCCATCGAGGAACGCGTCGAACGCAAACTCGGCATCACCCGCAAGGACATCAACCGCCACGAATTCACCAAACTCTGCTCGGAGTTCGCCACCAAGAACATCCAGACCATGACCGACCAGTTCACCAAACTGGGCGAAAGCATGGACCCCAGCATCTACTACCAGACCGACGCCGAGTACTACCGCCGCATCACCCAAATCTCGTTCATCGAACTCTACCATAAAGGCCACATTTACAAAGGCGAATTCCCCGTCAACTGGTGCCCTCGCTGCATGACCGCCATGGCCGACGCCGAGGTCGTCTACAACGACCGCACCACCAAACTCAACACCATCAAATTCTACTTCACCACCCCACCCAGCGAAGAGCTCATGAAATACCGCAGCGTCGGACAAGACCACCACGGCACCTATCTGGAGATTGCCACCACACGCCCCGAGATGCTCCCCAGCTGCCAGATCGTCGCCGTCCACCCCACCGACGAACGCGCACCCTGGCTCTCCGGCCTCAAAGTCACCGTCCCAGTCTTTAATAAAGAAGTCACGGTCGTCGAAGACGAGGCGGTCGACCCCACCTTCGGCACCGGCATCGTCATGATCTGCACCGTCGGCGACAAAGAGGACCTCAAATGGGTCTTCAAGTACAAGCTGCCCCTGGACATGAGTATCGACGAGGAGGGCAAGATGACCTCGCTGTGCGGCAAATACTGCGGCATGACCATCATCGACGCCCGCACCCAGATCATCACCGACATGAAAGCCCAGGGCCTCCTCATCAAGCAAGAACCCCTGGACCAGAGCGTCGGCGTCTGCTGGCGCTGCAAGACCGCAGTCGAGTTCATCAACGCCAAACAATGGTTCCTCAAGACCATCCCCTTCAAAGACCTCGTCCTCAAAGAAAGCGACCGCATGCACTGGTACCCCGAGTTCATGAAGATCCGCCTCGAAGACTGGGTCCACTCACTGGAATGGGACTGGGTCATCAGCAGACAGCGCTACTTCGCCACCCCTATCCCCCTCTGGGAATGCGACAAATGCGGCCACGTCATCGTCGCCAGAGAAGAAGACTGCTACGTCGACCCAACCATCGACAAGCCACCCGTAGAGAAATGCCCGAAGTGCAGCGGCAGGCTCATCGGCTGCCCGGACGTCTTCGACACCTGGATGGACTCCTCCATCTCCCCCCTCTACAACACCTACTGGAAACGAGACGAAAAACAGTACAAACACCTCTACCCGATGTCCCTGCGGGCCCAGTCCCACGACATCATCCGCACCTGGGCGTTCTACACCATCCTGCGCTGCACCCTCCTCACCGAGAAGCCGCCGTTCGAGAGCATCATGATGGGCGGCTTCATCCTCTCCGAGGACGGCACCCCCATGCACGCCAGCCTCGGCAACGTCATCGACCCCCTCAAGGTCATCGACGAGTACGGCGCGGACGCCTTCCGCTGCTACGCCGCCAGCTGCGCCCTCGGCGAAGACAACCCGTACCGGAAAAAAGATGCCGTCCGCGGCCAAAAACTCCTCCGCAAACTCTGGAACGTCCAACAGTTCATCCGCCAGGCCGTCCCCGAACCACCGCAGAAACCATCACACTTCACGGACGTGGACCTCTGGATCCTCTCCAAATACAGCCAGCTTGTGAAACGGTGCACCGACTGGATGGACGTCTTCGAGTACTCCCCAACTATGAAGGATGTCGAGTACTTCCTCTGGCACGAGGTCGCAGACCACTACCTCGAAATGGTCAAGGACTCCCTCTACAGCGGCCGGGATGTAGACAGCATCCGGTACACCCTCTACACGATCGGCTATGGGCTGCTGCGCCTCTTCGCCCCCTTCTTCCCGCACCTCACCGAGGAGGTCTACCAGGACTACTACCATCAGTTCGAAGCCCCGGTGAGCATCCATGTCGCCAGCTGGCCGGAGCCAATCCTCGTCGATATGGAGAAACTTGCGGCAGGCGAGACCGTGAAGAACTACATCGCCCGGATGCGATCATGGAAGAGCGAGCAGGGGCTAGCCCTCAACGCACCCATAAACGCCATCGCAACATACGCCCCTGAGGCACAAGCCAAACAGTTGCAGAAAAACGCGTCAATCATCGTCTCCACCCTAAAGTACCCGACGACCCATGAGTTCAAGGTAGGAAAACCCCAAGTCCATGAGGTCGTCACCACTGTAGAACCCGTCTATGCGAAACTAGGGCCGCAATTGAAAGCACAGAGCAAGACGATTACGGACTGGATCAAAGGACATCAGCAGGACCTCATCACTCTGCTTGAGAAGACAAGTGACATTACCTTCAAGGATCTGCCCGGCGTCCATGTCCCGAAGCCCAGCGAAAGCCTCATAAAGAATGGCTTCCTTACGCTGAAAAAAGAAATCCAAATCAAAGGGAAGAAAGGAAGCGCCATCCTCAATCTGCCGGATGGCGTCTATGTCGAAGTGAAGAAGGGGTGAAGGAACCAAATGGCGAAGCGCCGCAACTTCCGGTCCTTGTTCATAAAAATCGTCGCCGTCCTCGTCATCATTTTAATGGTCGTCGGCGGATTCATCGTTCTTTTCAAATAACTTCAAAGAAAAAGAGACGGGAGGAATCTTCAACATGCCTCAGCAGCGATATACGACCGTGATCTCCTGCCGGGACGAAGGCCCGCAGGACCCAGTCGTGAAATGGATTAAAGGGAATTATCATGTCGATGCGGTAGATATGATCGCGGAGCCGCAAGCAATACATTCACTGGCCACAGACCCGGAAAGCCCGTGCGCAAAATCCATCCAGAAACGAACCGAGGAATCCCGCAGACGACACGGCTCGGACCTCGTTGCAGTCGTCGCCCACGAGGACTGCAAAGGAACAGTTGCGACAAAAGAAATCCAGATACATTACCTTAATGCCGCCTCAGACCTCATCTACACCTGGGGCTACCCTATCGACATCATCCGCCTTTACGTCAACACCCAAGGCACCGTCAGCCAGCTCCCCTAATATCATCCCGTGTCCTGAACAACCGCGGTTGTCCCATCGCCCCCATGTTTTTCTCGATAGATTATTAAGGGACGGCCGGATTCCCCCCACGGAGAGGAGTTTGTATGAGTGAAAAGAGCATCTTCGCCAACCCAGCTCCCTTAGGACTCTTAGGCTTCGGAATGACCACCATCCTGCTGAACATCGCCAACACTGGCGCGTTCACCATCAGCGCCATGGTCCTGGCCATGGGCATCTTCTACGGAGGTCTCGCCCAGATCCTCGCCGGCGTCATGGAATACAAGAACGGCAACACCTTCGGCACGACCGCGTTCACCTCGTACGGCCTCTTCTGGCTTTCCCTCGTCGCCCTCCTCCTGCTCCCGCACATCACCTTCCTCGGCGGCGCCGCAGCCTCAGCCGCTACAGACGCCCACTTCCTCGCCTGGTACTTCTTCTTCTGGGGACTGTTCACCATGATGATGTTCATCGCGACCCTCAAGAAAAATACGATGCTGCAGGTCGTCTTCGCCACCCTGTTCATCCTCTTCTACCTGCTCGCCTTGCGCGACTGGGGGTACATCACTGGCGATGCAGCGAACCTCATCGGCTACGAAGGCATCCTCTGCGGCCTCAGCGCCGTGTACCTCGCCTTAGCCGAGGTCATCAACGAAACCTATGGCAAAACCATCCTGCCGATCGGCAAACCCCTCATCAAATAGAACAGGCTACAGCTCCACAAGGCGGTAGGAGGATGATCCCAACCCGATCTCCTCCCCATACTTTATCTGCTTCCGAGGATCGACCCGGTTCACCTTCTGGAACACCCCAGGCGCGACGCAATCAACCAGGTCAAGCGACGCCGCATCCACCGCCACCACATCCGCACCGAGCACGTACCCCACATCCGGCGCGATCACCGGGCCTGCACCCGGGTCGCAATCGCAGCCCCGCGACACCCGCTTGATCTCATTGAGAAACAACCCGCACTTACCGCCTAGACACGCCTTCGCCGAGCACGCCAACAGCAACTGCAAATCCGCATCCTGAAACGTCAACGCCTTCTGCGCACACGCATCGACACAGACCCCGCACCCAAAACACGCATCCCTATCCTGCGACCGCCCTCGCTTCCCCACGGTGATCGCCTCGAACGGGCACACCTCCGCGCACACCCCGCACAACGTACACCCCTCCCGATGGTACACCGGCCGGCTGCCCTCATGGATCGCGCTCTTCGACTCCGGCGTCACCCCGCCCATCCCGAAATTCTTGATCGCTCCGCCCATCCCCGTCTGAATATGCCCCTTCACATGCGACACCCCCACCACCGCCCGCGCCTCGCTCAAATGTGTGGCAACCGTAAACAACCGCCCCTCCACCACCGTTGGTACCCCCGTATCATCAATGACCACGTCGCAGCCGACGTTTTCCACCGTAAATCCATGCTTCCGAGCTACCGATAAGTACCCCTCTCTCGTCCGCCGCGGACTCCGATACTTCACCGTCGTATCAGTCAAGAACGGCACCGCACCCACCCGCACCAGCTCCCGAACCACCGGCCGCACCAGACTCGGCTGCGGAAAAAACTTGTTCCCCGGCTCCCCCATATGCATCTTCACCGGCACCCGCTCTCCCTTAAACCCAGCTAACTCAAAAAAAGACAACGCCTTAGGCAGTTGAACCAGATTGCGGAAAAACACGACGAAGGTCAGCCGACTTTCTTCTCCCATTTCTTGACCTTCAACACAGAACCCAACGACCCCCCACCCTTGATCTCCTCACGAGTCCGATTCTCCTGCTCCTTGACATCCAAGGCACGGTTTGCCGCCTCCTGGGCTTCCTCCTGAGGCACCACGACAACCCCGGAGTCGTCCCCCACGATCCAATCGCCGGTGCGGACGAGCTGCCCACCACAGGTGATTTCCCCGCCGATGTCGCCGAACCCCTTGGGCTCACCCGCGCTCGGGGCCGTGGACCGAGCAAAAACCGGCAGCCGAATCCCCGGCAGGTCGTCCACGTCCCGGACGGCACCATCAATCACGACACCGGCAAGCCCTTTACCCTTCGCGCTCCAAGTAGCGAGTTCCCCCCAGACTGCGGTCCTCCCCCCATGGGCAGCGACCACCAACACCGTGCCTTGAGTGGCCTTGTCGATAGCTTCGATAGGCTTCGCCCAGTCGCCGTTCATTGTCTCCACGGTCAATGCAGGCCCGACCATACGGAGGCCAGGGATGATGCTATGGATATCATGCATCGCCCCGTGCTTATGCATCGCATCTGAGAGGTTCGGGGTGGAGACTTGTTCAAACGCCTGCCGAAGCGCATGGGCATCATATTTCTTCTGAATAGCGGTAGGAATAGGCTTCTTTGTCATGATCGCCTTCTTGATCGCCCGGGTCGCCGCAACGACATCCTTCGCCTTGGTGATGGCACCGCCAACGATGATGATAGACGCCCCCCTTTTGACGAGTTCAGGGGCGGTCTCGCTGTTCACACCTCCAGCGACAGCGAGCGGAATCCGTGCTTTTAAGGAAAGCTGAGCGAGGAAGTCGAGGGGGCCGATGCCACGCATCTGCTGGTCGATGCCAACATGAATGCAGAGGTAGTCCACCCCCAGGTTTTCAACTGTCGATGCCCGCTTCAGGGGGTTGGGGACGTTAAGGAGGTCTACCATGATTTTGGCACCGTACTTGCGTGCGGCTTTGACGGACTCGCGAATTGTGCCGTCGTCGGCGGCGCCCAGGATACAGACGATGTCTGCGCCGGCTTTGGCCGCGATCTCAGTCTCAAGGGACCCGGTGTCCATGGTCTTCATATCGGCGACGATCAGATGGTGGGGGAATTCGTCTTTGAGTCGCCGGATGATGTCGAGGCCTTCGCTTTTGATGAGTGGTGTGCCGGCCTCCAGCCAGTCGGCGCCCGCGCTGACCGCTGCTTTCGCTATTTTGATGGCCCGGTCTGCATTAATAAAATCCAAGGCGATTTGCAGGTAGACGGTCATGGCGGTCCGAAGATAGCATCCCCTAGATTTTAAAGATACCGTTCAGGCTGGATGTTCGGTGAATGCCCAACGTTTTCTGAGCCTATATAAGGGTTCAGGTACCATACTGTTCTTTGGTGGTTGAAACCTATGAACTCAGGAACCAAGCAATTCCTTTCACTTCTCATCCTAGTGTCGGTCTTAGTGATAGTGGCAAAGATCTATCTTAATGTATAAAGAGAGGTTTTGAAAAACATTAAATACGGGCCCGGAGCATAGGAGCCTGGGGGAAGCTTGATCCATGGCCTCTCAGAATTCACGTCGACTTCATAGCCTCGTCTGTCTCGGTCTTCTGTTGATACTGTCGGTCCCGTTGTCGGTTTTCGGTCCCTCTGCGGTATCCCGTCCGTTGGCGCCGTATCATTATCATACCTATGCTGAGTTGACTGAGGAGCTTGAGGCACTGGCGACCAAGCATCCTGATATCATGTCCGTATCGTCGATTGGTCGGACATTTGAGGGTCGGGACATCTGGCTGGTGAAATTGTCTCGCAATGTCAGCGTGGAGGAGCAGGAGCCGAGCCTCCTGTTCATGGCTGCGCACCATGGCAATGAGAAGCCCGGCTACGAGGTCATCCTGTTTTTCATCAAGTACATGGTCGAGAATTATTCGAGGCCGAACACGGATGATGATGGGGACGGGTTGCTTAATGAGGATCCGATCGATGGCGTGGACAATGACCATGATGGCCGTATTGACGAGGATCCGAGCGAGGATCTGGTCCGTTCGACGTTGAACAGCACGCAGGTGTTCTTGATCGCGATGGTGAACCCCGATGGGGTGGAGGCGAATTCCCGCAAGAACTGCGTCCCGAACCATGGTCCTTTCGGCTACGCGAAGAACGTCACATCGTATGGGGTGAACCTGAATCGCAATTACGATGACCCGTGGGTCTTGTATTATCTCTTGCCGTCGCAGTACGGGTGTGTCTTCTGCATGGAGGATTCCAGTTTCAATTATCACGGGCCGTACCCGTTCTCTGAGAATGAGACGCGGGCGGTTAAGGCGTTCGCGGAGTCGCACAATCTCTCTGTGTCGATCTCCTATCATACCTATGGGGAGTTTATCTTCTATCCCTGGATGCATACATCGCGGCCGGTGCCGGATGAGTCGACCTTCTTGTCCCTCGGGGAGAACATGTCTCGAATCACTGGGTATACGCTGGATGTCGGTGGGTCGTACCTCATCCCTCGGTACAGCGGGACGTTGGGGACGTCAGAGAATTTCTTGTATCGAACGTGCGGGGTGTACGCATTCACAGTCGAGTTGTGTTCGCAGCGCGCGCCGACAGATCCCGCGGTGGTGTATCGGACGTGCCTGACGCAGACGGGGGTGCATTTGTACCTATGTCAGCGAGCGTTGTCGCTGCCGGTAGCGAAGATCCGTCACATGTCATAAGAGGACGAAAACTTTTGGAGAGAATGGGGACTAGTGAGGTGGTGAGGAGATGTGTGAAAAATATTTACTCCCCATTCTCTCTGGTACTGGCATTAGGAAGGTTTACTATATAAATTTTTATATAAAATACTTATTAAGTTAATAAGAGCTGCCGTGGGGCTGGTCCCAGTA
Organism: Methanobacteriota archaeon; assembly: GCA_963769885.1. Lineage (GTDB taxonomy): Archaea > Thermoplasmatota > E2 > DHVEG-1 > DHVEG-1 > CAIRCU01. The sequence continues at coordinate 76,198 of CAVYNH010000001.1, forward strand.
TCGCTTCATTAGGGTAGGGGGTTTTTCGTTGTCGGTATACTGTCCGCCCCAGGCATTATGGCCTGATTTTTCGTCGGCGTCGATGGCGTGTTGCAGCATAGTCAGCATTTTTTTGTCGGTGAATCCAAGCTCTTTCATCTTCTTTGGCGTGGGGACGCCGTTTGGGGTCCAGCCGCGGCGGTAGTAGACCGCGTCCGCGAGTTTCTGGTACTGGTTCTGGCGGTAGTCGTAGAGGAGCTGGAGGCGTCTGTAGATGTCCATTTTTTCGAGGTCTGGTTTGGGGATGCCGAGTTTTTCGATGAGTTGGGTGTCGTAGCGGTCTTTGCGTGAGAGGTATTCCATTTCGGTGACGGGTCCCATGGAGCGGTAGGGGATCCAGTCGTCTTTGCGGCGGCCGCGGCCCATCCAGACGTTCATGGCGCGCTGCCAGTTGTAGCAGCGTTCGCTTTGCAGGATGAGGTCGTCTTTGGCGGCATGCCCGCCGGTGACCGCGTTTTGGACGTCGACGTAGTTTTGGACGTGCTCCGGGACTTTGGGTGGTTCGCTGGTCTGCGCGTTGTCGGCGGGTTCGATGTCGTTCCAGGGGAGTTTGCAGAGGCCGTTGAGGCCGAACCAGGTGCGCCACATGGGGAAGTAGTGGAGGGCCTCAGCCTTGTCCTTGAAGGTAGGGATGGCGTTGTTGACCATGTCCATGAAGATGAGCCAGGCTTCGTCATGCTGCGGCCCTTTCAATGTGAGGCCGTAGCCGCCCTGCATGGCGAGGGATTCTTTGGTGACGTACTCGGAGTATTCGAGGCCTTTGCTTTCCATGCCGCAGTCTTCGACGAGCTGTCTGGGGCCCCAGCCGTTCTGTTCGATCCAATCTTTAACGCGGCGGATGCCTTTGCTGGCGACTTGGAGGAACGGGCCGGTGTCGCCGCGGGCTATGCGGTGCATGAACTCCAGGACGGCTTCTGCGTTTCCGAAGCACAATTCGAGGCCGTCGCAGCGGTCCTTGGTGAGGATGCCGTATTCGTACATCTCCATGTAGAAGGCG
>CAVYNH010000002.1:0-22089 GCA_963769885.1 Methanobacteriota archaeon
CATATAATCCCTTGTTTTATGCCGTTGATTTCTTGGTATATCACCGGTGATTTCTCGGAAAATAGACCAAACCGGGTCTCTATCGCAAGGTCACCATCTGATGTTACCCTCATGTTATCAACACCATCATATCGAATAAGAATCGTATCTGGGTCTCCACCAGAATAGACAATGAAATCGTATTTCAACGTGTTCTCAATGAAATGGTACTGTAAATCAATTCCAGGGTAGATACCCTTGTACACAACCTCTTGGTAATTCGGAACATCGGTATACCACTTCTCAGGGTTATTTCCAATGAAATAGTTGTTATTGTTAGGAAGTCGACGCTCACCGGTAACGACTGCACTGGGGTTTGCGCCAACAAACTCCGCGACCGTAGAAATCATCTCCATCTGTTGCGGTTCTCTTACTTGTATTCGTTCCATCGGGTTTTTGTTATCCTTCAAATCGGCACTCTTAGAATCGTTTAATTCTCTGGTGAACACTGAGACGATTTTGTTCTTGCAGAGATAGACGGTTGCCCCGGGGGCATGCGTCTGAAACAGTACTTCTTCCGGGAATTGGCCTTTATTCTCTGTAAAATACATTGAGGCTGCTAGGGCTTGCTCGAGAATTTTTTCTCTTTGCAAGTTTTTGTTCTCGACAACTCCGGCACCATACATTTCTTTAATACCCATGATGCTCGGCATAACACTTGCTCCAAGGAATAAGATTATTATTCCAAACACTAGCCCTTTCATAAATAGATTATTTTTCATTTTCCTCTTTGCCTCCCCAAATAAAGATTTTACGCTAATCATCATCCGAGAAAAGTATATGAATATTTCGATACAAATTTTATTGCAACGAATGTTATGAAAATTTAAGACTGGAAAGCCTGCCGAGAACCACCCAGCATGAGAAAAGGGCGTTCTCTGGAAACCTTAATCTGCCATATACCAGGTATGGATACCCCCGTCATTTTATTCCCAAGACGCGTACCCCGAGGGATTCCCAGGGACCCATTCCGGGGGAACACGGTACGCTCGATAGATCTGCTGAACCCTGGTGGGGGTCGTGTACTCCCACACGACTTTCGAGGTGTTGGTGACCTCAATGACCCGCCCGTTCGTCGCCTCAGTGATTAACGTGTTTCCATTGGGTAACCGCTGGGCAGAACTCATGTAGAAGCTGTACAGCTTATGGTTGTCACCGGTACGGGGGATCAACCAGTGCAAGACACGATGGGAGTACTGCCAGACGATGTCGTAGGTCACGGGGTTGAACTCGATCACGCGGGACCACAGCCTGCAGTTCCGTGGCATCCCGAAATACCCGTATCCCGCCATGCCACCATTATCGAATAGCAGGATGTTGCCTTCCCCAGGAAGCCCTTGGGGAATCATGTGCGCGTGATGCAAACCGATGAGTTGACCAAGTTTTCGGCCAGCCTCGGTGTTCTTGAAATCAGGGCCGACCCTCCAGACGATATCCCCGGTGTCTCGACTGATGATGGCAAGAAAATTGGTATTCCGCGTACTGATGATAATGTTCTGGGGGTTGAAGCAGGAGTACGTGACCGGGTCTGTGGAGTACCATTTGTTGGGGCCGAGCAGTGACATGGAGTTGGTGTGGAGGAGATCCCCGTCGCCGAGGACGCCGGGATTCACATAGATCCCATGTTTTATCTCCGCAGTAAAGCCGAATTGGTTGAAATGTTCCGAGGCACGCCACACAAACCCGGTGGGAGTCCCATTCCAGTCAATCTCGTAGATGATATCATCGGCAAACGGCCTTCTGCTGATGCTTGTATTAAAGACTTCATGGTGGGCAAGAATCAAGGTTTTTCCTTGAGGGACAAAGTCCTGACCGGGGGCATAGTAGCCGACTGGGTTTCCCTCGCGCTCAAAATCATGATGCTGCCGGGCTCGGTTATCCTCCCAGCCGTGGTAACTCCAGACGATGCTCCCGTTCCAGGCGATCTCATTGAGAGACGTAAAATCGCCGATCCCATCAATGCCGCATAACCGGTACTCGCTCCCTGCAAGGATGGATCCTCCCGGCAGCATCTTCGCAGGCTGTGAGAAGAACGACGGCCAGCGATGGATCACGGTTCCGTTCATGTCCACCAGGATGGTCTGCGTGAATCGACTCAGCAACGTATATCCATCGCAACACCCTTGAGAATGGACCGATACGAATCCGGGTGTGCCCGCATTTTCCTGAAGAGAAGGCAAAGGGGCTCCAGCATTCCCGTAGGACAAAACGGGGAGGAGCACAATGAGACACAGGACCATCGTGAATCGTCCGCCCTTAAATCTCGATGCCGCCATGATATTCCTCTTAGGAAGGATAGGAAAATAATCCTCATTCTAATATAAAATATTTCTTACGAACGAAGAAACCTGAGTTTCGTACTTAAATAGAGAAAGTGGGAAACTTCGACTGGTCAGCAACATCCAAGAAGAGGCACGGCGATACGTCGAGTGTGAGGTGAATCCGTTTGAGCCGCCTGGACTCTCTCTATAGCCTTATGCGTCGATTGAAATATCCTGAGTTCATCTGGATGTTTTTCCTCATCATCTATGGAGTATCTGCCCTTGTCGCCGTCGTGTCCGACCGACTAGGGGTTCATGGGTCTGCACAGATGCTTTTGGGTCTTGTCGTATTGATTATCATGATGGCCCTGAGCGTGTTTCTCTTGCTCTTGTTTCTCATCAAAAGTTGAAAAAGTGGGGCCAGGAAGGCCGATTTCCATGCGTTTTGTAGCAAATTATAAATAGGCTAACACCTATATTCCCACAATATTCCCACAAACTCAGGGGGACCATCCCGATGACGACACCACCCACCACCAAACCCGCGAGCGCCACCACCGCGCCTCGTGATCGCCTTCATCCCTAACCCCACCTCCATCCTGGAAATTTTGAAAAACACCTCCGCGGCCCCAGCGGACGCACGGACCAGGAGTACCACCATGACCCCGGACCCTAAAAAAACAATCCACCTCGACATCGAGTTCGACGGCAGCCCCCGCAGCCTCGCCCAGATCGCCACCATCCTCGACAAGACCCGCATCAAGATCATCTCCTCCTTCTCCCACCGCAGCCTCCAGCGAAACAGCACCCGCTGGGGCATCATTGCCGACACCACCCCCTCGCCCTACGGCCTCCAAGAGATCCAAGCCACCCTCGCCCAGCTTCCCGAAATCTACAACGTCACCATCACCACCGCCACCCAAGGCCGCTTCATCTGCAAGGTCCCCCCCTTCCCGGAAACGACTTCGTTTGCACCACCGTACTAGAGTTGGAGAAGATGCAAGAAAAAGGAGGCACTTATCGGGATTAGGTTAATTCACCCTTCCGCTTCGTAATAGTGTCCAACGCCTCTTTCATCTCTTTCTTATCGAAGGATCGGGCAGCGCCCTGCTCCTCTTCTTTTTTCGGCGCGGCAAGCCCCAGGTAGACCTCAGGCGTCTTCCACACAAACTCAGGGATAAGCACCGGCATCTCCCTCCCCGGCACCATCAAGGGATCCAGCTTCCCCCCCATCTCAGCACCGATGAACCGCTCCTGCTTGAACTGCTTACTCAACAGCTTGGTATGGAGAAAAACCGGCCGCGGATAATACACATCCCGGCGGAACAACGTGTTAAAGAACCCCTGCGCCTGCTGCACCGGGAACTGGTACCACCGCCCCGGGTACGCCAAATGCACCGGCCCCTGGTACGAATGGCTATCGACCTCCCCGTAAAAAAATCGGTACTGGTCGACCTTAAAGAACCGCGGCTCCGGCCCCTGAATCGGCCACAGCTTCGACAGGAACTTGAAATCTTTCGTCGCCACGTTAAAGCCCGTCACATTCACCACCGACTTCGACACGATCAAATCATGGAACCGCGGGGTTCCGAACCGCGGCAGCAACCACATATCCGCGTCCCACTTCGGCGCCACATGCGAGAACCGGGTCTTTGACATCCCCCAGTTCGTGTAATACGAAAAAATATGCACCGATGCGTCCCCCGGGAACTGGGGGTACATGATGCGCTCGAACTTCCGCTTCGGGGTCCGATCCGTCACCTTCGCAAACGAAAACGGATACCGCAACAGCCGCAGCTTCGGCGACCGAAAACTCTTCACAATCTCCTCGGTCCGATCCCCCTCCTTCTCCGTCATCGTCACCAGAATCTCATCGCACAACGGCAGCATGCTCTCCAGACACGGCCCAATCCACCGCTCCTCCCCAAAGCAACGGATGACCACAGACAACCCAGGTTTCCTATGCTTGTACCACTCTGGGTCTATGTTAAAATCCGAATACCCCTCCGTATTCTCCAAAATCATCTCACTAGGATGAAGCGGCATCACGATACTCCTAGAAATCTCTCACAACGCCCGGACCGACCGACGCACATTGCTCTGAGCCGATCCCATCACCCTGACGTTATTTAAACATTCTCCACACGTCCCCCCTCGACGCAAACAACGCACCATGCATCGAAGAGAACAAAAGTTCTTAGAATCCGAATGATTACCAGTGCACTGCAATGCCGCTGAACCGCTGCCCCATGATCCTGGAGAACACCGAAGGATACTCCGACTACAACATCCGCGACGACTGGTACACCCACCGCACCCCCGGCCTCTCCATCGTCCTGCGCTGCTACGGCGAAGAACGCTGGATCGGCCCCTGCCTCCAAAGCGTCCTCCCCCTCTTCGACGAAATCCTCATCACCCTCACCGACAAAGAAGGCGACCGCACCGAAGCCATCGCCAACAGCTTCCACTCCCCCAAAATCCGCATCCTCAAATACCCCTTCAAAATCAACACCATCACCACCAAAACCTACGGCACCAAACGACAACACATCTTCCACAAAAAATACCCGGGCGCCCCCTCCGTCCACAGCTTCTCCTACTACACCAACTGGGGCATGGCCCAAACCCACCACACCCACGTCAGCCCAAAATGGGACGCCGACATGCTCCTCCTCCCCCACTACGCCACCACCGACTTCAAACACCTCATCCTCACCAAATCCATGGTCTACGTCCTCGGCTACAACGTCGCCACCCCCGACCTCCGCTACCTCTCCAAACTCTGGCCCCTCATCGGCCCCGAACAACGCTTCTTCAAAGTCGACAAATACCGCTACCACATCGGCGAAGTCGACGAACTCACCTACCAAGGCATCGTCAAGCTCGGCTACCCCGCCCGCTGGCAACAATTCCCCATCCAACAAACCCAATGCCTCTTCAACGCCCTCCTCCACCGCGACATCTACTACCCCACCCCCATCTTCATCCACACCAAACTCCTCAAAAACACCCACGACGACGGCCGCTTCGTCGGCAAACGCCTCTACGACACCCAATACCCCGGCTGGTGGCAAACCCTCCGCGACCAAACCCACCCCGGCAACCCCACCCCCACCCCCATCCCACCCTTCTTCCACAACCCCCCAGAAACCTACCTCAACCATACCCCCACCACACCATAATCTTTTCATACCACCCAACGAATAAACCCCAACCCGGGGGAGACCATGCCACGCACCCTCATCCAAAAAATCTTCGCCACCCACACAAAAGACCCCGCCACCGTCGACGCCATCATCGAACTCGCCATCGACCTCAGAACCGCCCGCGACTTCGGCGGCGCCAACGTCGTCAAACACCTCCAAGACCACCACCTCACCCCCCAAGACCCCACCAAAACCCTCTTCACCTTCGACTGCAACCCCGGCGGCTGCGACCAAAAATACGCCATCAACCAACACCTCTGCCGCCAATACGCCCGCACCCACCACATCCCCATCACCGACATCAACCAAGGCATCGGCACCCACCTCGTCATCGACCACCACCTCATCACACCGGGCGACACCTTCGTCTCCACCGACAGCCACGCCAACATCCTCGGCGCCATCGGCGCCTTCGGCCAAGGCATGGGCGACATCGACATCGCCTACGCTTTCGCCCACGGCACCACCTGGTTCAAAGTCCCCCCCACCACACGCCTCACCCTCAAAGGAACACCCAGCCCCCACGCCACCGCCAAAGACGTCACCCTCAAACTCGCCAAAGACCTCGGCGCCAACGGCCTCCTCGGCTCCGCCGCCGAACTGACCGGCCCCTACACCGACCGCCTCACCCTCGACCAACGCATCACCATCGCCTCCATGGGCACCGAAATGGGCGCCATCGCCCTCCTCCTCACCCCCAACAAACCCATCATCGACTACTACCATCACTCCCACCACCACACCATCCCCCCACTCGCCCCAGACCCAGACGCGACCTATAACCAAATCGTCACTATCGATATCAACGGCCTGACCCCCCAACTCTCCCGTCCCGGCCACCCCGAAGACGTCACCAGCGTCCACGACTGCGAAGGCACCCCAATCGACTCCGGCTTCATCGGCTCCTGCACCAACGGCCGACTCGAAGACCTCAGAGCCGCCGCCGCCATCCTCAAGGGACGGCACATCGCACCCGGCCGCATCCTCAAAATCGTCCCCGCCACCGACGACATCTGGAACACCTGCCTCCAGGAAGGCCTCCTTAAAATCTTCAAGAACGCCGGCGCCCTCATCGGCTCCGCCGGCTGCGCCGGCTGCGCCGCCGGACAGATCGGCCAGACCGGCGCCGGCGAAGTCACGGTCTCCACCGGCAACCGCAACTTCACCGGCAAACAAGGCAAAGGAGACATCTACCTCGCCTCCCCCCAGACCGCCGCCGCCAGCCTCATCGCCGGCTATATCACCACCGCCGATGCCATCCCCCGGTCCCCCGCGCCACTCCCGCAAAGCACCCCACCAGCCATCCAGAAGAAACCAGAATCAGCCAAGCATCCATCCCTACAACTGCAGGGGAAAGCCTGGGTCATCAATCAGGATAACATCGACACCGACGCCATCTACCACAACCGCCACCTCACCGTCACCAACATCGCTGAAATGGGCCAGTTCACCTTCGCCAGCTTCAAAGGCTACGAACAGTTCTCCAAAAACGCGGCCCCCGGCGACATCGTCGTCACCGGTAAGAATTTCGGCTGCGGCAGCAGCCGCCAACAGGCAGTCGACTGTTTCAAGTCCCTAGGCATCAGCCTCATCATCGCCGACTCCTTCGGCGCCATCTACGAACGCAACGCCATCAACAGTGCCTTCCCCATCTTCACCCTCCGCAACGCCACCGCCTCCATCGCCACCGGCGACCACCTCACCGTCGACCTCACCACCGGCACCATCATAAACACAACCACAGGAACTCGGCTGCAGGCCAAACCTTTTTCCCAGGTACAACGCTCCATCTACGAACGAGGAGGACTCCTGTAAGGAGGTATACGTTTATGGGTAAGACATTCGCTGAAAAAATCCTCGCCCACTACGGGAAAAAAGACGATGTGGTCCCAGGAGAGATCGTGACCGTCCACCCGGACCATCTTCTCATGCACGACAACGCCGCACCAATCATCAAGAAGATCACCGCCGATCTTGACTCCTACGGTATCTGCGCACCAAACCTCCCTATTATCGTCCTCGACCATGTCATCCCTGCAGTCGATGAGAAGACTGCGACTAATCATCAGTTGATTCGTGGGTTCGTCAACAAATACAACCTCCCCTTTTTCTACGATGTCGGCGAAGGCGTGTGCCATCAGATCGTCGTCGAAAAAGGACTCGCCCTCCCCGGGACGCTCCTGCTGGGAAGCGATAGCCATACCTGCAGCTATGGAGCCGTCGGTGCGTTTTCTACCGGCATCGATCGGACCGAGGCCGCCGCCCTCTTGCTCACGGGTGAGACCTGGCTGAAGGTCCCGAAGAGCATCCGCGTCAACCTTAACGGGATGATGCAGCCTATGGTCTGTGCCAAGGATGTCGTCCTCTGGATTATTGGGCAGCTCGGCGCGAGTGGTGCCGACTACTGCTCGGTCGAATACCATGGGGATATCGCCCAGTTCTCCGTTGATGATCGGTTCGCCATCGCCAACATGGGCGTCGAGATGGGGGCGAAGAACGCCGTGTTCCCCGTAGATAAGATTACCACGAAATATCTCCGCGGCATTGGCATAGAGGCCTCGAAATATACCCCGGTTTCTCCTGACCACGACGCCGGGTATGCGTCCACATTGGATGTTCCTCTCGAAGAGATCCCGCCGATGGTCGCGGTCCCTCATCATGTCGACACGGTCAAACCGGTCACTGAGGTCGCCGGCATCGCCATCCAGCAGTGCTTGTTGGGGACTTGCACGAACGGGCGGCTGTCTGATCTTCGGGTTGCTGCGCGGGTGCTGAAGGGCAAGACTGTGCATAAGGGCGTCCGTCTCTTGGTGCTGCCGGCATCGCGGCAGGTCTATCTGGATGCGGTTAAGGAGGGCTACATTGATGTCCTCGTCAAGGCTGGTGGGCTGGTGCTGCCGCCCGGGTGTGGTCCCTGTCTGGGGGCGCATCAGGGGGTGTTGGCGCCGGGTGAACGGTGCCTGAGTACGTCGAATCGGAATTTTAAGGGTCGGATGGGCTGCAAGGACGCGGAAATCTATCTGGCGGGTCCGGCGACGGTCGCCGCCTCGGCTATCCATGGGGTCATCACGGACCCGCGTGCGGAGGTGAAGCCATGAAGGTTTGGCGGTATGGCGATGATGTGAACACGGACATGTTGTTTCCTGGGAAGTATACCTATACCTGTAGTACGCCTGATGAGATTAAGCCGCATCTCCTAGAGGATCTTGATCCGTTGTTCGCGAAGGGTGTGCAGCGGGGGGATCTCATCGTGGCGGGGCGGAATTTCGGCTGCGGCAGCAGCCGCGAGCAGCCGGTGCTCGGGCTGGTGGCGGTCGGGGTGAGCGCGGTGGTCGCGGAGAGTTTCGCGCGGATTTTCTATCGTGCGGCGATCAACCAGGGGTTGCTGCTGATAGAGTGTCCGGCGGCGGTCAAGGCGTATCGGACTGGTGCTGCGATTGTGGTGGATGTGCAGTCGGGAATGGTCCATGTGGGGTCTGCGTCGTTTCCGTTCCCGCGGCTTCCGGCAGAGATTCTGGCGATCCGTGAGGCGGGTGGGCTGTTGCCGTACACGCGGGCGCGGTTGAAGAAGGGGAAGGTGTGTGTTGGGGAAAAAGAGGGAAATAAAGGGTGAGCTGGGGGATTGTTTATTCTTGGTCGTAGAGGGCTAGGGTGTCGAAGAATTCGGGTTTGAAGTAGTAGCCGGCGCTGGTTTTTTCGATGAGGCCGGTGCGCAGGCAGCGGTCGAAGAGTTCGTCGTAGTGAGGGGTGTCCTCGTGGGTCGGGGTTTTTTTACGGGGTGGGGTTTTTTTCTTGGTGGGCATGGTGGTGACGTTCCTCGCTATGTTTTAGCATGCGAGGTTTTGGCAGTGATGGTATTTAAACGTAGGCGGGGAAAACGTCATCCTGGCAGAACGGGGCTGGTGGACAGACGTGATGTTAGGGGGCGTCGGTGACGAGGAGTTCTTTGACCGGGGTGCCGTCGCTCCAGAGGCCCATGTACCGCTGCTGGGTGGTGTTGCCGAGGGCATAGTCGTGGTTGGTGCCGTAGAAGGCGTAGTCGGTGAGGGCGTCGAAGAGCTTCCAGGTGGAGTAGTAGTCCATGGCGTTGACCTGGGTGGAGTTCTCTGGGCAGACGGGGGCGAGGTGGTCGGCGATGAGGGCGGGGGCGCCGTAGCGGTCGGTACGCTGGATGACGTAGTCCTTGTTCTCCAGGGGGATCTGGTCGGCGGTGGTGAAGATGAGCTTGGCGGAGGCGTTGCCGGCGATGTGGTCGTCTGCGCCGACGACGAGCAACAGGAGTGTCTGGGCTGGGATGTCATGGTAGTCGGTGAGCATGACGTCGGTGCGGACGTAGGGCTGCACGGGCATGACCGCCTTCGGCACCGGGAGTCCGACGGAGGCTGCTTTCGCGGCCATCTCGGCGGTGATGCCGCCGCCGAGGGAGTGACCGACGATCGCGAACTTGTTGGTGTCCGGGTGGACGTGGCCGCTGGTCTGCAGGATGCGGAGGGCGTGGTGGACGGCGCGGATCGCATGCACGGTGGAGTAACGGAGGCCGATGATCATGCCGAGCTGGTAGCGGGGGTAGATGACGATGTTGCCGCGGCGGACGAGGTGTGTGATCCAGGCCTGGTAGTAGTGGGGGGTGACGGCGGAGTAGCCGTGGTTGAAGACGATGACGGGAGCCTGTACGGGGGCGGGGTCGGCGGGTTCAAAGAGCCAGAACGACCATGCGCCGATGCCGTACTGATGCTCGGTGACTGCGGCGTGCGAGTAGTTGGACGAGCCGGGCCCGTCCGTGGGCTGGCCGGGCGGGGTCGGCGTAAGCGGCTGTGCCATGGCCAGTGGCGACAGGGTGCTGGGGACGAGGAAAAGCATGACTGACAGGGCCAAGGCCGTGAGACGGTAGTGCATAACGTAGCCTCTACTCAAAGAATGAATCCGGTTTGGTTAATAATGTTTTGTGCAAGGTAGGCAGATGGGGGCGAACATAGGAGGTGGTGAGGAGAGATGGGAAAAATTTAGACCATGTACCCCCATCTAGCAACCTTACGAGGATAGTATACATTTTAGTATATAAATATTATTATGGTTATTTAAAAAAGGGGTTGCGAAAACGGGGGGTAGCGGAACCAGGCAGCCTTCGCGACAGACCCTCCGTCGACCGTAACAAAAGAACACTGTTTTCACGGCATGGCCCGCAGCAGCAGCATCGTCCCCACGATTTTCTTCTCACCGTTCACCCACGGTAACAGGGTTTGGGAGAACCGTCGCGACTTGCCGTCTGCACCCGCAAGCTCGACGCGCGCCGTCCGCGGCGCGCAAGTTGACAGCACCAGCAGCTCCACCGCAGCCAGCTGTGCCGCGTACTCAGCGCCAAGGAATCCGTACTCGCGGCGGTCCAGCAGCTGGTCCATCGGCAGGTTCGCCCACTTGGCCATCGCCGCGTTCACCACCACGAGTCCGCGCATTTCATCCTTGACGGCGACCAAGTCAGGCAGTGCATCCAGCAGCAGCCGCAGCAAACTTTGCGAACGTTCCAGCTCCTGCTCCGCCTGCCACCAAATCGTAATATCCCGCGAGATCCCCATCGTTCCGATCACCTCGCCATCCACCGAGTACCCGTGGGATCTTCGTCACCATCACCCACCGCTCACCGAACGAGTCTACGACTTTCTCTACCTTGTTGACGATTGGCACCCCTGACAGGAGCACCTGTTGGTCGTCCTCCTGCATCTGTGTCGCCACTTCAGATGGCAAGAAATCCGCGTCCGTCTTGCCGACCATCTGATCCGGCCGGACGCGCGCACGGTCCGCCTTCGCCGTGTTCACCAGGATGAATCGATGCTGGGCATCCTTGAAGTACACCGAATCCGGGATGTTGTCCAGCAATGTGTGGAACAGCTCATGCTCACGGGCCCGGGCCCGCTCCGCCTCGTTGCGCGCCGTGATATCCCGGATGATCAACACGAAATTATCCACCTCATTGTCCTTCTTCACCAGGAAGAACGAGCTGATCTCCACCTCCAGCACCTGCCGCTTCGTCGTCTGAATCTCCGTCGTATAGCACGCGGCCTGCTTCTCCGAATGCAGCTGCTCAAACTCACTGACCACCACCGGCAACGACCGAGCCGTCAACAGCTCCATATTGAACAGGTTCTTCGACAGCAGATCCTGCTTCGCGATGTCCAGCAGCTCACACACCCGCGTGTTCACATCCACGATGTCCCCACGCGCATCCAAGACGATGATGCCATCAGTCGCATACTCAAACAGGCCCCGATACTTCTTCTCGCTCTCCTTCAGCCGCTGCTCCGCGGTCCGTCGCACCTGGATATCCCAGAGCAGCACGAACATCACGATCCGCGCCTCCATCCGGAACACCGACAGGCTCACCTCCACCGGCCGGCGCGACCCATCCTTACAGACGCACTCCGTCTCCACGTTCAACCCGCCGCGGGCAGCCAGCTCATCCCGAATCCCCATCCAATCCGTCTCCGGCGGCAGCACATCCTGCAGCGACAACCGCGGCAGCTCCCCCCACTCATACCCCAAGAACTCGGACGACCGATGGTTCGCCTCAAGGATCCGCCCGGACAAATCAGCAAGGAACGCTGACGCATTCACCCGCTCAAATAACGTCTTGTACCGGTCATGCGCCACCGACGACCGCGGCACATCCTCCGGAGAAAAACTACCCACTGCCTCGGGCATCACCACTCACGCATCCCAACCAACTGGTGCAATAAATCTGCCAGCGGTTTATAAACCTGCGGACTCGACCGCCACCCGCCAGACGTCCCCCTGATTCAGCAGCTCCAGCCGCCGCGGCATGAACTGCTGCAGCACCCAGATGTTCGTCTTCATATGACTGCTGCACTCCCGGACCAGACAGGCCGACGTCTCACGACAGGCGACCATGTACGGCAGCAGCTGATCCACCGCGTGCGGATCTAACGTCGCCCCCGCTTTGATGTCGGAGATCAACCGTCGCATCGCCGTCTTGCCTACCTGCTCCGCTGGGAGCTGCCGCTCGCCGAGGACGCCGGCCCCTAAGACCGTCTCCTCGGTGGAAGACCACACCGTAATCCCCACGCCCTGGGACGGTGACGACGCCTGCTCCGTCTTCAAGCTCGCTCGGAGATTAGCGGCCGTTGCTTCCTTGATTGCCGCGTGCTTCATCCGCGTCGTGATATGTTCGGGGAGCCCTGAGCTGTGGATGATGCCCTCAATAACCGAGAATGTCTGCGGGGTATCAACGAGGAATGGCTGCAGCTGGCTCTCAGGCGAGACTGTTAACTCGGCGCGACCGCCGCCTTTGGGGTAGTAACCGCGTTGCAGGAGGCGCACCTCCGCTCTCACACCCATGCGGCGGGCTAACGGTAGGAACACATGTGCAAAATAGTCCCAGGATGGCGCCCAGAGCACGTCTGTGCCGCCAGTCAGCGAAATCGTGAGTGGCCCGGTCGTTCGCAGCCCTCCCAGGAGGCATGCCTGCAGGATCAGGGTGATGTTCCCCGCAGTGCCGATGTCAAAGGTATAAGTGCCTGGCCGGACAAGGCCAGGGGAGAATCTAATGGTTCTGGAGCCGATGGACAGCCCGGTGACCTCCGCGTTGCAGATGGCCTGCAGGCAGGAGATTGCGGTGTAATGCTGTGGGCGTAGGCCGGGGATCGGCCGGTTCGCCCGGATGTTGTTGACCTCGATGGGCGTCTGGGTGTACACAGAGTACGCGATGGCGGTGCGTAGGATCTGTCCGCCGCCTTCACCGAAGGAGCCATCAATTGTCAGCATTCGGGCACCGTAAGGGGAGCAGTTCGTTAAGAAGGATGAGAGCTTCGGTGCAGGCACTGTCTTTGTTCTGCAGCCTGTCACCATGGAACAGGAATCGGCGGACGACGATGGTCTGGGGGGTGGCGACGGCGACGTAGACGAGGCCGACGGGTTTAGTCGGGGTGCCGCCGGTCGGACCGGCGATGCCGGTGGTGGCGATGCCGTAGTCGACCTTGGCGCGGGTGCGGATGCCGGTGGCCATGGCTCTGGCGGTTTCTTCGCTGACGGCGCCGTGTTCTTGGATGGTGTGTGTGGGGACGCCGAGGAGTTCGTGTTTTGCGGTGTTGCTGTAGGTGATGACTCCGCGGTCGAAGTAGTCTGAGCTTCCGGAGATGTTGGTGAGGGTGCTGGCGAGGAGGCCGCCGGTGCAGGATTCGGCGGTTGCGACTGTGGCGTGGAGTGCTCGGAGTCGTTCAGAGGTTTTATTAAGAAGTTGTTCATCTACCACTTGCGTCACCAGCAGGTGGAATCCGTTATTTGTGATATAAAGGGTTTCACTCTTTCATCCTTTGTTGTGAGGGTCTGGTGCGCATGGTTTGCTCCTGTAGTGTAGTCCGGCCAATCATTCCAGCCTTTCGAGCTGGTGACTCGGGTTCGAATCCCGACAGGAGCATGCTATTAATTAACACGGTTAGTTTTAAGAAGAAAATGACTATGATTTCAATATCTAAAAGTTCTCATCCCTCTTCCCCAGCAATAACTTTTTTTCAAAGCTGTTCTTTGGTTGATTGGTAACCAAGTCGACCACGGGTTAGGATGAGAATCAATATTGCTGGTACCCCAAAGCCTATCAGGCTTGCCAGGTTCAGTGTGGTCTCGTTAACAGCAAGAAAGAGTGGTATCCAAACAAGTTGTGGGGTATCGATACTGGCATGCATCAAATTGGAGATGAAAACGCTTCCTCTGGTGTGGTTGAAGACCCAAGTAAAAATGATTGCAAACGCCACAACAATCAGAAAAAAAATTGAGAAGTTTATGAGGGAGGTAGTCAAGCTGGTGCCTGGTCCTCCTCCATGATTAGGTGTTATGAAGTACAGTAAATGCCAAAAGGCCCACAGGACTCCTAGAAGAAGGGTGCCCCACAGCGGCCCATAGCGTGGTTGCATACGAGGCAGTGCGAATCCACGCCACCCGATTTCCTCAGGCAGCGCAACTCCAAAAAAGACTACAAAAAAGTATGAAGGATAACTAACCAATAAAACAGGTGTTAGACCCTTAAAACTCGCCAACAGGCCTGGCTGAATAATGACCCCAATCAGGATCAGCGTTGGAATGCCTAGCAGGATGAACATATACCACTGCCAGCCAGCTCTCCGCGGTTTCAGGCGGTCCCGTAAGCGTCGAAGACCCGATTTTCCTTCAGTAATACCAGTCATTATAATAGCAGCAAAGGTCGGCCCTACAAAGGGCTTTATGATGTATAGGATTGAGTAATCTCCTGGCAATATACCCCAAACCGAGAGCACATAGGGAAGCGTAACAATCCAGGAAAATGCGTATGCCATGAAAAAGAAGAAGAATAGAGGATATCTTTGCATCAACTGTTTTGCGCTGTTTGAACCGGAAACTGATTTACTTGATATCTCTGAAGTTTCCATTAAAAAAATAATTGCATCCGTATACTTAAAACTACCTTATCAAAAAATAGTCAAAATCGGGAGATTTATACCCGTGGGTGCCAAATCCCGACAGGAGCACTTGCAAAGGATAAGGCGCATAGAGATAATAATAGAATCGACACGATTCATAACGAAATGAGGATCAAGCGGGTGCACCTGTTCAAGAGTAAATCCAATTCTAGAAAAAATGATTCAAAATCAATGTAAGAACATAAAAAGATGGATTCAAATGAGCTACGTTTCTCCTATGGATGTCTCGCGGGAAGCGTGACGATGACGGCACAATCAACTCGCTGTACGATTTGACGATCTCGCTTCGCGAGAAAACCGTTTTTCTCTTGAGACCAGTCTCCTGTCAAAATGATTATCTGAACCTTTCTTTGCCGAACGAATTTTGCTATGCCTCTACTAATATCTTGGACATAGAGGACTAACGGAGTGATACGACGACGGAGAGCCTGGATAGGCGCGCGTCTAAAGAGACCGAAGTCCAGGGTTCTGGTCTCAATATACTCCGGGTTATACAGGGAGTAGAGTGGGGCGTTTTGCGGAAATTCGATGACCTTCGCCGCAATCACATTCACATCAGGAATGAACGAGGATGAAGTCAAGGCCGCTGCGAACTCAAAAGGCTCGTTTTCAAAAGAATGCAGGACTGGGATGAGGACCCGGAATGGCGGCTGCAACTTCTCCGCCTGTTTTTTGGCGAGACCGACCAAAATCAGAGCAGTATCGGGCAATTCATCTATCCATGAGGCAGATCGAGTCACCGCATGAGACCCAGCGAGAAGGATCTTCTGAGGGATGCAGGAGATAATCATGTGCGCCTTGACGTTCTTCGCCATCTCAAGCATCGTTGTTGATAGCTGCGTGGCATCATGGATATCGATGTAGTCAAGAGGAAGATCGATGTCTGCCGCATAATCACGCATATAACGTTCCATGTCATAGTCAACCGTTGTCTTGAGTTCCTGACTAAGGACCCGCAGGACCACGAGCCGGGAACCGACATTACGGGCATACGTCATAGCGATGATCGCCACATCGTCCTCCCCCGGCTCAGACGTGACTGGGAAGAGGATCGGCGCCGCGCGTTCAACGAAGGGGGTCGGAATCTTTCGCTCCTTCGGGATTTCAAGCTCACCAAACTCTGGAAGGGCCGTCACGTGACGAAGTGTCGGTGCCTTCTCCACAAGAACATAATGACGGAGAATGAACTTCCGCACCTCCTCCATGACAATGACAGCAGGAGCAATCCCGAGAAGAATCACCCAATCGGTCCATGGAATAGCCGTAATGTTCAATACAGGGCCAATCCCAGGAATGTAGACGACCAAAAGGAGAATTGCGAACTCGATAATCAAGGCACCAATCAGCCAGCGATTGCGGAACCGGACTGAAAAGGTGGATTTAATGTTGGTCCGAGTCGCGAGCAGCATGCCGAGTTGACCCATCATTATCCCAACGAGGACGATGGTGGTGCCATGCAGGTACACTGCCATGTTGCTCAGGGTGAGTTCCCCAAAGTGCCATCCTCCTTGCATCCAGACAAGAAAGCACCAAAAGAGGGCGAAGACTCCGACAATAAACCCGACATATCCCGAGCGGACCAAGGTCGGGAGGCTGAAGAGCCGTTCTTCCCGTTTCCGTGGTTGTCGCTCCATGATGCCAGGCTCTGGAGGCTCAAGGCTGAGGGCCAAGGACGGCGGGATTTCCAACACTAGGTCGATGAGGAGGACGCCGACCACTGCAAGCGGCAACGGCGTCCGGAGAAGGACGAAGGCGATAAACGTGGCAAGCTCCGCCCAGTTGTGGGTGAAGACATAGACGATGAATTTTTTGAGGTTGTCAAAGACGGAGCGGCCTTCTTCGATTCCATTGACAATCGAGGCGAAATTGTCGTCCATGAGGATCATGTCTGCCGATTCCCGCGCCACATCCGTGCCGGAGATCCCCATAGCGATGCCGATGTCAGCCTCCAGCAATGCTGGGGCGTCGTTAGCGCCATCACCCGTGACTGCAACGGTCTCCCCTTTTTTGCGCAAGACCCGAACGATGCGTAGTTTCTGTTCAGGGGTGATACGGGCGAACACAACGTCTGGGGTGTTGAGTGCTGAGTCAAGCTCGTCATCGGAAATCGTTGCCAGTTTGTATCCGGTCATAATCAGATAAGCCTTTGAGGTGATGATGCCGACTTTCCGAGCGATGGCCTCCGCAGTCAATTCATGATCGCCGGTAATCATGATAATACGAATCCCAGCGCTCTGAGCCTTTTGCACTGCGAGTGGCACATCGCGGCGGGGAGGATCGTAGATGGCTGCAAGGCCGACGAACATGAGGTTGTTCTCGACGGCTTCGGAATCGAACTTTTTCAGATCAGCTGGCAGGTCACGGATGGCCAGGGCAATCACTCGGTAGGTTTGCCTTGCAAAAAAATCGATCTCGTCACTGATTTTTTTCTGCAACTCCGAGGTCATCGGAAGTACTTGGTCCTTCCATTGCACACGTGTACACCGGGAGAGGATTTCGTTTCCCGCGCCTTTCACGTAGGCGGTGGTCTTTCCATGCTCGTCCTTGTGGATGCTCGTCATCATTTTCCGGTGCGAATCAAACGGGATGAGGGCGACTCGGGGGTTCGAGTTTACCAGTTGTTTGTACTGGATGCCTGCTTTACCTGAAAAGACGAGGAGAGCTGCATCGGTGGAATCCCCCAGGGCCGTCCATCGAGCCTTTTTTTGATCAACCGGGGGCAGTAAGGTCGCCTTATTATCCAGCGCGGCAACCTTCGCGAACCCGAGGAGATCCTGTTGGTCCCCTATTGAAAGCCTGCGGTTTCCGTTGAAGACGGCACCCTGAGGATTGAAGCCTTCACCGGAGACGTTGTAGATTGTGTCCGCCATCCAGATTTTCTGCACCATCATCTGCCCTGTGGTGATCGTGCCGGTCTTGTCGCTGCAGATGACGGTCGTCGACCCGAGGGTTTCCACGGAGGAGAGTTTTTTCACGACCACGTTTCTTCTGGACATGGCCAGGGAACTCAAGGCAAGGGAGAGGGTGACGGTAATCTGGAGTCCTTCAGGGACCAGCGAAACCATGACTCCAATCATGAAGAGAAGGCTATCGCCGATCTCTAAGTGTAAGATAAAGAAAGCAATGGAAAGGAAGAGGACGCCGAGTGCGATGGCTACAACGAAATTGATTTTGGCGGTGTAGTTGATTTCACGCTGCAATGGGCTGGGTGGTTCCTCGATCGTCTGCGTCATAGTGACGATCTTTCCGAAAACGGTGTTTGGACCCGTTGAGAACACCACGGCCGTGGCTGACCCTGAGGAGGCCGTGGTGCTTGCGAACACGAGGTTGGAACATTCGATTATTTGGCCGTTGAATGTCTCAGGGATTGGGTCGCAGGATCGCGGCTGCGGTTCTGCCTCCCCTGTCAAGCTCGAGTTGTCCACGGAGAATTGGTAGCAGCAGACGAGGCGTGCATCCGCGGGAATTTTGTCTCCTTCTTCCAGACTGATGATATCGCCGGGCACTATGTTGACAATGGGTATCTGCTTGGTCTGCCCGTCTCGGATTACTCGTGCGGTTGCAGGAACGAGCTCCCGGATGGCTTCGACGGCGCGCTCAGCGCGATGCTCCTGGAAGAGATTGAAAATGACGCTTATCAAGACCACGATGATGATGGCGAATCCCATTTGAATTGAGGATGCGTCGTTCGAGCTAATACCGGTGATAAAAGACAGCAGGGCCGCGACGAGCAGCAAGATGTTGAATAGATTCTTGAACTGCGAGAAAATGCGGCTGAGAAGCCGAAACTGCTTCTTCTCCGGAATCAGGTTTGGGCCGTACTGCTGCAGAAGCTGAGTTGCCTCGTTTTCTGAGAGACCATCGTCGTTC
Organism: Methanobacteriota archaeon; assembly: GCA_963769885.1. Lineage (GTDB taxonomy): Archaea > Thermoplasmatota > E2 > DHVEG-1 > DHVEG-1 > CAIRCU01. The sequence goes on from CAVYNH010000002.1 coordinate 18,841, forward strand.
GTGTTGAGCTTCTCAAAGGTCTGTTGAAGCGTACCGCTAACCCATTGTTGCATGGAAGGATCTGAGGGGCAACTTTCCATTGGCTCATCGCCTTCTTGGGTAGTCTTTTTGAGCGCGACAGGCTACCGGTCATTTGAGGCTCGTAGCTGTATCCAATATATCAAGATTCCGTTCAGGCAAACGCGCCCCTGGTGGAAAACGAAGCATAAACGCAAGCAACCGAAAAAAGGGCCAATTTGATTGAAAGCTCAATAGAGGATAGCACTTGAAACCAGGAACCCGCACAGCAGCATTCAGCCTCGAGTCCTGGTGTTCGGAACCCCACAAAACCAGACATCCATGTAAAAAGAGAGGGCACGGGATTGCGTCACTCGAACAGATTTGAAAACCAATATTTAATACGCTTCTTAAAAATTTTACGCCTTTTTTGTCAAAATGACCAAAAAACCCGACGAAACTCCTAAATAAACGCGAGGTCTGAATATCATTCATTGATACAGAGAGGGAGAAAACAGATGAGAAATACATACTTCGTAATCATGGTAGGGCTGCTGTTCATCACCGGCATCGGCACTAGCATCGGAAAACAAACCACCACGTCACCTATCACTCAAACCACCACGGACAGTTTCAACATCGCTATGCCGCGGTTCACCACACAAGACCAAACACTCACCATAGCGGTGGACGGCTCAGACGCCCGGCTGCTCGAACCCGGACGACCCATACTCCCCATCATCACCAAAACCTACGAATTCCCCTTTGGAACCCGCATCACCGGCGTCACCGTCGACCTCACGACCCATGACTACCCCCTGCAATACAAGGTCGCCCCAACCCCAGCCATGGTTATCAAAGACCCCCAGTACGCCGCCCCGGAGAATCTACACCCCATCGACGAATCCATCTACACATCCACCGCATGGTACCCCGCGACATCGTACACCATCGACCAGACCGTCGGCCTCTCTCACGGCATCGACCAGCTCTCCGTCGCCATCCAAATCATCCCGCAGTATGCGCCCGCCAGGGACCTCCTGCGCATGCCCACCACCGCCACCGTACACATTTCCTACATCCTGCCTCAGACCAAACAGTCAACAACTGACACCTATGACCTGCTCATCATCACGGACGAGAAGTTCGTCTCCGCCCTCCAACCCCTCGCCCAGCACAAGAACGACACCGGCATCCGCACCAGAATCGTCACCACCCAAAGCATCTACGCCACCTACCATGGCCGTGACGACGCAGAATCCATCAAACTTCGGATCAAGGACGCCAAAGAACAAAACGACATCCAGTACGTGCTGCTCGCTGGCGGACGCAAAGGGCAGACCCGCAACTGGATCATCCCTGAACGCGTCACCCACAACCCCGATGATTTCGAGAACGGCACCGCAAGCGACCTCTACTTCAGCGATCTCTACCGCGTCAACCACACCACCAACCTCACCGAGTTCGAGGACTGGGACTCCAACCACAACAACATTTTCGCCGAATTCTCTCAGATAATCAACAAGAAAGACGTCATCGACTACGTTCCTGACGTCCTCGTCGGCCGATTGCCGTTCCGCACCGTCAATGATATCAAACCCGTCGTCAACAAGATCATCACCTATGAGAACGGCGTGAGCGAATCCTGGTTCAAGACCGCCGAAGTCTTCGCTGGTGACACCTCGCCGCCTTCCCGCGGACCCTGCACCCTTGGGATTTACGAAGGCGAGATTGCGACTAACATCTCCGCAAACCTCCTTGAGCACATCGGATTCACCGTCGACCGCTACTGGCTGTCGCGGGAAGACTGGACCGGCCGCCAAGACGTCGTCAAAGACTTCAACGAAGGCTGCGGGTTCATCCACTTCGCTGGCCATGGGAACCCTGCGTACTGGGGCAACTTCAAACCCGACGCCCAGACAGAAGACGGCATGGTCGATGGACTCCTTCTCCGAGACATGCTGAAGTTGCACAACGGGGAGAAACTGCCGGTCGTCGTGGTTGGCGGTTGTCATAACGCCCAGTTCAACGTCACGATGTGGAACCTCATCGTCGGCCTCATGAAATACGGGTTCAAAGGCATGTTCCTGGAGAAGCCGTACCGCTTCTTCTATAAAGAATGGGTGCCCCGGGACTGGTGCTCCGAGCTCGTGTTCAAGAAAGGCGGTGGGGGGATCGGCTCCATCGGCTGCTCAGGCCTCGGGCTCGGATACGTCGACGTCATCGGCCTAGGCGATTGGCTCGAGAACCGGTTTTTCCATGCGTATGCCAACCAAAGCATCCACATCCTCGGCGGTACCCATGCGGCCGCAATCAGCGACTACATCCATCTCTACGGTCATGTCAACAGCAAGTACAATGACCGCAAGACCGTGGAGGAGTTCACCCTCATCGGCGACCCAAGCTTGAGGATTGGTGGCGTCTAACCAACCACCCCTCTCTTTTTTCTTCTCCTTTCGTTCTTGAAAAACAGTGAATGCGTCCATTCTTCGTCGGTCATTTTGCTTTCTCTCATGCCATGATTTCAGGAGCAGAAGAGAGTAGAATATTTCTCAAGACCACAGCATAACCGGCCTTCTTTTTATGGACCCCCCTTTTTGGGTAAAACTAAAAATCCTGAATCGGATATCTCATGGCACCATGAAGATCCTCTTCACAACGGAATCCTATTTTCCGATCATCGATGGTGGCGCCGTCGCCCAGCATCGCCTCGTCCAAGAGCTCCGGAAACGAGGCCATGATGTCCGCGTCATCGCGCCAGGGACATCCCTGCGGTCGACGATTGACGATGACCAGGGCGGCCCAATCTATCGCCCCAGCAGCGTTACCCTGCCGTTTTATATGAACGGGAAGTACCATTTCTGCCCCTTCCCACTCCCGTATGTTCGCAGGGTCGTCGACGAGTTCTCCCCCGAGGTTATCAATGCGTGTTCCCCGTATCCCATCAGCTTATCCGCGTTGTTTCTAGCGAAACGACGCCAGATCCCCTGTGTCGGGTCCATTCATATCCTCCCGGAGAACATGCTCGCCCCTATCCTCGATTCGTTTCTCTATCATAGGGCGCTGAAGGTGACCTGGTCGTTCCTCATCTATTTCTACAATCATGTCGATTGGGCGACCGCCCCGACGCAGACCGGCGCGGAGATGTACCTCTCCCGGGGGCTAAAGACGCCGATTACGCCTATCTCAAACGGCGTGGACACCGCGCTTTTTCACCCGAAAAACGATGGCAGTTACCTGAGGGAAAAGCTT
>CAVYNH010000003.1:0-62432 GCA_963769885.1 Methanobacteriota archaeon
GGGCGGTGACGGTGTGTTGGCAGCCTGCGCAGGTCATGCCGTGGATGGTGAGGGTGGTGGTGGCGTGGTGGGTGCCGTAGCCGGCGGTGGTGATGGCGTGTTCGATTTGGGGGAGGGTGATGGTGGTGGGGTCGTAGGTGATGGTGGCGGTGTGGGTGGCGAGGTTGACGGTGGCCTGTGTGACGCCGGGGAGTCTGGTGAGGGTATCGGTGACGGTTTTTTGGCAGCCTGCGCAGGTCATGCCGGTGATGGTGAGGATCGCTTTTTTGGTGGTCATGGTGGGTTGTTCCGTGTGGTTTTTTGGGTGGTAGGGGTGTATTTGTTTTTATGGGTTTTGGGTGGGGTCTTGGGATAAATCTTTAAATAAGTCCTTGGCGATTTAAATTGTAAGAATAGGATTTATTCTTGGGAAGGCATGAAGATTATGCGGCGTGTGGTTTTGGGAAGTCTTGTGTGTGTGCTGGTGGTGTGTGCTGGGTTTTCGGCGGCTGCGGCGAGTCCTCGGTCGTCGTCTCTGGTGAGTAGTACGCGGGATGGTGGGCGTGGTACGGAGGGGTGGATGCTGCAGTGGAGTCATGACTATGGTGGGGATGGTCATGCGCAGTTGGCGCAGCCGGTCGGCGACCTCGACAAGGATGGGGTCAATGAGGTCGTGGTCGGCGGGTATGAGACGCAGGGGACGCTGCGTATCTTGTCGTATGTCGGGGGGACGTATGTGCAGGAGTTCTCGATGTCGCCGACGGGCGGGTCGTATAATTGTCCGTCGGGGGCGACGATCGTGGACCTGGATGGTGATGGGACGTTGGAGTTGGTCGTCTCGTGGGCGTACACGTCGAATGACGGGGTGTATGCGTACCATTGGGATGGGACGACGTTGACGACGCTGGATGAGTACCATGGGACTGGCGTGAATTTCGTGTTTGATGTGTATTCGTGTGATTATAATGAGGACGGGAGTCCTGAGGTGCTGATTGCGAATGCGCCGTGGGGGGCGAGCCAGTGGTATGTGACCGGGCTGTTGTGGCAGAGTGGGCATTTCGTCCGGCAGGCTTCCTGGGCGTGCCCGAGCGGGAACGGGGGGGAGTGCCCGATCGTGTGGAGCGGGGACGTCGATAACGATGGGCATCCGGAGATCATCGCGGACATCTCGTATGGGACGTCATACACGTATGGGACGTGGGCGTTGAACTGGAATGCCGGGACGACGAGCTGGACCGGGGTGCCGGTCTGGACCGCCTATGGGTCGAACACGGTGTACGGGGACAGCGTCGGGGATATCGACGGTGATGGGACGCCGGAGATCGGGATTGGGACGTACGGCGGGACGCCCACTGGGTATCTCTTCGAGTGGGACGGGAGCGCGTTCCAGAAGGTGTGGCAGCAGTCGTGGCCTGATGGGCAGCCGATCATCGAGGCGGTCGCGATCGGGGATGCGGATAATGATGGGCACAAGGAGTTCTGCGTCGGCGCCGGCCATGTGCATGTCATCGGCTGGGACGGCAGCCAGTACGTGGAGGAGGCGGTGTTCACGCAGCCGGCCGGGATGCTGGCGGGGATGAATATCGGGGACTTCGACACCGATGGTCACAATGAGGTGAAGGGCTGTGAGATCCTCAGCAACACCGGGTATGAGTTCATCTGGAAGTACGTGGATACGACGCCGCCGGTGACGACGTTCCATTGGGATGGGCAGCAGTTCTGGTTCACGGCGGTGGACAATGGGACTGGCGTGAACCACACTATGTACCGGGTGGATGCTGGGGAGTGGACCCTGTTTGCGTTCCCGGTTGCCTTCAATGATTCGGGGGTTCACACGGTCTATTACTATTCCGTGGATCACGTTGGGAATGTTGAGACGACGAAGAGTTCGAGTATCTATATCGGCCCGAAGCTGCAGGTTGCGTTGAAGGGCGGCGTGGGGATCACGCTGGAAGTCGAGAACCTGGGGATCTCGGATCTAACGAACATACCGTGGAGCCTGTCGTTGAAGGGTGGGTTGATCCTCAGCAAGCGGGAACCCACGGGCATGTTCTCGCTGCTGAAACCTGGGGTGAATGTGACGAAGAAGATCCTGGTGCTTGGGTTCGGGAAGTTCACTGCTTCGGCGTTGGTGAATGAGACCAGGCAGAATGCGACGGGAGCCGTGTTCCTCGTCTTCGTGAAGATGACGTAGGGCTCCTCCCTCTTTCCTTCCTTTTTTCCTGATATGTTTGTATACATGAAAATATATATCATTGAGGGGTGAGTCGCCGTCCGTAGTAGAGGTGGTTGTGGGTGTTGCCGTCGATCTCGCCGACCTCGGGGAGGCATCCCCATTGGGTGAACCCATGTTTTTCGAGGAGGCGGATGCTGCCGGCGTTCTTGTCCAGAATAATCGCGAGCATCGTCATGAGCCCAGCGGCCTGGGCCGCCTCGATCGCCGCTGTTAGGAGCAGGTTGCCGACGCCTTGGCGGCGGCTGTCCTCGCGGACGAATAGGCTGGCCTCCGCGGTACGGCGGAAGGCGTCGCGGCCGGGCCGGTACGGCTCGAGGCTGACGAAGCCGACGATCCGATCATCGTTGATGGCGACGAGCAGGGGGTATTGGCTGCGGGAATGGTTCCTGAACCACTTTTTCCGGTCATCAACCGTGACTTCGGTGAGATAACCGGTGGACATCCTGGTGCGGACCCCCTGGTTGAAGATCTCCACGAGTGCCGGGAGGTCCGGCGGGCGGGCGTGACGGATGCGGATGTCCATGAGATGAACACCTTGCGGGAAATACTTAAAGTTTCGGGAAAAAACTTCTTACAGAAGAAAAAAGATATATTCTCGTATGTCTTAACGGATATATCTATAGGAAGAGGCGATAGACCGTAAGATTTTCACTCACGTACTCGTTGACGCCGTCGCCGGCCTTCACCATCATTGTCACTGAATGCCCGAACATCGGCACGGCAGGGGCAGGAACGAGCGTCCATTCAAACGGCGCCTCAGTATCAACAAATTGCAGGACTCCATTCAGATACCATTCCGCTCGCTGAATACCGCCCACCGGGGTAATCATCATCGGGATCCCGCGCTTGAAATAATAATGCAAGAACAAGGGCACCGGCAGATCCATCAGCTTCCGATCGTTCCAGTACACCCCGCCCGCAGGTACATACACAAAGGTCACCGGATCCTCCCCCGCAGCCGTTTGTTTCTGAACAGGCTGACTCCCCGCCATCGCCAGCGGTGCAAGCAGACACAGACAGATCACCAGCATTCCACCCATGCCGGCTCCATTCGACTTCCACGCAGCCATACAAAACACTCCCACCCTAAAGAAACACGCTTCATCTATATAGTTGTTCCGATAAAAACCCAATTCATAACAAAACCATCCTATTAATAAACCACTCTCCACACCAGCACACCCCAAGAACTAATCCCCGCCAATCCGGAAAAGAGTTATACCGACCACCCCCCATACCCCACCACCACCTATGGACGTCCTCATCAAAGCCAGCGCCCTCTCCAAACGCTTCGAAGGCAAACCCCTCTTCGACAACGCCTCCTTCGAAATCCACCCCCACGACTGCATCGGCCTCCTCGGCCCCAACGGCACCGGCAAAACCACCCTCTTCAACATCCTCCTCGGCACCGAACCACCCACCACCGGCGACCTCTGGCGCACCACCCCACTCACCATCCGCCTCCTCAGTCAAGTCGCCATCAGCCCCCACGACCACACCATCGCCGACTTCTTCACCCGCACCACACAGCCCACCGACATCCAACACCAAATCACCGCCCTCGAAACCAGACTCGACGACCCCACCATCTACACCACCCCAGACTACCCCCGCCTCATCGACGAGCTCCACACCCTGCGCACCACCGCCGCCAAGACCGCCAGCACCATCCGCTGGGACGCCGCCCAACACCTCCTCACCGAAATCAGCCTCCCCAACCTCACCCTCACCCAACACATCGCCGAACTCTCCGGCGGCGAACGACAAAAAATCGCGCTCGCCAGCGTCCTCGCCAAACCAGACGACTGCGACCTCCTCCTCCTCGACGAACCCACGAACCACCTCGACATCGACACCATCGAATGGCTCGAACGCAAAATCGCGGACCTCCCCACCTCCATCATCCTCATCTCCCACGACCGCTACCTCCTCGACGACCTCATCGACAGAGTCTTCGAAATCGATGCCGGCACCATCCAAACCTACAACCAGACCTACGCCGAATACGAAGAAACCAAAACCTACCTCCAACACAGCAAACAACAAGCCTACGATCGCTACCGCCACGAACTGTCCCGCCAGAAAAAAGTCCTCGACACCCTCACCCGACGCAACAAATACGACCGACAAATCGCCAGCAAAATGAAACGCCTCGAAAAACTCCAAAAAATCGACAACCCCATCCTCAAATCCTACCTCCTCCGCTTCCACTTCAAAACCGTCTTCAAATCCGGAAAAAACGTCGCCGAAGCAACCCACCTCGCCAAAGCCTACCCCGGCCACCCCCTCTTCTCAGACCTCACCTTCGAGATCCTCGCCGGCCAGAAAATCGGCCTTATCGGCCCCAACGGCTGCGGCAAGACCACGCTCCTGCGCCTCCTTATCGGCGAAGAACCCCCAGACGCCGGCACCTTGCGGCTCAGCTCAGGCGTCCGCACCGGCTACTTCGACCAAGGACACCTCTCCCTCACCCTCGAAAACACCCTCATCCAAGAAGTCTGCCAGGACCACCCGGAGCTCTCAGAAAACGACGCCAAAGCCCTCCTCGGACAGTTCAACTTCAAAGGCACCATGGTCGACAACCTCGTCGGCCAGCTCTCCGGTGGCGAACGCGCACGGCTGGCAATCCTGCGCCTCATCATGCAGCCGTACAACCTCCTCGTTCTTGACGAGCCGACGAACCATATGGACATGCAGTCCAAACAGGCCATCGAGTCCGCACTAAACTCCTACAACGGGACCGTCATCGCGGTCTCCCACGACCGCCGGTTTCTTGACGCAGTCACCGACACCATCTTCTTCATGGAGAACGGCACCCTGAAGACCTACAGCGGCAACTACACCAGCTTCCGCCAGCAACGCATCAAGGAACTCGCAGACTTCGACGCGGCCCAACGCGCGATCCTCTCCGGCAGCACCAAATACGTCGTCCGCAAGAAGTTCACGATCTGGTCCATCAACACGAAGTACGCGGTCGGCGACGTCCTCTACATCGGGGACCACAACGAGAAGACCTACGAATGGGCGTTAAAGAACAAATTCCTCATCCCATACGACGAGTACGAACAACGGAAGAACGAGCAGAAGCCCGAATAGCCGACCGAGGCCTCCGCTGATACCCTCCTCAATACCGCTCAGTCAGATTTTTTTTATAGGATTTTGAGGACAGTCAGGGAGCACTCGTTCGTGTTCCCCGCGTTATCGTACGCGACCGCACGCAGCGTCCGCTTCCCAAAGGCCGGCGTCTCCCATGCGAGCTGGTAGTCCGGCCCGGTCGTGCACGTGGATTCGAGGACTCCGTTGACGTAGAGCTCGACGCGGTTCATCCCGGTCTCATGGTCAACAGCATGAACCACCACCGTGAGAGACCCGATGACGATAGTCCGGGACAGGGGCATGAGGGGAAGGCCGAAGAAGTACAGCATGTTCGCTTGGGGCGTGACTAGCAAGATACTCGGGGCAATGGTATCATTACTAACCGCTGCGGTGGTATTGTCTGTCGCCTCCTGGGATAAACTGTCCTCCACTTGCAGCTGGACTGTGTACAATCCGTGATGGTTGTAGACATGCTGCGGGTTCTGCTGAACCGATGTGTTCCCATCACCAAAGTCCCAATGGTACGTATAAGGCGGTGTTCCGCCAGTGGCATTTCCTAAGAACCAGATCGTGACTCCGGCCATGCCGCTGTACGGCCCGCCGGCATCGGCTACCACAGCCGAAGGTGAAACGGCGATGTTTGTGGAGGTATTGGCGGTGGCACCGTCGTCATCGCAGACGACCAAAATCACGTGGTACGTCTGGACATCGGTGTATGTGTGAGTGACGTGCTCTCCGTATCCGTGGGCGCCGTCTCCGAAGTCCCAGGACCAGTTCACCACGGTCCCATCGACATCGGTCGAGGTGCTGTTGAGAAAGACGATGTCATTAACCTTGGGGTGTGCCGGCTCATAGGTGAACGAGGCGACCGGGGGGTCGTTCACGTCGGTTATCGTCACAAAGACCGTGGCGGTGTCAACCCCCCCTTGGTTGTCCGTAATTTGGTAGACGAAGGAGTCGGCGCCGTGGTAGTTCAGTTGGGGGGCGTACCGGATGTACCCCGTCGTCGTGTTCACGGTCGTGGTCCCATGAGTCGGCGGGGTGACGACGGTCACGCTGCTGACGACGATCGTGCCGTCAGGGTCGTAATCATTGGCGAGCACATTGATCCAGATTGGGGTGTCCTCGGGGGTGGTGGCGGTGTCGTTGACGGCGACGGGCGGTTGGTTGCTGGTGTTGATGACGGTGGCCGAGGTCATGTTGGGGAGGTAGTTGTGTTTGGTGACGGTGACATTCATGAAGCCGATGGTGGTGGGGGCGGGGGCGAAAACGGCGTCACCATTGGTGTTGGTGAGGCCGGTGAGGTAGACTTGGGTGCCTTTCCAGAGGCATACGAGGGCTTGGTTGACGGGGCTGCCGCTCTGGGCGACGTGGACGGTGAAGGAGGAGGAGCCGATGGGGAGGGTGGCAGGGTGGGTGACGGTGAGCGTGGCGGGGTTGGCGGTCCAGACGGGCATGGTGGGGTCGCCGAGGAGGTTGAAGGAGTAGAAGCAGTATTTTTCGACGCTGAAGAAGGGGGTGCCGTAGAGGTTTTTGGCCCAGCTGATCATCTCGCCGAGGGTGTATTTGCTGTTAGAGAAGAGGGCCTGCCACCAGTGGGTGTCGAGTTCGCCGGTATAGGCGCCGGGGTCGCCGGTGTTGTACCAGCCGTAGCCGGAGTCGCCGGTGAAGGAGACGGCGCATTTGTTGGCGTTGTAGATGACGAAGTGTTCGGCGATGTTGTCTTCGACGCTGTAGTCAAGGGGGTGGCAGCCGGCGGAGGCGATGTTGCAGAGGAGGTTGGTGTTGGTGAAGACGGAGTCGACTTCAGATGAGCTGAGGTCGGCGTAGTGGTTGATGTAGCCCATGCCGAGGACGTCTTCGTTGCTGTGGTCGTAGTGGTTGACGAGGTTCTGTCCGGCGTTGATGGCGGTGATGAATTTCGATTTGTGGGTCGGGGTGTATGATTGTGAGTCGTAGACGGTGGTGACCGTGAACTGGGGGTGGGGGATATAGCTGGTGTTGATAGCAGCCTTCATGGTCTCGGCGGGTGATGATTCGTCGAGGTCCATTCCTTGGAGGAGTGCTTTAGTGGCGAAGTTGGTCATGGGGGGGCTGCATTGGTAGGCGATGGTCTTGTTCGTGAAGAGGGCGACTTGGGCGCTGCCGGTGGCGGAGACTCTGCCGACGTTGACTTCGCTGGTCCAGTCGTCGTCGTAGTCGTTGTAGTACTGGTCGCCGATGACGGATTCGGGGTTGCCGTTTATGGTGTAGGTCTTGGTCATGCCGGGGACGTTTGCGATCTCGCCGCCGAGGAGGAAGAAGCTACAGGCCCAGGAGGTGTAGGCGTCGATGATGAAGGCGCGGATCTTGGCTTGGTTGGTGGAGCCGGTGTAGTTGGCGTAGATCTGTGTGGCGGTGTAGATGAGGGTGCGGATGCCGCGTTTGGTGTTCCAGGTGGCGAGGGTCTGCCAGGCGGTGGCATCGCTGGTGGAGGTGATGATGACGGTGCTGTAGGGACCGCCGGGGGGGATGGTGGGGGTTCGATGAGGCGGTGCTTGTTGGAGGTTGACTTGGTCGGGGTTGATGACGAGGCGTTGGAGGTCCTGGGTTTTTTGTTCTCGTTGAAGGCTGGTGGTCGCAGCAGGGAGGAGGTCGCCGACGGTGCGTCCTGAGGTGCCTGTTAGTTGGAATGTCAGTGAGGTGGTGGCGGTGATAGTATTGGTTGCGGGGTTGTATTGGAGGGGGGTGAAGAGGATGTAGGCGAGGCCTTGGCCGTAGAGGTCGCTTTGGCCGAGGAGTCGGATGGGGGATTCGGGGTAGGGGTTGGTGGTGGAGAGGGTGGGGGCGGTGAAGGCCTGGTGGGTGGGGTCGTTGGTGGTTTGTGGTGGGAGGTTGCCGGGGATGGTGTAGGTGCCGGGGAGTTGTTGGGTGGCGGCGTGGAGGATTTGGATGGCGGTGATGGTGGTGGTGGCGGGGACGGCGATGATGAGGTCTTGGGCAGGGAGGTGCGGGGCGCCGGGTTCGCTGGTGGTGGTGGCGTCGGGGAAGGTGAGGATGTCGTAGCCGTCGATGGTGGTGGTGGTGAGGGTGGTGGGGTCGAAGGTGAGGGTGAGTGGTTGTGGGGTGTAGGTTTTTTGGGTGGGTCGTGCCGGGGTGATGGTGGTGGTAAGCATGAGGGTGCAGAGGAGGATGGCGATGGCCTTCATGGAGTTGGAGAAATGGTAGGAGTGCGTGGTCATGGTTTTATACCTCAAGGTAGGGTCTTTTTTGTCTCTTTTTTCCCCCTTTGTGTGTTGTATGGGGCTTCCCCTTTAAAAATGGTATGGTTCGGGGGGAGGGTGGAGCAGAGCTTGGAAGGCATATAGGTATATATATTTCGTATCGAGACGAACAATGAACACGATACCGGGAAAAATAGTGTTATTTTTGTTTTAATTAATTGCTCATGGGGTACGGGAGGGTGAATTGGCTGTCAGGGTCGGTCTCGTATCGGCCGTGGGCCGGGGAGTAGGTGGTGACGGTGATCTCGTTTGTCGCAGGGCGGAACTGGAGGATGCGCAGGTAGCCGTCGCCGCCGTGGGGGTAGTCTTGGTAGTCGGCGAGCAGCGTCGTCAGCGTGGTGTTGTTGTAGGTGTCGGTGCGTCTGGCCTCGCCGTGGTTATGCCCGCAGAGCATGAGGAAGAGGTTGGGGCGGTCCTTGAGGGCGTCGTAGATGCGCTGGCCTGGGGGGTCCCAGCTGGCGTCGAGGCTGAGGAGGTCGTGGGTGATGAGGATGGCGCGGCGGCTCGCATAGGTCTGGAGGATGCCGTGGGCCCAGTCCAGGACGGCGGGGCTTGGGTCGTATTCGAGGCTGATGGCGATGAAGTCGAGGCCGGCGGCGGTGAAGAGGACGTAGGAGTTGTTGTTGGTGTCGTCGTGGTGGCCGCCATAGTAGTCTCGTGCAACGAAGCGCCAGGGGCCGAAGAAGCGGTTGTAGGCGCGCGTGGGGTGGTCGTGGTTGCCGGGCAGGACGCTGTAGGGGATGCCGTCAGGCAGGTGGGTTTGCCCGCGGCTTTGGAGGGGGAGCATGGCGAGGCTGGCGCGGAGCCATTGGAAGGTGGCGTTGGCGGTCTGGACGATGTCGCCTTCGTGGGCGACGTAGACGATGTTGAGGGCGTCTTTGTGGGTGACGATCCAATGGGTCTGGTTGTAGAAGTACTGGGGGTAGTTGCGGGAGTAGAACTGGGTGTCGGGCAGGATGATGATGGTGAAGTTCTCGGCGGAGGTGGAGGAGTCCGCGTGGGCGGTGTGCTGGTAGAGGGGGGCGAGTTGGACGGTGAACGTCGTGGCGAGGAGGAAAAGGACGATAAGGGTGCAGAGCCATGCTCGTTGGTTCATCAGGGAACGCTCAGGGGAGACGTAGGAAAGGGCTGGTATTTTAATGCATTGCCGGTTCGCATCCTTTTTTAAAGCGATGGCGGTTACTGGGTATACCTACTAGGGGGTTTCGAGAGATGCAGCATGAGGTGCACGTGTGTACGGTCTGTGGAGAAGAGCATGGGTTTGACGAGATCCATTTCGTGGAGACGAAGGGCGAGATGAGGAAGATCTGCGCGGAATGCGCGTTGGCGATTAAGGGGCTCGCGTAGAAAAAAAATCCTTTTCCTGAATATACCCGTCTATATATCTTTCTAGAATCCTTTCTATCCAGCGGTTGGGTTCGTCACTGAAAAGAAGTGGAAGAAAAAAAGAGAAAAAAAAGATAGTTGCGAATTCGAATTTACAGGAACTAGGGTAAATCTCTTCACTAGTATCTTTTTGGCTTATGCTTCTGGAAGCATTCCCGGCAGTACACCGGTCTGCTGCCGTCGGGCTTGAAGGGAACCTGGGTTTCCTTCCCGCAATCCGCACACGTCACCGTGTGCATTTCACGCTTTTCATTATACATGCTTTTTTTCCTAGGCGCACGAAATTGCGCCGTACCACCCCTTCATACAGAACCAGTATAAAAATCATGTGGAAAAACACAAAGATACACAAAAATATATCTTTTCCTCGATTCAGAGTCACCCGAGACGAAGCCCGAGACGCACCTCGGTCACCTGCTTGCCCCCCCGCGCATGCGTCACCGTCTCGACCCGCGTGAACCCAGACTCGTACACAGCCGATGCGCGACCGCAAGCACACTCGTTGTCCATAAAAACACCTCCACCCACCCAAAACCACAAAAACAACCGACCCTTCAGCATACATCATGCCTCATGTCTTCACTGGCAACCCCAAGAGACTGGACAACCTACTCCGCCGCCGAATCCTCCCCGCCCAACAACTCCTCAACCAGATCGCTATTCGTCAAGGCGACACCCTCATCGACTTCGGCGCCGGCATCGGCTACTTCACCATCCCCGCCCTCGACCGCGTCGGACCTACCGGCCAGGTCATCGCCATCGACCAATCCAAACAAATGCTAGACGAACTCCGCACCAGAGCAGGACCACGCCCGAACCTCACCATCATCCAAGCCACCGACCTCAACGACTACACCGCCGACATCATCCTCCTAGTCGCCGTCCTCCACGAACTCGACAATCCCAACGCCTTTCTCAACTCGTGTTTTGACCACCTCCGACCAGACGGCCGCCTCATCGTCATCGACTGGCAGAAAAGAAAGACCATCCACGGTCCCCCGGCACGTGAACGGATCGCCAAAGAAACCCTCCTCGCCATGACGGACCACCCGCGCCGAGAACATCAGATACACAGCGCATTCTATTTCATCGAATTCACGTGAAAAAAACATGCCTTCCTAGTCTATCCGTCAAAAACAAAATACCCGACCAAAATTTGACCAACGACAAGCCCAGGCAGAATGAACGCAAACCCCGCATGCACCCTGGCCGCATTCTCCCACCCAATGATTTAGGCTTCCCCTACAACCTCACGCTCACCTTCGATGCCGCACCAATCCCAGGGATACTCAGGCGCCGTTCAATCAAATCAAACACCGTGCTCGAAATAACCGTCAACACAATGTAGATTAGGGCAATGATCGTAAAGACCTCAAGGTACCGCAACGTATGCGCGGCGATGAACTTCCCCTCAGCCGTCAACTCATACACTTGAATAATATAGGCCACTGACGAGGTACTGCAATAAATAGATGAACTCATTGGACCACGACGGAATCGCAATCCGAAGCGCCTGCGGTAGCATCACATGCTCTATCGCCTGCCCCTTCGTCATCCCCAAGGACCGGGCCGCGACCATCTGACCACCCTCCACAGACTGAATCGCCCCTCGCAAATACTCTGCCTGGTACGCCGAACTATTAATAGACAGCCCAACCAACGCAGCCTGCAACGGCGAAAACAAGATCCCAATCTGCGGAAACCCAAAATAGATAATAAAAAGCTGCACCAACAACGGCGTTCCCCGAATCAATTCGATGTAGCCAACGCAAAACCCGTTCACAATCCGATTCCCATAGACACGCCCCAAAGCGAGCAGGACGCCGACCACAAACCCCGCGGTGACAGCAACAAACGTCAACAGAAAGGTCACGCCCAAACCATTGAGAAGCTTCGGCAAGCTCGCCATAAAAAATTGCTCGAAGCTTGCGGCCACTCAACTCCCTCCGTACAAGGCCCCAATCCGCCCGAGAAACTCCCGCGCCCGCTTTGTCTTCGCATTCGTAAACATCTCATGCGGCGACCCCTGCTCCACGACGAGGCCCCCTTCCATGAAAATGATCTCATCAGCAACGTTCCGAGCAAACCCCATCTCATGGGTCACAATCAGCATCGCGACCTTCCCAGCAAGACCTCGCATCACATCCAGGACGCCCCCAATTAATTCGGGATCCAACGCCGAGGTCGGCTCATCAAACAAAATGATATCCGGATCCATCGCAAGGGCACGAGCAATACCAACACGCTGCTTCTGCCCCCCGGAGAGATGCGCGGGGTACTGATGGACCTGAGCCGCAAGCCCCACGCGATTCAGCTCCTGTAGCGCCCGTGCGCGAGCGGCCTCCTTCTCAATCCCCTTGACTTTCTCTAGCCCGATACTGACATTCCGCAGAGCGGTCAAATGGGTAAAGAGATTAAAATCCTGAAACACAAACCCGATCTTTTCACGGACCTTGTTGATGCCAACATGGGGGTCCGTGATTTCAACGCCATCGAGCCAGACCTCACCACTATCCGGCGGGCTCAGCTGGTTGATACAGCGTAGTAACGTACTCTTCCCCGAGCCACTTGGACCAATAATAACCTTCGTCTCCTCTTTCTCCATCGTAAAAGAAATCCCCTTTAAAATCTCGCACAACCCATATTTTTTATGGATATCTCTAACCTCAAGCATCGCCATAGTACGACCCCCTCTCAGCCCCGATCATCGGTGCGCCTCCGGACGATATCCCGCCATCCTATATTTCTGATCCAGTAGATGCAGAAGCTTGTTCGCGGTGAGGACCAACGCAAGATAAATCGCAGCGATGAGTAAAAAAATCGGAAGAACCAACTCCGGATTCTGGACCTGGATGTAGCGGCCTTGGCGCATGAGCTCGATGACCCCGATCCCAAAGGCTATTGAAGTATCCTTCAACAAGATGGTGAACTCATTGGTCCATCCTGGCAGGGAAAGGCGTAGCATCTGCGGCATGATGATATACCGGATCGCCTTCACCTTCGACATCCCCAACGAAAAGGCGGCAGTGATCTGCCCATTCGGGATAGCATTGATCGACCCACGGAAGATCTGCGCCTGATACGCGGCACTCCGCAACCCCAAACCGAGAACAGCCGCAGCAAAGGCATCAATATACAAGTCGAAGGGATGAATCCCGAAGTAGATGATGAATAAAAGAACAAGGAGCGGGATTCCGCGGAAGATCTTTTCGTAGACGATAACCGCACTCGCAACGAAACAACCAGTATAGCTGCGGCCGAGCGCCAGGATGACGCCAAGCGTGGTCCCCAACAGGATACCAAGCGCGGTAAGCGCAAGTGTTACACTTAGACCATCCAAGAGCTGGGGAAGGGCTTGGATGAGCGTATCCAGCGCCACGAGACCACGCTAATGAGCTAACGGTTACGAAGCGAAGTACGAGTCCACCAGGGCCGCCCAGTACGCTGAACCAGTGGTGTTGAAAAGCCCGTTGTCGATCTTGGTCAGGAGCGCAGTATTCCCGATTTTCACCGCAAACCCGTACGACTCATTCGTAATGATGGTCAAGGCGACATTGACGGCCTTCTTCGCGGCAAAGGCATTGGCCACAGGGGAATCAATGACGAGGGCTCCGATGCGGCTCGGGCCGATTTCTAAATCGGCGACGGCATCGAGCACGTTTTCGTAGCTCCGGAATTTATCTAAGGCGAGCTTCCCCGTCGCCACCAACGTTGTGTTCACCCATTCCCATCCCGTGGTCCCTGTCTGGGCTCCGACCGTGTAGTTCGCGAGGCTGTCTGGGGTGGTGATGTTGACGCCGGATTCGTTTTTCACGAGCACGGATTGGTTGGCATCATAGTAGGGGTCGCTGAAGCTCACTTGCGCGCGGCGCTCTTCGTTGATCGTCATTGCGGCGGCAATGACGTCGATTCGGCCCTGTTGAAGCTCGGGGATAAGAGAGTCAAAGGCGATGTCTCGTACCTCGACCGTATAGCCTTGTTCGGTCAGGATATGCTTGATCAGATCAATGTCGAAGCCGATGATCGTGCCGTTGGGGGCTTTGTATTCGAATGGTGCGTAGTCAGCCGAGGTTCCGACAACAATTGTGTTTGCATTCTTTTGCGTGCATCCTGACAATAGGACACTAAAGAACGTGGCTCCTATCAGGACAATGGTGATAATTTTTCGTTTTACCATCGTATCCTCACCCGATGAAAGAACGAGTATTCATTATTTTAAGGTTCTCATCCTTTTCGTTGTTAATGAGGCTAGACCCTCGGGATACGTTGCCAGAAAAATCGTGACGGAGACAGTGATTTTCTTTTATCGTAACAAAAGATTTAAGAGGGAAGAGTCCTAATACGTAGGCTTCAGGAGGAAGCCCTTATGGAACCACACAAGAACCTCATCGTTTTCTTGATTTTCACAACACTGTCATTAACAAGCATCCTTCCCGCCATCGCTCAAGTATCATCAACTCAGCCATCATCCGAAGTCGTCTCAGCCGATGAAGCGATTCGCGTGGCGATGACGCAGCTCCACAATAGCGAAAAGACCGAGTACTCTGTGAAAACGTGCCAGCCCGTGTCCCCTGCCGGCGAATGCCTCTTTTACGCCATCGACCTGGAGCCTACCGGCTATATCGTCGTCCCCGCATCACGATACCTTCCACCCGTCATGGCCTACTCATGGACCTCACCCTTCGGCACCTACACCGCAGACAATCCCCTTTATTCGATGCTCATCGCAGACATTACCCAGCGCCTCGATAATGCCAGAAAGCTCCCCGCATCCATGTTAAACCAAGAAGCAGCCAAATGGGATGCATTTCTGACGAATCCTTCTTCCTCCCGCTGTTTCCAGCAATGGCCCCCGGAGGGCAGCACACCGACCGACGGCTGGGTCCTGACGCTCTGGACGCAGAACGCCCCATACAACAACCTCTGCCCCTACATCAACAGCGCGCGAAGCCTCGCCGGCTGCCCCGCCGTCGCTATGGCACAGATCCTTGCTTACTTCAACACTACCAAGAATGTTTCTTTTACGGATGCCGACGATTATCATCACAACTATGGCGGAGCGAACTTCTACATTGACGACGACTATGTCGCCTACCAGTTCCCCTCATGGCCACAGCTCAATTCCTACCTTACCACACTGGAATCCCACTGGGCCACCCATACCGCTCTCACGAACCAAGATAAGGCTGCGCTCAATGTCGCCTGCGGGTTCGCCATGCATCAAGTCTACAATCCCAGCGGATCAGGAACCTTCGGCGTCGACCAGGCGTACCAAGGGTATCAGCGGTTCGGGTTCACGACCGCGATTTTGTTCATGGGCGAGAGCCAGGAGATGTTCCAGCATCTCTCCCAGGATATGAAACAAGGGATTCCTGCGCACCTTGCGATTGTCGACGCAGCGTGGCAATATGGGCATAACGTGGTCGTGGATGGCTACAACACCGATGATTTCTATCATGTGAACTTCGGCTGGGGGGGCTCGTACAATGGGTGGTACCACATCCCAGATGACTTTTCCCAAGCCCCGTATAATATGAGTGTCGTCGAAGGTGTCGTCGTCGATATTATGCCGGCTGAGAATCATCCCCCTGCTGCGCCAGGGCCTATTCATGGTCCTGCGGAGGGGCAGGTCGGCGTCGGCTATACGTATTCAGTGAATCAAGTCACTGACCCGGAGGGGGACTCGGTCCAGTACCTTCTTTGATTGGGGTGACGGGCAGACATCGGGCTGGATTGATCAGAACCAGTCCATCCATTCGTGGTCTGATGTGGGTACGTACCCTGTGAAGGCCAAGGCGAAGGACAGCAATGGCGCGGAGAGCAATTGGTCGGAGGTCTACCAAGTGACAATAGGGGCCGCACTGCCTTCCTTCTCCGTTCAAATCTCTGCAAAGAAAGGGGTGACAGCCTCGTTGCGCAACAACGGAACGGCCGAGGCGACGGACGTCGCATGGTCGGTGAATGTCACCGGCGGGATCCTCCATCGCATCGCGGTCCTTAAGACAGATACCGTCGCATCCCTCGCGCCGGAGGCAAGCGCCTCCCTGCAGACCAGCGTCTTCTTCGGACTCGGCGGCATCACAATCGACGTCGTAGCCTCATGCGATGAGGGCGTGAGCGCACACGCGACGAAGACAGGAACAATCTTCTTCTTCCTGGTAAAAGTGAAGTAACAGCGAGACACGAAACGGCGTATCCCGCTTTTTCCTATTTTTTGATAAGTGTACCAGCAAGAATGAGCGTGGCCGTACACCAACAAGCTCCGAGAAGCCATCCGCCCAGGATGTCGCTCGCCCAATGAGCCTCGAGATACAGTCGGGAGAAACTGATGAGAAGGACCGCGATGATCGAAAGGAAGACGACAACAAAGACCAAAGCCGGTGACTGAACTCTCTTTCCAAGGACAACAAGGACGATGCCGAAGACAACCACCGCCATGGCCGCATGGTCACTGGGAAAGCTGTAGCCTGTCGCCGGCACGAGCGCGAACGACGGTTGAGGACGGTGGAGCAGCTGCTTGACGCAAAAGACGACGAGCGCGCTCCCCAGGACCCCCAGCAACAACAGGAACGCCAGCGACCAGCGCTTGACGATGAGCGACTGAACGCCGGCGGCGACAGCGACAGTACCTAGGACCAGGGGTTGGCCGATGGTCGTGATAAAAAGGAAGACGCTCGTCGCCTGAGGGCTTTGCCAGGCCTGGAAGAAGACGGCGATCGCGCTATCCCAGGCCATGGTCCTCCCCTGGTCGACGCCAACCATCACAATGAAAAGACCAGCAAGGCACAGGAAGAATATCGCAACGAGCCGGCGGGACGTTCGGTCCCTGCTCAGGGTCAGCCTCATGCCGGGTCCATGAAGCAGCGGGTGGTTTAAGAGGATGCCGTCCACAGAAGGGATGGCCCACGGAAGGGAAAGTTCTATGTACCTCCCCCAGGGATGAGATACACAGCCAATAGTTTGTTGGGAGGAAAAAGAAATGTCCCACCGTCACGTCGGCATCCTGGTTTGTGCGCTTGTGGTTATCAGCACTCCGATGATGCCCCTGGTATCAGCTACCGGTAGCGGGCATTCATCGGGCCCATGGCTGGACGAAATCGACGGGGTCCAGGTGATGCATCTGATCGGGACGCCGTACGAGATGGGGTTCCAGCATGGGTCGCTGCTCCGCGAAGAAATCCTGCAGGACCAGCATGCCATCCTCGCCACGGCCGAAAAGCTCGGTCATACCCAATCACAGCTCCTTGAGGCATGGGACACGGCGCGACCGTTCGTACCCCCCGCGCTGATCGAGGAGATGCAAGGGCTGGCGGATGCGGTGAACGTCAGCCTCGACCAGGTCGCCATGGTGCAGATGATCCCCTCGTTCGTCCACTGTTCCGTGTTCGCAGCCTGGGACAATGCCACGGTCGACGGCCGACTCTATTACGCCCGTAGCTTCGACTTCCCGCTCACAATCCAAGACCCAGAGTCAGGCGTCTTCGTCCAAGACAACGCGGTGCTCATCGTCCGCGAGCCGCAGGGCGGCCACGCCTCGCTGTCCCCCAGTATCGCTGGGCTGATCGGCAGCACCGGCGGCTTCAACGACCAGGGGATCACCACAGCCGTGCTCTCGTGCTGGAGCCATGACGAGACGAAGGCGGGCAATCCCATGACGTTCAGGCAGCAGACCATGCTGGATGAGGCGACGTCGTTCTCCGAAGCCCTCGCCATCCTGAACACGAACCGGACGGAAGGCTGGAATTTCATCGTGGCCAATACCACGCGAGGAGTCGCGGTCGAACAGACCGCCAACGTCTCCTACCAAGGGACCTGGGATGACCCGGTGGAGGCCACACGGCCATTCTGGCCCATCCCCAATGTCGTCCGGCGCACGAACCTCTTTATTAGCCCGCAAACCGCGGCAACCCAGCGGGAACGCTACAACCCCCGCCTCCTCCCGCTCCTCAGCTATCTCACCGGGAAAAGCAAGTTAGGCTGGTTCATCGTCCCGGCGTACCTGCCCTGGCGCCACTACCAGGCGCTCAGTAAAAGCCTGGAGTCCGCGTGGGGCGGTATCGACCAAAACAGGAGCATGCAGATTCTCCGCGGTGTTTATAATGGCAGTGTCGACCCCGTCTTCCACCTGTTTGTCGCCCTCCATTTATATTGTACAATCCACCAATGGGTCGTCTGCCCCGCGACCGGCGAGATCCTCATTTCGTTCGCCCACGGGTCCGCCAACGCCTGGAGCCAGCCCATCCACCGCTTCACGCTGGATGAACTCCGGTCCCATATCCCGGGCGGCTCCTGAAGAAGGGGCGCCTCTCAGAAGCATATCTTTATATAGGTTCGAGACATAATTGTACCTAAATACCGATTTTAAAAGGGGGATAAATAATAATGCGAAGAAGTATACCACTCTTAGTGGCAGTAGCCATAATGGTAAGCGGGTGTGTCGCGGCCGCGATCCCTCAACAGAACACAACCAAGATCGCCACCGCCGTCAACTTTTCGTCACCACAACTGAAAGAAGTAAACGACTACCTCACGGTCACTCTCACCGAGATGACCTCCTATGCCATCGCTGAGGGAAAACCAGTACTCCCACGAGTCGTCAAGGTCTTTGACCTACCCTTCGGCGCCACCGACGTCTCCGTCCATGTCACCACCACCGGTGTCCACGAACAGACCGTCGCCAAGGACATCCAGCCAGGGCCCAAGGCCCTCCCACTCGACGATAACGCCAATGTTGAGACCACCGTGACCGAGGATGCCGCCACCTACGCTAGCAGTCAGCCTTACCCAGCATCCTGGTTTGAGTACGCGGTGACCGGCGGCCTTGATAATAACTTTAACCACGTGACCCACGTCTCCGTCGCCCTCTACCCCGTCCGCTGTCTGCCGGCGTTGAAGACCATGCAGATTGCCGACTCCATGCAGGTGACGGTAACCTACCAGCCCCCGAGCCACCCGAAGACCTTCGGGACCGGCTACGACATGGTCATCATTGCCCCCAGGAAGTTCAACTCGATCCTAGCGCCTCTGGTTACCCACAAGAACAGCCACGGCGTCAACACCACGATCAAGAACGTCGAGGACATCTACAAGGGGTACAGCAACGCCACCGACAAGGCAGAGAAAGTCAAGTACTACATCAAGGACGCAATTGAACAGAACGGCATCACGTTCGTCATGCTCTTCGGCGGGTTAAAGAACAAGATCTATGCCATTGACCGCGAGAACCCGAACACCGGGTCGAATGCCTGGTACGTCCCCATGCGGTACTCGAACCTCTGGGATGGGGCGCCTCCCGACGTCTTCGATCCCGGGTATCCCTGTGATCTCTACTACTCGGATATCTACACCGGCACGGGCTCCTTCTCCAGGTGGGATGGTCCCAACCCTGATGGGATCTACGCGGCCTGGAGCTACCCAGGTCACCCGAAGGATATCTTAGATATGGATCCTGACGTCTACGTCGGCCGGCTCGCCGTCACCACCAAAGCAGAGGCGAAGACCGTCGTCGACAAGATCATCTCCTACGAGACCGCCGCGAGCGGCGACTGGGAGAAGAAGATGGTCACCGTCGCCGGTGACGGCTTCCAGGACCAAAACGACCTCAACATCAAGTGGAACGTCAACAGCCTGCCGACCGGAACATACACGATCTATGCTCAGAGCATGAACAACGACAGCACCACGGGCCCGATCGACATCATCAACGTGACCGTCGACCTCACCAAACCCTCGAACATCACCTTCGTAGAGGACGACAACGATTTCGGCCTCATCTTCCCAGCCCCGCCCCGCGCAGAGATCACGTCTCCCTCAGAAAACGACATCCTGGGGAACACCGCAGTCAGCTACATCCCGCCTCGCGCATATATCGGAGAGAACTGGGCGAAGGTCGAGTATTCGGCTGGAGTCATGACCATCCGCGGCAAGTCCTACGACCCGAGGCCCTTCGGCGTCTTCACTCTCATCCACGTCTGGATCAAGAACAGCGCTGCCGTGACCGTCTTTGACACCCAGACGCTCTCTGAGGAATGGTTCGAGAGTGAATGGGAGGTTGCCAAGGCAGAAAGCTACATACCCTCCGACTTCAACATCACCGAACTCTGGGGATCCGACGGCAAACTGGTCAACCAAGCCAGCGTTCTGCCAGTCTACAGCGAAGGCGCGCTCTTCGTCTATTTCGCCGGTCACGGGAACCCGCGGATCTGGGCGAACCACTTCCCCGGCATCCCCGGTGGGCGCCACAACGCCAGCATCGATGGCCTAGCCAACGTGCAACTCAGCGCACCATTCCTGCCCATGAACAAGCTGACGAACGGCGGGAAACTCCCGGTCACCCTGATCGATGGCTGCCACAACAGCATGGACAATATCACCCTGCTGCGGTCGATCTTCCAAGGAGCAATGTACTGGACGTACGGCATGCCGGTCTTTGACTGCTTTAGCTGGACCCTGATTCGTGAGAAGAACGGCGGCGCCATCGGCACCATCGGCTGTGCCGGGCTTGGCTACGGCTACCTCGGATGGGCTGCCACTGAAGGCCTCGGCGGCTGGATGAACTCCCATTTCTTCCAAGTCTGGCGCACCATCCACGACTCCGGTAAGCCTGCCTACCTCGGGCAGGTCCACTCCACGACAATCCATGATTACCGTGCGGAGTTCGGCACCGGTGATCAGACTGACGCCAAGACCATGCAGGAGTGGACGTTCCTCGGCGACCCCAGCCTCGTGATCGGTGGATACCAATAAACACGGGGATCCACCCCTCTCTCCTCTTTTTTTCCCTTTCTTCTCTTTTCTCCCTGTTTCGCTGCCGGCTAAACACGTGTTCCTATTGCCCACCACCAAAATAAGGTGAGGGTGACTCGACTTCTCAGTTGCATGATTTCACCGGCGAACCCCATTCTCCTTCCTGAAAACTATTTAAATATATGGAAATCATTATAAATACGCTTACCTACTATTGAGATGAGGTCGAAAATTCTATGCAAATGAAAACAAAGGGTACCGTAAAGAAGACTTCACGCCATGCAGTCTACGCCGTGCTCTTCTCCCTAATTCTCATACTGCCCGCCGTTGAGGCAGCCACGCCCACCCAGCCGATAATCCAGGCGCCAGTGAAGGCATCGGTCAAAGCACCGCTCAATGTGACCATCATCAAGCCCCTTCCAAATGCAACATATTTCATGGACAAACCCTTTCCTGTCTCGATATTCAACAATAGCTCTTTTGCCTATGGGAGACTCACGATCATCGCCAATGTCACCGGGGATAACCTCACCCAAGTACTAATTTCTGTAGATGGGACGGTCATCGGTAATTTTACGGGTGGGAATGTTTCGAGCGGATTGTACAATGCCACCTGGTCAAAAATCATCCAGGCCCCCTTCAAGCATACCATCAAGGTCGTCGCCTTCAATGAGACCGCGAACGCCTCAGCATCCGTCAACATCGTGACCTGGAGGCTCCATGTCCTCCCGTTCGCTGTCGTCGCAGCCATGATGCTGCCGGCGGTGATCCCCAAGACGACCATCCATGGCCTCGTCTTCAACCTGCACAAGAATCCCTTCGGCTACACCTTCTACGCCATTTACATCCACTACAAATCCGTGAATCTGATGAAGAAGGAGACCGGGACCATTGTCATGAAGCGCGTCCACGTCGGGCCGGCCCTCAACATGCGCATGCTAAATGTCTCCCCGCTGCGGCTGGCCAGGATCTCGAGCACCTTCCTCGGCATGTTCACCTAAACCCTGCCTCTCTTTCTCCCCTTTTTCCCTTTTTTCCTATTCTTAAATTCTAACAATGAACATCTATTTTTTTGAACAAGGGACGGCTGCCCCGGGCAATGGCGGGAGAAACTCCATTCCTGGACTATGTCCCCATTGAGCATTCGCTGATCTTCATCATCATCGCAACGATTATAGCGACGAAGCTGTCAATCCTTAACATAGTTTTAAATATATTAACTCAGTTACATATTTCGCCTATTTGCTTTGATTGGACGGGAGGAAATACAATGGAAAAAAAACTCTTAGTTATTTTATGCACGCTAGTGATGACGACAACCGTTTTTCCAATAATGACCGTCGGTGAACCAACACCAAATAATCCACCGGAAATCCCTATGATGATGGGCCCGACGAACGGGAGCGTCGGCATCGCCTATGAATATCTGATAAGCACATGGGATCCCGAATATGATAATGTCTCGGTACTGGGTCGAATGGGGAGATGGAACACACACGGGCTGGATCGGCCCCTATCCATCCGGCGCACATGTTGCGACGAATCATACATGGATGGAGAGAGGGAGTTATGCAATCACCGCGAAGGCAAAGGATATCTACGAGGCGGAAAGCAACTTTTCAGCTCCTCTCATCATGAACGTGACCGGCCCCCAAATCAACGTCGTGATACGACCGCGTGGAATCGGCGCCGCTGCCACAATCCTGAACTGCGGAGAGGAAACAGCGAGGAACGTCTCTTGGACCATTACATTGAATGGAGGAATCATCATCTTCGGAGGCTCCAATGGAGACACTATCGACACGGTTCTTCCAGGCGAAAGCATTCGTGTCACCTCGTTCTTCTTCGGCCTCTTCAGAAGCACGATCACTGCCACTGCCGATAACGACTCGGATGCCCTCGGAGGCCTCCTCATCGGGCCGTACCTTTTTTCCGTGACGAAAAACAAGACCTTCAACGGGACAGTCAAGAAAATCAAAGGCGAGAAAATTCAGGTCGTGAACGTGAGTACGTCGTTGGAAGAATTCAGGATCGGTGACGGCTGCAAATTCAAGGCTAAAAACGGAACTGCGATTGACCGCGATAAGATAAAAGTGGGCGCGAAAGTCAAGGTCACCTGGGTGCGATCACAAGGGACTGCGGGGAATACAGAACGAGTGGCAATTGAAATCCAACTAATGGAATAAACACGAAAACGGCGAGGCCCGTTCATCTTAAAGACACCCCGTGACTCGACGGATCCGTCTCCATTTTTCCTCTACGGCGAGAAAGAGAGTCAACCATCGCCTTTCTTGGATATGTCCGAGAATCAGATGAACCAAGAACACATCACCAAAAGTGTTAAAACAATCCGCTGAATTCGTGGAATGCCTCGGCAAACACCACACAAACTCGGGCGCGGAACAATGGGGATAGCATCGAAAATTCTCCTCTGGAATCCGTCAAAGATATCGACGAAACGTACGATGAGTCTTATTTATCTACGAGAATCTCTCGATGCATGACGTCCTGATACGACTGTAGATTCTTCTGTATTCCTTTTCCTATCCAACAGTAGAGGCATAATTTTTCTTTAGGGAGCCCAATCGCTTTCACCATATCATCGAGGAGCTGATACTGCAATGAGGTTGCGCCAAGGTCCTTTGCAATCCATTCAATCATCTTTTTGTATTTTTCAGAGGACTGATTGACATATTCCGATACGTCCTCAATATCTTTTCCTTCAAGAGCTCGAATGGCTCTGCGTGCAGCTAATTCCTGGATACTTCTCGTTGAGAGATTATAGACGCAGGGGAACATTAGTGGAGGACACGCGGGCCGCACATGGACTTCTTTTGCCCCTGCTTGCATCAGTTTTGCAATCGTGTAATTCTTCAACTGTGTCCCCCGTACGATAGAGTCTTCACATAGCACAATTCGATTTCCCCGCGCGATCGCCTCATTCGCGATTAATTTCATCAGCGCGATGCGATCGCGCAGCTCCTGGGTCAGGGGCGTATAGCTCCGACCGTACCCAGGCGTATATTTCAACAGCACCCTCCGATAGGGGATTCCGGATTCAATCGCGTACCCCACTGCATGGGCGACTCCTGAATCAGGGACGCCTGAAACTAAGTCTGCTTTCACCTGATCCCGCTTTGCTAGGAACGCACCGCAACTCTCCCGCACTTTTTCAACATTTATCCCTTCGTAGGAGGAAGCAGGAAAACCGGTGTACACCCATAGGAATGCACAGATCTTCGTACCATGATGCCCTTTCTTTTTCTCTTCAATGCCTTTCTTGCTGATAAAGACGATTTCTCCTGGTGAAATATATTTTTTCACGTTGAATCCGAGATTGGGGAACGCGCAGGTCTCACTGGCGACAGCGACCTCCCCGTCTTTCTGACCAATGGCTAAGGGGGTTACGCCATTGCGGTCTCTCGCACAATAAATCCCTTTCTTTGATAACAGCAACAGAGAAATCGACCCGATGATCCTATTGAACATCCGTTCGATGCCATACGGAATGCTATTTCCTTGATTAATCAGATGAGCGACAAGTTCGGTGGTGTTGATATCACCGTGGTCGATTTCACTAAACGATATTCCTTTCTCGATCGAGCTCCTGGGCTAACGTCTCTGTATTGACAACAAGACCAGCGGTGCATATGGCGAATGCACCGAATTTACTTTCAAACGTTAACGGCTGAGGGTCTTTATCGGAAATGACCCCTATCCCCAGATGGCTCTTGATTTTGTCAGAACCCTCATAAAACTTCGATTTAAATTGCGAATTTCTAATATCATGGATCTTCTTTATGGGCTTTCCATTTTTTTCGATAAACGCGATACCACCATACTCTGTTCCCAGATGAGTATGGTAATCTGTGCCATAATAAAGACTAGAGATGCAGTTGTTATTGCTCACGACGCCGAATAATCCGCTCATCGTTTCTCCCCGCTGCCAAGTCAAAGAAGCGATGAATTCTATTTAAGGATTATTAATTTATCAACCCGATGTTGAAGTGTTTTTCCGAAGGGGTCTGATTCGATATTTTTCTCGATCAACTGATTGCTCCTATTTCATAGCCAAAAATGTTCCGCAACTAACAGCATTTACATCAACCGTTGAATGCCCTGGGATACTCGTTAGGGGGCATCATTTTCTAAGCCACCTGTTTATTTTAAAAAAAAATGCAATAATTGTTCCTGCTGCAGTCTTTTTTTCACCATGGGATAGAGTGTGATCTCTTCCTCTTCCATCATCACATCTCCGAGATTCATCTCTTTGAGTCGTTGCAAAAGATGCTGTTTTTTCTCCTGATGAGTTGACACCAAGGCGATATTGAAATTCATGCGTCCATCTCTCAGATAATGCAATGCTTTCATTTGGTACTCAAACCCATTATTCGCGCCGGTAAGAAGAGAGAATTCCTCAATGTCGGCACCCTTCACACAAATCCTCACATGAAGATGCTCAAAACCAGAGAGAGCGTCAACGTACTGTTTATCGTACCCTAACAGGATGCCGTTCGTCTCCAAAATAAACACATATTTTCTGTTGATCAGTTCCAACAGATCAAGAAGATGCTGTTTCCCGATAGTCGGCTCACCACCTGAGATACGCACTTGATGATAACCCTTTTTCTCGGCGATCTCTTGCAAGTTTTTCGCCACTTCTTCCGCTGAGTAAAACTCGCCGGTGCCCGTTGCATTCCATACGCTGTTCCCGGACCAGCAAAACTTACAACGCAAATTACAACCGACCGTGTCAGCAGTTGCAATACCGCCATAGAACCCCGTCGGTCTGAAGCGATAGTATTTCTTCAACTCATTGACAACGACAATCTGCTCAACTTTTTTCGATAACTCAATAGGATCATACATCCAGCATTCGCCCTTTGTTCCTCGTGATAAACATGATTATCCCCGTTAGGTATAATGATTTTTCCGTTCTCCTCCCTCCTGTGAATAGCTTGTTCAAAAGAAGAAAACGAATCTTCTCTAAAAAAGTCAGGATGCCGTGAGTGTGCAACGATGAAATTCAAACAGGTTTTTTTCTGGCAACACACGACAACGGGCCTGTTGAAGTTCACCCAGTACTGTACAGCGAGTCTAACCAATTCGTGATGACCGGAAACACCGTCACACTTGCATTATCGCCTAGGATCAGGTCCATGTGCCCATATCCGGGGATGACCACACACTGCTTATTCGGGCTACTCATCCGCTGCACCGTCTCGTTGATATCATACCAGGGGTCACTCGCATCCCACTGTCCGGCAACAGCAAGCACCGGTACCGTGATACGCGACAGGTTCTCCGTATAATCATACAGCGACTGCGGATCAACCCAATGCCCGTTATAGTACCGTGGATCCCTCCCTCGCATCATATCCACCCAGACCCCTGCAGGCTCGTCATCACGCCGATAGCTCGTCGCATCACGAACCGCTTTCGATGTCACATTCCCATGATACTGCCCAGGCCGGTCGGCATCAAGCGTCCGAGTGATATAGCTTCGACGAATATGGAACGAGGCTGATCCGAAAAACGGATGCACGAACGCATATTTCCCAACCCTGAACCCAAACCTGAAATCCAAGCCCCAGGAATCAGTAAAGTTGTTCGCTTTCCCAGACGAACCCAAGGACACTATTCCCGCAAGATCATCCTGACTAATGAGCTCCGCATACATATACGCAAGATACCCGCCCATGCTGTGACCCATGAACACGAACCGATCATCCCCAGATTTTTCCTTAATGAACGCAACCGCAGCCACCACATCTTTCTTCAGATACGTCCGATCCAAGTCCCAGTATCGACTGATAAACTCCCGACTACTCGACAACCCCCGCAAGCGTCCAAAGTAGAAGTCACCGTCCCCGTCATGAGTCCGCAGGTCCAGCATCCATACGTCCCAACCCTGCCCGTTCAGGAACCGGCCTATGGAATGGTTCTCGTTCCAATCCAGGAACAGGTAATTGCAGCACATCCCATGGACCAGCATTAGGGACGGCCGTTTTTCCCCGGCATAGTGATACAAGGACACCGACGACCTGTCACTGGTCGGGACATGGTACGTTTCCAGTGACGGAGACGACGCCGCGACGACATGAAAACAGGGGACCATGATGATAAGAACTGCGAAGGCGACCCCGCGTTTGAGGAAACCGGTTGACCGCATAGCGGGTATCAATATATCTGTTCGTCCTTATAATTTTTCACACTGTTCTTATATGAAGGGAATATAAAGAAAGGGAGGAAGGGTGCTCCCCGTGCTTGAGGGGGTTAGGCTTCGAAGATGATCTTGCCGATGCGTTTGCGGGTGTCGTCAAGGATGTCTTCGATTTTTTGGAGTTTGTGGGGGTCGAGGTCCTTGGAGTTGGAGAAGATGAGCCAGGCGAGTTCTCTGAAGCTTTTCTGGAAGTGGGGCAGGGAGCGCCAGCGGGGTTGTTCTTGTTGGATTTTAATGCGGTCGGTGGTCTCTTGGTTTTCGGTGAGGTAGCGCTGTCCTTCGGGGGTGAGGCTGTAGACTTTCTTGTTGTCTTGTTCGGCGCTGGTGACGTAGCCTTGGTCTTCGAGCATCTGGAGGGTGGGGTAGACGATGCCTTGGCTGATGGGGTGGTCGTAGGCATCTTCGATGGCTTTCATGAGGGCGTAGCCGTGCATGGGGCGGTCCTTGAGCATGAGGAGGATGATGAATTTGAGGCTGCCGCGTTCGCGTCGTCTGGGCTCGAATATGTTGTGGTACATCATCTCGCGCCAGCGCATGCGTTCCATGCGCGCGAGGTCTCGGTGGGAGTAGGGTCTGGTGTCGTTGTTCATGGTATTATTTCCTTTATATATGTCTAAAGACATATCATAAGACATTTATTTAAAGCTTTCTCTCGACACCATGATTTCTTCGCAAATCAAAAATCAGAGACCCCAAATTCCCCCATCACCTCCTCAGCCCTAGTGATTCAATATTGATATACTCTAAAAATATATAAACAAAAAAAATAAAATTAAAAATAGGGAAAATTTTTTATAATGATTGGCACTTAGGATATTATTTCCAGGAGGTTAGGAAATGAGAGGAAATTCTATATTGTTAGGAATATTTATTCTGATAATTTTAGTCGGGGCGAATTTTTGTTCTGGTGTAAAAACAGTTCAAGCAGTAGGTATAACCCCGGCTAATATTACAACAACAGCTACGCAAAGTCTAGGAGGACAACAAGGACATCAAGGTTGCCCCCTGGGGTACGATTATGCTTGGATTGATTTTGTGCCTGGAAGCGATCCACACAATGTAGATGGCGGTTTCTTTGAAAGTGAAACTTGGTCAGTAAGCAGCCAGGTAACCTCAGGAGATTTTGATGACACCGATCAAATGAATTGGACTGATGATGATGGCATCTATTCAGCTGTCAGAAACGACCAGGATTTAAATGACGGAACCTCGGCTGATGGGACGTGGTGCAGTTGCGCTAAAGAAACAGGGGGCGCTTGGACTGGAGAATGGTCAGCTGGATGGGCCAAGGTTGAGAAATCTTTCAATATCAATGATTATGTTAATACCGCTCAATCAAATTTCGAATTCACTAATGTCACCGTTTATTACGATTATAAAATACTTAGTGCTGATTTCAACGATGCCGCTAGTTCTGTTTATCTTATTGCCTATTTGAATGATGGAAGTAATGATTGGCCATTGGAGTATAAATGGTATTCAAGTCCGTCTGAGCCAAATGCAGGGTATAGCCTCGATTTCTGGGAACCGGATTGGAATCACCCCCTACACAACAATAATAATCCGAATTACTATCTGAACGATGGATACAGTTATCGGATTACAACTCAAACTCTGGGAGGCGGAAGCCAATATGTTTTACCAATAGCATCGCTCTTTAATCAAAATCAAGGAACAACGTATACTCTTAAATTCAAGATCTTAGTCGGTTTATATGGAGCCCCCGCTGGAGGATCAGAACGTTATGCTTTTTGGATTGATAATGTACGAATGAAAGCCTCATACTTCTTTAATCACCCGCCAACAACTCCCGCCGGAGCCTCACCTGCAAATGAATCTACCGGCGTGAGTATCGATCAAGATCTGCAGTGGACGGGCGGAGACCCCGATGGAGATTCAGTAACTTATGGTGTTTATTTTGGTACTACGAATCCGCCCCCGTACCAAACCACGGTTTCAACATGCTCCTACGATCCTGGGCAATTGAGCTACTCGACAACCTATTATTGGCAAATAAAGGCAATTGATTATTACAATTACTATGTGTACGGCCCTATCTGGCATTTTACGACAGGATCACAACCACAGCCTCCAAGCAATCCTGTAAAACCATTCCGTGACGATCAAAACTATACGGTTTATACTGGAGTAAACTGGGAGCTTAAATCACATGCAACCGATCCTAATGGAAATACGATTCGCTATGGCTGGGATTGGAACAATGACAACACTGTTGATGACTGGACAGATTACTTCAACTCTGGAGATGATGTAGGATGTTCTCATGTTTTTGACCAACCCGGAACATACCTAGTCAAAGTCAAGGCCCAGGATGATACAGGCAGGCAGAGTGGTTGGTCTCCAAATCGAACGGTTACTGTAATATTGCCTCCTAACCACATTCCTGTCGCAAATATCGATCAGATAACGCCTACGAAAGCTTTGAAAGGTGAGCGGATAACATTCAATGGTTCCGGTTCGGATGAAGATGGCACAATAGTGGCATATTACTGGAGATCGAGCATCGACGGATGGCTCAGTAATCAAAGCGACTTCAGTAATGCTGGGCTTAGTATAGGCGTTCACACGATTTACCTAAAAGTCAAGGATAATAGAGGAGACTGGTCTGTGGAAGATACCGCTACCCTCACTGTAGGATTTTATTTCATTCACATTACCGATCCTCATGCCATTTATGAAAGCGATGATCGATGGGTAAATATCATTCAAAACATCTCGAACCGCATGTACAAACCAGAGTTTGTAATATGCTCAGGGGATTTAGTCGACTGGGGAGAGGGCGCCACTGGGTACGCCAACTATCAGACCTTATTATCAAGTCTTCACTCAACCTTCTGGGATCACTTCCTAGATCCTGAACATGAGACACCGATTTATTTCTGTCCGGGGAATCACGATTATCGGATGATCTATCAAGGCCCTCCCTACTCCCTGGTAAACTATCAATTACTCATAAGCCCAACAACTGAATATTCGACCAACCGAGGAAATTGCGCTATATTCTCTATCAATAGCGGCCATGATTGGCTCACTGATTTGCATTGGGAACTCCCTGAAGGGAGCGGACTATTTGAGAATGAAAAAGAAGACCTGGAATACCAACTCGACATGCTAGATGGCACGATGAACAATCGGGACAATAGCCATATGTTCAAGATCGTGTTTATGCATCACCCCCATTACAACCCAAACGGAGATGACGGAACGGGGGACGGCGCGTTCGTCAATTTCAACGATGACTTCAAAACGCTCTGCAGGGATTATGGTGTAAACATTGTCTTATATGGCCATATCCATCCATCTGCCTCCGTCGAATTTGATTTGAATGGCACGACATGGGATGAGAATACAAGCACCGGCACGCACTGTATCGCGACTCCAGCAATTGCCAATAGCTACGCAATGCAAGCAATAAAAATAATGCCCTTACCCACTCTAGGAGATTCGTGGGATATCTCCGTGGAAAACCCAGAATACATTGAATCTACTTTGAGTGTGGCGTTTGCATGCCAAGTCAATGGTTCTGCCTTTGACTCAAAAAACCATCGAGATGGATATAATTGGACAACCGGCGGATATGATGTCGACATACCCGATTCAAGTTTTTCCATGACTAAATGCCAGAACGAAACCCTTGGATTAAATGAAACACTGACCGAAATATCCGTGGACCACGTCAAAGAAAACAGCTATCGGTTCCATTTCAATTCCACCAAAAACGACACCATGAATATGACGCTCCTGGTCCATCTAAGAAATGGAATGTGGTCAAAGGCGACTTATTCCAATATTTCTCTGGTCAATGGATCCTGGGGGACGATCTATGCGAATAACTCCATCGTCAACTATACCATTAACATATTTGGGCTAGGGAACACTACGGTTATCGCTCCGACAAGGTATGAAGGAAATCTCCCCCCTGAAAAACCAGAGGTGGCGGGACCGACTCATGGCAAAAGGAATGTCGAATATAATTATACTGCTACCCCGGTCGATCCTGACTATAATGACCACATATGGTATCAGTTCGATTGGGGGGACGGCCAAAGTACCGCATGGAAAGCCTGCACATCAGGCGTAGAAGTCCGGGAAAAGCATTCATGGTCGACAGGCGACTGGAATGTCAAATTCAAGGTCAAGGATGCAGCGGGAATCATCGTTGAATCTGAAGGAATGACGGTCACCATGATACTTGATATCCCCTCAGTTATTACACCATATGACGGGTGCTATGGTGTGGCTCTTTCATCGGCTCTTCAATGGACGGTCTCAGAGCCTTCCTTTATCGCTTACTACGAGATCTATCATGGATTGTCAAGTCAACCAGCCTATCTCACACATCAAACATCAACAACATACACTCCCACCTCCTTAATGGGAGGACGCACCTACTATTGGAAGATTGTTGCAGTAGACATCTTCGGGATGGAAACGGAAGGGCCTGTGTGGAGATACACCACGACGAATTAGAAAAACCGCGGAGCTACCATTCGAATGCTAAATGAATCATGGAGGAAGGGAAAGCAGCGAACTGAAAGGGGATGTGTCATGTTCGTTGTTTTTTCACTATTCCTCCTCACCTCTTTAAGCGGCTGTCAGACGCGAACATGCCCAAGTCTCGAGAGCGGCGACCCTATACCAATCGACTGCCTTAGCCAGCCACAATACAGGAACGCCACGGTCACAATCCATTCAAAATATCTCATCAGAAGCAATCGCACCCTCGCCACGGAACCTTCTATCTATTTCGGACGTGAATCGCCAACGCTTTTTCTCGATATTACAAACGCACAGAACGGATCAATCCTGGTCGATGGCCAGACCTATTTCTTCACAGGAACATTCTTCGACGGGATCCTCAAGGTCATCGAAATCAGACCAGGATAGTCAACAAGAATACTCCTTGCATAAATTGAAAACCCTCGCTGAAAAAAAGAAACTAGAACAAAAACAAGAAAAACAATTTTTTCTAAGAAAGTCATTATAAGTCTCGAGGAGGGAACAGATTTCCTACGGGAATCGCTCCAGGCCAAGGCAAGAACCTTTAATATACGATGCAACCACAACGATTAAAAAACGAGGGTGAATTAGGTGGCTACACCTAGACTTTGACCTATAACCAATCGCTCGCCGCACAACGAAGCGGCGTCGGGCGGGTAACAAAGTAGCTGTGAGTTTCTCTCCTTGCAAGGCATATAAAAACATATATTTTTAAAATCAACAATTTCATCGTTTAATCTAATAATTTATGATCAGTGAGTTATTCAAATATTACATTATTTTTAATTCATTTTTTAGGTATGTTTATATTCTTAGTAATATCTTCCCATGAAGTAAGTTTAAGTATATGGAGAATTATCCAAAATCATAAATCCATTGAAAAGGGGACTATAAAAAAATGGATTTGGGAACTGTAAAAGATATTTTGAAACTCAGCCGTGGGTTTGCCTATGTCGCGATTGTGTGGTATCTAATCGGCGTCCTGTTTGCCATTCTCATCGGGGCATCGTTTGACGCCGGGAAATTTCTCCTGGGGTATTGTGTTGTGTTACCTGGCGTGATCGTTGGAACATTGACGAACAGCTATTACGATGTCGCCATCGATAAGAACTCTACTGCGACGCCGATGTCAGGAGGCACCAAAATACTCAGTGACCGCCCGGAGCTGCTAAAAACGCTTCGTAAGCTCATCGTGTTTCTATTCAGCTTCTCCATTGCCCTTGGGTTTGTGTTCACAATCATGTTTTCGTATCCCATGACGTTCTTTGCCTTTATCGTCATCGCAGATTTCTTCGCCTGGGCCTACACCGCACCCCCCATACGGCTTGTTTACCGCGGGTTCGGCGAGCTATGGACGATGGTCATGGGCGGATTCATCATCGGCGGATTCGGATACTTAGTGACAACGGGAACAATCGACCTGCCATTCTTACTGTTCTCCATCCCTATCATGCTGATGATGTTTGCGTTCGCCTTTTACGTCGAGATTCCCGATCGGGACGCGGATCTTCAAGGCCAGAAGAAAACCTTGGTGGTTCGTAGGAATGAGCGATTTGGGTTCATTGTTAGTTCTCTTGCGTTGGCGGGTGCAACGGTGTGTCTCCTCTTGTTTTATCTGCTGCATGTGTTTCCAGAATCCGAGGGTTTTTTGATCATCGGCCTGTATTCGATCATTCCTGTGGCGTTTGCGGTGCAGGGTCTTCGCAAGTATCGTGCTGACCCGACAACCATGGTTCCGTCCGTTTTCCGGTCATCTATCAGTATTCTCTCTGTCCTAATGTTCATCGATGCGTATTTTGTCTATGTGATTGTTACCTAGAAAAACCCCTCGTTGGAGAAGCTTGGTTGAACTATGGACTTTGATGTTGTCGTCGTCGGCGCAGGTCCTGCGGGTGCAACTGCAGCAAAGTACCTTGCTGAAAAAGAAGTGAAGGTTCTTCTTCTCGATAAAAGCACTTTTCCGCGAGATAAACCATGTGGCGGGGTGATCTCGGTCAGGACGCTCAAACGATTTCCGTACATATCAGCGGATTTGATTGCGTCGTATTCCTATGGAGGTTGTATCTATTCGTCATCTCTGAGGCATCACATCCAAGTGCACAAGGATGAACCTATCGCTGCTTTTGTTGTGCGGAACCATTTCGACCACGGCCTCGTGAAACGTGCTGTGGAGAGTGGCGCCACTTTGATGGATGGCGTATCTGCGACCGATTTGGACATACGGAAGGACAAAGCAACGATTAGGTTCAGTAACGGAGCATCTGTGGAGTCCGAGCTTGTTATCGGTGCTGACGGCGTCTGGAGCATGGTTGCGAAAAAATCCGGGTTAGGTCAGCATTACCCACACATCGGCAGATGTCTCTTTCAAGAAATCCCTGTTGCAGGTGACGTTCTTGATGAATATTTCACAGAGAAAAGGAATTTTCAAATCTACGTGAAGTTCATGGGGGTCGACGGCTTCGGGTGGGTGGCCCCCAAGAAGGACTGTCTGAACATCGGCATCGGTGAGATACAACCTTCGGTGTCTCAACAACGAAAGAAACCTCATTTGAAGGAGGTGTATCAACAATTCATCTTTCTTCTCAAGGAGCGCAAGTCGATACCGCCGACCATCACACCTGGTTCGATTCAAGGGGTACTCTCCCTTTACGACCGCTGGATAAAACCTTTGCTGATCGCGTCGTGCTTTGTGGTGATGCCGCTGGGCAGATGAACCCGCTGACCGGAGATGGCATCCATTATGCGATGTCCTCTGGAAGGTTCGCAGCTGAGGTGTGTGCTCTGGCATTGGAAGCAGGCGAAACCAAGGCGTCCTTTTTGTCGAAATATCAAAGGCTTTGGACCTATGATTTCGGGGGAGAAATCAGACTCTTCGCACGTGTTCTGAAACTGTTGTTAAAAGAGAATCGTGATGAAAAATATATCAGACTTATCTCCAGAGATCCGTGGATTATCGACGTACTTCTTACCATGGCGAATAACCAGGGGAGGATTCAGGATTATCAATGGAGGATAGCGCGACGTTTCGCCGCTCTGTATGTGAGAGATCTTCTTGGATTGCTGAAGGGTGATCAGAAATGTTAGACGATTCTATTGCTATTCGAAATGGGGAAGAAAAGGATATTGCTGCTTTTTTTGAATTATACTGGATTTCTTCTGTTGAACATATGCAGTATAACAAGGAACTTGACGCTCTGAAATCTAAAGAACAATGTAAAAAATATATTATTGATCGTCAACGAAAATATCTGAATGATAAGAATCAAATTTTCTTAATTGCTCAAGATAAAAAGAAAATCATTGGTGCCGCTACGGGGCATATCGGGCTAAGGGATGAAGCAGCAGTGTATAGAATAGAAGAGATGGGGTTTCTCGATGAGTTATGTGTACTTCCTGAATACCGGAAGAGTGGGGTCGGGAAGAGATTATTAGAAGAACTCTTAGAAGAGTTGGATCGAAGAGCGGTACAATTTGTAGGACTTGGTGTAGCGTACAAGAATCCTGCAATGCATCTGTATCATTCATATGGTTTTCATTTGGAGAGCGTCTGGATGGTGAGACGAGGGGATCAGCCATGGGGAGCGACAGAGAAAGAAGCGAAAAAAAGAGTGGAAGTCAAACGATACAATCCGTATGGCCGTGGGAAGGAGACTCTGCCGTTCATCGTGAAGGTGAAGCCGCAATCAGTGATGGGCGACTATATCGCACTTCATGGACTGCTTCCGGAGAATGAATTGCCGGTTCGTTTCAGGCACAAAATCCCGGAAAACGAGATTTGGATACGAAAGAATGTGTACGATGACCCGAAACGGAGGGAACGGATTCTTCAGGGTCACGAGAAATTTGAGCTGGAGTTGATGGAGACGAAAGGGCTGACGTACAAGCAAGCCCATCAGCGAGCACAGTTTCATGAGAAGGTGTATAAGTTTGAGGACTGGCTGGGGCGATTGGAAAAGGAGCTGAACAGAGCACCGTATGAATCCGTACAAGTCATTGAGAAAACAACAGCACCTAAAAAGACGAAGCATAGAAAGAGAACCGGGTCTCAAGGGAACCGAACTAAGAACATCGCCGGGTACCAAGAAGGTATTTGACCAAAACAATTAAAACCATCCTCCGAATTCACAGGATACTCCTAAGCACGGGTAACCTACTTCGCGCCAGGTATCTGCCAAAATGGGCGGGTAACAAAGCGGCTATGTGGCGGACTGCAGATCCGCATACCTGGGTTCAAATCCCAGCCCGCCCTCTCACCTAATAACATGGGAGGTAACCACAGATGCAATCCACCACATCCTACCGAAGGCTAGCCGCCGCCATAATTATCCTAACAACCATATTAATATCAGCCTATCGACCTGCAAGCGCCGACACCGGCACCATCCTCATCAACGAAGTCATGGCCAGCCCTACCACCCCGGATAGCACCACCGAATGGATCGAACTCTACAACCCCACAGACTCCTTCATCGATCTCACCGGCTGGACCATCACCGACTCCACCGAGACCGACACTATCACCGCAGACCCAGACCACGGACCAGGCACCCCCGTCATCCCACCCGACGGCTACGCCCTCCTCACCGACCACGGCACCACCATCGACCAAGTCCTCACCATCCCCCCAGACACCATCCGCCTCCTCGTCGACGACAGCACCCTCGGCGGCTCCGGCCTCAACAACCAGCACGAACCCCTCACCCTCGCCGACCCTGACGGCACCCCCATCGACGCCATCGAATACGGCACCGACTACGACACCATCCCCGGCACCCCCGCACCCGCTGCCCCCAAAGGACACAGCCTCGCCCGCATCCCCACCCAAGACACCGACGACACCGCCGCCGACTTCACCGACTGCGACACCCCCACCCCCGGCGCCCCCAATACCCCGCCACCATCCACCCCACCAGTCTCTCACGACCACGCCCCCCTCCTCATTACCCAGCTGTACTACAACGCCCATCCCCGCATCAAAGATGAATATATCGCGATAACCAACCCCACCAACGCGACGGTCGACGTCACGGGATGGTACCTCACCGACCAGCCGGACCAGCCGTTCGAAGAGCAGGCGAAGATCCTCTTCCCGCCAGCCTCAGACTTGCCCGCGAACACCACCTGGTACCTCACCCAGAACAGCACCTGGTACCAGTGGGAAATAGGCCAACTTCCCACCTTCGAGTACGCGGACGATGCGCGACCGGATGTCCCCCAGCTCATCACCCAGAAGACGCTCTCTTTGAGCAATACGGGGGGCATCGTGGCCCTCTGCGACGCGTACGGAGCGTGCGTCGACGCCGTCTGCTATGGCAACTGCAGCCTAAACCTTGAACCCTGTTGGACCGACGACCCTGTCCCGGGCGTCAGCCCTGGCGTCATCCTCAAACGAAACGAGGTCAACGGTTCTTTCCTGGATACCAATACCTCCCAGGACTGGCTCCATCCCCGAGTCTACCATATCGGACAATCCGATTTCCCCTCGACACCGATCTTGACTCAAGGACCCGTCGTCGCGTTCATCTCGCCCGACTGTAGTTTCTCCATCATCACCGCGGAGCTTAGAAACGCGACCACTTCTCTACTTTTAAATGTCTATGAATTAGGTAGTGTAGCCTTAACGGAGGAATTGTGTGCCGCCCTGCACCGCAACGTCAGCCTCTCCCTGCTTCTTGATGGTTCACCTGTCGGCGGGGTCTCTTCAGAGGAGAAGGAGATCTGCTCCGTGCTCCGATCCGCGGGCGCCCAGGTCAGATTCCTTGAAGCGAACGCGAGCAGGGACGTCTATGCCCGGTACCGCTTCGACCACGCGAAGTACCTCATACTCGATAACCAGACCGTCATCCTGACGAGCGGCAATTGGGCGACGACCGGTATCCCCCGTGACCCCACGTATGGGAACCGAGAATGGGGCGTTGTCATCAAGGATGCCGCAGTTGCCGCCTTTTTCGTTGGGGTTTTCTGGGATGATTTCAACCCCCTCCGTAGTGACAGCATCCCCCTAGAGGAGATGAACTTCTCTCTTACTCCGTCTCAGCTTCCCATTCAGACTATTCCGAAAGGTTCGTATCAGCCGCGGTTCACGCCATTTGTATTCGATGGAGAGTGCCGTATCACCCCGCTCCTATCTCCAGAAACCAGTGAGGATGGGATCTGCCGGGCGTTAGAGAACGCGACCCAGTCCATCTATGCCCAGCAGCTTGAACTGTCCGTCTCCTGGGGGAGTCAAGAGAATCCTTTCCTGTCGCTACTCCGGGAGAAAGCGGAGGAAGGCCTGGACGTCCGAGTCATCCTCAACGCGGACCCTTCGTTCGAATCCTCTGCCGTTGACGAGGTCCTGGCTGTCCTTGAAGGGTCGTCGGTCAAGGTCCTGGCCTCCCCGGTCTCTCCCTTCGCCACGATCCATAACAAGGGGATGGTGATTGACAACCACACGGTCTTGGTCTCAAGCGTGAACTGGGATGAGAATTCGGTGCGGCGGAACCGGGAGGCCGCGGTTCTTATTGAGAACGATGAGGTGGCGGGGTATTTCGCATCGGTTTTTCTCGCGGATTGGCACTGGCGGCCGTCGTCCGCGCCTCAGTCGGGGTCGCCATGGGGAGACTTTAAGAACCTCATCTTAATTGGGGTTGTCGTCACCGTCACCGCAGTGTTCATTGCGTACGATTGGAGACGCCGCCGATGGTAATCTTCCCGCTCAGCCTCTTATCCTGGGTCGCTATTGCGATCATCATCGTTAGCCTGGCCGTCGCATGGGCACGCAAGATCCCCATTTCGTATGCGCTTATTGTCAGCAATTTCTTGGTCTTCGCCCTGTGGTTCTTCAACCCCGATGTGCAGATGTCGGAGTTGGGGTTCAGGCCGATTTATCTGCAGCCGGCGTATTGGCCGCAGGTGTACACCCTGTTGACCTCCATGTTCGTCCATGGCGGCATTCTGCATATCGTGGGGAACATGTTCGTGTTCTTCTTCATGGGGATCGCGTTTGAAGAGCGGATCGGTCGCGGTAAGTTCCTGCTCATCTATCTGGTCACCGGGGTCTGTGGCGCGTTGACGTATTCGGTGCTGCCGCTCGGCT
This sequence comes from Methanobacteriota archaeon, assembly GCA_963769885.1. Lineage (GTDB taxonomy): Archaea > Thermoplasmatota > E2 > DHVEG-1 > DHVEG-1 > CAIRCU01. The sequence continues at coordinate 38,529 of CAVYNH010000003.1, forward strand.
CGGCGATCGACCCTGAAACGGTATTGATCGGGGCGTCGGGCGCGATCTTCGGGATTCTGGGCGGCTTCGCATATGCGTATCCGTGGGATGAGATCGTGATGCCGATTCCGGTCGGGATCATGATTGTGACGCGAATCAAGGTCTTGTATGCGGCGATCGTGTTCGCCTTGTTTGAGACTGCCATCGTCCTTATTGGGGCGGAGGATACGACTGCGCATGCGGCGCATTTCGGCGGCTTGATCAGCGGGATTGTCTTGGCTGCGGTGCTGGTTCATGGGAGTAAAGAGCATTTGAAGCAGCCGATGCAGCGGAATCCGTACGGGGAACGGGAGTCTCCTGGGTCGGTGAATCTCGGGGCGTTGAGGCCGTTGGCGACGACCCCGGAGTTGTCCTCGATGCTGGACCGGATCTCTCGGGAGGATGTGCCGCAGGTCAGGGACTTGTGGCTTGATCATTTTTTTGAGAAGGCGCGCTGCCCGGTCTGTGGCAAGCCGCTGCAGCATGAGGGGCGGCGGGTCTGGTGTTACGAGGGCCATTTCCAGGCTGAGGCCTAGAAGGAGAGACTTAGTCCGGCAAGGGTTCCGTACAGCAGGAGGCTGGAGATGACGTACCCTAGGATAGCACCGGTGTTGAGGAGGGGGAGTCCTGCCTGCGGTTTTCCTCGGATGACGAAGAGCATGAGGAAGCTGAAGCCGACGATGGTGCCGAGGATGACGCTGAACGCGACCGTCAAATTCAGGGTGACGTACGTGGCTGCGACGAGGATGCCGGGCATGACGACATCGCCGAGGCCCATGAAGAAAGCGTCGCGTCGTCCGCCTTCGGCGATTTGTTCTTTGAGGCGCCTGGTTTCTTTGATGAGGCTGTAGTTCGGGATCTTGGGGACGACGAGGAGGACGGGGAGTTTGAGGTCCATGACGGTGTCTGCCAGGTCGATCATGTGCTTGGTTTTATAGACGCTGATGGCGTCGTAGATGGCGAGGCCGATGAGGAGGATGATGACGAGGAAGATGGACAGGGAGATGCCGAAGATGGCGATGGCGCCGGCGCCGACGATGACGCCGGAGAGGTCGATGACGTACCATTCGGGGTAGCGCCAGAGGGCGAGGACGATGAGGACGGCGAGGATGATGCTGAGGAGGTAGACGGCGAGGAGCGGGAGGGGGAGGAGGGCGATGAGTGGAAGGACGACGTAGAAGGTGGTGTAGCCGACGGCGAAGAGGATGATGGCGTGGAGGATTTGTTTTTTCCAGTAGCGGGCGATGAGGAGGATGACGAGGGTCATGCCAAGGATGATGGCGAAGATGATAACGAGGTTGAAGGGGTCGCTGGTATTGCTGAAGGCTTGGAGCCCGGCTTGGACGAAGAGGCTGGTGAGGAGGAGGGCGATGCCGGGGATGAGGAGGAAGAAGCCGGCCATGATGGTGATGGGGAGCAGCTCGTGGGCGTCGTCATGGGGTTCGGGCATAGTTGGTGCAGTGTAACAGGCAGGGCTTTTTTAAGGGCTTGCGTGACAACTGCTTGGATGGAGTCTGTTTTAGGAGTGTTCTTTCTCCTGGAGAACAAGTGCATTTGTGTGTCGTGGGGTCATGTGATGGTAGCAGGGGATCTTGGTCTGTCGGTCGGGCAAAAAAAGAGGGTGTTTGTGTTATTCTTCTCCGAGGTATTTGTTTGCCATTTCGATGGCGCAGAGGTTGCCGCACATGGAGCAGGTCTTGGTTTCTTCGAGGGGGAGGCGGCGGGCGCGGTAGTGTTTGGCTTTCTGAGGGTCGATGCTGAGCTTGAACATGGTGTCCCAGTCGAGGCATTCGCGGGCTTTGCTGAAGTCCCGGTCGAGGTCGCGGTCGATGCCGCGTGCGAGGTCGGCGGCGTGGGCTGCGATGCGGGAGGCGATGACGCCGTCGCGGACGTCGTCGGCGTCGGGGAGAGCGAGGTGTTCGGCAGGGGTGACGTAGCAGAGAAAGTCGACGCCGTAGTAGCCGGCGAGGGCGCCGCCGATGCCGCCGACGATGTGGTCGTAGCCGGGGGCGATGTCGGTCACGAGGGGGCCGAGGACGAAGTAGGGGGCGTCCTTGGTGACGGTCTTCATGACTTGGACGTTGGCTTGGATGTCGCTGAGGGGCATGTGGCCGGGTCCTTCGACCATGGCTTGGACGCCGGCGGCTCGTGCGCGTTCCACGAGTTCGCCGATGATGAGGAGTTCTTGGAATTTGGCGCGGTCGTTGGAGTCTGCCAGGGCGCCGGAGCGCATGCCGTCGCCGAGGCTGAGGGTGACGTCGTATTTTTTTGCGAGTTCTAGGAGGTAGTCGAAGTTTTTGTAGAGGGGGTTTTCTTGCCTGTTGTGCAGGATCCATGCGAGGTGGAAGGCGCCGCCCCTGGAGACCATGGGGACGAGGCGGTGTTGGGCTTTGAGGCGTTGGACGCTTTCTTGGGTGATGCCGACGTGGACGACCATGAAGTCGACGCCTTGTTTGGCTTGGTGTTCGAAGGCGTTGAACATGTCGTCTTCGGTCATGTCGACGACGGCGCCGTGTGTTTGGATGGCTTGGATGCCGGCTTGGTAGATGGGGACGGTGCCGAAGGGGATGGCGACTTCTTTGAGGAGTGCGGTGCGGATGGCGTCGAGGTCTCCGCCGGTGGAGAGGTCCATGAGGGCGTGCGTGCCGGCGGCGACGGCGACGCGGGCTTTTTCGAGTTCTTCGGTGAGCTGGCAGTGTTCGCGTGAGGTGCCGATGTTGGCGTTGACTTTGACGCGCAGTCCCTTGCCGATGCCTAGGGCCTGTGGGTGGTGGATGGGGTTGTTGGGGATGACGATGTGGCCTGCGGCGACGCGCCTGGCTATGAGGGCGGGGTCGAGGTGTTCGGCGGTGGCGATTGCGGTGATTTGGTCCGTCTTTTTCCCCTGGCGGGCCTCGGTGACTTGGGTCATAACAGTCGACCCTAATGGACTCGTTCTATTTAGTTCTTTTAATCGTTTGTTCGGGGTGAGGCAAAGTATGATGAACCTGGTGCGCGATTACCCTCTCGTACTAGCAAACGTGCAGTTAGGGTTGGGGACGAGTGAAGGAGATTCTGACGTTGTTCTCAGAGCATGGGACGTTCGTCCATCCCGAGGCACTCTCGTATATCGCCTCGAAGGAGAAGCCCCATGAGTTCGCCTCTTTTCTAGTCGGCAGCCTGCGCGAGTACCCCCTACATCTGACCCTGGACGCGATCAAGGGCATCGAGGCCGCGAGAGCGCAGATCAAGGAAGTCCCAGTGATCCCGCCGTCGGTCGTCCAGGTTCCCCCTTCAGTTCCTGGTCCAGCGCCGGTTGAGCCGTCGGTCGCGCCCGCGGTGACTGTGGACAAAGAGCTGCAAAAACGGATGCTCTCAAAGTTATTGAGCGGGCCGAAGACCATCGCTGATGCCGATGAAGAGGAGGAGGATGAAGACGGCGACGTCGAAGAGGCCCCCAAGGGTCCATCACCGTTCAAGACGCTCCTCATCAAGCCGGTCCAGGGCTGGCATCCCCTCGCCCGCGACTACGAAAGCGAGGTCAAGGTCCTCTCCGACGTGACCGGGAAGCGGACCAGCGAGGGCACCACCGACGACTTCGCCAGCCTCTTCAAGCATCGCTACCATGATCTCCGCGAGATCCTCAAACTGCAGCGCCGCGAAGTCGCCAACGCCATCCCCATCAACCGGGTGAAGAAGACCCTGCCGGACATGCAGCTCATCGGCATCGTCCGCGAGGTCCGCACGACCCCAGGCGGCCATCGGATCATCGAGCTTGAGGACGAGACCGGCACCATCAAACTCATGGCGCTGAAGAACTTCACCGAGGTGTTCCCCTCGGCCTGCGAGGTCCTCCTCGACGAGGTCATCGGCGTCGTCGGCAAGTTCAGCAAGCAAGGCGACCTCATCCTCGTGCAAAACATCGTGTTCCCTGACGTCAAGCTACAGCACGAGCGCAAGCGTACCGAGACCCCGGTCTGCGCCGCCTTCCTTTCCGATATCCACATGGGCAGCAAGATGTTCATGCAGGACGAGTGGAACATGTTCCTGCGCTGGATCAACGGCGACCTGGGCAACAGCCGCCAGCGGGACGTCGCTAGCCGCCTCAAATACCTCGTCCTCCCAGGAGACTTAGTGGACGGCATCGGCATCTACCCTGGACAGGAGAAGGAGCTGTCCATCCCCAATATCTACGAGCAGTACCAGGCGCTCGCGGCCCAGCTGCAGCTCATCCCGGACCACATCACGGTCATCGTCCAGCCTGGCAACCACGACGCGGTCCGCCCCGCGGAGCCGCAGCCGGCGTTCGAGGCCGAGATTCGCGACCTGTTCACCGGCGCGCACTACGAGTTCCTCGGCAACCCCTGCAGCTTCAGCCTGCACGGCGTCGACATCCTTTCATATCACGGACAGAGTCTTTTGGATTACTCGACCAACATCCAGGCGCTCAGCTACAACGAGCCGACCGAGGTCATGAAGCTGATGCTCCGAAAACGCCACCTCGCGCCTACCTACGGCGGCTACACGCCGCTCGCACCGGAGCATACGGACTATATGATCATCCAGAACCCGCCCGATGTCTTCGTCACCGGCCACGTCCATACAAGCAAACTCGATAGTTATCGCGGCATCACCCTCATTAACGCCAGCTGCTGGCAGTCGCAGACCTCGTATCAGAAGATGCTGAACTTCGTCCCCGACAGCGCGAAACTCCCAATCGTCGACCTGAGAACCGGGAACGCCACCACCATGGACTTCAGCAAAAAGAGTGCCGCGTAAGTGACACTTTTTAAAGCTATGTTTCGGTTAAAACAGAGAATTATAGGTGGAAAAGATTTAATTACTATCCGATAATTATAAACATTAGGGATAAGTGCATTTATGATTGGGGTGAAATCGTCTTCGCTCTTCGTCGTTTTGCTCATGACCATGGGAATTGTGCTCTCAGCGTATGGAACATCAGAGAATACCCAGCAGAGTTCAAGCATGCTTCCTGCTGATGCAAGATCAAATTACGAATATCATTCTCGGTACAGTCTCCTTGAGAGTACCCGGTCACACCTCACTCCATCTTATAAGGACGATTTACAAAATGATTGTTCGAAGACGTTGGACATAACCAAGGGAATACCACTCTCCAGCCAAGGGCTGATGGAGTCTTCATGGCCGATGACCAGCCACGATGTCCGGCACACCGGTCGAAGCCCCTACAACACCACGCAGAATCCTGAAGGCGTGGAAAAATGGCGATTTCACTGTTCAGGGACCGTGGGAGGGCCAATCATTGATAAGGAAAACTTACTTTATTTCGGGGATAGTATGAGTAATTTTTTTTCAATATTTCCGAATGGAACGCTGAATTGGAAAATTATTTTTTCCCTCGGACATCCAGTTGATTCAACACCCGCTATTGATGAAAACGGCATAATTTACATTGGAACTATAAATGCAATGCCAAACTATCTTTGGGCTGTCTATTCAAACAATGGAACCGTCAAATGGAGGTTTAGAACAGGAAACCACATCGACTCATCTCCAGCTATTGGTTCAGACGGCACCATCTACTTCGGTGATTGGAATGGCTGGGTCCATGCCCTCAACCCCGACGGCACCCTCAAATGGCAATACCTTACCGGCGACATCATCACCGCCTCACCTGCTATCGGACCCAACGGCTCCATCTACATCGGAAGCCAGGATGACAACCTCTATGCCTTCAATCCTAACGGGACTGTGAAATGGACGTTCCACACCGGGGGCTGGGTCCGTGTCAGTCCCTGCATCGGCGACGATGGCACCGTCTACTGCGTCTCCCTCGACAATTACCTTTACGCCATCCGCCCAGACGGTACCATGAAATGGCGGTTCAACGTCGGTGCTGGTACCAACCCCACCATCGGACCTGACGGCACCATCTACGCCGGCTGGAATACCCTCTACGCCATCAATCCAGACGGCACCCTCAAATGGAGCCTCCCCCTCAATGGAGCGATGGAAGGCAGCACCCCCTGCACCTCCCATGAAGGTATCATCTACTTCGGCACCACCAGCAACAAAGTCTACGCCGTCAACCCAGACGGGACCATCCGCTGGGAAAACAATTTCAGCTGGTCACAATCCCCAGCCGCCATCGGCGAAGACGGGACGCTGTACATCGGATCATCAAGCTACCTCCGCGCCTTCGGCCTCGGCCCACTCCATGCAGAGGCGAACGGCCCGTACATCGGCGCAGCCACCGTCCCTATCCAACTCTCAGGAACAGTCTTCGGCGGGATCCCTCCATACATGTTCCAGTGGGACTTCGGCGACAACCACTCCTCGACCGAACAAAACCCTACCCATGCCTACCTCCAACGAGGCACCTACACCGCCACGTTCACCATCACGGACAGCACCGGGAACCAAAGCATCGACCATGCGAACATCACGGTCGGCTACGCGCCACCAAAGGTCACTATCCTGAAGCCAGTCAACGGGACGTACTTCATGAACCACCGCATCGCATCCGGCTCAAAGATCCTCATCATCGGACCTATCACCATCGAAGCTGAAGCAAGCTCGGCGAACTTCAGCATCGATTATGTCGAATTCTGGGTATGGAACGGGAACCACTACTCCATCCTCCGAACCGATAAGACCCCGCCCTATTCGTTCACCTGGCGACTCCCTTACTTCGGCAAGACTGGAATCTCTGCCAAGGCAGTAGATACCTCGGGGAATTATACCTATGCAGACGAGGATGTCTGGAGGTTTTTTTAAAAAGGGATAACCAAACACGCTAAAAACCAAACCTTTAAACACGCCCACGCCATGTCCAAACCCAGCAAGATTTTTTTCCAAGAGACCGAGAGACAATGGATGGGGAGACCGAGCAAAACCACGTAGCAGCAAGCCCGCAGATGCGCGCCTACTTCGCCAGCCTCCAAAAGGGCATCGACGCCTGCTACTCCATCGCGAACCAAGCCAGGAAAAAAGGCCTCGACCCCGAATTCACCGTCGAAATCCCCCAAGCCCTCGACCTCGCCAGCCGCGTCGAACAACTCGTCGGTCCACCCGGCGTCGCCCCCCTCATCCGACAGACCACCAAACGCCTCCAAAACCGCGAACTCGTCTCTCTCGAAATCGCCAGAGAAATCGTCAAAGGCACCATCTACAAAACCACCAGCACCGAGAAAGCCTTAGACCAAGCCGTCCGCACTGGCCTCGCCATCCTCACCGAAGGCGTGTTAGTCGCTCCTCTGGAAGGCATCGCCGACGTCAAACTCGGCCGCAACACCGACGGCACCCACTACGTCGACCTCTACTTCTCCGGCCCCATCCGCAGCGCCGGCGGCACCGGCCAAGCCATGAGCGTCCTCATCGCCGACGTCGTCCGCCGCGACCTCCACCTCGAAGCCTACCACGCCACCACCGGCGAAATCGAACGCTACAAAGAAGAAATCCCCCTCTACAAACGCGTCCAACACCTACAATACGTCCCCACCGTCGACGAAATCGACACCATCGTCAGCCACTGCCCCATCTGCATCAACGGCGAAGGCACCGAAGACGAAGAAGTCACCGGCTACCGCGACCTCCCCCGAGTAAGCACAAACCGCCTCCGCGGCGGCGCCTGCCTCGTCATCGCCGAAGGCCTCTGCCTCAAAGCACCCAAGATCTACAAACACATCAAAACACTCAAACTCACCGGCTGGGACTTCCTCGAAAAATTCGCGACCAAAACCACCCAAACCACCACCACAACCCCTGACGAAATCCCCCAAATCCCCCCATCCACAAAATACATCGGCGAAGTCATCGCCGGCCGCCCCGTCCTCGCCCACCCCAGCAGGAAAGGCGGCTTCCGACTCCGATACGGACGCGCCCGAACGGCGGGCTTGGCCAGCACCGCCATCAACCCCACCACCATGCACCTCCTCGACGACTTCATCACCGTCGGCACCCAAATGAAGACCGAACAACCAGGCAAAGGCACCATCGGCACCCCCTGCACCACCATCGACGGCCCTATACGTACTATTACACAACGGCGACCTCATCGCCGCCAACACCCTCGCAGACGCACCTTCGCCCGCCGACATCAAACAGATCATCGACGTCGGCGAACTCCTCATCCCCTACGGAGAATTCCTCGAAAACAACGCCCTCCTCCCCGACGCTAGCTACGTCACCGAATGGTGGATCCAAGACCTCCAACACACCCTCAACCTCCTCCCAGAAAAAAACACGCCCCACGCCGTCAAAGACGCCGACACAAAAACAACAGAAAAAATCGCCACAGACCTCGGACACCCCATCGACCTCACCCACCCCACGCCACAGGACGCCCTCACCCTCTCAGACCACTACCATATCCCCCTCCACCCCGACTACACCAGCTTCTGGCACGACATCACCCCCGACCAAGCAGCCCAACTTCGAGAGTTCATCCTCACCCACGGCACCATCACCCCCGACGGCACCCTCACCATCCCCGCCGATCCCGCCATCAAAGACATCCTCATCAACCTCTGCCTCCTCCACAAACACCGCGACGGACGCCTCCACATCGACGCCATGACCCAGCCCCTCCTCCGCTGCCTCGGCATCCAAACAACCGGTACCACCCTCACCTCCATCCCAGACCACACCCCACCCCAAGACAACGAAACCACCATCGCTTTCGTCACCAGACTCGCCCACATCACCATCCGACCGCGCGCCCCCTTCCGCATCGGCACCCGCATGGGCAGACCAGAGAAAGCCGCAGCCCGCAAGATGCGGCCCCCGCCCCACGTCCTCTTCCCCCTCAAGAACTACGGCGGCAACCAACGCCTCGTCAAAACCGCTGCCGAATCCGGTATCATCATGGTCGAAGCCGGCGTCCGCCTCTGCCAGAAATGCAACAAGAAAACCTACCGCATCACCTGCACAACCTGCGGCAGCCACACCATGGTCCTGCCCGGCCAAATCGAAGAACAACCCATCAACCTCAAAGAGGAACTTGAGCATGCACAGGAAAGGATCGGGGAACGCATACTGCCGGAGACCATCAAAGGCGTCATAGGGACCATCTCCAAACACAAGACCCCGGAGCCCTTGGAAAAAGGGATTCTGAGGGCCAAGCATGAGGTCTACACGTTCAAGGACGGTACTATCCGCTTCGACATGACGGACGCACCACTCACCCATTTCAAGCCAAAGGAGCTCGGTGTGCCTCTGGACCGCATCCGTAATCTGGGCTACACCAAGGATTACCTGGGCAATGAACTAGTGAATGACGAGCAGGTCTGCGAGCTTAAGGTCCAGGATGTCGTCATTTCCACCAAATGCGCGGAGTACTTCCTGCAAGTCTCGCACTTTATCGACGACCTTCTCGTCAAATTCTATGGCCAGGAGAAGTTCTACAAGCTTCGCAAGCAGCAGGACCTTGTTGGTCATCTGGTCGTCGGTCTCGCGCCTCATACCTCTGCAGGTGCACTCGGTCGTATCATTGGTTTTACGACTGCCCAGGTCTGTTATACACATCCCTTTTATCATGCGACAAAAAGAAGGAATTGCGATGGGGATGAAGATGGTCTCATGCTCCTCATGGATGCTCTATTGAACTTCTCACATTCTTACATCCCTGACAAGCGCGGCGGCAAGATGGACCTCCCCTTGCTCATCACGACCCGCCTGGATCCCTCCGAGGTTGATAAAGAGGCGCACAACCTCGATACCCTTGCCCGCTACCCGTTGAAGTTCTACGAATCGACCTGGAAACATGAACATTCTCGGAATTTGGAGCCAATCATGGACTGCGTCTCCTCCAGGCTTGGCACGGAACTGCAATACGAACAATTCGGCTTCACCCACGACACCAACGACATCTCCGAAGGCCCCAAGGAATCCATCTACAAGACATTGAAAACGATGATGGACAAGATGAACCTGCAGCTGAGCCTCGCTGCAAAAATCCGTGCGGTGGACGAAGCGGATGTCGCCACCAAGGTGATCGAGCAGCATTTCCTGCCAGACATCATTGGGAACCTACGGGCGTTCAGCAAGCAATCGGTGCGCTGCCCGACGTGCAACGTCACGTACCGGCGGATCCCGCTGCAGGGGGTCTGTGGGAAGTGCCAAGGGAAGCTGACATTGACGGTGCATGAGATGTCAGTGAAGAAGTACCTTGATATTTCGAAGGAGATCGCGGAGAAGTATCATCTGCCGACCTACGCCCGGCAGCGGATCAGCCTGGTAGAGAAGTCAATCGACTCGTTGTTTAAGAGTGATAAAGTGAAGAATACGAAATTGAGCGACTTCTTATAGAGACCGTGTCTTTTGCGAACACAATCTTCTTATAGCTATTGTTGAATTGTGGTGCGGTACCGGATATGGTTGACCGTCAGAATCTGCAGATTGACAAGAAGATGTGGAACCGGGTATCGTTCTATATCAACGTCGTCATCTTCTTGATTGTCGCGGTCTTTCTGTATCTGTTGATCATTGACAGTTTCGGCGCGGGTCGGCTGTCGAATTCGACGGATACGCTGGTCCTGTCGAATGCGTGGATCGCAGTCGCACGGGATATCGCGTTTGTGGCCGTCGGGTTCGTCATCATCTTCGTCCAACTGTTCCTCTCCTATCGGAAACTCAGCGCGCGCTCCTTCTGAGCGAGGTGCTGGGGACGTGGCGAGAGGTGTAGACTAGACTGGGGAGCTAGGCGTTCCCTGTAACCAGAAATCGCCGATACGCTGGGGTCGAATGCTGGAGGCGGTGTGTCGAGTCTCCTACGATCCGTTTGTTGACGATGACACCCTGTCCTCTGGGATTGGAGGTGACAGGGGAGTGCAATCGGAGGATTGTGCCCCTGTCTTCACTGTGGGTACCGGGCGAGGCACGGAAGTGAGCAACCTTACCACAGACTACTGATGCTCAGAGGGTTAACGGGGTTGAGGATGCAGACGGGCTATCGTAGGGGTACCACGTACACCCACTTTACGCGGCGTCTACACCCGCCAATACGTTTTTAAGACTTGGTGAGTATACGGGGTTCCTTTCAGGGAGGTTCTGAGTAGTATGGTGCTGCTTAAGGATGAGAGTGCGGTCGCATCCTGGTTAGGTTTTTTTGAGGAGGACTGTAAGGCTGAGATTGAGACGATCGCGTTGGCGTATCCTGAGCGGCGTAGCCTGGTGGTGGATTATTGGGAGGTGGATAAGCATGATCCGAAGCTGGCGGAGACGTTGGTCCGGCAGCCGTTGAAGGCGTTTTTTAATGCGGAGGAGGCGTTGAAGCGGGTGGATGTGGCCGCGGAGCAGAAGATTGTGTTGCATTTTCGGGTGAAGAATCTGCCGGAGATGCAGCGGGTGTTGATTCGGAAGATTCGGGCGAATCGGTTGGGGACGCTGATTGCAGTGGAGGGGCTGGTGAAGAAGATTACGGAGGTGCGTCCGAAGCTGACGGTGGCGGCGTTTCATTGTCAGAAATGTGGGGCGATTATCCGGATTGAGCAGGATGAGGATGTGTTGAAGGAGCCGCCGGAGTGTCTGGAGGATCAGGGTGGGTGCGGGCGGATCTCGTCGTTTAAGTTGTCGTCGCAGTTTTCGAGTTTCATTGATAGTCAGAAGATAGAGGTGCAGGAGAATCCAGAGGGGTTGCGTGGTGGGGCGCAGCCGGAGCGGATCTCGATTTATCTGGAGGATGACCTTGTTGGTGAGGTATCTCCTGGTGATCGTGTTGTGGTGAACGGTATTTTGCATAGTATGCAGCGGTTGCGTGGTGCGTTGAAGTTGACGTCGTTTGATAAGTCCATCTCAGCGTTGAGTATTGAGAGTCAGGAGTATGCGTTTGAGGAGGTCGAGGTCACTGATGAGGATGAGAAAACGATCTTGATGATGAGTCGTGACCCGGCGATTTATGAGAAGATGCGGCAGTCTATTGCTCCGACGATTTTTGGGTTGGATACGGAGAAGGATGCGTTGGTGTTGCAGCTCTTCGGTGGGATTGCGAAGGAGATGCCGGATGGGACGCGTACGCGTGGGGACATTCATATGCTCTTCGTGGGTGACCCTGGTACTGCGAAGTCGCAGATGCTGTCGTATATGTCGAAGCTTGCGCCTCGTAGCGTCTATGCCTCGGGGAAGGCGTCATCGGCGGCTGGGTTGACCGCGGCTGCGGTGCGTGATGAGTTCGGGGAGGGGCAGTGGACGCTGGAGGCCGGTGCGCTGGTCCTTGCTGATAAGGGATTGGCGTGTATTGATGAGATTGACAAGATGGAGGAGTCGGATCGTAGTAGCCTGCATCAGGCGATGGAGCAGCAGGAGATCTCGGTGGCGAAGGCGGGGATCAATGCGACGCTGAAGTCGCGGTGTGCGGTGCTGGCGGCGGCGAACCCCAAGCTTGGCCGGTTTGATGAGTTTCAGGCGATTCATGAGCAGATCAACATGCCGCCGACGCTGTTGTCTCGTTTTGATTTGATCTTTTCGATTCTTGATAAGCCGAGTCGTAAGACGGATACGTTGCTGGCGGACCATATCCTGCATTCGCATAAGGGTGGGGAGATCCATGAGCATCTCCAGAAGACGACGGATACGTTGTATACGAAGGAGCAGGAGGATGCGTTTATGAAGCATGTGATTCCGGTGTTCGACCCGGAGTTCCTGCGGAAGTACGTGGCGTATGCGAAACGGACGGTGTTTCCCGTGTTGTCGGATGACGCGTTGTTGATCCTGCAGAATTATTATGTGGATTTCCGTGGCTCGTCGCAGGATTCGGTGCCGTTTACGCCTCGTCAGCTGGAGGCGTTCGTGCGGCTCGCGGAGGCGAGTGCGCGGATCCGGCTGAGCCAGGAGGCGACGGTGGATGATGCGAAGCGGGCGATTGGGATTATCGACTCGTACCTGCGTCGGGTGGGCACGGACCGGGAGACCGGGAAGTTCGACATTGATATCATCGCGACCGGGTATAGTCACAGTCAGCATGACCGGATGCGGATCATCCTGGATATCATCTCGCGGTTGAGCAAGGAGTCTGGAGATGAGGGGGCGAACCGCAACGACGTGATCACGGAGGCAGAGCTGCAGGGCATCGAGAGCAGCAAGGTTGTGGAGGCGTTGGAGCGGTTGAAGTCACAGGGGCAGATCTATGAGCCGCCGAAGGGGAAGATTCGGATCACTGAATAAGTCGAGAAAATAAGGAAAAAAATTCGGCTGCTACCTTAGAGTTTGGGTGAGGCGATCCTAGCCATGGCCTTCTTCACCGGCTTCTTGTGGTCCTCGCCGAGCTCCGCGATGAGGCAGCTGGTGAAGTTCTCTTTGATCTCGTTCCAGTTGACGGTGGTGATGCCGAAGTAGAGCTTCTTTGCGACGTCGGAGGCCTTGTGGAGGTGCGGGGCCCAGCGGCCGTCGCGGGTGTCGCAGTTGTCCATGTGGAGCAGGTAGCTACGACCCGTGGGTTTTCGTTCGATAAGGTAGATTTCAAAGTAGCGGTTGAAATAGGGGTAGTGGGGGTCTTTATCGTGGTAGCGGTATTCAAGCTCGTACGCTGTGGTGATGGGGACGATTCCACGTTGCATCCAATCCTGCCTCAGAGGTGGAATAGAAAGTGTGCTATATGAAGCTTAGGTTTTTAAGGAAAAAAAAGGGAAAGGGTGGGAGACGACGCGATGTCGTCTATCCCAGGTAGTACTCTGGTGGGTACGGGTCTGGTTTGAGTCCCTTGCGCTCGCGGATTTTGTGGACGACGTCAGCCATGAGGTGTCGTGGGAGTGGAACGAATCCGCGGTTCTCGGTGTTCCACAGGACGCGGCCGCCGGTTGCGCTTCTGATGGCTGAGGCGAACCCGAACATCTCGGCGACGGGGGCGATGGCGTCGATGTTGACGAGGTCGCCTTCCGTGATCATGTCTTTGACCTCGGCGCGCCGGCTGTTGAGCTCGCGGCTGGCCTCGCCCATGAGCTCCTGCGGGGTGCTGATGAAGACCCGCTGGATTGGCTCGAGGAGGGTTGGGTCGGAGCTGACGATGGCGCCGTTGATCGCGTTGCGTGCCGCGGGGATGACCTGAGCGGGGCCACGGTGGATCGCGTCTTCGTGCAGTTTCGCGTCGGTGAGCTTGACGAGGACGCCTTGGCAGGGTTCGTTGGTGATCGGGCCGCTGCGCATGACCTCGTCGAAGGCCTCCTTGATGAGGTCCCTGGTCTCGAAGAGGTACTGGATCCCTTTGGTCGTGTCGGTGATCATGTTGAGGCCACGGATGCCGAAGACGCCTTTGGCGACGTCTTTTTCCATGCCGAGGTCCGTGAGGATCTTGACCGCCTCTTTCTTGAATTTCTTGACGTTATCCGGGATCTCGTTGTTGTAGAGGGCCTTGATGACTCCCTCGGGGAGAGGTTCGACGGTGACGTAGAAGCGGTTGTGCTTGTTGGGGGATTTTCCTTCGAACTCGTGTGGGGTTGGTTTGCTGACGCATTCTCGGTAGACCACGATGGGTTCGCTGCAGACGATGTCGAGCTTGTGGTCGTTGCGTATTCTGTATTCGGTGATCTCGAGGTGGAGTTCGCCCATGCCGCTCATGAGGTTCTCGCCGGTCTCTTGGTTGATCTGGACTTGGATGCTGGGGTCCGCCTTGGAAATCATACGGAGGACTTCAACAAGCCTGGGGAGGTCCTTGGTGTTCTTGGCTTCGACGGCGACGGTGACGACGGGCTCGGAGATATGGACGATGCGTTCGAACGGCTCGACGTCAGGGCCGTCGACAATGGTGCAGCCGGCGATCGCGTCGCGGACGCCGGTGATCGCGGCGATGTTGCCTGCGCTGACCCACTCGACGGGGATACGGTCTGCGCCGACCATGACGTTGACCTGCTGGACCCGGTTCTTGTTGGGCATGCCGGCGACGTAGACTTCTTGGCCGCGGACGATCTTGCCGCCGTACATGCGACCGACCGCGACTTCTCCGGCGTGCGGGTCCAGGATAATCTTTGTAATCATCAGTCCCAGTGGTCCATTCTCATCGCAGTTGACCATGGCTTTGCCGAGGTGGCTTTCCAGGTCGCCGTGCCAGATGTGTGGGATACGGTATTTCTGGGCGATATCCGGGGACGGCAGATGCGTGATGACCATGTTGAGGATGACTTCGTGAATTGGGGATCTCTTCGCAAGGCTTTTTTGGTCGTTGTTCTTGCAGCACTCGTAGATGTCCTTGAAGCTGAGGCCGGATTGTTTCATGTACGGTGCGGAAATCGCCCAGTTGTTGAAGGCGGAGCCGAAGGCGACGGAGCCGTCTTCTACTTTGACGCTCCATTTGTCTTTGAATTCCTCGGGCATGAAGCGGGCGAGCAGTTCGTTGACTTTGGCGATGATCTTGACGAACCGCTCTTGCATCTCTTCCGGGGAGAGTCGCAGTTCGTTGATCAGGCGGTCGACTTTGTTGATGAAGAGGATGGGTTTGACCTTTTCTCGGAGCGCCTGGCGGATGACGGTCTCGGTCTGGGGCATGGCTCCTTCGACCGCGCAGACGAGGATGATGCAGCCGTCGACGGCGCGCATGGCTCTGGTGACGTCGCCGCCGAAGTCAACGTGACCCGGGGTGTCGATGAGGTTGATGAGGTACAGCTTGTCCTTGTAGGTGTGGACCATGGAGGCTGATGCGGCGTTGATGGTGATGCCGCGGGCCTGCTCCTGCTCGTCGTAGTCGAGGACGAGCTGTTTGCCGGCGAGCTCTTCGCTCATCATGCCGCAGCCCGCGATGAGGTTATCTGAGAACGTGGTTTTCCCATGGTCGATGTGGGCTGCGATGCCGATGTTTCGGATGTAAGGCAGCTTGTTCATGAGGTCTTTGGCTTTGGCGATGTTGTCTTCTTTTCGTCCCATAGGGATGTACACTCCAATATGAGAAACTTATGTTTTTCTTGTTTTTTGGGGAGTTAGGTGTGAACTAGGGTGTAGGATTAAGATGAGTGTGCTGGGGTATATTTACCGTGCGGCCTTGGCGATACGTTCGACGTCGTTTTTCTTGGCGATGCTGAAGCTGGCGGGGTCGTTCTTCGCCGCTTTCATGAGTTCGTCGGCGAGACAGGCTTCAATGCGTTTGCGGTTCTTGTGGCTGGCGTTCATGCTGCCGGTGCAGATGTTGCGGATGGCGATGTCGAGCCTGCGCATGGGGGCGACGTCGACGGCCTTGGGGACCATGATGCCGCCGAACCGCAGTCTGGTGGTCTCTTCCTTGGGGGCGGCGTTCTGGATGGCGTCGATGAGGACTTGCAGGGGGTTGGTCTTGGCGCGCTTGTCGATGATGTCGAAGGCGTCACGGACGACCCGGTAGGCTTTGGTCTTCTGGCCGGTGTAGACCTCGGTCTTCATGAGGTTGTTGATGAGCCGCTCGATGATGGGGGTGCTTGCCTTGCCGAAGTTCTTGTTGGCGTAGGGGGCGCCGAGGAAGAAGTCCTTGTATTCGAGGTTGATGTAGCGCTGCAGGCCGCGGTCTTCGATCTTCAGCTGGCTCATGTCGTATTTGGCGAGCATGGGGAAGAAGCTGCTGGCGACGGCTGTGGTGGTGTCTGCCATGGTGTTACCGCCTCATGGGTTTCTCGACCTTTCCTTTGACGAGTTGGTCGAGGCTGACGTCGTTGACTTTGATGACTTTGAAGCGGACGCCGGGGATGTCGCCGTAGGATCGGCCCATGCGGCCGCCGATGCCTTCGACGACGACTTCGTCGTGTTCGTCGATGAAGCCGATGGCGTGGTTGCCGGGGGCGAAGGCGGTGATTTGCCGTCCGTTTTTGATGAGTTGGATCTTGACGCATTTGCGGATGGCGGAGTTGGGCTGTTTGGCTTCGACGCCGACTTTTTCGATGACGATGCCTTTGGCTTGGGGCACGCCCCCGAGGGGGTCTGCCTTCTCCTTGAGGTGGAGGACGCGGCGTTTGTAGTACCGGTCACTCCAGCGGAGATGTTTGCGGGTTTTCTTGATTTTGCGTGCGGCGTTGAGTCCTTTGCCCATTCGGTCACCTTTATCGTGTGTACTCTGAGTTAGTGAGTGGTTGAGGGTAGGCAGAATACCGTTTTACTATTTAAAGCTATTTCGTGGGTTCCTCCTAGAGACGGTCGTGTGAGTCTGGCGTGGATATTGACGGTACGGTGGTCCTAAGGTTTGCGGGGGAGTTTCAATACATCGAGCAAATTTTTTTATCTCTATCAATAAATATTTAAACGGAATAGGATTATGAGGAGGAAGTCTGGAATTCGGGAGGTACACCATTCGATGCAAATGGCGAATCAACAAGTGGCGACAAAGAGAAGAATCTTAATTAACACCTTCTTATATAACTACTATAGGCGATATATAATGAGCTCGACAACGACCATCCAACTCGAGAAAAGCGTCGTAGAGGCATTGAAAAAAATCCGGGACCATCCCCGCCAAACCTACAACGAGCTCATCTCGAATATGATCTCGATTTACACCGCGTTCAAGAAGCGCAACCAGTACGACGAGTTCCTCCATAAAATCCAGCAGCAGAAGATGCGAGAACTCTGGGAGAACAAGGAAGATGAAGCCTGGAACGACGCCTAAACCCGGCGACGTCATCTTAGCAAACGTGCAGTTCACCGACACGTTTGAAATCAAACGGCGGCCCGCCGTCGTCCTCTTCGAGGAGTTTGATAACGTGGTCGTCGCTGGCATCACCAGCAATCGCCGCATGGACGGCATCCCTCTCCTGAAAAAAGAGGGCGCCATCAAGGACAGCGTCATCAAAGTCAACTATCTCTTCACGATCTCAACCAATCTGATTGAACGCACATTATTTCAGCTTTCTCCAGAGAAAAAACGTGTCCTGTTTGATGCGTTACTCAAGCGGCTGCAGGGGCTTCTGCCGTAGCTTTCTGGACAGGATGGGTCCACTGTCGTACAGTATTCAGGATTTGCTCGACCGCGAGCGTCGGAGCGTTGTTCTCCTGCATCCGGGTCCTTAGACGCTTGGCATTCTCTAGGTACGTGTCGTAGTCTTTAAAGATGGTCTCCAGTGCCTTGAGGAGTTTCTTGCTGGTGAAAAACCGCTTGGACAGCTGGATGCCGACGCCGTTGCGCATCAGGTTGTCCAGGTTCCACTGCTGCTCTGCGTGCAGCGGGATGCCGACGACGGGGCGGCCGGAGAGCGCCGCGGTGTAGACTGCGCCACGCCCACCCGTGATGATCGAGACGTCCGCCTGCTCCTGCAACTGCTGGATGGAGGGGAAGAACTTCCGCAGCAGCACGGTGGGCCGCGCCGGGGGCAGCTCCTCCTCCGTCACCAGGTTCTTGTAGGAGGCTAGGATCTTGTACCCAGTATTCTGCAGCGAGGTGACAACATCAAGGAACATGTTCTTGTTGCGGAAGGTGCCGAGGGCGACGAGGACGGTGCGCCCGGGGGCGTCGAGGAGCGCCTGCACCTCAGCGTCTACCGCTTCGCCCTTGACTATGGTCGAGTCCTCGGGGATGATCGGACCGACGAAGTGCTCATGAGGCGTTAGAGTGTCTGAGGATAGGCCAACGAATTCCAGGTTGTCGAGCACGATGGTCTCGTCGCCGCAGAACAGGTCGAGGAATCGATGGACCGGCGGGGTATGGTACTTCTTCGCCAGCTCGTTGCATGCCTTGACCCCCCATTTGCAGTGCAGGATGTACTGGTTGGTGAGCAGGTTCTTGAGCCGGCGGGGGACGAGCCTTGTCAGGCTGTTCTCGTAGCCGTCGGGGAACGTCGCCTTGTTGGCCTTGAAGAAGGAGGGGGTGGCGACGCCGGAGAGGACCATGATGAGGGGAAGTTTGACGACGCGCGCGGAGATCAGGGGTGTAAGGGAGAAGCTGGCGACGACGGCCTTGATGCCCTCGCGCTGGAAAATCTCGATTTCCTGCTGGATGCGCTCCTCGCCGTCGAAGATGCTGCGGAACAGGGAGGGGTAGATCTTCTCCAGGGTCGAGTCTTTTTCATAGGTACTTGACCAAGCGCTCTCGATACTCCTCCGTGGCTTTCCTGGGCGGGGGCCGGGGGAGTTCGATGATGCGGAAGCCGAGCTCGCGGGCGTACCGGTTCGTACTCGTCGGGGTAGCCGATGAAGACTGCCTCGCCGCCCATTTCCCGGTACTTGCGGGCGAGGGCGATGAGGGGGTAGGTCTCCCCGTAGTTTTTGAAGCAAGGAAGGAAGGCGATTTTGGGAAGCCTGGCATCCTCCCAAGCTGCCTTGACGCAGCTCATTCTCTATCCTTCACTGAAGCTATCCGCCTCCTTATTAATTAACCTATTCGACGATGAATCAGCCATTGTTAGAGAAGAACAACACCTCCTCCCTCAAGCCACACCGCTGGCTTTGAGACAACCCCTTCTATAGCGGGCTCCTGGAGGACTTTTGAGACGACCGCTGTGAATACTTTCGCCGACCCCCCACGCAGGCATTTAAACTCCGTCCCATGCTGTTTCATCACTCAATTCTCCGGGGAGGCAAAACCACACTATGAACGAGCATCCGACCCCATCGCACGGCCCGCCGCGGCCACACGCCGTCACCACCACCCAGCCCCTCGACCTCATCATCCAGTCCGGCATCCCCGAACTCGACGCCCTCCACGGCGGCTTCCACGCCGCCACCATCACCCTTATCGACGGCAACAGCAGCCTCATCAGCGACCTCCCCAACCAGCTCTGCGCCCAGACCTACCAGACCTTCCACGCCCCCAGCCTCTACATCGACGGCGGCATGGCCGCCAACCCCTACCGCATCGCCCACCACGCCAAAACCCTGCACCTCGACCCCAGCGACGTCCTCACCTCCGTCAGCATCGCCCGCGCCTTCACCCTCCACCAGCTCACCAGCCTCATCCACGACCTCCTCGAGCCCACCATCCAGCAGCACCAGCCCCGCACCCTCATCATCGGCCGCTTCCCCAGCCTCTACCTCGACCCCGACGTCCCCAGCGATGAGGCGACCACGCTGCTCACCACCACTCTGGAGGTCCTCCAACGGCTCACCAGCCAGTACCGCCTCATCACCGTCCTGACCAACAAGGACCGCACCGTCCTGCCCAGCCAGCGCGGCCTCCGAGACATCCTCTACCGCACCGCCACCGACGTCATCCGGATCAAGGACATGGACGACTGCACCTACCTCGACAGCCTCAACCGCGGCAGGACCACGACCATCATCCACGCCGCCAGCGGGCAGCTGCACCTTGACGCCTTCACCGGAGGCTAACAAGCATGGGCCGCACCGTCCCCACCTTCCGCGCCGTGATCGAGTCCTTTGGCTGGGAATGGCACGACTTCAAACGCGCGCTGCGCGACGTCGACCAGGAGGCCTTCGAGGAGCTCCTCAACCACGCCCGCCGCCACGCCGCCGCCGGCACCAACACCACCAACCCCAACCCCTTCGAGCCCATCGTCCTCTCCATCCTCATCGAACACGAAAAACTCCTCCGTGAGCTCCGAGACCATGCTGCGAGGAAACGTCCTTGACGTCCACCCTGACTACCACCGCAACCTCATGGTCACCTGGCTTTCCGACCATGGCAGGGCCGTCCGTATCGAAGACCCCTACGAGCCCCGCTTCCTCGTCGCCGCCCCCCGCACCGACCTCTACCAGATCGCCGCCCGGCTTCACGACAACCCCCACGTCAAAACCCTGGACTTCACCGACGCCCGACTCGCCCTGGGCTCCACCGACCGCACCCCGGTCCTCGCGGTGACCCCCCGGACCCTGCAGTCCTTCCACGGCCTCGCCAGCCTCGTCGACTCCTGGGGCAAGTACCACCGCTACCGCCTCTTCGACATCGACCTCCGATTCCCCACCCGGTACCTCGAAGACCACCGGATCTTCAGCAACGCACAGGTCGCCTGGGACGGCAAACACTTCCAGACCACCGACGACCCCTGGGCCATCGACTACCCCGCCCCCGGCTACACCAGCACCACCCTGGAGATCACCCCGGACCAGACCTCAACAATCCCCTCCTACGCCGCCCCCATCCGCAGCATCCGAATCGGCGACGACACCATCCACGAGCCCACCGAGGCCGACACCATCCAGTCCGCCGCCCGCGGCCTCCACGGCCTCGACCCCGACATCCTCTACACCAAAGGCGGCGACACCTTCTGGTTCTCCTACCTCTCTCACCGCAGCCAAGCAAACGGCATCAGCATCCACCTCGGCCGCGACCACTGGGAAAAAACCGGCGACGTCCGCCCCAGCAAACCCGGCAAATCCTACCTCAGCTACGGCCAGATCCTGTACCGCCCCGCCTTCTACACCCTCCACGGCCGCATCCACATCGACACCGCCTCCTCCTTCTTCTACGGGGAAGCCAGCCTCCACGGCATGATCGACGTCTCCCGCACCAGCAACATCCCCCTCCAGCTCGTCAGCCGCCTCGGCCCCGGCACCGCCATCAGCCAAATCCAGATCAACACCGCCCGCCGCCTCGGCTACCACATCCCCTGGAAAAAAAACCGCCCCGAAGACTGGAAGACCGCGCTGGACCTCCTCAACACCGACCGCGGCGGCCTCATGCTCGAACCACACGTCGGCCTCCACACCAACGTCTGGGAACTCGACTACGCCAGCCTCTACCCCAACATCATGCTCCTCCACAACATCAGCCCCGAAACTCTCCTCTGCAGCTGTTGCCCCGACTCCCCCCACCGCGTCCCCCAACTCGGCTACCACATCTGCCACCAAAAAGAAGGCCTCATCCCCACCATCCTCCGACCCATCCTCCACAGAAGATTCTGCTACAAAGCACGCAGCAGACACCCCGGCTACGACCACGACCGCTACACCCAACTCCAAAAAGCCTGGAAATGGGTCCTCCTCGTCAGCTTCGGCTACACCGGCTACCGCAACGCCAGATTCGGCCGCATCGAATGCCACGAAAGCATCACCGCCTACAGCCGCGACGCCCTCCTCACCGCCAAAGAAACCGCAGAACACGCCGGCTACACCGTCCTCCACGGCATCGTCGACAGCCTCTGGATCACCCCCACCCACCCCACCATGACCATCCCCACCCTCGCCCACACCATCAGCGACCGCACCGGCATCCGCATGGCCATCGACGGCCGCTTCCGCTGGATCGTCTTCCTCCCCTGCGCCAACCTCCCCATCGGCGCCCTCACCCACTACTACGGCGTCTTCGACACCGGCGACCTCAAAGTCCGCGGCGTGGAACTCCGCCAACGCGACACCCCACCCTTCCTCAGAACCGTCCAACACGACATCATCACCACCCTCGCCGCCGCCACCACCCCCAAAGACTTCCACGCCCGACTCCCCGCCGCCATCCGCATCCTCCACGACGCCGCCACCCGGCTCCACCACGGCACCGTCCCCACCTTAGACCTCATCGTCACCAGCCGCGTCACCATGACCCCCGACCAATACCGCACCAACACCCTCGTCAAAGCCGCCCTCCTCCAACTCCAAGACCTCGACATCACCGTCGAACCCGGACAGACCATCCGCTACCTCGTCACCCACGAAACCGCCCGGTCACATCAGGACCGCGTCCGCGTCATCGAAGCCCTCACCCCCACCGACCACCCCGACCCCCACTACTACCTCCGCCAGCTCGCCACCTGCGGCGAAAGCCTCCTCAGCCCCTTCGGCTACACCACCGAAACCCTCCTCGACATCCTCACCCGCCCCGCCCCCGCCCCAGAACCGCCCATAAAACACCACGAGCACCCCTTATCTATAGATTAATATAGCCGACCCTGAATTAACCTCAAATAAGGGGAAACTCCATGAAGACGCAGCTCACCAGACGCACCCTCGCCGTCAGCATCATCCTAGTCCTTTGCAGCACCACACTCCTCCCGCCAAGCCTCGGCAGAACCGCAGCCCAACCGAAATCCATCACCACCACAGCCCAGTTCTCACCACCGACCACGACCCTCGAAAACGGACGCCTCCTCATCACCGTCCCCCAGGCCACCGGGATCACCTCCGGCTTCGGAAAACCCCAACTCCCAGAAAACATCCTAACCTACGAACTCCCCAGAGGCACCCACATCACCGCCGTGACCTTCACCCCCGGACCCACCAAGACCCTCCAGGCATCAGCCCTCGTCCAGCCCGTCCCCACCCCAACTAAAGTCGGCGACGAGCTCCTCCCCCAGACCGACCTCATGGACCAAACCATCTACGGCTCCACAGACCCCTACCCCACAACCTGGGGCTGGTACACCGTCGGCGCCGGACTCAACCGCACCAACACCCGCGTCCTCCACCTCACCCTCCACTGCACACCCATCCACTACCTCCCAGCCGCCAACACGATCCAATATACCACTACAATCACGGTATCCGTCCAATACGAGACGACGCCCGTGAAGCCCGCGCCCGCTATTGCCTACGACCTAGTCATCATCACCCCAGCGGAGTACTCAGAAGCCATCGGACCGCTCGTTGAACACAAGAACACACACGGCATACCAACCCAAATAATCACCCTTGATGCCATCGCCGCAGGCTACCCCGGCAGAGACCTCAGCGAACAAATCAAGTACTCCATCAAGGATGCAATCGAGACCTGGGGCACCCAATACGTCCTTCTGGTCGGGGACATGAAGAAACTGCCGATCCGCACGACCTACGCCTCCTGGTGGGAGGAGAACGTCCTCTCAGACCTGTACTACGCGGATATCTACGATGCATCGGAGAACTTCTGCAGCTGGGATAAGAACCACAACAACCGGTTCGGGGAGACCGACCGGAACGGCAACGACCTGGACGGCGTCGACCTCTACCCCGACGTCAACGTCGGCAGGATCGCCTGCACCAACATCAGCCAGGTGCAAACCGTCGTCGCCAAGATTATCGCCTATGAGACGCAAACGCACGGGCAGGCATGGTTCAAGAAAATCGTGCTCGCCGGCGGAGACACCTTCACGCCCCGACTGGGCGCACCGTTCAATGTCT
>CAVYNH010000004.1:0-392430 GCA_963769885.1 Methanobacteriota archaeon
CCTGGATGTTAATTAAGGGGAAAAATAAATTAGTCATTAAAATAAGACTTTAAAACGCAACCGGGAGGTTTAAGGTGAGAAAGGGGAAAGGACTTTTGGCGAAGGGATTTTTAATTTTTGTGCTTTTGGCGCTAAGTGGAGCGTTCGGCCCGCTCAAGGCTGGAGAAAAATACCCCAATCGAGCCATTAACGTGATTGTTCCTTTCACTCCCGGCGGATCGACAGAATGATGTCGAGGACGTAGCTCCTTTTCTCAATAAGAAATGGGGGGTTCCGGTTAATATCATTAATAAGCCGGGTGGCAATACCATTCCAGGTCAGTTGGAGGTTTATAATACTCCTCCGGATGGCTATACCATTCTGGCGGATGGATTGCCGATGTACTCGTTAGTCGGAGTGGTGGTAAAAGATGTCCCTTTCAAAGTCATGGACCGGACCTTTATTGCCATAATGGTTCAAGTCCCTATGATCACGATCGTTCCTTCAACCTCCCCCCATAGGAATCTTAAAGATCTAATGGAGGAAGCGAGGAGATCCAGAAAATTTTACATGGGATTCACTCGGCGGTTCCAGCGGGAATGATGTTGTGGGAAGGATGTTTTTCAGGGAAGCAGGCGTGGAGGTGCCCAGGACGAAACCGGTGATGAGCAAGGGGGGGACGCCCGCTGGAGGTCATTTTGGTTGCGGGGGGACATATAAAATGGGGAACCTTCAATTATTTCAGCCTCCTCGCACATCCAAGCGGGGACGGTAAGAGTTTTGGCTGCGGCCACGAAGGAGAGGGATCCGTCGCGGGCATGGCTTCGAGCACGGCTGGGGGACATACCGACCGAACGCCTTGACCAAGACCTTCATCTTCTACTATACGCCGTTCATCAACTGGTTGAAGAACGGGGATAAGCTGCCGGTCATGTTTTTCGACGCGTGTCTGACCGCGAAACTGGATTTCAATATCTCGGACCTTCAGAGATACTATCCGGCGTTCGCCTGGTACTTGATTAAATCCGGAAAGGCGTCGGCCGACCCTATGATCTTCTACCCTTGTTTTGCGTGGTATTTCCTGATCAAGCAGGGCGGCGGAGCGGTCGCGACAATTGGGTCCACCCGGACGGCCTATACGCATGTGGACACGCATGGGATCTATGGAGGAGCGGGGTACCTTGATGTCCAATTCTTCGCTGGATATGAGGAAGGGATGCGTCTCGGGCAGGTGATGACCTCAGCGCAGGTCGGCTATCTCGATGGCGTGGGCCTGGATTACTTCACGCTTGAGGAATACCTGGTGTTTGGAGACCCCAGTCTCATGGTCGGCGGCCTGCCGTCGTAATCTCGAGGTAGCTGGTTCGCGGTCTTCAATCAAAAAAGGAATCTTGGAGTTGAGGATAAAATTTTCTTAAAAAAAGTTGTGTGTACATTGGGTAAAAGGAAAATTGGGGGGAATGAAAAAAAGGGAGATGGTGAAGAAAGGGAAGGGGCTTTAGTCGAAGAGTGCGCTGAGCCCTGCTGCCGCTTCTTCTGTAGAGACTTCTTCTTTCTTTTCCTTTTTCTTCTCTTCTTTCTTTTCGGCAGGTGCTCCTGCGGCGGGTGCAGCAGCGACAACCGGCATGGCCGCTTTCTTGATGGCCTCGTCGATATTGACGCCCTCGAGGGATGCCACGAGTGCTTTGACGCGGGCCTCGTCGGGTTTCACACCGGCGGCCGTGAGAATCTTCTTGACGTGGTCCTCGGTGATGGGCTGTCCTGCGGAGTGCAGCAGCATTGCGCTGTAGATATATTCCATTGGGGTTTACCTCCTTATGCAGCTGTTTTTGGTGTCGTTTCTCCTGGTTTTTTTGTGAGAGAGGAAAGCGCCATCATTTCGGCTTGTGCCTTGGCCATGAGGGGACCGATGGTCTCCTTGGTGTAGATGGATTGCTCCATCGCGAGGGTGTAGGCCTGGCGATACGCTTTCTGCAGGAGTGGGTTGATGGTGTCTTTGCTGGTCCATGCGGTCTCCAGGGCGAGTCCGAGGGCGCTCCAGTGTGCCTTCTGTATGCGGCCCATGAACTGTTCCATGTCGATGTCGAGGACCTCGGGTTTGAAGACGTTGCCCGCCTCGTAGATGGCGTGCACGTTCAATCCCAGCTCTATCGGGTAAATCTCCAGTCGGGTGAGCATCTGTGCCATGTCCTTGGGGATCTTCTCGCCGGCTTTGACCAGGACTTTGTCGCTTTTAATGATGACTTTGCCTTCCTGGATCGCGGCCGGGATGCCGGCTTTTTGCAGCTCGCCGACGATCGGTCCGGGTTTGAAGGGTGTTTCCCCGGCTTTAATTTCGATGTCGGTCTGCGCGGTTTCCCCGCCCTTAGCCGGCGCCTTGGTGCGGGTGGATTTGATGTCTTTGAAGAGGGAGAAAGGGTTGCTGTCTGAGGCGATGATTGCGGCCTGGCCGCTGACGGCCCCCTTGAGGATGGCAAGGCCTTTGACTTTGGCGTCTGCTTCATCGAGGGCTCGGACGATGAGGGTGTTTTTCGCGGAGCGGATGACGGCTTTCTTGCGGATGTTGCCGCGGATCTTTTGGAGCTGGGGGGCGGGGATGCCGCTGATGTCGATGATGCCGATGATTTTGTGTGTGGTCAGGAGGTTGACGAGGGTTTGGGTCTCTCCGTGTTTCCATTCTGCGACGTGTGCCATGAGTGTCTCACCATATGCGGACGGAGGGGCCCATGGAGGTCTTGACGTAGACGGATCCGATGTTTTGACGGCCGCGCTCCAGTTTGGTTTCTACTCGCTTGATGATGGTGTCGATGTTGTCTGCAATCTGATCGGTAGGCATCTTTTCTTGGCCGACGGTGGCGTGTAGGGAGGTGCTGGTTTTGCTGCGGACGCGGATGGTCTTGCGGAGGTTTTTGGCGATGCCGGTGATGTCGATGGTGGGGGGGACGGGCTTGGGCATTTTGCCTCGGGGGCCGAGGATGATGCCGAGGGATTTGCCGATGGTGGGCATGAGGGGTGCTTCGGCGATGAAGAAGTCGTATTCGTCCGCCATTTTTTTGAATTTCTTTTTGTCTTTGGCGAGTTCTTCGATTTCTTCGGGTTTGATGAGGAGGTCGACGTGGGGTTTTGCTTTGAGGGCGAGTTCGCCGCTGGCAAAGATTGCGATCTTGGCGTCGCTGCCGCGTCCGTTGGGGAGGACGATTTCTTCTTCGATGCGGTTTTTGGCGTCGTTCATGTCGACGTTTTTGAGGTTGATGGTAAGGTCTATGGATTGGGTGAATTTCCGCTCTTCTTTTTTGGAGTCGTCCAGTGCTTTTTGAACTGCCTCAGCAGTTTTGCTGTCTGCCATAGTACATCAGTGAAGTCGGTTTTGGTGTTTTTATGTACTCCTCGTTTGGGAATGTAGTTCTCGGGAATAATAATCTTGTTTATAAAAGTTTGCGTCGCGCCTTCAGGGGGGAGCGGGGGTGTTTTAGGGCTCGTCGGTGCGTTCGGTGATGAGGGTGGTGACGTCGTCGGGGTCGTGGATTTTGCGGAGGTCTCGTTTCATGATGATGGGGGTGCCGGCGAGGTTGCGGCGGGTGATTTCTCGGTCGAGGAAGACGACGGCTTGTTTTTCGGTGACTTTGGAGAGGTTGGCGAGGATCTCAGCTTTTTTTCGGAGGCGTTTGTTGTATTCTTGGATGCAGGTGAGGAGGATTTGGTCGCGTTCTTTGCTGACGGCTTCGAAGGGGCAGCGGTCCATGGGGACGATTTTGTAGCCGACGCGGTGGAGGAGGGAGAAGACTTCGCGTTGGAAGGATTTCATCTGTTTGAGGTCGGCGTCGAGGGTGAGGTCTGGGTCGGCGGCGTGTTTCCAGAGGTCGATGGGGGTGATGACGGGGGTTTCGAGGAGTGCTTCGATACGGGCGGCGATGTCGATGCGGGCGCTCATGCCGTCTTCGTACATCTGGACGGTGCGGCGGGAGACGCGGACGAAGCGGGCGAATTCGCCGAGGGAGATGTTTTTTTCCTGGCGGAGTTGGCGGAGGCGGTCGGTGTCGAGGTTGACGTAGAAGCCGCCGGGGCCCGCGTAGGCCCAGATGGGGACGTCTTCGAGGAGGTGGCTGTTGAGGGTGGCAAGCGTGATGGTTTGGATACCGAAACGGTCGTAGACGACGTTTGGCTCCAGGGGGTTGAACCCGTTTTTCTCGCCGATGAGGAGGGGGGTGGCCTTGAGCATTTGCGCGAGTTTTTGGAGGCTGTGGGCGACGGGCTCGGAGAAGGTGTCGATGTTGGTGAGGGCTTTGATGATAAGGAGGGTGTCGTCGCGGCGGGCGACCATGTCGAAGCCCGCGAGGCGCATCTCAAAGGATTCTGAGACGACAAAGCCTGCGTTGACGAGGAGGCTGCGTGTTTCCTGGAGGAGTTCTGCCCGGTCCATGGATATGCAACTTAAGTACAACTTGTCTAATAATGTTTGTGGTGAACGACCCTTATGTGGATTGGCGTTGACGACACGGACTCGGTGCGGGGCGGCTGCACGACGTATCTCGCGCGGCTGATCCTTGAAAAGCTCACTGATCAGGGGTTCGGCGTCATCGGTTATCCGCGGCTCGTGCGGTTGAATCCGAACATTCCGTGGAAGACGCGGGGGAACGGGGCGATCGCGATGCAGATCGGTCGGGGCCGGGGGTCGCAGGTGCCGATTGCAGAGGTGCAGGGCCGGGTTGTGCAGGCGAGCCTTTCCTTACAGTCTGATCTAGAATATGACGATTACAAGGTGGCGCATGCGCTGGTCGACGAGCTGGTGAACGCGCATGCGTTCTTTGACGATAAGAAGACGAATCCGGGGGTGGTGGTGCTTCCTCGGCAGCCGGATCCGCGGTGGTATCAGGAGGCGGTGACCGGGGTCGTCAGCCTTGATCGGGTACGCCGTGAGTTGTTGATGAGCGGGGCGCTGTTCACGCCGTATAAGAACGGACGGGGGTTGATCGGGGCGACGGCGGCAATCGCCTGGGTGCTGGGGGATTCGACGTATGAGGTGATCTGTTATCGGGAGCGGTCGCGGTGGGGGACGCCGCGTTCGATGGACGAGGCCTCGGTGATGGCGATGGATCAGGCGTTTCCGTCGACGTTTGACAATTATGATTATCGGCATCGGTCTCCGCGAATCGCGCCGCATTCGCCGTGCCCTATCCTCTTTGGGATCCGGGGGAGAGCCCCGCTGACCTGCTGGCGGCGCGGAAGCGGGTGGTTTCTGAGGCGGTGGAGAGCTGGGTGCTGTTCCATTCGAATCAGGGGACGGATGATCATATCCTGCGGAAGTCAATCCGGGAGCTGGGGACGTATGAGTCGGTGGCGATCCGTGGGCGGGTCGCGAAGCCGCCGCGCAGCATCCACGGTGGTCATGTGGTGTTCGCGGTGGCGGATGAGACCGGGAGCATCGCGTGTGCTGCGTATGAACCGACGAAGGAGTTCCGGGCCGTGGTGCGGGAGCTGCGGTGTGGTGATGAGGTCGTGGTGTACGGAGGGATGCGGGATGAGCCGCGGACGGTGAACCTGGAGAAGCTGCAGGTGCTCCGGGTGGTGGATGTTGTGGAGAAGGAGGAGAACCCCGTGTGCCCTGAGTGCGGGAAGCATATGAAGTCGCGGGGGCGGAACCAGGGGTTCCAGTGCGTGGTCTGCGGGCGGTCGGAGTCGACTGCGCGGTACCGCTCAGTGCCGCGTGGGGTGACGCCGGGGTGGTATGAGGTGCCGGTGTGCGTCCGTCGGCATCTGAGCAAACCATTGAAGCGGATGGCGCTTGAAAAGACGAGTCTCGTTAGTGGAAGCGGATGAATTCGCCGATCGACGTCTCGTCGACGAGTTCGGTGGTGATGCCGAAGGTGAACGAGCCGGTGGCGTGGAAGTGGTACCGCCAGTATTTGATGAAGCCGAGGAAGCGTTCGTAGTGGATGGTGATGACGTTTAGGTGGAAGACGGACATCTGGTCGGGGTTCTGGATGGAGATGAAGAAGCGGTAGGGGATGAGGTGGAGGTGGTCGAGGCTTCTTTCCTCGCGGGCGAACCAGACGTTGTCCTGGGGGATGTATTGGTAGCCGCCGTCGAGGGTGTTTTCGACGGCGATGATGGTGTGGGTGAGTCTGGTGGTCTCGATCTCGGACCAGATGAGGGTGTAGTGGTCTGAGTTGATCTTGCCCCAGTACCAGCCGTAGCGGAGCGCTTTTGCGGTGCCGAGGCCCCAGTTGTGGTCGTGGTAGCCGATGCCGGTGAGGGTGAGGGTGAGGTCTTTGAGGTGGATGGTGCCGGCGACGTCGGCGCGGGGGCTCATGACGGCCCAGCCGTCGCCGAGGGGTCGGAGGATCTTCCAGCCTTTGGTGCGTCCAGTGTAGTTAAGGGTAGCGTTGAAGCCGGCGGTGCCGATGGCGAGGGTGTAGTCGTAGGTGTCGGTGGTGGCGTTGTGGGTGCCGTGGATGAGTTGGATGCCGTCGAGGGAGACGTCTGGGGTCTGTTGGGAGGCGGTGAGGTGGGCGAACCGGTCTTTGGTGCCGGTGCTGGCGATGGAAGCGCCGTCCTTGTAGAGGTTGAGTCGGGTGGTGACGGTGCCGTGGCGGTTGAGGGTGACGATGCGGACGCTGG
Organism: Methanobacteriota archaeon; assembly: GCA_963769885.1. Lineage (GTDB taxonomy): Archaea > Thermoplasmatota > E2 > DHVEG-1 > DHVEG-1 > CAIRCU01. The sequence goes on from CAVYNH010000004.1 coordinate 6,598, forward strand.
CTTGGATGGTGTAGTTGCCGAGGACGGCGTCGAAGTACCACCATTCGGTGCGCGGCAGCATGGTGGGGTGGTAGGCGTCGTCGGCGAAGGTGACGTCTTGGGGGAGGAAGTCGCGGCCGACATGGGCGGGGGTGATTGTGGTGATAGGCGGGGTGAAAAGAATGAGGAGGGAGAGGAGGAGAAGCAGAGGCCTGCACTGCATAGGTGACGGATGGGTGGTTCTGTTTAATAAATGTTCGCCCATAATAATGATAATGAGGGGAAGGTGCGCAATGCTTTTTAAGTGCTGACGGTTTTCGGGTGTCGCGGGCGGGTGTAGTGTAGCCTGGTATCACATAAGCTTGCCAAGCTTATAACTCGGGTTCAAATCCCGGCGCCCGCATGACTGTTCCTCATCATTGGTTCGACGGATTAATGTGTGTTGAACGACGTCTTTTCATCCCTTTTTCCTCCCTGATTTTGAACAGAATCGGCGTTTTTCTACGGCGATACGAGAGAATGACATCATCTGACATGCCCATTCCTCCGAAGGAAGAGCTAGGTGCAGTTCTCAAAAATTATATTAACAAGGAGCCTCATACTCGCATCTGGAGGCATATATAATGAAGAAAATCGCACTACTTGTCTGCTTCATGCTAGCCATTATCCCCGCCGCAACCGCCGTTTCCATCACAGGCACCCCACACACCCTCGCCACCGGTACCTTCGTCGGATCCATCGGATACCGGTCCGGAGGCAACTGGACCTCCGTCGGCGCCATCAACGGCACCTACGAGCTGCGCAACCGAGGCGGCCGCTTCACCGGCGACTGGAGCATCCAACTCCAAAATAAATCAGCGAACGGCACCATGCGCGGCGTCTTCCGTCCACCCTTCTTCTTCGGCCGCGTCGACATCAACGGCGGACGGCACGCCCCCATCGTCGGGTTCCTCATCGCCCGCAACAACACCTTCGGTGGCCGCTTCATGGCCCCCATCGGCCCCGCCCTCTACTACAAAGGAAACTTCACCTAGACACACCCCCACCACTCTTTTTTTTCTTTTCCCTTTCTTTTCTATCCGCCTCCCTGACGAAACTCTTATAGACCGCCAGCCCGATTCTAGGCCCGGATGCCTCTCTTTGTCGTTCGACGCGGGACCATGGAACGTGCTGCCGGCTCGTTCTCACTGAAAAACGCGCTCAAACGACGCATGAACATCGGCCGGACCTTCTACTGGCTCCTCGCCTTCATCCCCATCTGCATCATTTTCGGCCTCTTCACCAATCTGCAGATCATCACGTTCTTCACCGCCATCCTCGCGCTTGTCCCCCTCGCCCGCATCATGGGCTACGCCGCCAAGGAAATCTCCCTGCACGTCAACCCCACCGTCAACGGCCTCATCCAAGCCACCTTCGGCAACATGATCGAGCTCATCATCGCCATCTCCGCCCTCCGCCAAGGCCCCGAGCTCATCCCCCTCGTCCAGGCCTCCATCATCGGCAGCATCCTCATCAACATCCTCCTCCTCGACGGCCTCAGCATCTTCACCGGCGGGCTGCGCTACCGGTTCCAACGCTTCAACAACCAGGTCATCGGCGTCTCCTCCACTATGCTCATCATCGCCGTCGCCGGCCTCGCAATCCCCACCGTCTACTTCTTCCTCGCCTCCCCCGCACAGAACGTCCATGTCGGCCAAATCAGTGTCGCCGTCGCGATCGTCATGGCCCTCATCTACATCGCCGGACTCATCTTTTCCTTACGGACGCACAAGGACTTCTTCAGCGCCGCAGATGTCTCGAAAGAAATCAAAGAGACAGCGACCATCAGCCGCCGCCGCGCCCTCATCATCCTGCTCCTCAGCATCGTGATCGCCTCCGTCGTCAGCGAGTTCCTGGTCAGCACCGTCGAGACCGCAGCCACGACCCTAGGCATGACACAGACGTTCATCGGCATCGTCCTCATCAGCCTCGTCACCAATGTCACCGAGCACGCCACCGCCATCAACTTCGCGCTCGCGAACAAGATCAGCGTCTCCATCGAGATCGGCCTGAGCAGCGCCATCCAAATCTCCTTGTTCGTCGTCCCCATCATCATGTTCACCAGCGTCATCTTCGGCCTCGGCTTCACCCTGGTCTTTTCATTATTCGAACTCCTCGCCGTAATCCTCGCCGTCTTAATCGTCAACTACCTCTCCGCGGACGGCCAGTGCAACTGGTTGGAGGGCGCTCAGCTCCTCAGCGTTTACTTTATCATCGCCATCGCCTTCTTCTTCATCCAGTAGCCTGCTTATGTATCTGCATATGCATCAGGATGCCCATGAGAATATCCGCTAGCGATTGCTTTATTAGCGCACCAAGGATGTTCTTTTTTGGGATAGGAAGGGATGCAGCATATGGAATCATCAGAGATGGCCATCGAGATTCAGCGCTCGCTAGCAATCAGGGCGCTGCGCCGTAGCAATGTCCGCCGCAAGATTACCGAGTACCTCAACACCATCAGCCCTAGGACCAGTTACACCTCGGAGATCGCCTACCATGTCGGAGCGACGACCTCAAACGTGATTGGCGCCCTGCGCGGCATCGAGACTCGCTACCGCGAAGAAGAATCATTGCTACAGCTTCACCTCGTCGAGGAAAAGACCGGTAAAACTCACGTCCGCCTCTACGCTATAACCCCGTTCGGACAGGAAATCCTACACACGATGCAGGATCGGTATCGACCCTGAACACTCGACGTTCAGACAAACCCTTTTTTTATTCGTACATCGACGTGGGCATCGGCGGCGCCTGGGGCGCGGTCGGTTTCGAGGCACTCATGAACGCGCGGATTCGCTGCTCGATCTCGGCGGCCTGTTTATACAAGGGCTCCGGGTCAATCTTCATCCCTGGGAGCAATTTGTCCAAGGCCTCGAGCAACTTGCCGGCGGCACGGGAGTCGGGGTACGCCGAATGCGCCTCAGCAATTAAACAGAGGACATCACGCTGTAGCTGGGCACCGCGATAGAGGAACACGCCGCTATCCCCCGCAATCATCCCCTCTTTGATCTCATCAACGTGGTATTCGGTCAACATGGCCTTCATCTTATTGGTGGTTGCCACGCCGTAGACTCGCTGGTCTTTTTCGTTAGTGGCGTGCATGCCCTCCAGCGTCAAAATAATCTTACAGCGTTTCTCTTTCGCCCAATCCAAAATCTGATCAACAAGAGGCTGAACGAGGTCCGGCGGAGGCATGAACTCCGAGATAATCACGGCGAGCTGCATGCAGGCGTCCCCAGCGCAGGCTTTCTCCCCAGCATAAATCCGGACGGGCGGGGCGGGGACGCTGTTGTGGATGACCGCAGCCGGGATGAAATAGCGTGAAGAAATTGAACCAATCTTATCAAGCTTGAAGGAATCGATGATGTATTGCCCGGCGATCGTGCTGACGAGGCCGACGGTCGGGAAAGCCACAATCAACATGGAGTCCAACAACTCCACCTTTTTTTCCTCATGTATCTGAAGATCGCCCATTCTCTCCATACCTCTTCCATTTCGGTATCGTACGTGTTTTTAATAATGGTATCTATTGATTAAAATTAAAAGGAAGGAAGAATTCTTTTAGAGGGGGAAAAGGGGGGTAGAAAATGAAATTCTTCCATCCTTCCTATGGCCGTCACATCGAGCGGATTGGTTAAGTAGCTTTTTCGCAGCTGAATACGTAGCTATGTATGCAGCTACGCTGGGGCGGCGACGGCGTCGAGCCGTTTGATGACCTCGGCCTTCAGCTCAGGGATGCCCTCCCCCGTCGTGCAGGAAATCTTCCAGTTGATTGAACTGGTTTTTTTCATGTCACTTTTGTTTTCGACGACAAGGAACGGGACGTCCGCGAAGAAATCTTTGAGATAAGCGAGGAGCCGTTCCTGCACGTCGATGGTGTAGCCGCAGGTCTCCGTGGGGTCGATGATGAAGACGATAAGATCCGCAAGATGGGTCAGGGCGGTGATTGCCTGGCGTTCGATGGCGTTGCGGTCCTCCAGCGGCCGGTCGAGGAGCCCAGGGGTGTCGATGACCTGGTACCATTCGTCGCCGTACCGCTTGGTCTTCCTGATGTGACCGACGACGAGCTGCTTGGTCGTGAACGGGTAGGTGGCGATGAGGGGCTTGGCGTTGGAGAAGAGCCGGATGAGGGAGGATTTGCCGACGTTGGGGTACCCGGCGATGACCACCGTGGGCATGTCGCCGATCTCAGGGAGGTCTCTGAGGAGGGCGCGGGCCTTGGCGAGAAACTGCAGCTGGGGGTCGATTTGGTACAGGATGGAGGAGAGTCTGCCGATGATTGCCTGCTGGCGGCGCTTGAGGCCGTCGTCGGTCCGTTCTCGGAGCAGAATGCGCCGCTGCTTTTTGTAGACCGCGCTGCACGTCTCTTTCGCCCAACTGAGGGCGCCGAGCGCTTTTTTCAGCGCATCGGTCTTGACCTGGATGTTGATGATCTCCTGGTAGAAGAGGGGGAGGCGGTCCAGGGTGGGGAACGCGGTGACGTAGGACTCCAGCTGGCTGGTGACGGAGGTGACGATGACGTCCATGTGGCCCGCGTACCGCCTCGGAGGCGAGCCTTCCTTGATGGTGGGGGAAAGGTGGGTCTTTTTGGCTCTCTGGAACGCGGCGTCGATGATCTCTTGTGCACTCTGGATTGGAGGGATGTGATACATAGGTTGAAAAGCTTTATCTTATTCGTCTAAATAACGCTGTTGGTCAGCCTATGGTGGATGAAGGGTATATCCTGGCGAACAAGTTCCGCCGCGCGATCTTCGACGAATTGGTCAGCGGCGAGCACGACATCCGCCGGATCGCCAAGAAGCACCGCATCATCCCACGGGTGGCACAGAAGGTCGTGGACGAGTTCGAGGCCGAGGAACTGGTGACCAAGCAGGGACCCTTCTACACCTTCACCGAGAAGGGCAACAAACTGGTCCATACCATGTACCGCTAGAGGCCACAGACCATGAAACACTACCTGCTCGCGACCCTCAAAGAGCTCGGATTATTGGGTGCTATCGAACGCAAGATAGAGTTGTCCAGTCAGGAGCTCGCCGCGCGCCTCGGCGTCAGCCAACAGACCGCCTCCCGCTACCTCCTCGAACTGGATCAACAGCAGCTCATCACCCGTGAACTCGGGATCAAAAAACAGCTCATCGCCATCACCCCCGCGGGCCGGGACGCCCTCGAAGCCGAGTACCTCTCCTTCCAACAAGTCTTCTCCCTCTCTTCCCAGGTGGTCTTCACCGGCCGCCTCGTCTCCGGCCTCGGCGAAGGCAAGTACTACACCGCCCACCCCGGCTACCAGCGACAGTTCACCGAACGCCTCGGGTTCACCCCCTACCCCGGCACCCTCAACATCGAGATCGCCGGCGCCGAACGCAACAAACTCCGCCTCCTCAGCGGCGGCGGCATCCACATCGAGGCCTTCGACGCCGAAGGACGCACCTTCGGCAGCGTCGACTGCTTCAAAGCCACCGTCAACGGCGTCCAGGCCGCCATCGTCCTCCCAAAGCGCAGCCATTACGCCACCGTCCTCGAAGTCATCTCCTCCCACCACCTCCGAGAAAAACTCGGACTCACCGACGGCGACACCGTCACCGTCACCGTCACCCTCACCAGGTAAACATCATGGACAACCAACAGGTCGCCAGCCTCCTTTCCACCATCGCCGACCTCCTCGACCTCCGAGCCGAGATGCCCTTCAAGGTCCGCGCCTACCGCATGGCTGCCCAGACCATCGAAACCCTCCCCGAAGACATCACCACCCTCGTCCACGAAAACAGACTCCGCGACCTCCCCGGCATCGGCGAAGCCCTCGCCAAGAAAATCACCGAATACGTCCAGACCGGCACACTCGCCTACCTCGAAGACCTCAAAAAAGAGACCCCACCAGGGCTCATCGACCTCCTGAAGATCCCCGGCCTCGGCCCCCGCAAGGTCGCCGCCATCTACAAAGAACTTGGAATCCACACCCTCCCAGACCTCAAACAAGCGGCCGCCGACGGCCGCCTCCGCGACCTCAAAGGTTTCGGCGAGACCACCGAATACAACATCCTCCGCGGCATCGAACTCCTCGAAAAAACCCACGGCCGCGTCCTCCTCCCCCGCGCCTACGCCGACGGCACCGCCCTCCTCGACTACCTCAAAGACTGCCCCGATATCATCGACGCCAGCCTCGCCGGCAGCCTGCGCCGCATGAAAGACACCATCGGCGACATCGACCTCCTCGCCTCCTCCAAACACCCCGACCGCGTCATGGACAGCTTCATCCGCTACCCTTTGATTGATACGGTCCTCGCCAAAGGTGAGACGAAGACTTCGGTCATCCTCAAAGACGGCATTCAGGTCGACTTGCGCGTCGTCGACGAGAAAAGCCACGGCGCCGCCCTGCTGTACTTTACTGGCTCCAAGGACCACAACATCGTCCTCCGCTCCCTTGCGATTAAGAAGGGGTATAAGCTCAACGAGTACGGCCTCTTCGCCAAGGGCACCGACCGATACCTCGCCGGACGCTCCGAGATCGAGGTCTACCGCCGGATCGGCTGCGACTACATCGAGCCGGAGCTGCGCGAGAACCGCGGCGAAATCGAGGCCGCCCAGACCCACACCCTCCCCACCCTCGTCACCCCGGAGGACGTGCACGGCGACTTCCACGTCCATTCCACCTATAGCGACGGCCACGACACCATCGAAGCCATCGCCCACGCAGCCACCACCCTCGGCTACACCTTCATCGGCATCACCGACCACTCCCAATCCCTCAAAATCGCCGGCGGCCTCACCGAAGACCGCATCAAACACAAACTGAATGAGACTAAAAAAGTCCAAAAACAATTCCCAGACCTCACCATCCTCTCCGGCACCGAATGCGACATCAAACCCGACGGCAGCCTCGACTACCCCAAAAACATCCTCAAACAACTCGACTACGTCTACATCGCCATCCACACCAACTTCAAAATGGACATCGACACCATGACGAACCGCATCATCACCGGCATGCAGCACGAGGAGGCAGACTTCCTCGCCCACCCCACTGGACGCCTCATCGGCAAACGCGAACCCTATCAGGTCGACCTCGACCGTGTCATCGACGCCGCCAAAGACACCGACACCTGCCTAGAGATCAACGCCTTCCCCGACCGTCTCGACCTCGACGACGTCCACATCAAACAAGCCACCGCCCACGGCGTTCACCTCGTCATCGGCACCGACTCCCACAACATCACCCAACTCGCCAATATGCGCTACGGCGTCGCCACCGCCCGCCGCGGCTGGGCCGAAGCCCCCGACATCCTCAACACGAAAACCCCAAGAGACCTCCTTAGATTCCTCCAGAGATGACAACCGTGAACAAAAAAGAAGCCAAGAAACAGATTGAAGAACTCCGCAAACAAATCGACTACCACAACTACCAATACTACGTCCTCAACAACCCCGTCATCTCCGACTACGAATACAACCAGCTCCTCCGCCAGCTCCAAAACCTCGAAACCGAATTCCCGAACCTCGTCACCCCCGAATCCCCCACCCAGCGTGTCGGCGGTCAGCCCGTCGAAGGCTTCCAGACCATCACCCACAAAGTCGCGATGCTGTCCCTGGACAACGCCTACACCTTTGACGAACTCAAAGAGTTCGACGCCCGCGTCCAAAAAAACGTCGGCCCGGTCGAATACGTCGCCGAACCCAAGATCGACGGCCTCGGCGTCGCCCTCCTCTACGAGAACAGCGTCTTCGTCCGCGGTGCGACACGCGGGGACGGCGCCAAAGGAGACGACATCACCCAGAACCTCAAGACCATCCACAGCATCCCCCTCAGGCTCCGCAGCGACGAATTCAAGGACGCCGAGGTCCGCGGCGAAGTCTACCTCCCCCTCGAAGGATTCAAGAAACTCAACAAAGAACAGGAACACCACGGACAGGAGCCGTTCGCGAACCCCAGGAACGCAGCGGCGGGATCCCTGCGGCAGCTGGACCCCCGCATCACCGCCGGTCGACCCCTCAACATCTTCCTCTACTACCTCTCCTGGTGCGAGGACTGCTCCTACAAGACCCATTGGGAGTCCCTGGAGGCACTTCGCCGGGCGGGGTTCCGCGTCAACCCCCTCATCGAGAAGGTCTCGAACATCGACGAGGCCATCGAATTCTGCAAGCGGCTCGGGGAGAAACGCGACAGCCTCGACTATGAAATCGATGGCGTCGTCCTCAAAGTCAACGACCTCAGCAAACAGCAGGAGCTGGGCATGACCATCAAGCATCCCCGCTGGGCGATCGCGTACAAGTTCTCGGCGAAGCAGGCGACGACCAAGCTGGAGGATATCATGATTCAGGTCGGACGAACGGGCGCTCTTACCCCGGTCGCCATTCTGCATCCGGTCCAAGTCGGCGGCGTGACGGTCTCCCGTGCGACCCTGCATAATTTTGATGAATTAAAACGAAAGGACATCCGCATAGGCGACACCGTCTTGGTGGAACGCAGCGGGGACGTCATCCCACAAGTTGTAAAGCCTATCATCGAGAAACGCACGGGGCATGAGAAGGTGAAGGCGATTCCGCGTACCTGCCCGGACTGCGGGACGTCCGTCGTCAGGACGTTAGATGAGGTCGCAGTCCGTTGCCCGAACAAGAACTGCCCGTCCCGGCTCAAATGGCGTATCAAGCATTATGCCAGCCGCGACGCGATGGACATTGAGCATCTCGGTGGGCAGACCATCGACAAGCTCATCGAGAAAGGCATGGTCGACAACATCGCGGACCTCTATTCGCTGACCAAGGCAGATATCATGAAACTGGAGGGGTTCAAGGATAAATCCGCGGAGAACCTCCTGGAGTCGATTAAGAATAGTAAGCATCAGAGCTTGGCTCGGCTGATCTACGGCATGGGTATCCGGCATGTGGGGAAGTTCGCTGCCCAGCTGCTTGCGTCACAGGTCACTCGTCGTTGGATGTCTTGTCCCGTGTGAGTGCGGAAGAGCTTGACCAGATTCCGCGGTTAGGCGAGAAGATTGCGGAGTCGATTGCAACCTTCTTCGCAACAGATGAGAACCAAGCACTGCTTCAGAAATTGAAGACGGCGGGGATCGCCATGCAGCAGGCGCGTCCTGCTGGTCCGTCGCCGTTGCAGGGGAAGAAGTTCGTCTTCACTGGAGGCCTGGAAACGTTGACCAGGCCGCAGGCCTCGGACCTGGTCATCAAGAGCGGCGGCGTCGTAGTCAACAGTGTGGGAAAGGACGTCGATTACGTGGTTGTCGGGAAGGACCCTGGGTCGAAGCTGGCGAAAGCCCAGAAGCTCGGTATCCGGACCCTCGATGAGGCCGAGTTCAAGAAACTTGTCGGAGCGTGAACAGATTGGAACCGTGCAAGAGTGAAGAGAACCAGGCGAGCTGTCCCTGTAGTTATCCCTGTGAGCGAAAGGGGATTTGCTGTGAGTGCCTGCGGTATCATCGAGGTCGAGGGGAGCTTCCCGGCTGTTTCTTCCCTGGTGCGGCCGAGCGGACGTATGATCGGAGTGTCGCGCATTTCATACGACTGACAAAGGAGAAGAAGGGTGGGTGAGGGATGCGCGGTCATACGTAGCCCGTGATGCCGACGTCGATCCAGGTGGTGTTCCGGGCGCACTGCGGGCTGCTCTGGAGAGAGTCCTCGACGAATTTCTTAATGAGCGCGGGGTACATCTCCCCGGCGACCATATGTTGGTTGTGACCTTCGCAGAAGAAGGCGAAGGTCGGCGTGTCCATGCGTGTTTTTCCAGGGGAAATCATGCCTTGTCGTAACGTAAGGCTTATAACTGTTGACAGTATAAGGGATGCGAGGTAAGGAAGGACTTATGGCTATCGGGTTTGTCCTGATTAGCGCGGCACCTGCGCATGAGCACGAGGTCTACAATAAACTGCTGAAAGTCCCGCAAATCATCGAGTTACATCCCTTGTTCGGGGAGTACAACCTCATCGCGAAGATCGAGGCGGATGACTTCGAAAGCCTCGGTGACATCGTGGTCAAGAAAATCAGGACGATCGAAGGGGTCATAGACACCAAGACCTTAACCGGGACTAAATTCTGAGGAAGGAATAAACCATGGAAGGATTACTCCAATATTTTTTGGGCATGCTGATGCTGGTGTTTGCAATCGCAAGCATTATCGCCGGAATCTTCACCGCCTACTTCGGCTCCGGGAAGAGCCGCGGGGTCGGTGCCATCCTGATCATCCTCGGGCTGATCGTTGGCTTCATCTTCTTATGGGGCGCAGATGTCTTCCGCATCGGGACGCTGCCTAGCTTCCTTCAGTTCGTAGGCACGGTGACCAACGGCGTCGTCGCCGTCGTCGGCGCGATCGTCGGCGCGCTCATCGCCTTAGGCATCTTCCTGCTCGCCATCATGAAAACATAAGAGTCTCAGAAGACTCTGCTCAAAACGGCTTGCCATAGTCCCCCGGGGACTGTCGCAAGCTCCGTTTTCCCCTTTTTACTGGTATGCTTCTACTAGAGGGAGTCGTAAAACAGGCGGTGGATGCGCAGGTCGTCGGTAAGTTCTGGGTGGAAGGAGACCGCGAGGAACCTGCCTTGGCGGGCCATGACGATGCCCTCATCGATTCGTGCGAGGACCCTGCAGTTCCTTGAAGTCTCCGTAATCAGGGGTGCGCGGATGAATACACCAGGGAATGGACGGTCGAAGACTTGGATGGCCACCGGCTGTTCGAAGGATTCCTTCTGCCTGCCGAAGGCGTTACGCCGGACCTCCATATCCATCGCCTTCAGCAAAGTAACCTCAGTCGGATCCGCGAGCCGCTTCGCGAGCAGGACGCAGCCGGCACACGTCCCCAGGACCGCGATGTCATCGTCGGAAATCCGTTCGCGAAGCTTCGGTCCAATCCCGCTCTGCTCAAGAATCCGGGAAATCGTCGTGCTCTCCCCACCTGGAAGAATCACCCCATCCAACTCAGGAATCTGGCCCGGGGTTCGCAGGAGAACACCTTTTCCTTTGATCTTGGATTCACGGAAAAGTCGCTGCAGGCTGTCGAGGTGTTCTGAGACCGCGCCTTGGATAGAGAGTACGCCGATGGTTTTGATAGACTACCAGCCTCGCTCCTGAAGGATTTGGTCCTTGGGAATCGTGCCAATCTCGATGCCTGGCATGGCGCCGCCGATGTCCTTGCTGACCCGGGCGATGACCTCGGGGTCGTCGTAGTTGGCGACGGCTTCGACGATCGCTTTGGCGCGCTTCTGCGGGTTTTCAGACTTGAAAATGCCGGAGCCGACGAAGACACCGTCGCTGCCCAGCTGCATCATAATAGCGGCATCTGCCGGGGTTGCGATCCCGCCGGCGGCGAAGTTGACGACTGGGAGCCGCTGCATCTGTCTCGTTTCCTTGATGATGGACAGGATCTCCTTGATTACGGTGCCGTACTCATCGTCTCCGAACACCTTGCTGGTCGCGACAACCGTGTGGCCGCCGGTGAGCGTCTTGAAGGCGTCCGCGTAGCTTTGGGTGTAGCCTTCGGCGAGGGTCTGCAGAGTTGAATCATTCATCTGTTTGAGCTCATGGATCATCCCGATGACCATGTGCTGGTGGCGGATGGCTTCGACGATGTTGCCGGTCCCTGCCTCTCCTTTGGTGCGGATCATGGCTGCGCCTTCGTAGATCCGGCGGACGGCTTCGCCGAGGTTGCGGCAGCCGCAGACGAAGGGGACGGTGAACTCTTTCTTGTTGACGTGGTAGAAAGGGTCGGCTGGGGTGAGGACTTCGGACTCGTCGATCATGTCGACGCCGAGGACTTCGAGGGCCTGGGCCTCGGCGAAGTGGCCGATGCGGCATTTGGCCATGACTGGGATGCTGACGGTGTCGATGATCTGCCTGATGATGAGGGGGTCGGCCATCCGGGCGACGCCGCCTTGGGCACGGATGTCGGCGGGGACACGTTCGAGGGCCATGACCGCGACGGCGCCGCTGTCCTCAGCGATGCGGGCTTGCGCTGCGTTGGTGACGTCCATGATAACGCCGCCTTTCTGCATCTTGGCGAAGCCGCGCTTGACGAGGTCGGTGCCGTGGCGGAGTGTTGAAAGATCCAGGGTTTTCATTTTATCCTACCCCCAGGAGAATTTGGATGGGAGAAATTAAGGGGATATCAGGTCCCCTTTATTAAGAACTACGGTTGTTTCTTTAAGTGCCGGGGGACCTGGGTCTGCTGGAGGAGGGAGAGGGCGGCTGCCTTCGCATGGGGTTCGCCGTTGGGCAAGGTGTGCGCCATGTAGGCTTCGTAGGCGGCGAGGTCGAAGTAGCCGTGGCCGCTGTTGGTGAAGACGATGACTTGCCGTTGGTTGTTTTTCTTGGCGATGCGGGCGAGGTCGATGGCGGCTCTGACGGCGTGGGCGGATTCGGGGGCGACGAGGAAGCCTTCGGTTTTCGCAAAGAGGAGGGCGGCTTCGAAAACCTCTTCTTGGGTGTAGGCGAGGGCCTCCATGTAACCGTCTCTGGTGAGTTTGGAGAGGAGGGGGCTGTCGCCGTGGTAGCGGAGTCCGCCGGCGTGGATTGGTGGGGGGACGAACTGGTGGCCCATGGTGTACATTTTCAGGAGGGGGGTGAGGCCTGCACTGTCACCGTAGTCGTAGCGGTATTCCCCTTTGGTGAGGCTGGGGCAGGCGAGGGGTTCGACGCTGATGACTCTGAGGTCTGGGGTTTTGCCTGCGATTTTGTCTTTGAGGAAGGGGAAGCTGGTGCCGGCGAAGTTGCTGCCGCCGCCGACGCAGCCGGTGAGGATGTCGGGGGTGCGGTCGATGGCGTTGAGTTGTTGTTGGAGTTCAAGTCCGATGATGGTTTGGTGGAGGACGACGTGGTTGAGGACGCTGCCGAGGGCGTAGTGGGTGTTGTCGTGGGTGGCGGCGTCTTCGACGGCTTCGCTGATGGCCATGCCGAGGCTGCCGGTGGTGTCGGGGTGTTCCTTGCGGATGTTGAGTCCGGTTTGGGTGAGGGTGGTGGGGCTGGGGTTGACTTCTGCGCCCCAAGTCTGCATGAGGAGGCGGCGGTAGGGTTTTTGTTCGTAGCTGCATTTGACCATGTAGATGCGGCATTGGAGGCCGAAGAGCTGGGTGGCGAAGGCGAGGGCGCTGCCCCATTGGCCGGCGCCGGTTTCGGTGACGAGGCGCTGGGTGCCTTCTTGTTTGTTGTAGTAGGCTTGGGGGACGGCGCTGTTGGGTTTGTGTGAGCCGGCGGGGCTGACGCCTTCCCATTTGTAGTAGATCTCAGCGGGGGTCTTGAGGGCGGCTTCGAGTCTGGTGGCGCGGTAGAGGGGGGATGGTCTCCAGAGGCGGTAGATTTCCCGGACTGGGGTGGGGATGGGGATGTAGCGGTCTTGGCTGATTTCTTGTTGGATGAGGGCGTCGGGGAAGAGCGGTCGGAGTTCGCTGGGGTGCAGTGGTTTTTTGGTTTGGGGGTGGAGGGGTGGGTCGAGGGGGGTGGGGAGGTCGGCTTGGATGTTGTACCACGTTTTTGGGATGTCGTTTTCATCGAGGATGATTTTGGTGCGCTTCATGGTAGTGTTCTATGGGCGTCTAGGTATTTATATTTTGCTAAAACTGTGCATTAGTGTATAAAATTATACATCAATGGAAGGTTTTATTAAGGCACAAAACTGTACATCCCCCTGAATGTGGAAGCAGCTCGCCCCCTTCTTCGACGCCTACCCCGTTCGCATGAGGATCGCCCAAAAGATGCTGGAGTACGGCCTGCGCACCAGCAACGGCAAGGTCTACTGCGGACCGATTGAATTATCAGACTCCAAGATGGCCAGGGCATTCGACGTAGATAGGCGTGCAATTGCGGTGACAATTGAAACTATCCAGAAGCATCCCGAACTTTCCAAGATTTTTGAAAAACTCCAGCCTACCTGCCATCTTCGAGAAGTAGCCCCGGTCATGAACTGGGGCGTCGTCGAAATCATCCCCGACGACCCCAGTACGCCCGGCATCCTCGCCGAGGTCGCCACCCTCATCGCCCAGGAAAAAATCAGCATCCGCCAGGCCATTAGCGACGACTTCGAAGTCACCGAGGAGCCACGCCTCTACATCATCACGGAGGGTACCATTCCGGGCCACCTGATCCCGAAAATCCGGCACGCAAAAGGCGTCAAAGCAGTCCTCATTTACTAAAAGAAGAAGGGGGAGGAGAGGTTACGCGACCGTGACCTCGTTGCAGAGATACACATCCTGGATCGCATGCAGCAGCCGCACGCCGTCCTCGAACGGCTTCTGGAACGCCTTCCGACCTGTAATCAATCCGGTGCCGCCCGCCCGCTTGTTGATGACCGCGGTGCGCACCGCCTCCGCATAGTCATCTTTGCCTGACGGCCCACCAGAATTAATTAAACCGATGCGGCCCGCGTAGCAGTTCAGCACCTGATACCTAGTCAAATCGATAGGATGATCCGACACTAACTCCGTATACGCCTTCTGATCCATCTTCCCGTACTTCATCCCTCCTTTGTTCAACGCTATGTATCCACCGTTTAGCGTCGGCAGCTTCTGCTTGATCAAATCCGCCTCAATCGTCACCCCGAGATGGTTCGCCTGACCGGTGAGGTCCGCGGCCGTATGGTAATCCTTCCCCTCAACCTTGAACGCATCGTTGCGCAGGTAGCACCACAGCACCGTCGCCAGCCCCAACTCATGCGCATACGCAAACGCCTCGCTGGTCTCCTGGATCTGCCGATCAGACTCCTCGGAGCCGAAGTAGATCGTCGACCCGACCGCGGCCGCACCCATCGTCACCGCCTGCTCAACGCCCGCGAACATGATCTGATCGGAGTGATTAGGATACGTCAGCAACTCATTATGATTCAGCTTGAGGATGAACGGGATCTTCGGCGCGTACCGCCGCGCCACCGACCCAAGCACCCCAAGCGTGGAGGCAACCGCGTTGCAGCCGCCCGCTATCGCGAGCTTGACGATGTTCTCCGGGTCGAAGTACATCGGGTTCGGCGTGAACGACGCGGCAGCCGAATGCTCAATACCCTGGTCCACCGGCAAGATTGACAGGTAGCCAGTCCCAGCCAGCCGCCCATGATTATAGATCGACTGCAGGTTCACCAGCACCTGGGTCGGCCGGTCCGATTGCAGAAACACGCGGTCCACGTAATCATAGCCCGGAAGCGTCAACATTTCCTTCTTGACCTTACACGTATGATTCAACAAGGAATCGGCTTCACTTCCAAGGTACTGACGGATCTGCTCAAAGTTGCCTTTCATGCTCACACCAACCTGCTCCAACCGGGACATGCGTATTTCCACCTCTCAACGGTGAGAATGGCAACACTACCGGGTCAGATAAAACTTTCGACAAAAAAGGAGAAAAAAGGAAGAGGAAAGGGTTATAATTTACCTTCTTTATGGCGCTGACCCAGCTTCTCCAGCATGTCCGTCGTCATCGACGCGAGGTCGTACTTCGGCCGCCAGCCCCACTCCTTCCGAGCAGGGGTGTCGTCGATCGACTGCGGCCAGGAGTCCGCGATGGCCTGGCGGCGGTCCGGCTTATAGTCCACCTTGAACCCGGGGATGTGCTTCTTGATCTCCGCCGCGAGCTGACCCGCGGAGAAACTCACCGCAGCCAGGTTATAGTCACAATGATGCTTCAGCGTGCTGAAATCCGCGTCCATCAAATCCAGCGTCCCCTTCAGGCAGTCCGGCATGTACATCATCGGCAGCGTCGTGTTCTCACGGAGGAAACAGGTGTACTTCTTCTTCTTGATCGCCTCGTAGAAGATCTCCACGGCGTAGTCCGTCGTGCCGCCGCCGGGCAGCGTCTCGCTGCTGATAATCCCCGGGTACCGTACGCCGCGGACGTCGAGCCCGAAGCGCTTCACATAGTAATCACCCAGCAGCTCGCCGGCGACCTTGGTCACCCCGTACATCGTCCTAGGCTTCAGAATCGTCTCATTCGGCGTGTTCACCCTTGGCGTCTCGGGCCCGAAGACGGCAATCGAGCTGGGGACGAACACCCGGGCCATCGCATGCTCCCGCGCGACCTCCAGACAGTTGTACAGCCCGTTGATGTTGACATCCCACGCAAGCAATGGTTTCTCCTCACCCACCGCGGAGAGGATCGCCGCCATGTTATAAATCGTGTCAATGTCATAGTCCTTGACGACCTTCTCGATCGTCTCCCGCTTGCCGATATCAATGAACTCGAAAGGACCGGAATTCAGGAGCGTCTCACTCGGCTGGGTCTTCCTCCCTGTCGCGAGCACGTTGTCATTGCCGAACTTCTCTCGAAGCACCATGGTTAACTCCGAACCAATCTGTCCGACGGCGCCAGTGACTAAAATCCGCTTCATCTTCTTCATAGGCATACGAGTACGCTCCCCGTGTTCTTACCTGCCTGTATCAAGAGACCCTTTATATTTTTTATTTCACAAAAGAAGAAGGAAAACCACACCAATCTTCGAGGCGTTAGGATTCCTTCGGAGGCCCCGGCGAAATCACATACCCGAGTCGCCGCCGACGCCACCGCGCCCACCGCGCCAAGATCAACGGCAAGATGAAAATCGAGGTCAAAATCGCATACAACAGCGTCACCGCCGTAATCAACCCAAACTGCTGCTGCGGCGGAATCGGCGCAAACAACAAGATCCCGAACCCAAAGATCGAGCTGACCGCAGCAATCGACACCCCACTGCCCGTCCGGGAGATCGCCTCAATCACCGCCTGATCGATATCACCAGTCCGATCCACCACCAACCGGAACCGCTCCGTGATGTACACCGCATAATCAATCCCTACCCCGACGGTGATGCTCGTCACCGTCACCGTTAGCACATTCAACGTAAACCCAAAGAAATACATCGTCCCCAACACCCAGATCATCGACAGTGACACCGGAATCATTGCCACCAATCCCAACGTCGGCCGACGATAGATCACAACCAACATAATCGCCGCCAGCAGGAAACAAATCCCCGTCGACATCAACTGACTTTCAGTCAACGACGTGACAATATTGTAAGTAATGAGGTCACCTCCGGTCACAACCGCCGTCGCCGATTCATAATCCACCACATCCCCATTCAAATCCGACTGAAGTACCTTGTATTCCGCTAGCATGTCCTTACTCTGCGGCAGGGTAATATACACACGAACAACCGTTGCCGTAAACGAATCCTCACTCCGATACAAGATACTCCGCGTATCACTCCCATACGCATTACTATCATAGAGATACGAATAGAACCCGGCAACATCCGAATCATTCTGAGGAATCCCCGTGGCGGTATTGACATGAAAGACACCCGCCAAGGAAGCATTATCCGCCAACGCCCTCTGCATGATGCTGTAAATATTCGTCGTTTTCGCGGACCCATCCGGGTTACGAGTCACATAATGGTCATCCTGGAGCCTCAACTGGGTCTGCGCGACCCCGTTCAACGCCTCAACCGTCGCAACCTTCCCCTCTATGAGAAGATACGCCTGGTCTTGACTGGCGAACGGGAAGTCCGTGGAGATCTTATTCAACTCCTGCAGCGCCTTGTTCTCCTGTGGAATGAACGAAGAAAGGCTGAAGCCAGTACTCAACTGCGACACCCCCACAACCATGACCAGAGAAATAGCGATAGCGACCATGAAGACGGCTTTGTCATGATGCAGGAGGAACCCGGCTATCTTCTTCAACTGAGTCTGAATCGAGACATCAGAGGCCTTTTTTAACGGATATGACTTTGTTCGATCAGTGAGATACCGAGAAGCCATCAAGAACGTCATGGAAATGATGAACGTATACGAAATCCCCATCGCGAGGAACAAGCCGAAATTCCGGATGGGGGGGATGGTCGCACTAAGGAAGGAGATGAAGGCAACAAAGGTCGTCGCCCATGCTAAGAATATCGCGATCCCGATCTCCTTAATCGACAAGATAATAGCAGCCCCCGCACTATTCCCCTTCTGCCGCTCAATCTTGTAATTAAAAAGGAGATTAACAGAGGTACTCCACCCCAAGACCGATGTTCAATGGTAGGATAGCGACCGCGAGAATGTTAAAAGGGATACGAAGCCAAGCCATCGTACCGAACAACCAGATTGTGGACAGCATGAAGACGACGACCGGGAGGAAGACGTAGGATGGTCGGCGGAAGGCAAGGAAGAGAATGATGACAATGATAATGAAAATTAGCGGGGCGATGACCATGTTCGCATCCATGGCGACCTTGTTCACCTCGGTTGAGACGATGTCCGATCCCGTGACAGAGGTGCGGAGTTGCGGATACAGCCTGCTGTTGTTCTGAACCAACCCCGTGATCTCATTAAACCTCCGGTCAATCTCAGAAGATGAGTTGGTTGCGTTGAGGAAGAGGATAGCGATAGACTCAGTTGCACGAGTTGCGTTCGTAGTGTTGCGGGGGAAAAAGGTGAGGATGTTATTGCGAAATATTGAGAATAGGCGTGGCAACAAGGGATAGACAAGGGAGACTGAGCCGGTGTCCGGTGCCCGGTCCGTAGGCTGCCAGCGACTCTGAATATCGGCGAGTGAGAACGTTGGAGGAAGTGAGAAACCGCTGCTGACGTTAGTCAGGTTCTGGAGGGCATCGGCAGGGAGACCGAGGTGTTCGAGAAGTCGGGTAACGAGGGAGCCGAGAAATCGTCGCTGCTGTAGCGTTTTTAGGGGGCCAAATAAGGTTGTTGTATTGAAGTAGATGTGACCGCCGATACGGAAGAAGACGAGGGGGGCATAGGTGCGGCTACCGGCGGTGAAGTTAGTGAGTTTTGCGGGGAGCTTGTAGCCGTCGTAGGCAGGCGCAATGCCGTACTGTCGCAGTTCATTGCGGGAGACAGTGAGAGTGATTTTGCCGGCCGCGCGGTCGAAGGAGATATTGGCGGTCTGGAGTTTAAGGGGGAAGATGATGGTCATATTGGGTGGGGTAACCCAGAGGTAGCCGGCGGCGATGTATTCGCGATGCATACCACGCGTAGTACGGAGGAGATTGAGGTTGTCAGCGAGGCTGTTCCCGAAGGTCCAGAGAGGGTTTTTTGGTTGCAGCCTGACGGAGAGTTGGTAGTTGAAGTCGAGGCCTGCGGCGGTGAAGTGGTTAGTAAAGGCAATGAACCATTCGAGGAGGCTGGTACGGGGGACGGGGGGCTGAAGAGTGGTTGGGAGGGTGCTGAGATTGTAGACTTGGAGGATGAGGGTGAGGGTGGTGTTGGTGCTGGAAAGGCTGGCGGTTTTGATGTCAAGTATGTCGTTGCTGCGTGGTTTACCGAGGCGGGGGTTCGTGTCGGTGGGCTCGTTGGGGTCTGTGAGAAGGGTGAGGTTGGTGGGGGAGGGAATGAGGATGTCGGAGAGGGCGGTGGCGATTTCTTCGTCGGTGCAATTGCCGAGGGTCTTGTTGAAGTCGAGTTGGCAGGCGGCGTCGATGAGAGCGGCGATGCTAACTGTGGTGTTGACGTAAGGTCGGGTGGAGATGGTGTGTTCGAGATAGTATTGTTGACGGAGGATTTGTGGGGTGAGTAGGCTTGAGTTGTCGATGGTGCTGGTGTGTAGGAGAAGAAGTCGTTGGGTGGAGCCGAAGTAGGCGGTGATGCGTGTGTTGGCGTTGGTCTGGGGGGTGTCGGGGGCGAAGTCGCTGAAGTTGGTTCGGAATTCTAAGGTGGGGAGGGCACTGGCGAGGATAATGGTGACAACGATGACTGGGGCGATGATAAGCCATGGCTTCCGGGTGATGAATCGTCCGAGTTGGGTGAGCATCGTGGTCCTCTGCTGTCGAAAGCCACGAGAACAGGAGCGTTCACGGGGTCTTCCCCCGCTTCTATATGAATGGAAATATATTAATTTTTGTATGAGAAAGGCATCGTAGCGAGGGAGGGAAAAGAAGGAGGGGTGCGGTTAGACTTGGTCTGCTTCGAAGTGGGCGTAGATCCAACCTTGGTGCAGGCCCATGGAGTCGATGGTGGTGGTGACCTCGATCTCGATTTGGACCCAGACAAAGTCGGAGAGATTGGAGGTGGCGTTGGTTTCGTTGCGTGTCCAGCGGACGTTGGCGGTGGGGTCCCAGGGTGTGGGAATCGAGTGGTTGACCCGGTCGGAGACGTTGCTGCACATGTCGCTCGCATTCCGGTTGCCGGGGGCAAGTGTCCAGGCGGAGGTATTGCCCGAGTGGACGATGGTACCGTTGTTGTACATGAGGACGCTGGTGTTGTCGGTGAGGGTGCTGTTGGCGTTGGCGTCGCGGTCGCCGTGCAGCCAGATCTTCATGCAGGTCCAGTTGGCGGAGGAGACGTTGAAGTAGGTGATGTTGACGGGGTAATTTTCTTCGTTGACGATGCCAAAGGCGGCGGAGTAGTAGTTTTTTTGTTCCATGGTGAAGTTGCCGAAGGCGAGTCGGAGGACGACGTAGCTGGTGTTGGAGCCGGCGACGCGCAGGAGCCTGACGTTGTCGGAGGCGTTGTCGGAGCCGATGAGGCGGATGTTGGCGTTGGAGGGGTGGACGATGGTGAAGTCATAGCTGACGCGGGAGACGGCGAACTGGGTGGCAATGACCATGGTACAAGTTATGAGGAGAAGTCCAAGGAGGAAATATCGTTTGTTAATGCGGTGGTGGTGTGACATGGTTGACGCATGATAACCTTTGGCAGACTCGTTACTTAAAGCTTCAGTGGAAAAATGTCAGACCGCAAAAACGCACGCTTCCATGGAAAAGAGTAAATTATATTAAGGAAGGAGCCCGGTGTCGCGCACGAGCCGGGGGATGATCGTTTCCCAGAACAAGGCGGTGATGTGGATGCCGTGGACGCCGCGGAGCCCTTTGAGGGACTCGATGGTTTCGACTGCGAGCCGGTATCCCTCCTCCTCTGGGTGTGTTGCCTGTGTGATCCTCTTGTACACCGCGTCCGGGACGTCCGTGCCCGGCACATGGTACTTCATGCGCTCCGCCATCTTCACGGATTTCAACGGGGTGATCCCGGCGAGGATCCGCGCTTTCGAGTCTAGTCCACAGTCGTGGACGGCGTCGACCCAGCGGGTGAATCGCTCAAGGTCGAAGACGCTTTGGGTCTGGAAGAAACAGGCGCCCGCGTCTATCTTCTTCTCCATTCGTAGTAGTTGAAGATCTAGGGGGTCGCTGAAGGGGTTCGTGGCTGCTCCGAGGCAGAGGCGTGGGCAGGGGTGGCTGAGGCGGTCACCGCTTTGGAACAGGCCGTTCGTGGTCATCCCTGAGATGATTTGGAGGAGTTGGATGGAGTCGATGTCAAAGACGCCTTTTGCCTCGGGGTGGTTGCCGAAGCTGGGGGAGTCGCCGGTGAGGCAGAGGATGTTGCGGACGCCGAGTGCGGCCGCGCCGAGGACGTCGCTTTGCAGTCCGATGCGGTTGCGGTCCCGGCAGGTCATCTGCATAATCGGTTCCATCCCCATCTCGAGGAGGAGGACGCTGCCGGCCAGGCTGGACATCCGGGTCACCGCGGTCTGGTTATCCGTAATGTTGAAGGCGACGGCGGAGCCGCGTAGGAGCCTGGCTTTCTGTCGGATTTTTTCAGGGTCGCAGTCTTTGGGCGGTCCGACCTCCGCGGTCACCACGAATTTCCCGGTGGCGAGGGCGTTGGCGAGGGTGCTGATGGTCACCGGTTCACGCTCCGTTCAGAGGCGTGTGACCAGTTTTTCGGCTTGTGTGTTTTTCGTAGGAGGTCGAGTTTGTGTTGCGCTTTAAGTTGTTGGTAGATCTGATCCCAAACGCAGGGGGTCTGGGGGTCGACTTCGCATTTCCCGTTGGTGATACCGCCGCAGGGGCCGTTGAGCATGGATTTTGGGCAGCGGGCGACAGGGCAGAGGCCGCCGAACTCGTCGAGGAGGCAGTCGCCGCAGAGGCTGCAGCGTTTCTCGAAGACACCATGGCGGATGACTTCGCCGACGAAGAGGGCGTCCGTCCCGCTTATGACTTGTATGTCGGGGTAGAGTTCGTGGACGGTCTGGACGCCGCTGCCGCAGGCCATGACCAGAAGAGATTTGGCTTGGGTCAGCTGTTGGCTGACGTCGCTGAGGAGTCGCTTTGATTGGAGCAGATGGCAGGCGGGGTCCAGAACGAGAGAGCCTGTGACAGTGATGTGATGGTCAGAAAGGGCTTGGGAAAGAGTGGCGAGGTCGTCTTTGCCGCCGGTACCGCAGAGGGTGGCGCACTCGCTGCATCCCACGAGGAAGACGGGGCCATCCCTGATCTTCTCCAAGATCTCCTCAAGACGTTTCTGCCGAGTGATAATCATGGCGGGAAACCATGTGGTAGCGGTAATTAAAGATTTGGCATGAGGGAGACATGTTCAATTTTTCTGATTTTGGGAAAGGATGTTGTTGAGGTCGAGTGCAGAGTTAATCGCGCAGTTGATGCCGATTCCCTTTGCCTTCACGCAATCGCCGATGAGATAGAGGTTTTTGACTGGCGTTTGAATCTCCGGCTTGGAGTTGATGATGGTTTTAGCGACGCCGTCAAGATGCCATGTCGCCGGGTAGACCGCCCAGTGGAGGTCCGCGGCGTATGTCGGGATGATCCGTCGGAGGTTCTTATCCAATGCCTCTCTGAGCTTGAGCAGCATCTCGGCGTTGGTGGCCTCCTTTGGGGAGCAGATGATGTAGGCCTGAACGAGATAATGGTCTGGGGCGGAGAGGCCGGCCTGGGACGCTGCGGTCATGAAATCGATCATGCCTGCGGCGTCATTGCCGTCGACACCGAGGTTACGTTCGATGAACACGAAGGTTTTCCCGAGGAGATCCTGCTTGATTCGTTTCAAGGCGTAATAAGCGCATAGGCTGCCGGTTCCCTGGAGGCTCTTCATCGTGGTCACATAACCTGCGGGTAACAGGGTTGGATCTGCAATAGTGAACAGGTTTTGGACCAAGATATCCGAGGCGATGATATCGAAATCCTGGTGTTGGCCTGCAGCCTCGATGCCCTCAGCCTGCTGGTTAGTGATACGGATTTTTGTCACGGGGGTATTGAGATGGATGTGTCCTCCGTGTTTCTCGACGTACGCCGCGAGGGTCTGGCAGATATTGATGAGGCCGTGTTGTGGGTAGAAGACGCCAGCAAGCCTCATGTCTTTTTGGGTCCGTAAGACCTCGCCGGAGGAGATGAGGTCAAGGTTGTTGATGGTGGTGATGAGCCGTGGATTCAGCTCCAGGACGTCCTTCATCTTTCCTTTTCCGTATTGCTGGATCGTCTTTGACATCGGGACGGGGTCCAGTTCTTTCAAGGTTTTTTCCCCGGAGCTCAATAGTCTGATGATGTTACGTAGCATGCCGAGCTTGTCCATGGTGGTTACGAAGTTCCCGTAGTGGCTGTTCTTCTGTTCGTATAAGCGTGAATGATAAATGGTGATGTTGTTGAAGAACTCCGGGATGGTCGTTTGGAGTTTTGCGATGATGCCGCCGCCGATCAGGTGGAATCCAACGTCAAGGGTGTAGCCGTCCATGAGATGTTGCGTGAAGATGTCTTTCAGCGGGGGATCGGAGAAGACGATAGCGGTGTTGAACCGTTTGAGGGTCTGCGTGTAGGACTCCATGGTTTGGGTCGACATGGAGATAGATTGGGCCCGTCCACCGACGGTCGCCTCTTTTTCATAAATGTCCACGCTGTAACCATGTTGGATGAGCAGTGCGCCGGCAGTGAGTCCGCCGATGCCTGCGCCGATGATGCATACGCGTCGTTTCTGCATAATCAATAGGTCTCGCTAGGCGGTCTCTTTTTTTCTCCGGAACCGATGCCGCAGGGAAGCATAGAAGTATCTTCTGATGATCTTCCATTTATTTTTTTCACCGCTGATTTCGCCGGTGATGACGCCGACGAGCAGCGCGGTGAGAGGCTCGTCTTCGCTGGCGATTTGGAAGACGCGGTCCCGGTTCTCCAGCCCGCCTCGCTGCAGAATGGTGTAGATGAGGTCGAGGTCTTTGCCGAAATCTTTGTGCCAGCGGGTCTCGTACTGTGAGAGGAACTGCGAGGAACAATCATTCTTCTCTAAAGCCTCGGTGATGAGCTGTGCGGCGATCTCGCCTGAGGCCATCGCGTAGTAGATGCCTTCGCCAGAGAGCGGGTTGACGAATC
Organism: Methanobacteriota archaeon; assembly: GCA_963769885.1. Classification (GTDB taxonomy): domain Archaea; phylum Thermoplasmatota; class E2; order DHVEG-1; family DHVEG-1; genus CAIRCU01. Next base: position 30,650 of record CAVYNH010000004.1, read on the forward strand.
CGCCGGCGTCGCCGACGAGCAGCAGTCGGTCCATATAGGTCTTTTCTAAGGGGCGAACGGGGGTCACGCCGCCCTTGATTGGCGCCTCGGGCAGCTCGTTGGGGATGAGGTGTTGGTCCTTTAGATACGTAAGGTATTTCTGGTAGCATTCCCGGAGGTTGAACGTCGGTCCTGTTTCTGGTTGGATGGCGCCAAAGCCAATGTTGACGTGTTCCTTTTTTGGGAAGACCCAGCCGTAGCCGGGTTGTTCCATAAACCGCGAGTGAATCAGGCAGCGGCGTTTCTCTGAGAAATACGTGTCGAGGATCGGGGAGGGGATCGGGAACTCTTGGAGGACACAGACGCCGTGTTGTGTCCCTGGTTTTCGCATCCCTAGTGTTTTTGCGATGGTGCTGTGGACGCCATCCGCGCCGACGATGATGGAGGAGTTGTAGCCTTCCCCGGTAGCGGTCGTGGCATGGGTCTGCGGGCCCGTCAGCGATACGCCGGTCACGGTGGTGCCTTCCTGGAGTCGCGCCCCCGCGTCCGTTGCGAAGTGTACGAGTGCTGTATCAAAGGTTTTCCGCAGGGTGGTGGCGATGATGGGCGTGGTCTTCTTCAGCTCGATTTTGTACTTCATCGAGGGAGAGTAGACGGTTCCGCCGTAAGAGTAGGCTTCGATGATCTTGTCGTTGACGATATAAGGGTACCGATGGAGGACGCGGGCGGGGATTCCGCCGCCGCAGGGCTTGTCTCGGGGGAACCGCTCTTTTTCCAGGATGAGGATGTTCCATCCTTTTTCAGCGAGAATCTTGGCGGTGGTTGACCCCGCAGGCCCAGCGCCGACAATCGTCACATCAAACGTCATAATATTCGAAAATCTCCTTGGTTGTCTCCTGGATATGCATCGGTTCTTGCGCCTCGGAGGTGGTTAGACTTTGAACGATATATGAAGCTTTTCCTAAAGGGAATACGGCCGTGGTTAGAAGAAGACCTCCAGGAGGATGAAGACCTGGAACACGATGATCATGACCCGGGTGCCGGTCCGTTCGTACCGCTCAAAGGCGGTCCAGATCCGCTGCTCGTCGTCCGTCCGGATCACGACCAGATAGGTCAGCAGCCAGGTGAGCAACATGCTGAATGCGAGGATCGCGCCGCCGATAAGGTACACGATGCCGAAGACTTGCGGGAGGTGCAGGCCGAGCCAGTCGTAGGCGGACAAGGGGAAGATTGGGATGAAGAGGAGATAGAAGAACAAGGCGATGTACATGGATTTCTTCCGGCCGTGACGGACCGGAGTGGTCTTGAAGCCTGCCTTCAGGTCGCCGATGTAGTCGCCTGCGCAGACCATAATTTCTCTACCAATCTCCAGGAAGAAGATGGCGAGCGCCAGCGGCAGCATGAGCAGGGGCTGGGTGGGGAACACCGCGATACCGCCCCAGAAGGGGATGGCACCGACGCCGAAGGCGACGGCCATGTGCCCGAAGATGCCGTGGTGCTTCCCATAGTAGTTGTAGTACAACCCAACGATGACGAGGATGAAGGTGAACACGGCACAGGTCCAGTTGATTTGCCCGGTCTCAGGATAGGAAACATAGGCTCCGAGGAAAATCGATGCGACCATTAGGATGATCCCTGTGTAGTACACGGTTTTCTCCTTGAGGATGCCGGCGGGGACGGGTTTCTTGGGCCGGTTCACCCGGTCCGACTCCAGGTCCGTGATGTCGTTGTGGAGCATGGTGCCGGTGGAGAGGAACGCGGGGGTCAGGATGACAAGGAGGAGTTGAGAGGCGGAGAGGCTCACGGATTTGTCGATGTAGAGGGAGCAGTTCAGGGCGCTGACGAGTGCTCCGAAGCTGCAGAGAAAGAGGATGGGCGGACGGATCATCCGTATCCATGCTATGAGTAAGGTCCTGAACCTCATGGCGTCTGAGAATAGGGAGCAGTATTTATTACTTAATGTTTTCTCCCCCTAGAAAAAGGGGGGGGTTATGCAAGGCCGTAGAACTCGAAGAGTCGGACGATGCCGCCGTGGACCAGGAAGATCACTGACCCGGTGATGGCCAAGGAGAAGATTGCGAGGAGGACTTTCCTGTTGTCGGAGAACCGGGAGCGTTCGATAGAAATGGTTGCGAAGGTGATGAAGAACAGCAGGAGGAACCAGCCGATGAAGTTGAGGACCGGGACGTCGTAGTATTTCAGTCCGGTGAGGGATCCTTTCCAGATCCACCAGTGGTTATGGTGCGCGATCGGGTCCTCTAAGAGGTCCAGGCAGACGCCCGAGGCGCCTGTGATGAGTGAGACTAGAATGATTTGCAAGCGGTTCGTCTTTTCATAGAGGTTGTAGACGACGTGCTTGCCGATGTTCATGAACAGGAAGAAGTTGACGCTCCAGGCGACGATGATGCTCAGGGGGACGGCACCGCCGACGGCGGAGATGTAGATGAGATAGCCGTTATAGTAGTAGCGTCCGCCGGCGACCCCCGCGGACTCGATGAACATGGTGGTGAGGATGATAGGGAGGAAATAAATCAGGGTTTTATGGACCCCGAATCGTTTGTACGAGTAGTAGAGGAAGACCAGCCAGAGGACGGCGCATAGCACGACAAAGGGGGCCAGCAGCTGGGTCCCCTCGCCGAAATGAGGGTTGAACTCGAGGAGACTCATGGGCTCGTCACCTGCGTTTTCTGCTTGCGCCTTCGGGTGAGAATCAGGAGCAGCAAGGGGATGAGTGCGATGAAACCATTCACAATAGTCGGGATGAGGAAGTCGGACAAGACCCCGATCACCACAAGGACAACCCAGGCAGCCAGATAGAAGATGAAGAGACTATTGATGCTGAAGTTGCCGATTCTTTTATAATCCTCTTGGAGGTTTTCTTCCTCGATAGGGGTGTCTTTTTTTCCGGTGAAATACAGGATCATGGTGATGATAAACCCGCCGAGTAAGACAGGAACGAAGAACGCGAGGCGGTCGACGATATACTGGATGACGGTGTTTTCCATGAGGGCTGACCGGGGGAGGGCATCCTCATAACCACTTAAGAAGGTTCCTGTTTTTCCTCCTAGGTGGCCGCCTTCGCCGTCATCTTTGCCCTCATCCTCTTTCCTGGCTTCGGGTTTCTTCAGTCAAACCTCGTCTTGCACGGGACCTTTCTGCACTGGAAGACTATGTAGGAAAACCTTCAAGTATCCCTGACGGGTTGCTGACCCCCATGAAACGGGCAGTTGGGCTGGCACGCCTAATACGGCTACCAGGTATTGGCGCACTCGGAACCCCCCCTCTGATCGGGGCACTCACCGTCGGAGTCTTCGATATCCCAAGCCTCATCATCCTCTTCGCCATCGGCGCCTTGGCCGGTATCTTCGGCTTCATCCTCAATGATTTCGTGGACGCCGAACTCGACCGACTCGTCCCCGAACTCCAGGAAAAGCCCTTAGTGAGTGGTGTAATCCAACGCAAGACCGCGGTTTTCATCTGCGCCCTCTGCGCGATCTTCGCCTTCTTCCTCCTGATCATACTCTATCACGGACAGATTGTGACAACAGGAAGAGTCTATGCCGCGCTGATGCTCGTCCTCGCCGGCATCCTCGGCAGCATCTACGACATGTACGGCAAGAAGCTGCCCGGCTCCGATTTCCTCGTCTCCATCTCCATGGCCTTCCTCGTCCTCCTCGGCGCGCTCAGCTTCGGCACCCCCAACGTCCTCACCTGGATCGTCTTTGTCCTCACCTTCAATCAATCCCTGCACATGAACGCCATTGAAGGCGGCATCAAAGACGCGGACCACGACTACAAGATGGGCGTCCTTAATATCGCCTACATCGCGGGCGTCCGCGTCGATGGCGAGAAGCTCACCATCCCCTGGCCATTTAAAGCCTTCGGCCTCGGCATCCGACTCACCTCCGCCTTCCTCTTCTTTACCCCCTTCCTCTTCTTCGGCTTTGAGTACCCGATCTGGGTCCTCGTCCTGCTCGCCGTTGCAACCGCCATCGTCCTCTTCTTCAGCTTCCGCCTTGTCATGATGAACCGGTTCGACCGCGACCGGATCCGCAAATACATCGGGCTCCAATCCTTCCTCCGCTACAGCCTCGTCCCTATCATGCTCTATCCCGTCATCGGCTGGCTGGCGATGCTCATCCTGATCGTGTACCCCATCGTCTGGTACATCGCGTTCACCCCGCTCGTCAAAGAAAAACTCTTCAAACCCAGGATGTGAGACCCCGGACCACCACCCCAAGCCCCAGTCTCCCCTTGACTGTCCTTTCTCCCGGAGAAAACGACAAATTATTTATATAGTGAGCGGGCATGCGGTATACGAAAGCCTGGTTAACGCACGACGTTCCCAAGACCTTCCCACACCCAACCATCGGGGTGTAACCGGGCAGGGGAGACACTCACGTGACTGTTAAACTGACCATGAAGCAACCCTATAGCCGCACGCACATCCTCTCCAAGAAAATCCGCGCATACATCGACCTGCTCCGGCCATTCACCCTCATCGCCCCCTTTTTCGTCGCCATGTTCATCATGCTCGCCAGCCTCGTCTCCCACTACCCGTTTGACAAATTCCCCTCGAACTGGTGGATTACCATCGGCCAGGCGAGCCTGACCCTCGCCTTCCTCAACGCTGCAAGCAACTCCCTCAACCAATCCACCGACGTCGAATCCGACAAAATCTCCAAACCCTATCGTCCCATCCCCAAAGGCCTCGTGGAAAAAGACGAAGCCCAGAGCATCGCCTACATCCTCTACCTCTTTGCGCTTCTGCGAGCCGTCACCATCAACCTCTGGTTCGGCGTCTTCGTCTTCCTCATCATGATCTTCACGGTCGTCTACAGCCTCCCGCCCCGCATGAAACGCTTCCTCTTCCTCAACCAAACCTGGATCGCCATCCCCCGCGGCCTCTTCGCCGTCCTCGCCAGCTGGAGCGTCTTCAACGACCCCTTCGCCCCCGAACCGCTCCTAATCGGCATCATCGCCATGGTTTTCTTCATGGGCGCCATGACCACCAAGGACATCGTCGACTGCGAAGCCGACCGAAAAACCGGCACCCGCACCCTCATCAATACCTACGGTCTGAAAAAAGCCGCCTACATCAGCCTCCCCTTCCTCATCATCCCCTTCGCCAGCATCCCCGTCTTCATCCATTACGGCATCTTCCAGCCCTACTTCCTCCCCCTCACCATCCTCGTCATACCCGCTTTCTACATCTTCTACCTCATGCTTAAACAACACCAGAATCAGACCATGGAGAATGTCTCCGCCTGGTCCCTCATGTACATCACCTACCTCATCTACGCCGTCAGCTTCACCACGCTGATCATCCTCGGGGAACTCGGATACGTCTCCTTCTTCCCCCATCTCTAACCCCTTGAGGTCTCATGCCCACACTCCGCGCCGCCGGCATGGATGCTGCCCAGCGAGGACACAACCGACACGCCCTCCTGGCCATCACCCTCGCCCTGGCCCTCCTCCTCCCCTGCCTCACTGCCAGGCCTCTTCTCGCTGCAGTCGACACTATCCCCTCCTGGAACGCCCAGTTCCCCAGCAGCCAAGAACTCATCATGCCCTACAACACCAGCCTACCCCGCGCCAAAAACCAGGCCATCGACCTCCCCATCACCTTCCACGGCCCCTGCTGGACCACCAACCCGACCCAGACCTCCGTCCGCGTCGCCTGCTGGAACGGCACCGGCTGGACCGAACTCCCCTCCCAAATCTATAACCTCCAGACCGCCAACGACACCAGCCACATCAAAGCCTGCAACCTCGTCTTCCTCATCCCCGACACCGCGAACGGCCACGAACGCTACTACATCCACTACAGCGCCAACCAAACCCCCCCACCCGACTACCCCGACCACCTCAGCATCGTCGACGCCACCTACCAGTTCGCCCCCATCAAGGAAATCTCCGCCGAAGCCCACTTCTACGGCATCGTCGAAGACGGCTACAGCATCTACGGCATCGGCGAAGAAGGCAAAGTACTCGACCGCGCCTGCGCCCAAGTCGTCGTCAAACAACACAAAGGAGCCACCACCTTCGACGCCCTCAACTCCGACCAATTCGTCAGCTATGCCTTCTCCTACTACTACGGCACCGACGAAAAAGACGAAAGCAGCAGCGACCAGGTCTTCCTCAGCAAACAAATCCTCGTCGACGGCCCCCTCATGGTCACCGTTAAAATCAGCAGCCAATCCAGCCTTGCCGACGTCCGAACCACCAACGAATACCGCTACTACTACACCCCCGGCGACGACAAACGCATCTACGTCCACGCCAAACACGAAATGCTCAAAGCCGCCACCGTCAAAGGCCTCGACGACATCGACGGCCGCTACGGCAGCATCATCTCAGTAAAAGCCCGCAGCAGCACCATCCCCAGCCTCAACATGGGCGACATCAACCCCCTCCTCGACTTCAACAGCACCACCAAACCCGTCGAAGAATACCAAATGGACCTCAACCCCGAAACCACCGACCGCGAATGGATCATCCCCTACCAAGACAACGCCGACCTCGGCCCCGACGCCTGGCTCTCCTACGGCGACGGCATCATCGGCCGCGCCAGCGCCGTCATCTTCGCCACCAACACCGGTCTCATCACCCAAGGCACCAACGAAAACGACGGCATCCAACTCAAAGTCTGCGAAAAACAATACTTCGACTTCCTCGGCACCCAAGTCGACTACGCCAGCCTCAACTTCGGCCGTAACTCCTACGACCCCACCAAAGGCCACGACATCACCATCCCCGCCAACCTCATCGTCCAATTCGACGCCGAAACCTTCTACACCTCCACCGGCGGCTACACCGCCACCCAACAAGAAGCCCACCTCTTCCAATCCCTCATCCGCAACCACACCCAAAACACCGCTCCCCCCACCAACGCCACCCGCTACAACCTCACCGTCAGCGCCTACTTCGGCGGCACCTTCCTCACATTTCCCTGGCTCGCCGAACACCCCACCGTCACCATGCAACTCTACCAAAACGATACCTATCTCACTACCATCCAAGCCAACGGCACGACCATCCTTAGCAGCGCCACCGCCACCTTCCCCAACATCACCGCTGGCCTATACATCGCCAAAGTCTACCTCAAAATTAGCAACACCCGCTTCCTCATCGGCGCCGCCGTCATCCCTGTCAACAAAAGCCTTACCACTCAAATCATCTGCACCTGGGAACGTGCCATCAAAGTCACCGCCCTAAACCAATACAACCACGGCATCCCTAACGTCCTCGTTCACCTCCAGAACAAGGACGGCCTCATCTTCGATTGCAACACCACTGACACCACCGGCAGCATCACCCTCCATGCCCCCTACAACCCCAACGATCCATACAAAGTCACGGCGTTCTACAAACAACGCCAAATCTTTAACACAACCCTCCCTGCAACCCTCCAATATGCCGCTGCGAGCATCACCCTCGCCCTCTACAACTTCACTATAAAACTCGTCGACGCCTACAACCTCCCCCCCGCCGTCGACGCCAGCCCACAACTCCTCCTTCAAAACGATAACCAGACTATCCCGATTTTCCCGGATATTGTCAATCAGAACTATTATACTTTTACCAATCTCTTCGCTGGCAACTACACCGCCCAAATCCTTTACCGTAACCACATCGACTCCTCCTCTCTTACCATCCCTGAAAACGGCCTCGTTATCCAGATGATGTTCACCCAGACCTACCCGGCTACCTTTGACCTCTACGACGTGCGAGGAAACCCGATCACCGCCAGCGACGTCCTCCTCAGAGTCATGCGCAACAGCACACTAGTCTACAGCTCATTCAAACACAGCATCTCGCTGCCCCCCGCCGAGTACGAAATCCTCTTCTACTCCGAGAACCGTCTCATTGCATCGAAAACCCTGGACCTCACCAGTGAACACCATAGCAGCATCGTCACTACCCTGGACCCTCAGCTGCCTCCCTTCACTATTGCGGCCAGCATTGCCGCCTTCGCGGCAGCCGCCATCCTCGCCGCACTCCGCAAGATCCGTCTACGCACTCTCTTTCTCGCCCTCGCCTTCTCCCTTATCCTCCTCGCGATTGTCCAGCCCTGGTGGGAGCTTGATGGTGCTAGGACGAATCCGTCGGCTACCCGGCATATCGATATGTTCATTCAACCGGGCGTCCTCATGGAGACACTCACAAGCTCGATGGTCACTCAACGAACGATATCCGAGATGCCCCCGCAGTTCATCTCGTTCCTCGGCCTCCTCATCCTTATACTCATGATCGCCTGTGGTATGGCAGTAGCAACAATCGGCATCTCATTGCATAAAAAACCGTGGTACAGCCTGATCATCCAGCCCGTTCTCATTTGTCTTCTGATAGGCATCGCGGTTGTATACGTCTATGGAACTTCGATTCTCACGAACATCGGCATCGGATCACTCCAAGGTTCGGGACCTTTGATCGTGAGCGTGGGCAACGTCAATTTGAATATCCCCTCATCCTGGGGGCTAAGCAGCGGCTTCTATCTTCTCATCCTAGCCGCTGTTGCGACAGCGATAGCATTCTCGCTTACCTTGCTTGAATGGCGAAAGAAGAGACGATTGTTAGAAGAGCGAACCCGACCGTGAAGAGAAAATAGGTCAGGTACATCGCCATCCATGCACTCGTATTTTCCAATGATCGACGCCGATCATCACGTACAAGAAGAACAGCAATCAAAACCCCGCAGAGCATAAGTCCCGCCAAGACGAGGAACGCCTGCGGGAGGACTCCAACGATGACCAGGGGTATGACTGCGGCGAAGGAGGAGACCATGATGATGGCGGAGAGCATCGCTGTCTTGCGCACGCCCAGGGCGTTGCAGAGAGTGTGCGTCCCTACGGAGCGGTCTGCCGCTGTATCCAGGACGTCTTTGGTCGCCGTGCCACCGAAGAGGAACACCGACGCGATGCCGCCGATAGCCAGGGGAAGGCTCTGGAACGGGTTTGCGAAGACACTCCATGATGCTAAAATCCCGAACAACCCCCGGGGTAGAGCCACCCAGAGTTGGTTGATGGCCAGGTGCTGTTTCATGCGGGGAGGCAGCGAATAAGTGATTGTGAAGAGGGCGATGATGAACACGAACCCAGCGAAGAGGACGTGGACGAAGAACGCTATAGATAAGGACAGGAAATATAAGAGGAGGGAAATCGTGTACGCTTCCCGAAGCGTGATGAGCTTTTTTGGTAGGGGTCGATAGGGCTTCGAGAGGCAGTCTTCCTCGTAGTCTGCTGCTTGGTTCAGCGCATTGGAGGCGCCGTTGAGGAGGGCGAGGCTGAGACTGGCCGGCAACATCGCGCCGAGAAGAGAGAGAATGGGGAGGGAGTGGGCGGCGGCGTAGACGTAGCTGGCAGCCATGACGCTGATGCTGACGATGAGTGGGGCGAGTAGGGTGAATGGCCGTAGGAGAAGCAGGTACTTGTGGAGGGTACTGAAGGTCTTCCTCATCTATAGGGTGTTCTGTTTGTACTGCCTTATAAAGGATTTGTGACAGGTGGTGTCCGTTTGGTTAGGGGTGGTCTTTGAGTCGGTCTTGTCCGTGGATTTCTTTGATGATGTCGACGACGGCTGGAGGGACGAGATGTGTCCAGCGGCCGCCGGTGGCGAGTCGGCTGCGGATTTCTTTGCCGCTGTAGTGGTCGCGGTGATAGAGGGGGGTGCGTTTGACGTGGAAGCCGTGCTGAGTGAAGAGGCGGGTGGTTTCGGGGTTGTTGGTGATGACGTCGGTGAAGTCGGTGACGTAGGTGAGGACGTGGTCGACCCAGTGGGGTGGGTCGTGGATGTCGGGGATGGCGATGATGCGGTAGTTGGTGATGCCGGCGTTGGTGAGTGATCTGGTGATCATTTCGCGTCGTTCGTCGTAGGAAAAAGGGTTCTCGGCGGTGTGGCTGTATTGGGAGGAGCCGACGCCGATGATGATTTCGGTGTAGGTGGGGCTGAGGGTTTGGATGAGGTGGAGGTGGCCGTTATGGAATGGTTGGAAGCGTCCGATGAGGAGTGCGTTCATGGCCATTCCACCTGGCTCATTTTTGTGTTAGGGTGTTTTGTTTGGGTTTTTGGTTTCGCGGTATTCGATTTCCTTGAGTTTTTTGTCCTCTATTTTGACGAGGGGGGTTGATTTGCGTTCGGATTCCATCTCGACTTTGCCGGTGATTTTTGGTGGTTTCATTAGGCGGAGTTTCTGGAGGAGTTCTTCTTTGCCGGGGCCGGTGAGTGCGTTTTCGAGGACGTCGGTGAGGGTTTCGACCGGGATGATTTTGATTTTGTCTTTGTAGCGGTCTTCGATGAGGATGTCGTTTAGGTTTTTCTTGGGGATGAGGACGGTGTCCATGCCGGCTTCGGCTGCTGCCTCGATTTTGGCGGTGACGCCGCCGATGGGGAGGACGGTGCCGCGGATGCTGATGGATCCGGTCATGGCGACGTTCTGCTTCACCGGGACGTTTTCCATGGCGCTGATGACGGCGGTGATGAGGCTGATGCTGGCGCTGTCGCCTTCGACTCCTTCGTAGGTGCCGATGAACTGGATGTGGATGTCGTGGGTGGAGATGTCTCGGCCCATGTATTTCTTGATGATCGCGCTGATGTTTTGTACGGATTCTTTGGCGATCTCGCCGAGTTTGCCGGTGGCGATGACTTTGCCTTCGGATTGGCTGCCGGCGGGGGTGACTTCGGCGACGATGGGCAGGACGAGTCCGCTGAACTCGCTCATGCTGGGGTCTGCGGAGTGGACGGCGAGTCCGTTGACGACGCCGACTTCTTCGCCTTCGATGCGGAAGGAGCGGTAGGCTTTTTGGCTTTCGAGGGCGCGGTCTGCCACTTGTTGCTCGAGGCTGCGGGCGATCTGTTTTGCCGCTAGGACGTGGTCTTGGGTGACGAGTTTGTCCCCGCGTTCGTAGGCGATGTCGCCGGCGACTCTGATGAGTCCGCCGAGTTCACGGAGACGCAGGGAGAGTTTGCCTTTGCGTCCGGCGCGGCGTTGGGCCTCGTGGATGATTTCTCCGACTGCTTCTTTGTTGAAGTGGGAGATCTTGGAGTCTTTTTTGACTTCCTGGGCGACGAAGCGGATGAGTTTGGTGCGGTTTTCTTCGGTGTCGTTCATCGTGCTCCAGAGGTAGCTTTCGTAGCCGTAGCCGCGGATACGGGACCGGAGCGCTGGGTGCATGCCGTTGAGGGCGTCGAGGTTGCCGGCGGAGACCAGGATGAAGTCGCAGGGTGCGGGCTCGGTTTTGACCATAGCGCCGAAGCTGCGTTCGGATTGTCCGGTGATCTGGAATTTCTTCTCCTGGATCGCGGTGAGGAGGTGTTGTTGTGAGGGCAGGCTGAGGGTGTTGATTTCGTCGATGTAGAGGACGCCTTTGTGTGCGCGGTGGATGGCGCCGGCTTCGACGAGCTGGTGCGGTGGCGTCTCAAGTCCTGCGGATTGGAATGGGTCGTGGCGGACGTCGCCGAGCAGCGCACCGGAGTGTGCCGCGGTGGCGTCGATGAAGGGTGGGAGGTCGTTTTTCTCGTGGCCGACGAGGATTTTGGGGATCATTTGTATTTCTTTGCGTTGTGAGAGTCCTCCTCGGGCGATGATGAGGTAGATGAAGACAGCTGCGAAGATGCCGAGGAGGGCGTATTCCAGGTGGTTGGTGAGGAAGGCGGCGGCGATGGAGAAGACGACGATCATGAGGACGATGCTGAGCATGAAGTTGTTCTGCTGCTCCGCTTTCTTTTTAGCTTGTTCGCGTTGGCTGCGGATGATGTCTTGTGCTTTGCCGCTGGGGACGACGCGGATGGTGGGGGTGTTGGTGTCCTCGTTGTTGGGGTAGACGATGATGTCTTCCAGTTCGCCTTTGGGGAGGAACTCAGTCATGGCTCGGGCGATCATGGATTTGCCGGTGCCGGGGTCGCCGATGAGCATGACGTGGCGTTTCTGCTCCGCCGCTTTCTTGATAATCGTCACGGTCTGGTCTTGTCCGATGACCTGTTCGAGGAGGGTGTCTGGGACTTTGATTTCCTCGGTGGTGCGGAAGTTGACGGTCTTGATCCATTCCTTGATTGGGGGAAGGGCCTCCGCCGTGACAGGTTCTTCACTGGCTTCGGTTGTCCTAGTCATTCTTTTGTGGTGAGAGGATTACTGCATATAAGGCTTATGGATTTGGATTCAGTGTTGTACGGGTGTTGTGTGTGTTTTCTCTGTCAGTTTAAATGGTGGGGCGTCGTTGGCTTTATATTTGGTTTTGTTCTACCTAGATAATAGTAACGTATGCAGCTTGGTATTGTCGGGAAGCCGAACGTGGGGAAGTCGACGTTCTTCAACGCGGCGACGAAGGCGCATGCGGAGATCGCGAATTATCCGTTCACGACGATTGAGGCGAACCGCGGGGTGATGTTCATCCGCAAGCCGTGCCCGTGCCGGGAGTTTCATGTGACGTGTACGCCGCATAACGCGCGGTGTATCGATGGGGTCCGGTTCGTGCCGATCGAGGCGTTGGACGTCGCAGGGCTGGTGCCGGACGCTCATAACGGCCGCGGTCTTGGGAATAAGTTCCTGGATGATCTGCGGCAGGCGCATGCACTCATCCACATCGTGGACGCGTCCGGTAGTACCGATGCGGAGGGCAACCCGACAAACGTCGGTGCTCACGATCCGGCGGAGGATATCGCTTTCCTTGAGAAAGAGATTGATTACTGGTTGTTCGGGATCATCAAGAAGACGTGGGAGTTGAACGCGCGCAAGTCGGAGCTTGAGGGCAAGAAGATTGAGCAGATGCTTGGGGAGCAATTGACCGGGCTGGGGATCAAGGAGGAGCATGTGACCGCGGCGATCCGGAAGCTGAACCTGGACCGGGAGCGGCCGGCGTTGTGGAAGGACCAGGATCTGTTTCGGTTCACGAGTTTTTTGCGGGTGTTCAGCAAGCCGATGATCATCGCGCTCAATAAGAGTGATATGGCGCCGGAGGCGCTGATGAAGAAGCTTCTCGCGATGCCGGGGTACACGATGATTCCGACGAGCGCGGAGAGCGAGCTTGCGCTGGGCAACGCGTTGGATAAGGGCATCATCGACTATGTGCCAGGGGCGGGGAGTTTCAAGGTCCTGCATCCTGAGACGCTGTCGGAGAAGCAGAAGGGGGCGCTGGAGTACATCCAGACGCATGTCCTTGGGAAGTACGGTTCGACTGGTGTCCACCAATGTATCGATGAGGCGGTGCGGATGCTGGACCTTATCGTGGTCTACCCTGTGGCGGATGAGCATCATCTGACCGACAAGGAGGGTCGGGTGCTGCCGGATGCGTTCCTCGTGCCGAAGGGGACGACCGCGAAGGAGTTGGCGTTCAAGGTGCATACGGATCTGGGGAACCATTTCATCCGCGCGATCGATGCCCGGGCGCATCGCGTCATCGGCGCGGACCACCAGGTAAAAGACGGAGATATCATCAGCATCATCGCGGACATCTAACCCTCTTTTAGTTACATTTTTTCTAAAAAACGAACTAAATATTCCTTAAAAAGAGGTCCAATAATAATAAAAGACAGAACGATGATTACTTCATTGGAGGAACGCCGTATGAAAAGAAATTTCATACTTGGAGTAATCATATTTTCTGTTATTTTTGGTAACGTCTCAATTAGCAGGATAAGCTCGGCGCAGCCTCTTCAACCCCAAATTATCCTTGACCCTCCAGCGCCGAATGGAGAACATGGATGGTATGTAACCCCAGTGAACATCAGTTGTATAACTGAAAATTGGACCGTCATATATCGCTTAGACAATAGTTCATGGCAGACTTACCAGTCCACGATCTGTGTCAATACCGATGGCCATCATAATTTCAGTTATTATGCCATTGATCCTCAAGGAAACGTCACACCTACTAAATACATCGTATTCAAAATAGACCAGACCCCACCCTACCGGTTCGGAGACAATACGAGCGGGATTAACCGAGTCGAATATTACCTGCAAGGCGCATTGCAATTTACAGCTACAGAACCACCGTACGAATGGACGCTTTCCCCCCTCCCCCCCGGTAATATTACGATTGGAATCCGCATCTATGATAATGCTGGCAACAACATCTCAATCTTCCAGAGAACCCAACACGTGTTCGGCTTTATCATCAAAAAAGGAGGATGCCACTGCTGTCCCGACTGCTTCGCTATTGCATTGAAAATCGGGTCAGAATGGCATTTCCTCGAACCAGTCAACTTATCCGGCGGACACTCCGGTTATTACGGCAAATTTTTTGTCTGTGGCTGGTTCTTGTTCACGCTCACTTAAGGGCTTCCTTCCAGAGAAAAAAAATGGATAGGTGTGTAGTTGCACATCAGGCTGCCTGGTAGTTGCACACCCAGCTACGAAACAAGCTTTTAAATAACGGTGAGGATGGGAGGCTTGGGATCACTCAACAAATCATCGTCTAATCGATTGCCGCTAGGAGGAGAGACGCATGATTGCCAACAAAAGGATTAGCACGAAGACGCTATCGAAAAACTTCAAGTCCACGAAGGCGCCCGTGCAGTTCCTCGCCCTTGGACACCCCAAAGGGAACCGCCCGGAGCCGAGCCGAAAAATCCCGTGTCAACAACCCATGGTGTGCGCTATGGACGAGGACCCGCCGCGGCCACGGAAGCACCGCCTGCCGGTCTCGATCAGGCCGTCCGTGACGGTCCGCTTCACATTCAAATCGCTGCGCTGGATCATCGTTGTGCTGTTCCTCTACCTGGTCATTGGAACGGTGATGATGGTCGAGGACGGGACGGACTCCATGAAGACCATCATCATCTACAGCGTCATGGGCTTCGCGACGTTCTTCATGGGCTACTTCGGCTGGATCGTCGCCCGGGACGTCCTTGAGCAGATAAGCCGGCATCGCCAAGCCCAGGATGATGCCACCCCTGAGGCACAATAGCTGCCTCACCCCCTATCTTTTTTTACCTCTGTTTTGTTCTGACCTTTGAGTGATACCTAGTGATTATCTTTGAGAATCATCTGCATCTCCGCCGCGACGGCCACTACATTGAGGCAGTCAAAAAGTTCGCCAAGGCCGGCGGAACGCACCTCGTCCTCACCCAATATCCCATGCCGGAGCGGGTCCTGATTGAGAAAAGCTATGTACCACTTTATACAGACACGCTACGGATGGCTGAGGAGATCATGGCCGCGGTGCCCGTAACGGTGTTCACAGTCGTGGGGCCGTACCCCGTTGACTACCTCGCCTTCCGGGACGTCATCGGCCGTGACCAGGCTATTCTGCTCATGAAGAAAGGGATGGATGAGGCCGCAGGGCTCTGTTGGGAGCATCGCTGCATCGCAATCGGGGAAATCGGCAGGCCGCACTTCCCCGTCGCAACGGAGATTATCCGGGATTCTAATGAAATCCTGCAGTATGGGATGCGGTGTGCGGCTGAGGTTGGCGTCCCAGTGGTGTTGCACACGGAATCGACGACGCCGGCCCACTGCAAGGAATTTGTTGACCTGGGTCGCGCTGTCGGCCTGCGAGCTGATGCGATCGTGAAGCATTTCTCCCCGCCGTTGATCACCAGCGTGGAGAACTTCGGGTTGATGCCCTCCGTGCTTTCAAGTAAAAAGAATATTGTGACGGCGTTGACAAAAGGCTCCCGGTTCCTCATGGAGACGGATTACATCGATGATCTGAAGCGACCCGGGGTGGTCCTGGGCCCGGCGACGGTGCCGACGCTGACCAAGACACTGCTTGCGCGCGGGGTCATGACGGAGGCGCAGGCGGAGACGATTCACCGGACGAACCCGGAAAAGACGTACCATCTCACGCTTGAGTAAATTGCTCTATCCAAATCTTTATCTAAAATAAGTAAGGTACACGGTGGCATGGCGTTCATCCGGACTTTCATTGCGGTGGACATCGCGTCGACGCCGGCGATGCTGGAGTTTTCGGAGGCGATCAAGAAGACCGGGGCGGACGTGAAGCTCGTCGAGCCGCAGAACATCCACATCACGCTGAAGTTCCTCGGCGACACCGATGAGCAGCTCCTCCCAGATATCGAGGAGGTCATCCGGGACTCGGTCGTCGGCGTCCAGCCGTTCTCTGTCAGTCTGCAAGGGACCGGCGTGTTCCCGAACCGCAACTACCTCAAGGTCATCTGGGTCGGTTTGATTGCGGGTGAGCAGATGGAGACGATCGGAGGCAGGATCGAGGAGGGTTGCGCCGGGCTCGGGTTTATGAAGGAGCGACGGGCGTTCTCCCCGCATCTCACGGTCGGGCGGGTGCGGACCGCGCGCAACAAGCAGCAGCTCCTCGACGTCATCGACAAATACAAAGAGACGATGTTCGCGACGGAGGAGGTCCGTGCGGTGGCGTTGAAGCGCAGTGTCCTATCGCCGAGCGGACCGACCTATACAACCTTGATCTCGGTTCCCCTGGAAGGCTGAGGCCGTGGTCGAAGCCTGGATGGTCACCCTTGGAGTACTGAACTTTGTCCTCTTGCTCATCGGCTTGTTCGTAATCCTGCCGTGGAAATGGTGGTCCGAGGTCCGCGGTTTTTCCCATGATATCCTCATTGTTCATCTGCCCTTGCTGTGCCTGATTGTCGCTGTGGTCATTGTGCAATTAATCGAGGTGAACTACCTTGACAGCCTCGCGACCGCGCTCGTTGGCCGGGATTTCACACCGGTGTTCCAGTCGATCGAGGATGGGGCGGTGCGCTGGCTGGTGCAGCACTGGTATCCGCCGCTGGTCACCGTCTGCGTTTACATATATATAGGTATATATCCTTTCACGCTGTGGTTCACCCCGTTGTTCTTCGTGCTGACCAACAACCAGCGGGCGCTGAAGACCTTCGCCGTCGGCCTCCTCTTTATCTTCGCCGTCGCCCTCCCCTTCTACCTCTTCTTTCCCATCACCAACGTCTACACCTACTTCCACGAACCCTTCGCACTCGACTCCGTGATTCCCTCGGTCGGGCATTTCTTCTACACGACGACCACGACGAACAACTGCTTCCCCAGCCTGCACGTCGCCATGGCGCTGCTCATCTTCCTTTGCGTCACCATCACCAAGAACCGCCGGTACATCGCCCTGACCGCCGTCTCCGCCGGCGGCGTCATCTTCTCCGTCCTGTACCTTGGCATCCACTGGATCACGGACGTCATCGGCGGGACGATTCTTGTACTCCTCGTCTTCTATCTTGTGACCCGATTCATCCGAGGCCCCCATGAACGACAACTCCGAGATTGAAAAAAAGATCCTGAAACAAATCACGCCGACTCCTACGGAAAAAAAGAAGGTCGCCAAGACCATCCAGGACCTCACCGCCAGGGTCAACAAGGAGATTGCCAAGGCAGGCCTGCCCATCACCCCCACCCTCGTCGGCTCCACCGCCAAGGATACCTTCCTGCGAAACACCCTGGACATCGACCTCTTCCTCCTCTTCCCGCCGGCCACCCCGCGCGAGACGTTGGCCTCGGCCGGCCTGTCCATCGGCCGCGCCATCCTCAAAGACCAGGAGGAATGCTTCGCCGAACACCCGTACCTCCGCGGCACGTTCCAAGGCTACAAGACCGAGCTCGTCCCCGCGTACAAGATCACCGCCGCCACCCAGAGACTCTCCGCCGTCGACCGCACCCCCCTGCACACCCAGTACGTCACTACGCACCTCCGTGATGACCAGAAGGACGACGTCAGGCTCTTCAAACGGTTCCTCAAAGGCATCGGCTGCTACGGCGCCGAAGCCGAGGTCGAAGGCTTCAGCGGCTACCTCTGCGAAATCCTCATTCTCCACTACCACAGCTTCCACGCCCTCCTCACCGCCGCCAAAGACTGGAAACCCGGCCTCGTCCTCACCCTCACCCCACAGACCCCGCCGCCGCCCTTCCCCGGCAGCCCCTTCGTCTTCATCGACCCCGTCGACCCCAGCCGCAACGTCGCCAGCGCCCTCTCAGAGGACACCTTCGACCGTTTCACCACCGCCTGCCACGCCTACCTCAAAAAACCCTCCACCACCTTCTACTTCCCCAACCCCCTCAGCTTCTGGCCGCTGGACAAAATCACCGAGGAACTCGAAGACCGTAAGATCATCGGCATCCAAATCAAGAAACCAAACATCATCCCGGAGAACCTCTACCCGCAGGTCCGCAAGACCCTCCGCGCCATCCGCGAACTCTGCGACGCCTACGGCTATATGATCACCGAAGCCCACTACATGGTCCTCGAAGACACCATCTACTTCGTCTTCCAGGCGACGACCCTGACCCTCCCGGCGACCGAGACCCACATGGGCCCCCCCGCGAACCTCCAGGACCACGCCAAGGAATTCAAAGACAAATGGGACGCGAACCCCCGGACCGTCACCCCACCGTACCTCAAAGATGGCCGCTGGTACGTCGAAATCACCCGCGACTACCCCACCCTCCGAGATCTCCTCACCGCCACCGTCACCAGCCTCAGCCTCGGCAAAGACATCGCAGACACCATGAAAACAAAATTCACCATTAAGGAAAAACCAGACCTCATCACCCCGAAGCTTCAAGGATTCTGGACCCAAGTCCTCGACACCAAGATGCCATGGGAATGGTAAGAAACAACCAGCATCCCCCCTCCTCCGATTCTCACCAATCCAAGCACATATAGATACGTTTTTATGACTTAACCGGATATGCGTATCCACGTACGTATGCACCAGGATGGGATGAAACGAACCTACCAGATAGTTGTACTCAGTATTCTCCTCCTCGCACAATGTACCGCCCTCCTTTTCACGCCAAACACCCGCGCGGAGCCCACCACCCTCTACGTCGGCCAAGGCGAACTCTACACCACCATCCAGGCAGCACTGGACAACGCCTCTGACGGCTACCGCATCTTCGTCTACAACGGCACCTACCACGAACACCTCACCATCACCAAACGCATCGACCTCTTCGGCGAAGACAACACCATCACCATCATCAACGGCAGCCACACCGGCACCCTCATCACCATCACCTCCCCTTCCGTCAACATCAGCCACTTCACCCTCACCACCGCCGGCACCAACACCACCGACAGCCTCATCGACATCCAAGCCGCCCACTGCATCATCACCGACAACATCCTCACCACCGCAAACACCGGCATCCACCTCAACCACACCGGCGGCCACCTCATCTACGACAACACCATCACAGACCTCACCGGCGACGGCCTCCTCCTCAACGCCTCCAACACCAACACCAACATCAGCTACAACACCATCACCGACTGCCGCAACGCCATCCTCGCCACCAACTCAGACCACAACCCCTACTACCACAACACCCTCACCCACAACACCCACAACGGCATCTTCCTCAACCACAGCCTCACCAGCAACACCATCCACCAAAACAACCTCAGCGACAACAACCACAACGGCATCTACCTCAACGACTACACCAACTACACCACCATCACCGACAACACCATCACCCACAACCACGACACCGGCATCGCCCTCGAAAACTGCAGCCAAACCACCATCACCGACAACACCATCACCACCAACACCAACTACGGCCTCAAAATCATCGGCGCCCACACCACCATCACCACCAACACCATTACCGACAACCAAAAAGACGGCATCTACCTCAGCGCCGACAACAACAACACCATCAACCAAAACACCATCACCGGCAACCACAACGCCGGCCTCAGACTCTATAACTCCACCGCCGACTGGATCACCACCAACACCATCCACCACAACCAATACGGCATCTACCTCGACTTCTTCACCACCCACAACCTCATCTACAACAACGACCTCCACCAAAACACCATCAACGCCCAAGACAAAAGCCTCCAACAAAACCACTGGAACACCACCCCCCTCACCGGCACCAACATCATCGGCGGCCCCACCCTCAGCGGCAACTACTACGACACCTACGCCAACACCAGCCAAGGCGCCACCGACGCCAACCACGACGGCCTCGCCGACACCCCCTACACAATCTACGCCGACAACAAAGACGACGGCCCCCTCCTCGACACCATCCCCCCCACCCTCACCACCCCCCACATCACCCCCACCACCCAAACCCTCGGCGGCACCACCACCATCACCGTCACCACCACCGACAACACAAAAATCACCAGCGTCACCCTCACCATCAAAACACCCACCAACACCCACCTCACCATCCCCATCACCCAAAACAAGACCGGCACCACCTACACCTGCACCCGCCGCTACCTCACCGTCGGCAACTACACCGCCAACATCACCGCCACCGACCCCCGCAACACCCAAACCTCCACCACCGCCACCTTCGCCATCGCCCCCGGCACCCCACCCACCATCAAAGACACCAGCCCCAAAAACACCACCCCCCACACTCTCTACCACTTCACCGTTAACGTCACCAGCCCCAACGCCGGCCCCGCCAACCTCACCGTCTACGCCAACTGGACCCACCACACCAAACATGCCAACACCACCCTCGCCCGCACGTCCGGCAACACCTTCACCGCCAACATCCTCCTCGACAAAAGCACCCGCAACCTCACCTACCGCCTCTACGCCCGCGACACCTGGGGCAACGCCAACCTCAGTAAAACCGCCACCGTCCGCGTCATCGATACCCAAAAACCCCATATCCTCGTCACCAGCTACGGCCCCAGCTTCGCCATTCTCCCCGGCAGCTTCACCTTCCGCGCCCTCATCACCGACGACTCCACCATCACCAACGCCACCATCGAATACTGGACCACCGACCAGCCCCACCGCACCGTCGCCATGGACCACCCCACCACGACCACCTACGAGAAAATCATCATCCCCGAGATAACCCCTAACCGCGTCTACTGCATCATCAACGCCACCGACGAAGCCGGCAATTACAACACCACCAAAAACCCTACCGCCAAACCCGACGGACCCTACCGCGCCCTGGTCAATCAGCCGGTCTTGTTCAACGGCTCGCAAAGCTACGACCTCGATGGCAACATCACCACCTACAACTGGTCATTCGGCGACGGCACCACCGCGAACGGCTCCACTCTCAACCACACCTACTACGCCAACGGCACCTATACCCTCACCCTCACGGTCACCGACAACGACGGCAGGAACGGCACCAACACCACCAAGGTCGAGATCGGCACCTTCTCCGTCCACTTCATCCCCCTGCGAATCCTCACCACCCTCAACAGCCGCTACAGCCTCAGTCTCACCAGCCCCTTCTACTGCTACGATGCGAACGAAGACGGCCGCGTGGACTCATTCTACGACCCCAACAACCGACTCTACGCCGTCCACAACACTTCCGTCAACCTCAGCGGCACCGAACACTTCACCATTTCCCTAGAAGAGGACGACATCCCCGAGTTTCTCTGGAACACCAAGGATGATACCATTGAACCAATCACACATACACAAGGGACCGTTGCTGATTCCGCGGTGAACGAGGATCTGCAACAGGCGGTCCTCACCATCCATGCGGAGAAAGCCTCCTGGATCTATGTGGATGTCGCCGATCCGTATCCAACGGCGTCTCTCTCGATTACAACGGGAACACGCACGATCCCGTCCACATTGATCTGGCGGGAAGATAACCATATTCACCTATTGGATGATCCAGAGACATCGTACATCTTCACCTTCAATGATATCTATCCGCCTCTGGAAGCAACCTTCTCACCCCCGGAAGGCGGGATCATCGGTGAGTACTCCACGACCATCTCCGTATCCTTCAACGCCCCCGTGATTATCCTCATGGCGACCTTCGGCGATGCAGATATCAAAAACTCTCTAGTATCCTCCGATGGAATCCATTTTGGGTACACACCGCCTTCGTACCTCGCCAACGGGACGTACTCCTTGCTTATTGACGTCCAGGCCCTCCATGGCACCCATTTCCTTTCCGCGGAGTCGGCCTATATCTTCTTCACGTATGGAACCGTCCCGAAGAAAAGCCTGCTGGAACAAATCTGGCCGATACTCGTCCTTGGACTGATCGTCGGTGGCATCGGGAGTAGCCTCTTGGTGCTCCGAGTTAAACGGGTAACGCTTGATGGGTCGGTGTACATCCGGTCAAAGCGACTGCTGCCTTTCTTCAAGACTGTAGTCGTCGGTCCCGTCTCGGTGCACATCGATGATGCACGGCTACAGAAGGCTGAGTTCTACGTAGACGGGGCGTTGAAGCAAACCGCGACGACGTTTCCCTATACATGGCAGTGGAAGGAGAAGGCGCTGTTCAAGCACACCTTGGAGACACGGGTCTATAACGGGGAGGGCAACAGCGTCTCGACCGGGCCGGTGGATGTGTTCCTGTTCAATCCTTATAGGGCCAGGGGAAAAGAGTAGGCTTACGACGTGCTGGGGCGCAGGGGCCGGTTGTTCAGCAGGTTCATGCCTTCTTCGGTGAGCTCGATCTCATTGTAGGAGACGTAGTGGAGCATCTCGGCATGGACGAGATTTGCAATCATGTTTTCGAACTCGTTTTTAGTAACGTGGAGGCTGGCGGCGGCGGTGTCCGCGTCCATATCCTGTATTGAGAGCATCCTGAGAAGTTCGATTTCTTTGTCGGAGAAGTTCAGCCCGGTGGCAGCGGCAGGCGGAAGTGACTCTTCCTCATGGGTGATGTGGGTGACGTAGCTTTCAATGATGGTGCCGAGGTCGAGGCGATCGAGTTCGTGGCCTTCTTTGTCGTAGAGGACGCAGGTTTTTTTAAGGGGATCGAAATTCCAGGATCCGACGTTCTTCCAGGTGTAACCGAGGAGGCTAACGTCGTTTTCGGGTTTGATGGTTTTGCGGCGGTGCTGGCGGTGGAGGTAGCGTTGTTCGGTCTGGAGGAGGGTGAGGTCGACGTTGTAGGTTTTGAGGGCATTGACGATGTTCTCGCCTGCTTGTTCTTTGAGTTCTTTGAGGAAGAAGAGGCCGGCTTTGCCGACGAGGTCCATGTAGACGATGCGAATGATTTCTTCGATGACTCTGCCGATCTCGTTTTTGGGGGTTTGGTTGATTTCGGGGCTGACGGTGACGGTGTCGCTGGTGTTAACTTCAAGGTCGGCAACGGAGACGTGTTTGAGGAATTTGTAGTTTTGTTCGAGGGTTTTGACGATGGCGCCGATGACGGTGGCGGCGAAGGCTTGGCTGGTGCGTCGGCTAGCGACGGTGTAGACAGCGCGGAGGACCTCTCCGAGAACTTCGGCATGGGTGAGAGTGTTAGGTGTGTTTTGGGTCATGGTCGTGTGACTGGGGGGTGGAAGTCGACGGTCATCTTGTGGATGTAGGGCAGTTCGATTTTGAAGACGCTGCCCTTGCCGACTTCGCTTTCCGCCCAAATCCTCCCGTTGTGTTTTCTAATGATTTCTTTGCTGATGAAGAGGCCGAGGCCGGTGCCTTCGTTGTTGCGGTCTTCGCCGGTGTAGGCCTGGTAAAATTTGGTAAAGATTTTTTTGAGTTCTTCTTTGGAGATGCCGATGCCGGTGTCGGCGACGGTGATTTCGATGGTGGTGTCGTGGTGGGTGGCGTGGAGGCTGATGGAGCCGGTGTCGGTGAATTTGAGGGCGTTGCCGATGAGGTTTTTCATGACTTGGCTGAGGCGGTTTTTGTCGGCGAGGATGTGGGGGATGTCGGGGGGGATGTTGAGGTCGAATTCGAGGTGTTTGGCGGTGATGGCGGGTCTGGCGTCTTCGGCGACTTCTTTGAGGAGTTCGGTGGTGTTGAGTTTTTCCATGTCGAAGCGCATGGTGTCGCTGTCGAGTCTGGCGACGTCGAGGATGTCGTTGACGAGTTTGAGGAGGCGTTCGGCGTTGCGCAGGCTGATTTTGGCCCAGTTTTTGATCTTGTCGTTGGCTTCGGGGTCGTGGATGATGAGGTCGAGGTAGCCTTTGATGGGGGTGACGGGGCTGCGGAGTTCGTGGGCGGCGATGTTCATGAACTCGGTTTTGAGGCGTTCGTTTTTGCGGAGTTCTGCTTCGATTTCGCGGCGTTGGACGATGTCGCGGACGGTGCAGACGACGCCTTGGAATTCGTTGTCTTTCATGAGGGGGGCCATGTTGACTTCGATGGGGATGACGGTGTTGTCGGCGGCGATGAGTTCGAGTTCGATGTTTTCGATTTTTTCGTTGGTTTTATGGATGTCGAGGAAGAGTTGTTGAAGGAAGTAGATGGAGTCTTCGAGGAGGAAGGTGCGGAGGGGGGCGGTGAGGATTTGGTCTGTGGTGCGGCCGAGGAGGCGTTCGAAGGCGGGGTTGGCGTAGGTGATGCGGCCGAGAGCGTCGGTGGTGAAGACGCCGTCGGCGCTGGTCTCGGCGAGGACGCGGTAGCGTTCCTCGGATTTGACGAGGTCGTCCCAGACTGTGTGGCGGTCGGTGATGTCTTCGATGGTGCCGACGATGGCGTGGGGCTGGTGTTTGGGGTCGAAGAGGACGACGCTGGTGTTGCTGAGCCAGCAGTAGTCCTTGTTTTTTTTCTGGAAGCGGAATTCGAAGGGCTGGGGCTTGTCTTTCTTGGCTGCGTAGGTGCTCTGTTCTTTTATTTTATTGAGGACGGTGGCGCGGTCGTCGGGGTGGAAGTGGTCGATGATGGTTGCAGAGGTCCAGGCGAGGATTTCGTCGGGGGGGATGCCGAGGATGGTCTGGGTTGAGGGGCTGACGTATTCGAAGGTCTGTTTTTTGAAGTTCATTTTGTAGAGGATGTCGTGGGAGTGGTCGAGGACGGTTTGGAAGCGGCGTTGGCTGTCGGTGAGGTCTTTGATGGCGTTTTTGTACGGGGTGATGTCGGTGCAGGTGAACATGAGGTGGCGGGGGATGCCGAGGGGGTCGTCGATGCGGGTCCCGGTGAGTTGGAGGGGGATGAGGGTTTTGTTTTTTCTGATGCCGGTGGCTTCGCCGGTCCAGTGACCGGTGGCGAGGACGTCAGCGCTGAGGGGCGTCTTGTTCTTGGTTTTAATGAGGGCGTCGATGTGTACGGAAGTGAGGTCGGTGAGGCGCTCGTAGCCCCATTGGTGTTGGAAGGCGGGGTTGGCGTATGTAAGGGTGCCGTCGAGGGTGGTGAAGGTGATGGCGGTGGGGGTGACGAGGATGGCCGCCTCGGCGAGTGCGCCGGCTGCTTGGTGTGGGCCCTGGGTGGTGGTCGTGGGGTCGGGTTGGCAGTGGATGAGGTAGCCGTGGGTGTCGGTGGCGGTATGGATCTTGGTGACGGTGAGGGTGGCGGGGATTGGTGTGGATCTGCCGGTGTGGAGTCGTGTCTGGTAGGTGGCGCGGGTGTGGGGTTGGGTGGTGATCTGGGTCGCGGTCTGTTTAGAGTCTGGGGCGAGGAGATGGTCGAAGGGGAGCAGGAGGAGGTCGGTGCGGTTGGTGTGGAGGAGTTTCTGGGCGGCGGTGTTCCAGGAGATGATGCGGCGGTGGTCGTCGAGGAGGAGGGTGGGGGTGGGGGCGTTGTCGAAGAGGATTTTGAGGATTTGTTGTTCGTCGGAGCCGTTGAAGCTGCCGAGGATGGGAGGCTTGTGGTCGGTGGGCTCTGCCTGGATGGCGGGGGGGCTGGTGGGGCGTCTGCTGGGGAGTCGCCCTGCTCGTTCTTCTGCTTGGAGTTCTTCGACGATGGCTGGTACCTTTCTCATGGTCCTCTAGCTAGGGTGGTTGGTCAGTATGGATCCCATCCGGTGTGTGTCCCGTGCCTGCATCCCGTGGCCGGGGGTGTTGGTAAGGTGGTGTGAATCGGGTTATCCTTTTAAAATCTTGTCGACGCGTTGGAGGAGGGTTTCTTTGTCGAAGGGTTTCATGATGTAGTCGGCGAGGCCTTCGTCGAGGAGGACTTGTTTGCGTTTGTCGGAGATCTCCAGGACGCTCATGAAGGCGACTTTGATGCCCTGGTTTTTTTTCTTGATGCGGTTGAAGACGTCCCAGCCGCTCATGCCGGGCATCATGATGTCGAGGAGGACGAGGTCGACCTGTTCGCCTTCCAGCTTGCGGAGGGCTTCTTCGCCGCTGTACCAGGGTACGACCGTGTAGCCGCCGAGTTCCAATACTGTGCGCGTGAGATCGACGATGTCGGGTTCATTGTCGACGACCATGATTTTTTTCATGCATCCGTCTCCTCAGGGTCGTAAGCCTCTGTGCGGTATAAGAACGTATCGTTTTTCCCCCCTGACCGCGAGCCGGTAGTAGCCGGGGGGAAGAAAAAGTATAAATCTGGCATCGCCGATATGACAGGCTGTTGGGATGGGACCCATGGAGCATGTACCAATCCTTCTTTCGCTCGGCGTTGAAAAAGATGCGCAGACCAACGAGTTGGTCCTGCAGGTGATTTTCCGTCACGATGCCGTGAACATCGGGGTGACGAAGTCTGCGTTCACCTGGTATCCTACGGCGGAGGAGCTGCAGTTTCTGAACGAGGCTTTCGCGATGTTCAAGCGTCCCAGCGAGGCCGCGCCTGCGCATGAGCATCATCCGACGATCGGCAAGGATCCATCGATTCGGGACACCGCGACGGACGAGGAGATCCACGCGGCGGTTGTCGCCAAGAAAAAGGAGGAAGACCAGGATCAGGTCCTCGTCCAAGTCGACGACACGCTCATCGACGAGGCGATCAAGCGGCGTAAGAGCACGGACGAGCCTCCCAAGACCACGGAGGAGTCCCTCGTCGACCGGCTCACCCGAAAAAAGAAGACCGCTTAATGAGTCTTGGTCGCCATCCGGCTGTCTATCCCATGTTTTTGGCAGAGATGTTCGATGCGTGATCCGAGTCGGTTGAGGTAGCCTGGGTCTGGGGAGATTGCGTTTTCGTACCAGCGTCGGTACCACGGGAGGGCCAATGGGAACTCCTCCGCCAGTATCTGCAGGAACCGGTCTCGCTGCTCGCCTTTCAACTCCAGGTGCTTATACAGGAGGAACGAGGCGTGTGCCTCCGCGGCCGCGGCGACGGTTGCCTCTAGGTCAGGCTCGGCGAGCAACGGGAGGAACGGCATCAGCGCTACTCCAGCGTTTATCTCATGAGAACGAAGTGTCCGTACGAGATCGAGCCGCTGCAGCGGAGAGACGACCCCGGGTTCAAAGGCCGCCGCCAGCACCAGGCTCGTGGACAGGAGGCTGACCGCCACCGTACAATCAAAGGACGAAATCAATGGGAGGTCGCGCAGGACCAAAGGGGACTTAGTGAGGATATTACATGGGAACCCATGGTCACGGAGGACTTCAAGGATCGCCCGCGACAGCCCTCGCTGCTCCTCGACCGGCTGATAGGGGTCATGGACGGAGCCGAGGATCACGCGACCACGCGGAAGATGCTCTAATTCCTTGACGAGCACCTCAACGGCATTGACCTTGATGTCGACCGTGTCCACGGAGGAGTCGCAGTAGCGGCATCCCAAGGCACAGGACCGGTACGGGTCGACGGTATACTTCCCATGGAAAAGGGTATCTGGCCTCGTGATGATCTTGAGGCAATGGCTGCAGGCGACGTCCCGGTACTGCATCGCTCACATTTCCTCTGGGGCTGCAATCCCGAGAATCCCTAGACCGTTGGCCAGGACAATGCGAGATGCTTCGACCAGCGAGAGCCGTGAGGCCCGCAGCATCTGCGTCGTCTCCGAGAGCACGGGGCAGTCCCGGTAGAACTGGTTGAAGGCGGCGGCGACCTCGTACACGTAGTTGGCGACGAGGTTAGGCCGCCGGCCCTGACAGGCCTCGTCGATGACAACGGGAAACCGCATCAACAGGTCAAGCAACACGGTCTCAGATGGATGAGTCAGCCGTGTGGCTTCGAAGGAAAATTTCTTGGTCTTGGCCTTATGGAGGATGCTGCAGGCGCGGGCGTGCGCGTACTGAAGGAAGGGGACCGCGTTGCCCTCGAAGTTGAGGGCCTCCTCCCATTTGAAGACGATGTCCTTCTCAGGCTGCACCCTGATGATGTTGTAGCGGAGGGCGCCGATGCCGACCTGCTCCGCGATGGACCGCATCCGGTCCTCGGAGAGCTCCTGGCCGCGCCGTTTCCGCACCTCTTCCAGAGCGCGGGCGATGCATTCGTCGATGAGATCATCAAGGTAGACGACCCGACCGCGCCGAGTGGACATCTTACCACCTGGTAGTGAGACGAATGAGTAAAATACAGCCTGGGGCTGCGGCTTGATGTCCAGTAGGGTAAGTGCGATTTCAACCTGACGGCTCTCTAGTCTATGGTCTTCACCAAGGACGTTGACCAAGCGGTCAGCCTGCGTGGCTTTCCAGCGATGATAGGCGACGTCCCTGGTCGCGTAGAGTGTGGTCCCGTCTTTGCGCAGGAAGAAGAACTTGGTATTGCGGCCGTGGACGCCGTAGGGTTCGAGGTCGAGGTAGAAGGCGCCTTCCTCTTCATGGCTGTACGGCGTCTGTTTCAGCCCGTTGACGATGGTCTCGACGCCGCCGTCGAGGACGAAGCGGGACTCCGGGATGTAGTCATCGATATGGATATGGATGCGCTGCAGGCTCTCCTGGATTCCGCGCAGGACCGGAGTGTAGGCATCATGGACCTGCTTCAGGGTGTGTTTGTTGCCGTGTTCAAGCTGCTGGATCAGGGCGTTGATTTCTTCAGCAACGCTGGGTTCCTGTTCCATGAGTTCGTTGGCTTTTTGATAGTAGCCGACGAGGCGGTGGTCTTCCTTGTCGACCTCGGGAGCGGGAATAGTCTTGGCGTCGAGGTGCTGGATGCCCCAGGCGAGGATCGCGACCTGTTTGCCCATGTCGTCGAGGTAGAACTGGGCGGTGGTGGTGTAGCCGTCGGCCTTGAATAGCCGGACGAGGGTGTCGCCGATGATAGGGTTCCGGGCGCGGCCGACGTGCAGCGGCCCGTTGGGGTTGGCTGAGGTGTGTTCGATGATGACGGTCTCGTGGCGTGGGTCGTGGTGGCCGTAGGAGTCTTTCTGTTTGAGGATGAGGCTGAGGGTCGCGTCGGCGAGGCGGGCTCTGTTGAGATGGAAGTTGACGTAGCCGCCCCTGGCTTCGACGTGGTCGAGCCAGGGGCCGGGCGTGAGTGTTTTGGCGATGGTTTCGGCGATGGCCTGTGGGGCTTTTTTCAATATGGGGGCGAGGGTGAAGCAGGGGAAGGCGAATTGGCCCATCCCGGCGGGGGGCGTCTCTAGCCGGATCTCGGCGGGGTACTGCAGGCGTTTGAGGGCGCCCGCAAGGGCGCGGGTGAGCTCGCGTTTGCACTCCTCGAGTGGGTACATCGTCGGGTGGAAACCGTCCGCCGCTATTTAAATAATCGGGCGGCCCGCCGCCTCAACGAATTTAATCTCGAAGAGAATATTTAAATAGACTTGCAGCCTATTGATTATCTATTCATCAACGACACGTTTTAATACCATCGGGTATTAAGCGGGCGCAAGGGGATAATCATGAAAAACGTTCTCAATAGGCCACGCCAGATGATGTTCATTCTCGGTCTTGTGACCCTGCTTCTCGCCACCTCGCTGCCAGGGGAGCTGTCGCGAACCCCACCAGCATGACCCTGACGGAGACCTACCAGTTCTCGACGCCGGCCCTTGGTCAGACGGCGGTCAACGGCGAGACCTACGACACCGTCTCGCTGCCGGACGGCACCGGCGGCCGATCCGTCGGAGAGCCGGACCTCCCCAGCCGCGGCGCCTCCCTGCTCCTCCCGCAAGGAACAGCGGTGGCCAGCATCGACATCACGCCTGGCGCTCCCATCGTTCTCGGCACCGGGTTCCATGTCATCCCTGTCCGCACCCCGGTGAAGCTCTCCGAGACAACGCAGACCGCCCCTGCACTTACCTTTGATTCCTCCATTTACGGCGGCGTTGACGCCTTCCCCGAAAGCCTCATCGAAGACCTCGGCATCCAATCCTTCCGCGGCTACAACATCCTAGAGCTTGCCCTCAGCCCCGTGCAGTACCTTCCCGCCACCGGAACCCTACGCTTCTACCCTTCCCTGTCGGTCACCGTGCATCTGCAGTCGGCACCGGCCAACCCCCTCTTCCGTGGCCGGTCGGATGACGAGGTCATGGCACGGGAGAAGGTCGACAACCCTGAGGCTCTCGCCTCCTATCCGCTCCTCCCCGCCCCCGCCTCCAATGATTCGTACTCCCTCCTCATCCTCACGACCGATACGTTGAGGACTAATTTCGAGCCTCTCAAGGACGCCCACAACGCCAAGGGGTTGCCGACTCAGATCAAGACCCTCAGTGAGATTTCCTCAAAGGCCCTCACCGCCTCGGCCATCCGAGATTTCATCCGCCAGGAATACCTCACCAACGGCATCGAATACGTCCTCATCGGGGGCGATGACAACGTGGTCCCCGCCCAGTACCTTTACGTCCTGGCATGGACCGGGGGAGACAGCGATCAGCTCCCTTCAGACCTCTTCTACGAATGCCTCGATGGGACCTATGACTACAACAACAACGAGATCTTCGGGGAATCGCACGATGGGCCTGGCGGCCGTGACGTCGACCTCTACGGCGAGGTCTCCGTCGGCCGCGCCTGCGTCGGCACTGCCGCCGAAGCCGACTTCTTCGTCCAGAAAACCGTCGCCTACCTCCAAAGCTCGGGGATCACGAGCGGCCCCTGCCTGATGGTCGGGGAGTACCTCTGGGAGAAGCCTGATACCTACGGGGACGACTACATGGAGGAGCTCGTCAACGGCTCGACCTCCTACTACACGACGGTAGGCATCCCGGCGAGCCAATACACGATGAGCAGATTATACGACAGACTCTGGAACTACCCACCGGGGTGGCCAGGTACTGAGCTCATCAGCCGCGTGAACGCTGGTGTTCGGCTCATCAACCATCTCGGTCACTCCTCCTCAGATTATAACATGCGGATCGTCAACGATGATGTTGACGCTTTGACGAACACGGTGCTCCCGTTCGTGTACTCACAGGGATGCTACGCGGGCGCTTTCGATGCTGACGACTGCATCGCGGAGCACTGGACGGTTAAGACCGCCCATGCGGGCTTCGCGGTCATCATGTGCGCCCGCTACGGGTGGGGCGTCGTCGGTAGCACCGACGGGGCGAACCAGCGGTACCACCGCTATTTCTGGGACGCGGTCTTCGCGCAGAACATCACCAGCATCGAGAAAGTAAACCAGTACTCCAAAGAGAAGAACGTCCATAAGATCAACGGCTCCTGCATGCGCTGGGTCTACTACGAGATGAACCTGTTCGGCGACCCCGCCCTGGAGTTCTTCCCGACAGAGAACCAGGCTCCCGTGAAGCCTGCGGCGCCGAAAGGCACCGCCCAGGGGACGCTCAACACGAACTATGTCTTCAATGCCTCGACAACCGACCCGGACGGCGACCGGCTCTACTATAAATTCAGCTTCGGGGACGGCACTTTCAGCGCCTGGCTCGGCCCGTATAACTCCGGCACAGAAGTCAAGGTCTCCCACAACTGGACGAAGCGGGGCACCTACAACGTCCAGGTCCGCGCCATGGACACGCATCGCCAGCAGAGCGACTGGTCCGACCCGCTCCCGGTGAAGATGCCGTACCGCCCGCACTGGCTCGACATCCTAGTTAGAATCCTGGCGTTCTTCCAGCACCTCTTCCTCCCAAGTTAGAAAACAAAAAAAGAAGAGGCCCTGGGAACACGTTAGGTGATCATGGGGTCAAAGGGATCCCCGGCGGTCGGCCGAGGAGGCTTGACTGCTGACGGCCCATCCATCCGCCTCGCGACCACGGCAAGGACGTGCTTCTCCACCAGCTCGACGTGCCGGCGGCTGAGGTTCTCCTTGCGCAGGATGATCTCCCCGCACTCGTTGTAGACCTCGATGACGCCTTTCTCTGGGTCGGCGATGACCCTATAGGTCTTCCCCTTGGATTTCGTCCAAACCCAGACGTGCTCGCTGCCCATATGAATGAATCCCGCATTTTTATTAATATAAGGAGAAAGTTATTTTAATGACTATTTAAACCTTGCCCCTTTTCCAAAGAGAGAAGCTTCCGGATTGGCATTCCGTCACCCTATCTTTATATATGATTCATAGAAGAACCTACATCGGGTAAGGAGAGATGCAAGGAATAACGCAATCAAGAAAAGACCCGCAGCGCAAAAAACTCAGACTCGCCGCCATTTTCCCAATACTCTTCCTGATGCTTGCGACTATCCCCTTGGTCGCAGCGGACACCGCCGTGTACGTCGACGCGGCCAATACCACCGGGCCGTGGGACGGGACCGCGGACCATCCCTTCCGGAACATCAGCGACGCCACCGCCACCGAAGCAACGACGATCTATGTCTCTACCGGCACCTACGCCGAAAACGTCGTCGTCACCCATTCCCAAAGCCTCATCGGCGCCAGCGCCCTCACCACCATCATCGACGGCGGCAGCCACGGCCATACGGTCTACGCCGCGGGCACCGAGGACGCTGAAATCACCTTCACCCTCTCAGGCCTCACCATCCGGCATGCCGGCATGCACGGATTCGCCAACATCGCCTGCTCCCACGTCAACGGCGGCACCATCGAGGACACCACCATCCAAGACTGCCAGGAAGGGGACGGCATCCAGCTCGACCACTGCACCAGCCTCGCCATCCATGACACCATCATCACCAACTCCTACGTCTCCGGCATCAGCCTCACCCTCTGCTCCACCTGCACCCTCGACCACAACACCATCCGCTACAACCAGAAAGGCATCAGCATCAGCTACTCAGTCGCGAACCTCATCACCGACAACACCATCTCCAAGAATACCATCTACGGGGTTTACCTCTTCCAGTCATCACAGAACCAGTTCTCCCAAAATACCTTTTCCATGAATGGACAGCCCGCGAGTGACCCCTGTAGCAACACCTGGTCCATCAGCCAGCAGGGTAACTCCTGGGATGATTACGGTGGCGTTGACGCTAACCATGACGGCATCGGCGACACACCCTACCCAATCCCCGGCGGGTCAAACACGGATAACTACCCCCTTGGAGTCTTCCAGACTGCCCCCTCGCAAGGCAGCGACAACACACCCCCCACCGTGCTCTCAATGACCATCACGCCCTTGGAAGCCTTTGCCGGCGATCCGGTGTACTTCAGCGGCGAGGGACATGACACTGACGGGATCATCGAAGGATACTGCTGGCGGTCCAATCTCGACGGTCAATTCAGCACCAGCAAGACTGCCACTTTGACGACGCTTTCGGTCGGAGTACACACGATTTCCTTTAAAGTCCAGGATGACGACGGGGACTGGTCGTCCCTGCAGACCGGCACCCTGACCATCAGGGCGAATCCCGCTGCGGTCATCGACTCTGTCTCACCTTTGACGGCGCTCGTCCATCAAACGGTCGCCTTCCAGGGCCACGCGGAGAACGCTGAAGGGCTTGATGTCCAGTATCAATGGACGTCCTCGCAGGACGGCGTGCTCAGCTCTGAGGCAGCATTCACACGATCGAATCTCACCAACGGAGTCCATACCATCTCGCTACGGATCCGTGCCCAGGGCCATGAATGGTCGGCGCCAGCCACGACTCTGTTGACAATCCAATACCTTGACCCGGATAATAGGACGGTGGTCGCCGATGCCGGTGGCCCGTACCATGGCTGCATCGGGGAGCCGATTCTGTTCAACGCCTCAAAGAGCAGCTCGAGTGTTAGAGAGAATCTCAGTTATCTCTGGGATTTCGGCGACGGGGCGACAGGGTCGGGCCGGACCGCGTCCCATGCGTACGCGACCCCCGGGGAATACAATGTCACATTGACGGTGTCCGCCTCAAATGATGTCGAGGTATCAACGACGCAGGCTGCCGTCTTGGAATCAGGGTCACACATGGTCCCCTCTGGGTCGTCTCAAGGTTCGCTTCCCCTCTCGCCGTTGGTCTTGGGTGTCCTTGGCCTTGGCGTGGCTATCCTTGCCACAGCAGTAGGCCTAATGCTGTGGCGTCGGCGATCCTAGCTGGTTTGGGGAAACGTATAAGGAATAGGTCTGAGATATGGGAAGGCGAGGAGAGATGATGCGCTCTATTCGGAAGGTGCGGAATTCCGCGGTTGCGGGAGTCATCGAGGCACTGCTGTTAGTCGGTCTGGTCGCGATCATCATTTCCATGATCCAGCTGGTCTACATCCCTCAGGTCATGGAGCAGCGGGAGGCGGATCACATGGATCAAGTCTTCAATCAACTGTCTCAGTTGAAAGCGATGGTCGATGTCCAGATGATGACGAAGTCGTCCTCACCAATTTCCTCGACCCTGACCTTGGGGAGTCCGAAGCTGCCGTACTTCCTGACAGTGCAATCAGTGGGCCGTTTGGCGTACGAGAATGAAACCAGCTCGAATATCACCGTGTACAACTCGGTGACCCCTGTTAGAGTGGTTCTACCGTCTTTGCAGTATTTGGGTGAGAATTCGTATTTCGTGAATCAGGAGTACGTGCTGGAGGGCGGCGGGATCATTGTGAATCAGGATGAGGGGGGCTCGGTGATGCGGGCGAATCCTTCAATCGATGTCCAGAATGAGACCTATACTATCGTCGTTAATTGGACGTTCCCGTATTTCAGTGGCGTCGAAGGGAAGACGCAGACGGAAGGCCTAGGGAGATGCTGCGTTCGGACGAATTTTTCCTCACTGTTGCCGCCGCAGAGCTTTACCATTCATCCAGGAGGGTTTTTCAGGATCTATACGAAATACGACGCTGCCTGGAACAAGACGATGCATGATTTCTTAGGGATCTATGAGAAGAACGGGTACATTACGATTTATAGCTACGATGCAGAACCGAGGAACTATGTCGAGGTTCATGTCAGCCTGTTAAGCTCAAAGGATGTTTTCTTGGAGTTGCATCCGATGGTCATTAAGGTTCAAATCGGTCCAGGGTGGATTGAATAGGCGCAAACCTGGAACGAGCCTTGTATGAGCGAGGTAATAACGGAGAAGAATGAGCAGGAGGTTGTCCTGCGGACCCGCATTCCCGGGTTTGATGAGTTGTTCGCAGAGGGCGGCATCCCTCGGCATAACGCGGTCCTCATCGCGGGGGGGACGGGGACGGGGAAGAGCACGTTCTGCCGCCAGGTCTGTTTCAACCTGGTGAGCGCGGGGCGGCACTGCATGTACGTCAGCTTCGAGGAGAGCACCGAGAAAATCGTACGCAGCATGACCGCGTTCGGGTGGGATGCGAAGGCGTACGTGGACAACGGTTCGCTGCTGATCCAGAAGATTAACCCGTTGGATATCCTGCGGATGAAGTTTGGGTCGGTGAGCGGGACCGGGTCGGCGACGGAGCTATCGTATAAGATCAAGCCACTGATCATCCCGAAGGGTTTCAACCCGGAGCTCATTGTCGTCGACTCCCTGACCGCGATCATCTCCGCGTCAATCAGCAAGGAGAAGAACTATCGGGTGTACCTGCAGCAGCTGTTCAGTTTCTTTGAGGAGACGGGGGCGACATCGTTTTTGATTACGGAGACGGAGCCGATGCCGACGCGGTTCAGCGAGACCGGCATCGAGGAGTTCCTCGCAGATGGGATCCTGGTGTTATATAATATTCAGCGGGGGGACCGTCGGGAGAACGCGGTGGAGGTGTTGAAGATGCGGTACTCGCAGCATCAGAAAAAGGTGTTTCTGCTGGAGATAAATAGGGAGGGGATCCGGGTGTATCCGGACCGCCAGGTGATCCTGCCGTCTTATAAATAGGTGTAGGGTTCTTTGTGGTCGTCGAGGCGTTTGACGTTGAAGGTGGTGAGGAGCGCCTCGAGGGCTTTGACCTGTTGTTTGGACAGACCGATGCGGCGGATGAGGATGTTGTCGTACTCGTCGTAGATCGTGAGGGTGCCGGCCTCGTGGTTAGAGATGGCCTTGAGGATTCGGTAGTTCTGCACCCAGATCCAGATTTTGATGCTGTGGTTCTGTGCCATGGGAATCTGTCCCTGTCTTCTTAATTATATGTTCGGCTTTATAAATATATAAATATTTTCATAAAAATTAATATAAACCGTGCGACAGGCTCGCAGACTCGGTGATAAATTAATTATACGTGCAGGCCGATACCAGACCCTGAGGATGGATGCCATGACACTCCTGCAAACAGATAAAAAGCCAACCGGCACCATGACCCAACGCATCAAAACCGGCGTCCCAGGGCTCGACCAGCTCCTGTCAGGCGGCTTCCCCAAACAAACCATCACCCTCGTCAGCGGACCTCCCGGCAGCGGCAAGTCGATCCTCTGCTACCAGTTCATCGCCCAGGGCGTTGCCGACGGCCACAAATGCCTCTACCTCACGCTGGACAAGAAGATCGAAGGCCTCCTCACCCAGGCCAACGAACTCGGCCTCAACTTCCAGCAGGCCATCGATAATGGTCAGGTCAAGTTCCTCTTCCTCAACATCAACAAGAAGCTCATCTACGAGACCATGGTCAACGAGATCCTCTCGGGTAAATACGACCGCATCGTCCTAGACTCCATCACACCGCTCTCCGAGATGCCGATCTACATCAACAACCCCGAGTTCGCCAGCGACCTCAGCAACGTCGACCCTGAAGAGCTCGCCAGTGGCAACTTCCCGGTCCGCCGCCTCCATCTCCATTACATCATGAACGCCTTGGAGACCTCCGGCTGTACTGCGGTCATCACCAGCGAGCTGCCTGCCGGTTCTAACCATATGTCCCGTGACGGCCTCTCGGAGTTTCTCGCCGACGGCGTCATCGTCCTGAGCCTTGACCCGACCATGGACCGCCGCAAGCTCGCAGTCTTGAAGATGCGCAGCACCAAGCACACGCTGAAGCCGCAGGACATGCAGATCGACAAGGGCGGCATCCGCCTCGGCTGACCCAGTTCCCCTGTTGATCTTACATGCTGCACTATCGGCCTCCGAAGGAACTGCGCGCCCTCTTCATCGTCCACTATGCGCCGCTGATCCTCATTATCCTGACGGGGCCGCTCACCGCGTTCTACAGCGTCTTCAAATTACCGACGCCGATGCTGCCGACGATCCTCGCCGGCGTGATCTTATTCCTCGCCGCGGCCTATGTCTACTTCAAATGGGAGTTCTTCTGGTACCGTGAATACCATGGGCAGCTGGTGACCGGTGGCATCTTCCAGAGAATCCGGCATCCGCACTACACCTCGATCCTGATCGCCGGCTACGGCCTCGCGATTTTCTTCTACTCTCTCTTCGCGCTGGTTGTCGCGACCATCGCAATCCCGATCATGATATGGAGCATCGTGGACGAGGAGAAGCTCCTGGTGCGCCAGTACGGGGAGGATTACCGGCGGTACATGAAAGAGGTGCCCTGGCGGATCATCCCCTACCTCTTTTAGGAAAAATTGTTTATTGGACTTTGAACCAGCCGCGGCGCCGCATGATCATGTAGATAAACACCGAGGACAGGACCGTAGAGATTACAAGAATCGTCAGCGACACATGCCAGTCGAGAAAATTGAACGTCGGCATCCCGAAGATCGTCGCCAGCGTGTTGGGGACCATAACGACGGTCGCCAGTACCGCCAGCCACGCGGCGAGGAACGCGAGCCGATTGTTCAACATCTGCAGCTGGTTATTGTAAATCGTCTGCAGCACCTCAAGACCCGAGGCCAGCACCTCACTCATATGCTCGGCCAAGGAGATGTTCCGTGAGATATCATCGCCGAGGATCCCGATACGCTGCAGGAGCTTAGGGCTGTCCGTGATGAGCTCCGCGTCTCCGTACCGCAGGGAGTTGACGACATCGAGGGACGCCCACAGCGTGTTGAGGTACATGATGAGCCCGTGTTTCATCTTGTAGATGTCGTTGCCGATCTCGACGCGGGGGGCATGGATGTCGACCATGTACTTGCCGAGCTCGTCACCCTCCTCCTCGATCGCCCGTAGGCCCATGAAGTTGCGCTCGTTGTTCTCGTCAAGCAGGCGGGTGACCAGGACCGTGATCTTGTCATTGGAGGGAAGGTCTTTTTTGATCTTCTTCATGAAGATGTCGGCGTACCGGTACAGCTTCTCTAGCCGCACAACCTCCTGAGGGTGGATCGTGACGACTAGGTTCTTCCGTATGAGGATTAGCAAGGGGTAGACGTTCACCTCGAACTCATGGACCCGGATCGCCGGTATCATCAGCCCTAGCTCGTACTCGTTGTCCTCGTAGGCCGAGAACCGGTTCGACAGAATCGTGGTGACGAGCTGCTCGCTGAACTTCAACGACGAGGCGATCGCCAGGCTGTCCTTGAGGATGTCAGAAACCGAAAAATCCATCCATTCCAGTTCTTCCTCGTGCAGAAGGCTGGTGATCTCCGTGAAATCATCACTCTCAATCTTTTGCGCACCCTGAGCAGACAGTGAGACGTAAAATGCCTTCTTGGTGTTCTTCTCAGCCTCCCCCATGGTGGGCTTCCCCTAGTGAAATCTGACCCTACATCGGCCCACACCATTTAAAGGCTGCGAAAGTATCACACCATGCGCCCTGCCATTTTTCAAATGAACCGGCGTGTTCCTTCCATCCGATGCGTTTTATATTTGACAAAACTATTAATATACATATGACCCTAGATTCCTCTCATAGAGGACATCGATGAAACGCAAGAATCTCAGGGGCTCCACCGGCATCCGATTCATAGCGTCGTCCCTCGTCCTACTATTCCTCACCTCACCCTGCGTCTCACTCTGTTCTTCCAAAGTGATCAGCATGAACCCATCGATGACCGTGGACGGCCGGATCTTGTACGCACCCATGGATTCCCAGGCAACGTATTTGATCAACAGCGACGGCAGCGTGAACCACATCTGGCTCAGCCAGTATTTCCCCGGGGAGATGGTCCGCTGGCTCGGCGACGGCTCCATCCTTCGCACCATCAAGGTCAGCCTATCCGGTGTCGGCGGCTCCGGCGGAGGCATCCAACGAGTAACATGGGACGGGTCCGTCACCTGGGACTACCGATATAACACCGAGCAAAACCTCAGCCACCACGACATCATGCCGCTGCCCAACGGCAACGTGCTCATGATCGCCTGGGAGAAAAAAACCCGCACCGAAGCAATCGCCGCCGGCAGAAACCCAGCCACTATCACCTCGGACACCTTCATGCCGGACCACCTCATCGAAGTCAAACCCACCGGCCCCACCAGCGGCCAGATCGTCTGGGAATGGCACGTCTGGGACCACCTCATCCAAGACTACGACCCCACCGCAGCCAACTACGGCGACGTCGCCCAGCACCCCGAACTCATCGACCTCAACTACGGCATCATCGACCCCCTCCTCTCCGACTGGCTCCACACCGACTCCATCGACTACAACCCACAATTCAACCAAATCCTCCTCAGCGTCCACAACTTCAACGAAATCTGGGTCATCGACCACAGCACCACCACCCAGCAGGCCGCAGGCCACACCGGCGGCCGCAGCGGCAAGGGAGGCGACCTCCTCTACCGCTGGGGCAACCCCCAGGCCTACCGGGTAGGCACCGCAGCCGACGACCAGCTCTTCGGCCAGCACGACGCCGCCTGGATCAAGCCGGGCTACCCCGGCGAAGGAGACATCCTCATCTTCAACAACGGCTTCAACCGCCCCACCGGCATCTTCTCCACCGTCGTAGAAATCATCCCCCCGGTCAACGAAACCGGGGTGTACACGTTGCAGCCTGGCGCCGCGTACGGACCGGACGCCCCAATCTGGAGCTATGAGGCCGATCCCCCCGCCAGCCGCTACTCCGGGCTGTTCTCCGGCGCCCAACGGCTCACCGACGGCAACACCTTGATCTGCGATGGAGCAGCCGGACGATTCTTCGAAGTCACCCCCTACGGCGACACTGTCTGGGAATACCTCAACATGCACCCCAATCCAGTCATGAACAACATTTTCAAAATCGTCTTCATCCCCACCGAGGTACCCAACGGCCCGAATCTTCACTGCATCGGAAGCTTCTCCTGGACCAGGATCAGGCCCGGCCAGACCGTCACTGGCAGCTTCCAGGTCCAAAACATCGGCTCATCCGGCTCACGGCTCAACTGGACCACCAACACCTCTTCCCTCACCTGGGGGACCTGGTCATGCCAGCCGGCCCACGAGAAGAACCTCTTACCGACGGTCGGCTCGCTTACCGTCAACGTCACCGTCACCGCCCCCGACCAGGCCCATGGACGTTTCGAGGGATACCTCCGCGTGGAGAACACGCAGGACCCTACCGATTTCGAACTCATCCCCGTCACCCTCAAAACTCCCGTCATCACACAGCACTTCCCCTTCCTTTGGCAGCTGCTTCACCAGATACTCCAGCGACATCCCCTCCTTGAAAAAATAGCAGATGCCCTCCCTCAGACATCCAGGCCTTTTTTCAGTTAAAAGAAAAACAGTGAGCGGACCTGTCGGGGTTAAGGTTTTCACGCTTCTGTTGAAAATCTTAACAAACACCCCTACAACGCGGTTGAATAGTTCGCCTACATTACTCTCTAAAATCTTTCTCTTTTTTCTTTCCTTTTTCTCAATTCTAAATGACCTCTCGTCCGAATTTACACCATCTAAGCGCATGATCTACGCTTCAGGCCAGTGGTCTAGTGGTAAATACGGTAGAATAACCGGTGTGTTTATTCGTCGAAAAAGTCAGCGAAATTTTCCACGGACTTACTAAAACTCTTCTCTTTTTTTCTCCCCTTTATACAAGAGGACTTCTTGATTAAAGGCATAGTGTAACTACACTATTTTGAATTGCGGTTAAGGTCTTTAACCGCAATTATCCATTATCAACCAGGTCACCAAGGCCATTGACATTTGGATATTTTTCTTGCAAACTTTAATATAGAAAATATGAATAAATTAATATTCGAAGAGTCATCCCAATTGTAAAAAAGATAAAGGAGGTGAAACGACGCTCCTCTCATTCGTTGGCGAAGTTGGGCATAGGATCCTTACCATCGGCCAGCAGGCACTGAAAGCCACGTACACCATCTTGAAATAATCCGGTACTTTCTAATTCAATGCCTTTTCACGCGATATTCATTAGTCCATTGAATAATTTCCCCTTCCATTCGTTGATAATGCATACCAAGACTATTTCCAAAGCTCCTACAAGAAACAAGAATTATCCTGTCGCTTTTCAAAGATTTTGGAAAAGAAAAAAAGAGAATCAGGCAAAACGCCTGATTATTTGACCACGGTGAACTGCCAGGAGGCCTCAATCTTATTTTGATCGCTGTCAACCAAGATGTTACCATTGGGGTCACGGAACGCGGCATAGACACGGTACAACCCTTCGCCATTGGTAAGATCACAGGCCCGCACAAGGCCGTTGAAGATCTGGTCCAATGCAAGCTGCTGCCCCGGTTCAATCATCCTGGGGCTCGTCTCATTCACTGCATCATTGTCAAGGATCCATTCCTTGGATTGAGGATCATAGAACTGCACTTGAATCAACAGATACCCGCTGAGATTCGTGGTGCCTGTGTTCTTGATTTTCGACTGGTTCTCATGGACGATAACAAGCCTTGGCGCGAAATCAGCTCCTTGTTCACTGTTGAAGAAGTCGACGTATTCATCCCCGGTCGGCGGTAGCGCAGCGATATCACGGCTGCTGCGCAGACAGAGCTTCGTCCAATGACTCAAATTAATCCATTCCTCGTTTTTGGTGTTGGTAAGCTCGATGTCGTTGTACCCTTCGACGAGATTAGCGGTATTCAACGTCCCAGTAATGTTGCTGTAATACGCTTTGTTATAATCTGTTGTATCAAGAGGATCTTTGGGATGATCCGGCTGCCCGCTCTGCACCTGGATATTGAAATCAGTGTCGGAACTATCGCCAGCATTATAGAGACTGAGTGTCACATTGTGTATGACCATGTTGCTGGGAAGCATCGAGGTATTGAAGTACAGGAATCCCCGGTAGATGTAATAGTCCGAGGAGAAAGTCTCCTGCCCGATCTGGATGAATAAATTGGGGTCACATATCGGACCATTCGCTGTTGTCGCCTCCCATGCATCCTCATAATGGGCATCAAAACGGGGGAGATAACTAGCGCTACTGCTAGAATCCACGGTCAACGTCGGATCAATGATCACCGGGAATTGTAGAGTCATCAGGTCAGAGTATTTACAGCCGGAGAGCAGGTACCATTCCCCTCCCATCCTGATGATGCGGTATTTCAATGGCAGGCG
The DNA here is from genome assembly GCA_963769885.1 of Methanobacteriota archaeon. Taxonomy (GTDB): domain Archaea; phylum Thermoplasmatota; class E2; order DHVEG-1; family DHVEG-1; genus CAIRCU01. Next base: position 72,635 of record CAVYNH010000004.1, read on the forward strand.
ATGACTGGCGTTTTGCAGCTCATACGCATCATCAATGGGCATGGCGCATTTGAAAATCCCTGTAGCGTCTTTGAAGGACAGGCGCCCGTTCTCAATCGTGATGTTGCCGGTGATTTCACTGGAGGCGTTGTAGAGATGCAGTGTTAGAGGGTCGAGTTTGGTGATGAAGACGAGGTATGATGTCTGTGTATTCAGTCCATAGGATGATGGAGGATGAGCGAGTAGCATTGATTTCGCTGTGGTACCCAGTTGTATGTTTTCCTTCAGCATCGTTGATTGATAACGGTAGATGACATCCGTGCCGGTGAACGCGCCTGGGTAGATGACTGCGTTGTTCTGGAGTTGTCCCTGGCTACTTTGGATATTCTGAAGAATAACGTGGTTCCAGTTCTGGGAGGGATCAAGGTACCCGACTCCAAGAAGCTTCGTTCTCAGGATGTTCATTGTCGGATTCTGGGATTTGTTGTAGGCGAAGGCGACGGGCCAGGCGTTTTGGAGGTTGGGTTTGAAGTAGGCGTTGTAGAGTCCGTGGTCGTTGCCTGCTCGATATCCATAGTTGTACGCGAGATTATTGGATGTCAACAAAGTAATGTTCTGGTTGATCGGAGTCCAGGTATTGTTCTCGTTTTGATAATTGACTGGACCAGCGTATGCCTCAAGGACATCATATCCTAAGGCGTTATCGTAATAGGTGTTCCAGGTGAGGCCGCGGCCGGTCAAGGTGTAGTTCTGTGGTGGGGATGGCGGATCTGTGAGTTCTATGTATTCATCATTTGTGTAATGAGCTTTAAGGGTTGCGACATTTATGGATGCATGTGATGTTACATTAAAAGAATGGTCTATCGAATAATTACTGGAACCAATTTCGTCCATAGTCCAAATGGAATAGTTATATTTTCCCGAGGTCCAGCTATCGTTGAACAAATAGGAAAATGTATTGTTATTTATCTGGTTCATTGTTAGATTATAAAAAGAATTATCAGGGTATTTGATCCTTATTTTTGTTATATTGATGGGTATTTCAAAGGATTCAATTCCCGTGGTAAGCGTAGTGTTGCCCCCAAACCCGATAGGATTTGGAGAAGCAGAAATCATTTTGATTTCTGGTTTAGTTACGTAGCCACAGAAAATTGAATTCATCTCGTTTGGAAATTGATCCCAAACAATGGTTGATGGGGGAACATCACTGTCATAGGTTTGGGCTTTTAACCTTCCGCAAGAAACAGTCGTACCGTCATAAGCCAAGTAGCAGGGCTGACCACTCCAACAGACCAAAGAATAATCAGTGTTATTCCTTAGAGTGAGCGGTGTGGAAAAATTAAAAAGAACCCATGAGCCATTATCATTTGAAATCGTTTTTTCCTCTGTCATTCCTAATAATGTGTCATCGGAATTGTAAATCATGCATCTAACAGTCGATGATGTTCCAAGATCAGTTTTTATAAAAGCACACATATAATTAGCCGTTCCATTTGCGGTCATTGTAAAGGATGAGCCGGCTATTTGATTTTCAACGTTTTGGACATATCCTCCAACTTGCGGGCAGCCAACAATTTGATCGACTGGGGTAATAGTCAATGGTTCTGACCATTCGCTCATCACCCCGTATGCATCTTTAGCCCGCACTTTGACTGTAGGTTGATGAGTTCCCCATGAATAACGATGGGATTGTGAACAGGTGACTCCTGATGCTTCAGGGCCTACCCAGCCGCTGTTGGTCCCGTCACCCCAATCAAAAGTATAGAAGATATTATTATTATCCGGGTCGGTGGAAGTTGCATCGAACCAATATCTCTTGAGCCCAGTCGGCTCCGGAATTATATTAGATTGGGTTAACGTGGGTTTACAAGGTGGACTATTTGACGGAGGAATATAATATCCGGTGTGCTGGGGATCATGCTGGAACATTGGCCACTCAAGGGCAGCCGAATCAAAATCTCCACCTGGAGTCCAACAATATATTGCGTTATGAAATGATGAACTTATTATATCTACAAGTCCATCTCCATTAATATCAGTAATTAAGGAACCAGGTTGTTCAAAAACCAAAATCTGATAATCACGGACGGGTTTCGGCCAATTTTCAAGTACTTCGTATGGTCCTTCTTGATTAACCTTAAAAAGTCGAACTTCCCATTGGGAACGCCCAATAATTTCTGGATAAGAATCAGAATCGATGTTTGCAATGCAACAGTACGTCAAAACACCACTAGTATCCTCGATAGAAATATCTAAAGGAAAACCAGTTACTAAGGTTCCATTACCATTGTACGCATATAAGTGGCGACTGGATTCTGCTTCCCGGTATAGGACAATTTCTGGTAAACCGTCTGAATCTATATCACCTAAACCAAAATTATTGCTACCGCTATTTTCAATGGATTGAGGCCACCCTTCACTTACCAATCCGTCAGATTCAAACATCCATAAGTTGTCTTCTCCTGAGGGATTATTTTTACCATCTATAACAATTTCCAAATTTCCATCGCCATCAAAATCAGCGACTGCAGGGGCACTATCCTGATAACTGAACCCTGCCTGATAAAGTAAATATGGCCATCCGTCACGAATAGAACCGTCATGGTTGAAAACATATACATTAATATCTGGCCCAATCACAACTACCTCTAAATTCCCATCATTATCAAGATCAGCAATGGCGGGATTTGATATAATATAATCACCAAAATTATTATTAATTATTTTAGGTGACCAACCTTCAACAGGTGTGCCGTCATAATTATAAGCAAAAATTCTTCCGCCTTGACCAGTTGCCACAATTTCAAGATGACCATCACCATCCAAATCTACTAGTGAAGGAGAACAAAGAAAATTATAGTCATGTTTACTCCATAGTAAAGTGCCATCATAGTGGAACACGTACAAATTGTACCAATCGGCTACTACAATCTCAGCCAAACCATCATCGTTTAAATCACCTATTGCAGCAGAATATTCTACTGGCCTTTCGGTTTCAAATGGCCAGTTTGGAACAATATTCCCATCAGAATCAATGACAAAAACTTGGCCTTTATATTGCAAATCATCGTAAGAGGACCAGGGTCCATATGTACATACTACCGTCTCCTGCTTTCCATCGTGGTTAAAATCATAGGCATTAGGTGGTGCACTTATTGCTCCCGTGTCCAAATACGACGGCCAACCTTCTGTTAGTAAAGAATCGAAATACACTACAGCATAATCAAATACTACTTCTTGATTACAAGAGTTAACAACTAATTTAATTGTATAAAAACCATCATTTTGAAGATTACTCGCATCCCAAACCGCCAATAGACCATCATTTACAGGAGTTGAGGATGCATCTATTAAATTCCAATCATTTGGATAAATACCTTCCCCATAATAAACTTCATAGGATTGAAAACTATCAGTATACGATATTGCAGTACCCCGTATATCAAATGTATGGGGGCCAATAAAGGTTTCATCAAGATATGAATTTAATTTTGCGATTAAATGGGGGTTTAAAGTGAGGGCATTATAGGCATTAATTCGCCCTGTTCCAATATAATAATCAGTATTTATAGAATCGACGGATGAATGAAGAATAGTCCTTATTTCGTCGGTAGAAAGAGAATTATAAGAAAGCATGAGTCCAACCAATCCTGAAACAAACGGACAAGCAGCGGAGGTACCTGAAAAATTATCATAATACATATCGTAGCCTAGATCATTCATATAGACATGGTAAGTTGGAAGTACTGTGAGAATATTCTCTCCAGGTGCAGCAATATCAGTCCACGATCCATAGCCAGAAAATTCAGACCTCTCATCGACATTGTTTGTAGCAGCAACATTGATAACGTTGTCATACACTGCTGGGTAGGCTCTCATATCTCCGACATAATTCCCCCGCGATGCAACGAGCACAACGCCATGAGATGAAGCATAGTCAAGAGCCTCTTTCAAAATAGTATCAGGACAAAGCGAACCCCAACTCATGCTAATGATGGATGCACCATTATCTACCGCGTATTCTATGCCACTTACAATAGATGAAAGATAGCCGGTTCCATACTCGTCAAATGCTTTAATAGGCATAATTTTACAATTCCAACTCACTCCTGCCATGTATTGAAGATTATTAGTCTTGGCAGCAGCAATACCTGAACAAGCCGTTCCGTGTCCGCAATCATCTAAAGGATCATTATCATAATTAACAAAATCCCATCCTATAACATCATCAATGTAGCCGTTATTATCGTCATCTATACCATTGCCTGGAACTTCGTTTATATTGTTCCAAATTTTATTATTCAAATCTGGATGACTGTAATCTATCCCAGTATCCAATACCGCGATAACCACATCTGGATTTCCCTGCTCTATATCCCAAGCTTGAGTAGCGTCAATGTCATGATCATTACTCTGTTCAAGTGCCCATTGATTATCAAAAAAAGGATCATTTGGTTTTACGTATACTTGATAACAGTTGTCGAAATTAACATATTCGATATTGGGATCTTGTTTGTATTTAAAAACACATTCACAAACATCAATTGTTTTTTGGAATTTAAATACATAAGTGTTTGAGTGCTCTGAAGTATCCTTTTCATCAAATATTTTTTCGATTTTTTCTATATTGTATTTTGCATTCAATTGATCTATATATGGCAATCCAGTTAAAACAGATTTATTATCATTATGAATGTTTACTATTGCATTTTTTTTAAATTTAATAATGATACTAGTGTGAGAAAAGTTATTTTTAAAATTTTCATTTAATTTGGCTAATTTTGCGGATGTAAATTGATCAGTACCATTGAATAAAATATCTATATTCTCTTGTTCTCCCTTGTAGTCGTAAATATTTTTATTGTTAAAATTTTTCTTTAAAGTTTCGTTAACATCTGTAGATAGCATTGATTTTGGGGATTCATTCGTGTGTGATAACATATGAGTATTTCCAGGTAAAACAAAAATACCGACAATCATTAATATAATAGCCAATCTCCAGCATCGTTTTAATAAAATAATTTTCATATTAATACCTCCTCATAACTTACAAAAATAAATAAATTATTAATTAATAAATCTTTCGTAAATGTGTATGTTGCCCGTACATTCGTTCCTCTTCCTGTTCAATGCATGCAATTTCATAAGGTGAGCCTGCAGAGCACTTCAATGTACTGATGGAGTCTTTTCTTCGATGCAAGCACCGAGCCGAACACTTTCTTGATGGCCGAGATGATGCCCTCGGTAACCAATCAATAGTAATATTCTTTCATGAACTCCTCAAATGGTCCTTTTAATGGCGGATGTTCCTCCTCCAGGATGAGTTCCCTGACTTTGGCGGTCGAGTTGTTCTTCATCTTGATGTATGGCGTCGCTTGGGAACCGTTCGACCTCGCTAGTCATTTCCCGGGAGAGGTATCCAGAGCCCGAACCTATGGTCGTGCTTCCAGCCTTTGGAGCTGAGGTCGACGAGGATCCTGCCGCTGTCTAGATCCACGGCGAAGTGGACCTTGATGAATTTCCGTTTCGCCTTCTTTTTTCCGTTCCGTACCTGAATCTCTTGCAGAAGACCGTTCGCGGTCTGGATGGTCGCGGGATAGCGGTGATCATTGACGCCACCGGTCTGTCACTGAACCAGTACGGTCAGTGGATCGGCGAGGTAAGTAACGGGGATGTCCTTGATGTGGTCCTGCACGATGTTCGCATCAGGGACCGCTTCAAGCAACCACGAATTGTCCTCGCAAACCCACGCAAGAAAACTCTCCGTATCCAGATAGGAGAGGCAGAACAGGTACTCGAACATCAGGAAGACCGCTATGTCCTTCGGGCGGACCGGAGGCCGGCCCATCGTACCCGACGGACGGACCGTGTACGGGTCCGGCTTTGCTTTGACCAGTTGTTTCACTCTAAGGATACACCGGGCGTACTTCCATTTCCTCTGCTCTTTGTATCCAACCCAGAATCCCTTGCGGTATTGCTTGTATTTGCGTCCGCTGTATTTGCTTTTTCTCCTGTTTTTCTTCATTTTCGCATCCCATCCTGCACCACACTTTTTCGGGATGGATGCTGTCCGACAGTATTAAAACAGTGAGCGGATTACCCTTAGGAAAGATGCCCATCCTCGCTTTCTTGTGATGGCAAAAACGATATGGGCTTTATCCCGATAAACTTAATTTACGGGCAACACTTTGAACCAGGAAAAACAATAATAATCGAATGATTGTAAAAAACTAAGATTTTTGACCCCCAACTTTATTAAAATATGTAAGAGATATTATGTAAGAGATATGTATTAATATAAAGAATTGATAGATATTTGTAGCTCTAAGAAATACATAACTCGTGTCTGAGCAAGTTTTTTAACTCATCAGCCATGTTTTATCCTTACAACCGCCAAGTTGCAAGCACCGAAACGATCCGCTTATGATTTTCTAATCCCCGATTGGACCGGAAGGCGCCGATGATCTTGCGCATAACCACATGCTCGTGAATCGTTTGCTTGGCGACGTTGTCCGTCGGCTGCATCTCTGGATACAGCAAGCACGTATGCTAGCTGCTCGGTCCGTTCATTAGGTATTGCGCCTTCACTCGCGCCTCAGGATTATCGATGTAGTTATCAACCAGGGATTTAAGTTCCCGGTCCCAGTGCATTTTTTGTTTGATGCGCTGGGACATCGGCGGGTCCTTGCCGACGAAGACTTTCAACTTCTTGAATCGTCGATGCAACTTTCGGGAGAACCTCTGTTCGTGGTCTGAGAGGGTCGCCAGCATCGACCTCTCGGTGGAGGTGTGCCCAGCAGCGCTTTACCGTGGGCAGCGCCTGGTAGCTGCGGTGGCCGTCGTTGACCAAGGTGCCGTTGACACCTCGGCGCCGAAGATTTCCTTAGCCCTTTCTGCTACGGGATGCTCTGATCATTATTAGGACACCCGTACTAATCGGTTAAAAAATCCGCAGCTAGTGGTTCCTCCTCGTGATTGGCACCCCGGTCCCGCCGGTATGCCGCCAGCGAGTGGTCCTAATCCTCAGTTGGAGACATTCGTATTCGGGAGCGCAGGTGCCCCCAACCCGTAGGGAGATGTTGTGGACGTCTTTGGGACTAATCTGCAGCCCATATTGTTGGTGGAGGGCGTCCTGGATGCGTCGCAGGACGCCCCGTTGGTGGAACTTCATGAGGGTAATGGTGGTCATGAGGTGGACGCAGAAGCTGCCTTGGTGTGGACAGTCCAGATGCGCAGCAGTGATTTCGATGCCGCACCCGAGGCAGTGACAGCAGTGAAGGTCGTCACAGGCAACCTTGACGTGTGGTGGTGGGATGTCTTCGATGGTGCGGAATTCGATGCTGGTCGCGGCTTCTACCTCGGAGCCACATCGGGAGCAGCAAGGGTAATGACGATGATTTCATTGGGGTCTGGTATGTCCCGGGTGGCACTGCGGTGGCCCGATAGGGCACCATGTCGCCCTGGCGTGCTGCCCTGCCAGCGTAGATTTTAAATCGTTGTTGGGACAGTAGCGTATGAGCATTCTCCTACGCCTTTAGTCGTTGTTTGGGCTCTTTTATTCTCCGTTTTTTAAATGGAGCATATTCTGCCTGACTTTGTCAAGCTGGTTCTGCAGCCCATCCAACTAGTTCTATATCGATAAAAGGCTGCAAGGTTTTTTCAATCAAGAAAAGAGAAGGTCAACTAAATAATACACAGATAAAATCTTATAATTATTATATAGTCTATTAAAGCCGATATTCCCTCTTTTGAATAACAAATTTAATATAGTAGTATGTCATTTCATAATGGTAGAGAGGGAGAAAATGAAAAATAAACCTTTGTATATATCCCTTGGAATCGTTTTTCTATTCATGAGTATTGTGATTTTACCTAGTATCTATGCAGATAATACTACATCGATAACCGACAATCTGATTGTTGTAGTACAAACAGATAAATATAACTATGAAGTGGGCGAACCTATTGAAATTTCAATTTATGTTGAAAATCATGAAGAGACGGATATTACAGTTGTTTTTCCAACCACCCAAAAAGCAGATTTTCAAGTAAACAATTGCTATCTTTGGTCATTTGGTAAATTTTTTACTACATTACCGACAACAGTAACAATACAACCTAAGGAAAAAGTACTACTATTAAATGATAGTTGGGAACAAGTTGATTTCGATGGAAATCAAGTTTCTCCTGGTTTATTTATTATTACCGGATGGATGGTTCAAACCCAACAATACCCTCCAATTATTTCTGAGCCAGTTACCATTAGAATTGGTTCAGAAATAAAAATCGGGATTAATTACGGGCTCGGCGTCACAATATCCGCTGCCAATGTCGGAATGTTCAATCTAACCGATATTCGGGAAAATATATCAATCACGGGCGGCAACCTTGGTTTTATTCACATATCAAGATTATATGAAGTTGATAATTTGAATATTAATCAATCATTTACAAAAACTTTTTATCCCTTTGGTATTGGTCCAATAAAAATTGATATTAAAGTTATTGCATCCAACGCTCCAGAATCAACTCTTAAAAAACAATTGTCTTTAATTTTCTTATTTGTGTATCCTGAAGAGTAATCCTATGGAATAATCAGTTACAGAACTTTTATACTTTTATATAAGGAGGCATGCAGTATATGCCTTACCTATTTACCATTCAAGCATCCGTCGTCTTTCTTTTTTCTTATGAGTGTTCATGGTGAGTCCAGGGTAGAGTAATTTCGGTTATTGGTCTTTACCGAAATTCAATGTTCATTTAAGCCATCACGCCCAGAGTCTCCACTCCTTAACCATCGACAGGATTTATCCGCACCCAACAGAAGTTAAGTTCTGCTGACACAAAGCTGTTTTTCGGCCTCGAATAGAGAGATCCCGTAGGTATTCCTCATTTCTCAAGGAAAAATTATTATTCATGAAATGGTTATGAGAATAATATGTCTCAAAAAATATCTCCCATGACAGGATTACCGCGCATTCCCCCACGGATACGACTCAAGGCAATATTACCACCTACTTTACCAAAAGATTCCGATGAAATTAATAAAATTATGAAGGAATTCCCGTTTAATGCATTTTTACTCTATAGTGATATGGATATGGATATCACCGAGTTTGTCCGGTTGCAGGGAGGTCTTCTCCACGATTTGTCTGGTAAGGATTGTCTCATCCATGTCCTAGAAAATCCCACGGAATGGGATAACAACTGGGAAAAATATTGGGAGGAAAAACTAGGAGACAAATATTCTGAAATATCGAAATATTGGCATACCTTGCAACCCTGTGAACGGAATAAAGCATTCGAGATCGCGAAGGAATTTGGCGTTAAACTTGATTCCCTTCCCTCCATTTTCTTATTTGTTGATTATCAGAGCCGGGAGGGGATATCAATCCCTATTGTAATCAGCAAGGATAATTATCTAAAATTTTTTGAAGGGCTCTTCCAGAAGATCCATGAAGTATGTGATAATGATTACCAAATTCGACTCGGGGAATTTAGAAAGTCATACCGTAAATTTTGGCTTAAATGGGTATTGCCGGTGAAAGTGAAAAAAGGTCTTGAAGCCTTCAATGATTGGGGTTCACTCATAGCTCAAACAGAAAAGACAATTAAAGACATCATGTCGCCTTTCAATTTGTTACCTGAATCGACCAATAAATAAGGTGCACAATTAAATCAGCACTTTCAAAGAAGGAATAGATGTTCTCTTGCCACATAGAAAAAACATAGATGAGAATAATAGTTATGATTGAATAAGGGAGGGTTCATTACACCAGTGGTCATAGAAGCAAACCAGCGGTAATAATGCTTGGGCAAGTGGTCTAGTGGTTATCAGAGGAAAATAACCGTTATGTTTTTTCGTTAAAATATTCAGCGAAGATTTCTACGGACTTACTAAAAAACCATTCTTTTTTCTCCCTTTTCTTTCACTATATATTTTTATGACAAATATCACTCTGATATTAACGGAGTAGAACTGACTTGGGTCCTAAGAAAAAAAAGAATCAGGCTTGAAAGCTTGATCATTTAACCACTGTGAACTGCCAGGAGGCGGCAAGTAGATTCTGATCACTATCGACCAAGATGTTGCCTTCAGGGTCACGGAACGACGCATAGGCACGATACAAGCCCTCGCCGTTCTTTAAATCCCCTGCCCGAACAAGACCGTTGAAAATCTGATCCAATGCAAGCTGCTGACCAGGTTCAATCATTCTAGGACTCGATTCATTGACTGCATCATTATCAAGGACCCACTCTCCAGATTGTGGATCGTGGAACTGCACCTGAATCGAGAGACATCCGCATTTTCCTGCCTCATAATGCTTTTTTCAAAGTAATTATTTTATTAACAATATTCTCAATTGATTTACACGATTTTCCGTCATTCTTAGCTTTCTTGATTAACTCCTCAAAAACTGTTGGGTTCTTATCAACTTGTTCAGAACGAAGGCAAAATTGTTTACAACACCCTGCTTTGAAAGTGGTGACAAAATCTAACCCCAGTTCACTTGACATCGTTTGTGGTAAATTCTGCTTGAAACATGCATATTTATCTGATATATTGTCGGGCCAATCTACTTCCGGTTCGCCACATAACTTTAACAATTTTCGATTTTCAATAGGCGTTGATTGAGGTTCTTCAGGAGGATGAAAATCACCATCCCATAATGGATATACTAATATTCCCATTTTTTGGAATATTATTAGTGGTTTGTCCATGTTTCCTTTGCCCATACAGGGTATTATGGGGATCCCTTCTGTCTCCATATTTATACCGATAGCTGCAGCCGTTCCCATGAGTGCAGCCTTATCGCTTTCCCCCTCGACTAAAATTACTAAATTAGAAAAAAAGCCTTCGTTCATAATCGGCGTCATAATTATTCTCAAACGGGCTTCTAAACTGTGCGGATTTAAGGTACCTTTTGGTTTTCCATCCGCTCGGTCAATAATTTCAGCTACCTCAAGTAAATTTGTCGATGTGATTTTTGCCTGTTTTGGTTTTGCTGGATCTATTGTCTTCTTCCGTATTGACCTTATTTGGTCAAGTTTTTTAATATCAACAAATAAAGGAGAGTGTGTAGTGTAAATAATCTGTATTTTATCGATAATTTCTCCAATTCTACCTGCTGCCAATTCTTGCAAAATATTTGCAAAATGACGCTGTCTGATTGGATGCTGATATAATTCTGGTTCTTCGATACCTATTATGAGGTTTGGCAATTTTGCCTTAACAGTAGGAGGAACCCCTGGTTCGCCTTCTTTTTTTTCTTCTGTCGATTGTGTTATTGCTAACTGTTGAAATAATGTTAAAATAAAAGCTCGTTGCAATCCATGGCCCACTCGATCTATTGATGATGGATAGTCATCTTCTATTAGTTTGATGTCTGCGATTGGTGATGGAATTTCTATTGTTTTTTGGAAATTCCAGTTTAATTTGATACCCGCATCAGGAATAAACTGTTTTAGGGCAGTATTCAAATTTTCTTCAAGAACGCCCAGCTCAGTGAAATCTTTAGCTTGTAAAATTTTTTCATATTCACTTTGTGTATTTTCCCCCAATCTGACCAGTTTTGTGTTTCCTGCTAGTGTTTTACGAACTACTAAATCCATAAGTTCAGTTAAGGGTGTGCCCTTTTTTTCCTCTGCATCCTCTGCAGCATCACGAACGGCAGGAATTAAAATGAATTTTGTAAATTTTTCAAGATGACTGTTTCCAACAGCATTGAATCCAAAAAACTGACCATCATCTCTACGTCTTGTGCAAGAAGCTTTATTCGCCTCCTCCCATTGCTGAAGGAAACTTTCGCATTCTTCCTTGTTAGTATAATCTGGTAACCCAAAAGTTTCCTTCAATGAAGAGTATTCTTTTCTAAGTTGCGATGTGCCATGAGCAGATCTAAAAGAATCAAAAGCTGGATTCCGAAGACTTTCGCCATAATATTTTTGTATTGACTTTGGAGTCTGAAACGTAATTATTTTTTGAACAGTAAGTGTATTGTCGAAAATATATTTATTAAAAAGGGTTTTTTCGTCTTGGTTCAAGTCTTTGTATCTGACGGATATGATTATTTCATTTGAAGTCTCATGATTATAAAAATCTTCTTCAGTTATAGTATAATTTATTTCGTAGAAGATTCTTAGAGCTGTTAAAAAGGTTGATTTCCCTGATCCGTTTGGACCTATCAGGGCAATGAGTTGTTGACAATTAAGTGTTTCATCAACGATACAGCGAAAATTTTGTACCCGTAAACTTTCGATGATCACAATAATTCCTTTCTAGGATATCCAGTTGATATATGCTTTTTCCTTTTCATTCTTCTCGAAAAAGTTATACCCTCGCTAACAACTCTTTCAGACTAGAAATGTTTTAGGGCCCTATAAATTAATCTAATTTTGATTTTATCAAGACGGTTAACAATGCAACTAATAAAAAGATTTTAATAGAACCTTTAGTTAAGAATCATGCATAGAGGCGCAGGATGACAAAAGATGACATACTACTGAAATGGGGATATTTTCATGCCGATTAAGTTTCTACATACGGCTGACTGGCAAATGGGTATGAAAGCTCTTCAAGCTGGCGAGAAAGCAAAGGAGGTTCGTGTTAAGCGTTTTGAGACAGCGAAGCGAGTTATTGAATTGGCAAAAAATGAATCTGTTGATTTTGTCATTCTTGCTGGTGATTTATTTGAGCATCATGATATTGATGAATTAGTTGTCCGGAAAACAGTGGATATTCTGAACAACTTCAATCCCATTCCAGTCTTTATACTGCCAGGTAATCATGATCCTCTTGTTTCCGGCGGCATCTGGGATCGGCATAGCTGGCAGCAAGTTAAAGGTCATATTACACTACTTCGAGAGGCTAAAGAAACCTTGGTCTCGGATCAGGTCGTCATTTATCCTTCGCCATTATCCCAGAAACAAAGTTCGACCGATCCGACAGAATGGATTCCAACCAGAACTCCTGGCGATAATCGTATTAGGATTGGGATCGCGCACGGTTCTTTAAACATATTACCTGAGCGTACCAACTTTCCTATTGCAGCTGACCGTGCGGATAAATGTTCATTGGATTGTTTGGCTCTTGGAGATTGGCACAGTTTCCTACAACATGGTCGGACTGTCTATCCTGGTACTATGGAGCAGACAAGCTTCACCGAAAAAGATTCGGGAAACGTTGCAATAGTAGAGATTAAGAAAGTGGGTAATGAGCCGATTGTTTTTAAAAAACATATTGGACAATTCCTTTGGAGCGAGCATCAACCAACTATTCAGGACAAAACCGATGTTGATGGTTTTCGTGCCTTACTCTTGAAACAAGCATCGCTTTCCAACCAACTACTTAGGATAGCACCGATAATCACTCCAGAAGCCTCTTCAGACGCTATATCCGAACTAAAAATACTTCGAGATGAGCTGTTTGAAGAATCATTCTTTCTCAACTGGCCAGATGAAATGTTTAATACCACCCTTGATACCTCAGCGCCCTTACCGGACGGACTACTATCTAATGTGGATATTGACTTCGCAAACATTCTCAATCACCGGATTCCAGATGGACCTGGCCAGGAGTTCGCATCAGCTGACTTAACAGTGGTCCTTGAGGCACGAACTCTTCTCAGACGAATTGCAAAAGAGGGGGCAAAATGATTCTCGAAGAAATCCAAGTAACTAACTGGCGAAAATTTCGTGAACCTCAGGCATTCAAATTCAAAGACGGAGTTAATTTATTAGTCGGCAGGAACGAAGCGGGTAAATCCACTCTCTTTGAAGCACTCACAAGGGCTTTTTTCGATCGATATAATTCCAAAAATGATGAAATCAAGGCTATGCAACCGATTGGGAGTTCTCTTGGGCCTGAAGTAAAAATCCAATTTCAATCGAATGGTACTCGGTATATGAGCGTAAAACGGTTCATTCAAAACCCTCAAAGTCAATTATTTTCCGAACGAAATGGTAAATGGGAACTGAACCACGAAGGTGATAAAGCCGATGCATACATGCGCGAACTTCTGCAAGGAGAGACAGCACAAAGAACTGAGGCGAGACCTGAACACCGTGGTATCGCACAGGCCCTTTGGTACCTTCAAACAGATGGATCAATCCCAGTTACAGCCTGGAATGAGGGCGTCAAACAAGGTCTTCAAGGTCTAGTTAAGATTGCAGCAACTTCACCACGAGAAAGAAAAATTCTAGAAGGTATCGAAAAGGTATACAATGAGTACTGGACACCAAAAGGTCGTCTTACTTCAAATAGTGAATTAGCTAATCTTCAAGTAGAAATACCTATATTAGTAGAGAATTTGACAACGATTCGCGAAAAAGCTCGGATAGTAGATAGTTATAGAACTGACTTAGAGGAGTATTGTGATGAAGAATCCTTGAAAAAACTCGAACTTGGAAAAGCTGAAAATGAACTTATAGAACTAACCAAGCTCGTTCAAGCTGCAGAGATAGTAGAGAAAGAAAAGGAATCAAAAGAGAAGGCAAAGAAAGAGGCTTTTGAACGAAGACAAAAGCTCAAGCAGGATATCGAACAAATCCAAGGTCGACAGAGTAAGGTTATTGAGTTGAAAAACGAGTTTAAAAAATTAAATGAATCCTTAACCGAAATTGGAACAGATGCCAAATTAGAAGCAACTGCGAGCGAACGGCATGCTCGATGCTGGAAAGAAGAACTTGAACCTATCCTAAAGCATTTGGAAGACGAACTCCGCGCACTGCATGCTGTAGCAAATCTTAGAAAGCTGGAGAAAGAACAAGATCGTCTAAAGGAACATGGTCAAAAAATTATCCAAATCCGTTCCCAACTTGAAGACCGTAAAAAGGAACGTTCCGGAATATTATCTCCAGATATTCAGGAATGGAAAAAGTTCACAAAAGCCTCAGTTGACTTGAACATCGTAACAGCAAAGGTTGAGTCAAGTGCCGTTAGGGTAAAGTTTGAATGGGATGATACTAAGAAGAAAATCACGACTCGCCCCCCTCTCAAAGAATCGGGAAAGGGGGAGTTCATCGTTGCGGAGGCTACTGAGTTTATTGTCCAAGGAGTGGGCAAAATTCATATTCGCAGCGGGGCTCAAGACTTGAAGGATCTCCTATCTGAACAGGCTCAATTAAATCAAGACTTAGACAAAATACTACAACGATTTCATGTTAAAGATAAAGACGGCCTCGCGACTCTGTATGAAAAGGGGCGCGATTTGGATCAAGCAATTACCAAATTAGATGAGAATCTTCAAGAAATAGAAAAAAGAGAACCTGATTGGGAAGAAGAGTTATCACGCACTGAAAGAGGTATTGAAGAAGAAACTCGAGCAGCTGGAGAACTCGCCTCAGAAGCATTAAAGCAAGGAGGTCGTTCCATTAGGGAGCAAATTGCTAAAAAAGAAAGTGAAAAAGAAGGTCTAATAAGAAGAATTAAGGGGGAACAAGAACTTGCTGAAGCAGCAGGTAAAAAAAATTTGGATCTCCTGAAAAAGCAAGGAATCATATCCAGTACAATAGCAGAACGAAATGCGCAAATTGGGATGCATGAGGAAAACATCACTGAAATTCTACAAGCTTACGGGACTATTAATCATCTCAAGGAACTGGTTATCAAAGCCGATGAGGAGCTTGCAATCGCTCAAACCTTATTAGAAGGGCTTCTCCAGGATTATGAAAAGAAGGTGGACACTCCCAGAAAACTCTATTCACAGTGCCAAGATCGGGTCAAGGAACTTGAAGGACAAATAAACGATTTGCGTACTAAGGTGATCTCCACAATGGCTCGTATCGAAGAATCCGCAGCCCAAGGTAACTATGGGCAACTGGCCGACTTGGAAATCGATGTTGAACAGAAAAGAAAGCGGGTTGAAGTCCTACAACGTCGTGCAAATGGAGTAAAACTTTTACACGACATTGTGGCAATCCATGAAAAACAACGTTCCGCTGCTCTTTCAGGACCAGTCCAGGATCTTACAAATAGATGGCTTGGACTTCTTACTGATAGCGATTATGATTTACTCCGTATTGATGAATTAATTAGGCCAGCAGGTGTTCACATGACTCGTTACAATGAGGATCTTCCATTGACAAGCCTTAGCTACGGCGCAAAAGAACAAATTATCGTGTTATTGCGACTTGCAATAGGTGTGCTTATAAGCAAGGATAGCCAGAATCTTGTAGTCATTGATGATCATCTTGTTAATGCTGATCCGGTCCGTATGAAACGATTGTGCCTCATTCTTCAGGAAGCGTCTAAAACTTGCCAAATTATAATTGCAACATGCAATGGTACGCCCTATGCAGGATTAAAAGCGCACTATGTAAGAGTCCCAGCAGATAAGACCTGAAAGCAATAAGTGAATTTCGAAATCGGAGAATTGGTAATGATTGCAAATAAGAAACGAACTGAAGCATTCCATTTGGAGAAAAAAGCGATAAGGACCGTAGAAGATTTAATAATGAAATAGGGGCTTTGCCCTTATAATCCCTTCCGCCTTCGTTCCTTACATCTGATGGCAGTAGAACCCTTTTTCTAAAGAGAATACTCAAGTGCTTCTTGCCATTAAAGCACTTGAATCTAAGGTGAGAACACACTATGGAAACACTCTATGGAGGCATAGACATCCACAAAGAAAAACTAGCAGGCTGCATCATGGACAAGGATGGAACCATCACCAGAGAACACACCTTTCCATCCTCAAGAAAGGCACTAGAACGCTTCCTCACCGGCATCCCCAACGCAGGCACAACCATCGCCATAGAAGCATGCGGAATGTGGAGAGGAACACACAAAATATTAACAGACATGGGGTACGACGTCAAACTGGCGAACCCGAAGAAAATCCATGATATCGCCTGTAAAAAGAAAACCGATCGAGCCGATGCCAAAATCCTGACAGACCTCGTGAGGACGAAGTACCTCCCCGAGATCTGGATCCCAGACGAACACACCCTCAAGTTCAGGGATCTTACACGACACAAAGCCACCCTCACACGACTCAAAACACAGATACAATGCAAGATCAAAAGCTACCAGCTCCGAAAAGGAGCACCATATAGCAAACACTGGAACAAAAACACCCTCGCAGCACTCACCGAAGAAGAACCAGACATCCGAAACCTCATCACCATCTACACCACGATCACAGAAGAAGAAAAAGAAGTCATGAAAAGAATCAAACAACTTGCCCGACAGAACAAAGAAACAACCCTGCTCATGACCATCCCAGGCATCGCCGAATTCTCCTCCCTCATGATCCTCGCCGAAATCGGCGACATCCACCGCTTCAAAACACCCAAAGAACTCATCAGCTACGCAGGCCTCTACCCAGGCGTCTACCAATCCGCCACCACCGAACGAACTGTCCGAAACACCGCCGTGAACAAATGGCTGAAATGGATCATCTACGAATGCTCAGGACGAGCCATCACACTCGACCCACGATTCCAACACTCCTACTACCCAATCCAGAAACGAAAAGGACAACAGACTGCACGACGATCCACCGCACGCAAAATGCTCACCATCATATGGTATATACTCACCAACCAAGAACCCTACAAAGCATCATAAAAAAAAAGCATTCAGAGTCCTCTATCGGACAACAAATCATGGAGGGCAAGGGCACCCCCAAAGACCCGCTAAGCCAAACAACACACTAGCTGTCTGAGCTTCCTCATCTGATTTGGGGGCTCTTCAACCACTTGCCACAATGTGCCACACAGAACGATGTGAGCACCCAGGAATGCTTGTGGATTAAGCCCTTGCCAACAAAAAATATTAATCAAAACGGAGGATACCAAAATAGCGAAACAGGAAAAAGAGTTCTAAGGAATGCGGGTCTTACGCTAATGCTTCAGACCGCGCAGTATTCCCGGCCGCTACGGATAAAATCTTTTCAATTCAAAAATTCACGTAGTTTTTTCTGGTAAAATTATTACTGTAGGGTTCCATCTAAGATATTCGCCACGATATTCAATATCTATTAACATTGATGAGGTAATTAGTAAAGAAACAGCCCTCGGTTTTTTAAGAAAGTCTCTGTATGTTTTGGGATAAACATAGGGTACAATAATATCTCTTCCAGGACGAATTGACCATAAAAATCCAAATAGTTCTTTATTTTCGAATTTTGTTATGATTATACATAATTGTTCATTTTTCTTAACATTATAATTTGATATATTTATTAGGCATACATCAAGATAGTAGTGGTTGAAACTATGAGGCGTATGTAATAGATATTCGAAATAATACTTTGGAATTATATTTATACTACCGATTGAATTCGTAGATTTATAGAAGATGTAATGATTTGGTAATTTCAATTTATCAAGTATTTTTGATTTTATTGTTATTTCACAAGTTTCTTCATCCATTTTATCATTTATCATAGTTGTTATCCCATTGATTCAAATAAGTCCATGAGTTGTAAATTTGATTTGAAACCGCCATTAATGAAGATTGGATCCTTTACTATTTTTGTATATCTTTTTTTTAACTCATTATCTATATTTTTATTTATAATAAATATTTCCTTGTTGTTATATTCATTTATATATTGAAATAATTTTTTAGCTTCTTTATCATAATCTGGAAAGGAATATCCAATGATATAGATAATATCAGCAGTTCTAATTTCATTTAATGCTTTCTTCCATAATCTCTTTAGGGAAAAATGAATATCTTTACAATTGGGTGGAACTATAAAATGTCTTGACCAATTTTTAACCTTACATATTGGACATATTTCCGCATCATCTGGAGTTAGAAATGGAGCAGGGTAATAAAAAATAGTTTTACAGTTATAGCATTCATATAATGATAACGAGCCATGTAGCTTTAATATTGGTATTTTGCCTTTGGTTGGGTATTCAACTGGAAGAAAGCTTAGAAGATTAGTAAACTCTTCTATGTTTGGATACTTAACTCTAAAGAAATTCTTAATTTCTCGATTGCTGTAACCTAAATTATAGTTCTTGAAATTATCTTTATTTAGCCCTAAATCTGGAGAGGTCGATGCTAGATCATAAAGCGTTCCTAAAGTATGTTCTAAAAATAGATCATGATTAAAGGAAATTATTGAATTAGACCTGCCAGAAAAAATTTTATATATAAAGTTCATAAATGAATTATCAGGAATTTTACATAATATAACATCATCTGCTTTTAGTAATAATTTATGATAATAATTAAGCAGTCTGTTTAACTCTTTCATATCTTTTTTCTTTTCAAGATACGTCATTAATTCTTCAAATTTTAAACCATATTTTAAAAAATATTCACATTCAGCTTTGAGTTTATCTATAGAATCCTCCCCAAAAAATGGTTTTGGACCGTCGGTGAGAGTAAAATTTGGTGGTGGTTTATAGAGACTAATTATAGGTGTTTCATCTAATAATGATTTTATTTCTAGTTCAATGTAATTCAAATAATCTATAGAAAGAACATCACTCACTGATGGATATCCAAAACCCTTTGAAGCTCCTGCACCTAATATATATACACGCTTAATGCATTGTAATTTACTCATATTACATTCTCATAGTGATCTTGATTTGCACAATTTCAAATTATTGTGGCTCATGTCCGTGAATCATCGGACAGCATGAGAGTTTTAATACTTTGTTTCAGACAAATTGCTTTGACGAGAGTCATTCCTTGTACTTCGTTAGCTCAATTGATTATAAAGCTTTATGGTACATAGATGAATCGATGATTTACCTAAAGCCTGGAAGGTACATGGAAAAAAGAATCTTCCCTGCTGTAGGATTCATAGGTTATGTTGATATTGTGAAGAATGAGCACAAAGAAGGATACAACAAGATATTCTTTAGATGATTCACAATTCTTCAGGAAGTTCGGTGAACCCTCTGTAATTGAGTTGCTGTAGCCAGTCTTCTTTGTTCACCCCCAGTTTATAGAGTGCCTTGATTGATTCCCTAACAATAGATCGTAGTGCTAATAAGTCACCGTCCGTAATATTGCTAGTGCCTGTATGTACCAACTTTGACCTTTTTCGGTACAACTCTCTTACCTCTTTATGGATCACGCTTGATGGTTTTTCCTTGCCTCCTAATAGAGTCGCGACATTACGAGAAATCCTATACTGTAGTTCGCCCTCATCAGTTGGATGGAAGAGAGTTTCTAATGCCATCATCAAGGAAAGGAAGGAGAGGTGCTTTGTCTCCACCCTGAATGTAATTTCATAGTTCTCGTGTGCTAACTCCAAGGCAGGATTCTGGAAGGGTAGTTTTGTTGTTGTAAGGAACTCATTCAATCCCGCAAGTTCCTGAGTATTAAGAGAGTACCTTTCATGAGTAAAAGGAGGAATAATTAAGGTTCTAACAAAGACAAATGGTTTATCTTCGGTCATAATATAGAAGCGATATTCCGGCATACAGATATTGCCTTCCTTGTACAATCTCATTAATTTGAGAGTATCATTTAGATAACCATGTACAAGATTTTTCTCGCAATCATCGAATTCCTGTGATTGAGGAAATGATATGCCAGGTTCACGAAATCTCATTTCTTCCTTTAATGTCTTAGTAATAAAATAGATTCTTTTTTCTCTAGAATGCATTAGGTATGTAAGAATCAGTTTCTCATTCATATCTGAATGAGTTGAACCTTCAAGTAATGAGAAAAAATTTATAGCCTTATCAAGCGGAAATGAACCAATCTTGAAGCCGTACTTTAGTTTGACATTCTTGATTGATGCATCGACATTAGTAAGCAAGCCAAGGAAGTGAGCCTTTACTCTTGTCATAAATCACAGAGAGTAGTAGGTATTCATTTAATTAGGTTGAGGCTTAGAGTACTAGCCTCACGAAATGATGTACTGGAGAACTTTTGCACTTTTTTAAGCCCCCCCATAGATTTCAGATAGAAGAACACCGTTCCCGTCCGCAAGGATGGGATGCATGATGTTCTTCACAAAAGAAGTGGATACTTTTTGTAAGGCCCTTGAAGTCTTTGGGCTTTGGTAGCTTTCTGGTGTCAGTTGCGAAGGTGCGAGGTTATAGGGCTTAATATCGACGATATTCATTGCGAAGATAAGAAACTCAAACTACGACCAGATATAGTAAAAGGTGGAAGGCCAGCAACCATCAATATTTCCCAAGAAGCATTAGATATCCTGCAAGAATATCTTAACAACCATAGAGGAGAACCCATACCTTGCAATGAACAGGCTCTCTTCCTACATAACGGTAGAAGGATATCAAAAACAACACTTTAGGAGATCGCCATAGAATACTGAGCCATAACGGGCCAAGGTTGGTTCGGGATGGGTCATATAACCTTGTAGACCCCAAGAAATTAAGCCATCGAAATTCCCTCTTTAAACAACGCACCATATTGTTACAGCAATATGGAAGAACGTCGTTCAAATGTGATACATAAAACTTATAGACCACCACTGCTTGAGTTTGATCAATGGTCCTAAAAGCCTATGTGGTCGAGGAGATGAGACGACTACGACATGAGGAACATCTCTCGATCCGGGACATCGGGAAAACACTCCACATATCACCTACGACAGTAAGTAAGTATCTCCACGATAAAGACCAAGTGGCATCAAGATACAGGGAGAATTCACGGGTGCATACCAGTGAGCGGATAACGAAACAGGAGGAGATGTCAGCGGAAGATAAAATGTATACATTCCTTGAGAAGATGTATAAATTCGATTTACTCTGCCTTCGCTTACGTTTGGAAAGGAAACGATTGCAGGAACCGCCAGCCGCTGAACAACCCGTCGAGGAAAAAAAGTATCCCCTTGTTGTCGATGGAATACTTCTCCATCTGAATGCACATGATTTGCTTGAATGGAAGAAATATCAGTTAGAGAGGGAATCAGCTCGAGAAGAACGAGAGCTACGCATGAGGCGGACGATTTACGAAGAAGAGAACTGGGGAATGAGTAATGAAAAAAAGGATGAGGAAACATGGCGGAGGATGCTAGACAATGAGTTTGAAATGACCTAATATAATTGCCTTGGAACTACGTATGGTCTAAAGCACTAGACTCGTGGGCTGGTAATTATAATAAAAAAAACCTCTTTTCTTCTGAATAGCCTTCTCCCGTCGGGATACGTGAGCCACAGGTAAAAATCTCCTAGTTTGGATATATATGCCTTTATAAGCAACTACCCTGTGACTATGACCTTTAGGAGGGAACACTGAGCTAGAGTTAAATCCAACTATTGGCACACGCCAAGTTCTAAAGCAGGCACTTTAATTTCCATCATATACTGTCACTAATCTTAACTCTTTTTTTCGACCGCTCGGTTTATTCATCATGGAGGATATTGGTTTTTCTAAGGGCGAATGCGTGAATAAGAAAAGACCAGATAAAAGAATAAGATCCATGCCTGATTCTTTTATAATGTCTCCCCAATCATCAATGAATTTTGGGCAACCGATTCATATACAATATGATAAAAGAAATCTTTAATACTCTTCGAGTTCAAAAAAATTATTGGAAGTTTCCTCACATAAGGAGGTTCATTCCATATATTATTATAGATTAAAATTTTATTACTTTGTCTAGTTTGCAAATAAGATGGCAAAGGATATTCATAGACTAACCAAGGAACTGGAGTTAATTTGAAATTCTCCACGTTTCCTTCTGTTAGTGTTATTTCAGTTGGTTTAAATTCACTTACCATTAAATCTGCATTGGTTACTACCACTGGAACAAACCAAAAATTATATTTTATGTCATCACGAAATTGACAGTTTTTCATATCGAGTTCATCGAGTAGTTCAGCAAAATTTGATTTTACCCCGAATAATGCATGAGATACTTCAGATGAGGCTTGATAAATCGATGTTGAATCATTCCTAATATTTTCTTTTTTCAGCATTTGACCTTTTTTATCGTTATCATGTCTTAAAACAATTTGATCATAACAATAGGGTATTTTTATATTTGAAAAATGTTTAAAAAAATTATATTCATTCTCTATTTGCTGAGGTAATTCAATTGCCCAAGATTCAATTGGTGCATCCTTTGTTTTAAAGAATATCCATTTGTTTTTTGCCGAATATGATTTCTTGCACTCTAAAATTAATTTGACAGTTGCTCTATCACGATCTGGTAATCTTTTGGTTGCTACAATGTCAGCAGCTCTTGACGCTCCTTTTTCCGATGTATATCTTTGTAGAGAATAAGGTGATTCGAGGTCGCAAGACCAGTGTAATTCGGATAATTTTTCAGCAACCGCTTTTCTAAAGAAAATCCCTTCACGAGCAATCGCATTTTGGATTTCGATAAGGTTATTCAAAGGATTATTATTTTCATCATTCATCCGGTTTTACCTCAAGAAATAGAATGGTCGGGTTGTTTTTGATGGTTTGGGTAGTTCCTTCGATAGACTTAAAAGAAAGGATGGTTAATAGGTAGTGAGGTGAGAAGATTTCTCCTGAACCAACAAATGCTGAAATAATAGCCAAGCTTGAAAGAATTGAATGGAAAGCAGGGCGTTCTTGGTTGATTGCCTGGGTCTTCGGAGGGTTTGCGCTCGTCGTCGCCGGATCCAGGTTCCTGAAAGACTATACAGCCTATTCATTCATGTGGGGTTATACGCTCCTAATTACATGCCTTGGAGTTATCATCATGGCTGCTGCCTTTATTGGATGGATTTGGCATTACCGAAAAAAACCACAGGAACCACATTGCCCACTTACAGAGAGATCGAACAAATTATAAAGAAGAATCCCTCTCTGAATTATAGAGGATTTTTGATGGATGAAAGTAAGGGGTTCAAATCCTGGGATGATTATTTTTCCTATTGGGAGAAGAAAGTTCAGGATCTTCGAAAGGAGATGTTGTCACCTGATGCTTGCGGTATGATTTTATCAACTTTCCACACCGGCTTTGGCGTGTTGACGGTGTTGTGTCATTGCTCTGAAGAAAAAATGACGGGTTATTATCTGAAGTATGACCGTTGAACAGCAAACTTGATGTTGCTTTATCCCTTGCCAGAACAAAATATATGGACGAACATCCTCCGCTTACGGAGAAATTTATTGAAGCCCTTGGGAATTTGATAAGACAAAGGACAATATCAAAAAAACCGTGACAAGGCTTGATCCGACTTGTTTCGTAGAATATGAATCTATGGATTAATATTTGGTGTTTCAGCGGGATGCCAATCGATATCAAAAGTAGGGAAGCAGCCCGGTGGATTCGTGGTGCTCGTACCCGCTCCAGAAGGCAACCGCGTGGGTAGCGTTTGCGGAACCCGGGGTGTGCCTCGAACATCCTCTTAGCGCTGTGGGATTTTAGCATGG
Organism: Methanobacteriota archaeon; assembly: GCA_963769885.1. Classification (GTDB taxonomy): domain Archaea; phylum Thermoplasmatota; class E2; order DHVEG-1; family DHVEG-1; genus CAIRCU01. The sequence goes on from CAVYNH010000004.1 coordinate 96,912, forward strand.
TCTCAGCGGCTTGGATGGAGTACCGCTTGGGGACGTTGACCTGGAAGAGGATGTGGTCTTCGGCGAAGCCGAGTTCGCCGAAGCCAAACCCGTGGTGTTCCAGATCGTGGAACGCCTGGGTGCAGATGTCGATGTGGCTTTGTCTGCTGAAGCAGTGGTAGCGGTTTTTGGTCACAAACATCGTGGTCACCCAGTTGTTGCGGGTGTCACCCGCAATCTTTTTAGAGCTGCCGCTCGATACCATCTCCATAAATGTATTTTCTCCTGTCGCGCCTTTACAGGGGGCAGGCGGACGCCTGCCCGCGCGCGACAAAAAACAGTATATCGAGTGTTTTGGGAAAAAGATGGCGTCTTTCATCAGCGAGTCTTCACTGCGGTTCAGACCGCATAGTATTCCCAGTCCAGCAAAGAACCCAAAGAGATGGAACCAACAAAGAGAGCTGGTTATTTCCTTGGTTGATACTCGTGAGGTATGGTTACTGGTTTTGAATCGACCTTGTTTTCCCGGGCAAGCCAGCCCAATGCTGCGTAGACATCCCGCTCATCCATCTGGTGTAACGTGGAGACGTCGCAGACATCGATGGTCCCTCGTGTTTCCAGCTCTTTCCATATCTTCCCTGCATCGACCCCAATCTTTCCCGTGAGATTGGTATCCCCAAGCCTATAGATAGGACCTTCCTTGCAGATCTTGTTCTCTCGGGCAAGCCAGCCAACCGCGCTGTAAAACGCGTCATCATGCATCCGCGTGGTTTCCTTTAATTTCGTTTCAGTTTGTGGTCCAAACGTCTGAAGCGTCCTCCAGATCTCTCCAGCATTCTTTCCGAATTCTTCCATGACATTCGTCATATATGTCCACCTTCAAAAATTACATATGTAACAGAAGTCTATATAAGACCTTTTTGTCTGTGAAAATCTGTAAGAGGATTGACTCAGGAGAATAATCTGGAGTTGCTATTTCAATTTTATTTGGTATTTTTTTGGTATTGTTTTCGTTGTTTCTATTTTATCTTCTCGAGCGAGCCATCCTAATGCGCAGTAGACATCTTTTTCATCTATCTGGAGATGATTCATAATGTTGTGCATGTCAACCTTTCCGTGCATCTCCATTATTTTCCATACCTTTCCTGCATCGGCTCCGATTTTATCGGTTAAATTTGTTTCTCCAAGTTTGTATATAGGTCCATCTTTGCAAATTTTATTTTCTCGTGCCAGCCATCCAATTGCCACATAGAATTCATTATCATGGAATCGTGTGGTTTCTTTGAGTCTTGTTTCAGTTAACGGTCCGTAGGTATTCAGCGTCTTCCATACCTCTCCAGCATTCTTTCCGAATTCTTCCATGACATTCGTCATCAAGTGTCCACCTTCGTGCATGGATACGTAATAGAGATACCTATAAAGGTTTTTTCGAGAGAAAGAAAAGAATGGATTAGAGTAATTTCTTCTTCTGCTTGATTCCAGGGTTGAGGAACTCGCTTCGCTTTATCGGAAGGACCACGTCCAACATAGTTACAGAAGCGATATTCCCCGCATAGGTGGTAAGGAACAGTTCTTGGAATTGCTTCGCCTTAGCCACATCAGGGGCGGTGAACACAAAGACCTGATCAATCGTTCCACCACCAACCCAGAAGTCATCCTCCACAACGACATCAACCCCCTCGCCGGCCTTATCAATGGTCCTTTTCACAAGGATATCCTCAAAATCGTTCTCAACTGGCATGTGCCTCCATTGCACGAGCGGCACGTAGCTTTTCCTGTTGATTTTCTCCATGTCAGCCACGGCATGGTATCCCCACGTCAACTGGTCTGCATCAATATTTTTCACAATACGCCATACTTTCTGTCGGGAGAAGCCGCAATGCTTCGCGATAATATCCAAGCGTTCGTTACTGTTTTTCTGAAGTTCTGCAAGCACTTTTACCCGATCATCCTTCATTTGTTTCTTACTGACCTTCGTCATCCAAACAATCTCCCTGCATCCGTTTTTTCGTAAGCGATATCTAAGAAAGGTATTTTATTTTTTTCTACAAAAAGAAATTTCTATTCATTGAATTGAATGAAATGAAATAGAGGCTTTTCGTCTATGACCCCGTTCCGCCTTCGTTCCTTTCATCTGCGGATCTGAACCGCAGTAAAAATCGCGCAGTATTCCCGGCCGCTATTGATAAGATCAGGCTTTGCACATAAAATATTTTTCTCCTTCTAATGATAAATAAAAAATACTTAAATTATTCATCCCATCGAGGTTTCACCCATGAATCAATAAATCGCTTCGTAAGGTCTGGTCTTGCATGTGCTAGATCAGTAAGAGTAACCATTCCGACAAGAGTACCATTAGATATGACTGGGAGTTTTTTAATTTTATATTTTTCCATCAACTCCAATGCCTTCTCTATTGTTTCCAATGATTGAATTGTTTTAACATCAGAAGACATAATTTCACTGACTTTGGTTTTTTTAGGGTCTCTGCCAGGGCAAACAATTTTTTGAATGATGTCACGTTCCGTTATGATACCTACACAAGATTCTTTCTCAGTTACAATTAAACAACCAACTTTATTATCACGATATATACGACATGCATCAGTAACTGTATCATCAGGAGTTACAGTGATTATTTTTTTAATCATTATTTCGTTGACCAGCATATATTTTTTATCTCCTCTTTTATCTCATCAATATTTTTTTAAGATACGATCAACGCTAGCTTTCAATTCCATGACGTCGAAGGGTTTGACGATGTACTCCTCGGAGGCCATGCGGCCCATGCCAACGCTAAAATCGTCGCCTTTTGCCGTGAGGAAAACGATAGGGATGCTGCTCAATTCTTCGTGCTGCTTGATGTGAGCGGCGACGTCCCAGCCGCTCATCCCTGGCATCATGATATCTAAGATAATAAGGTCGGGTCGTTCACGTTCCAATTTCCACAGGCAGACCATTCCGCTCTCAGCAGAGACGACATCATAGCCGCTGGCCTTGAGTATCTGTCCGACCGTCAGTCGGATGTCCGTCTCGTCATCAACCACCATGATTTTCTTACGCATGATCAAGCGCCCCGTTTGAAGATTGATATACGCTTTTTTTCAGACATATTTATCCCATCATCCATATTTTCCCAAAATCCCTTATCATACTTATTATTGCAATCCTGTATTCTAAATATTTTTTTGAAAAACTTTTTTCTGTTTTTTCAAGCTGAAAATCAATTTTATGAGTATCAAGAATGCCGTCTGATTCCTGCTCCTTCATCATCCCTCAGATATGGTATATGCATCAATGAGAATTTAAAATGATTCCATGCCTTTTTCCAGCAAAATTCAAAAAAAATTCGTATATTCCATTGTCTTGAAGAATTTTTTCGCTTTTTTATCAAGCTGTTGTCAGGAAGTTCGATATTATTCTATGGTAATTTATTTACTTAATAAAAATCAAGTGAAAAATTCTAGTTCTTATAGAATCCTCCTGCTTTTTCCAGAAGGTGCCACCATCCTTAATATTAGTAATAATCCGAGAAAAACAGAATATAATTAACAATTGAATCCAAAAGTATAATAATAAAATTTGTATTACCTAATCAGGAGGGAGACATATGAAAAAAAGACGCTTTAGTGTAGTAATAATATTGATGCTGGTCCTGTCAACGACGACCCTAATTTACTTAAACAACCCAATAACGAAAGCAGGCACACAAAATTGGTTTCCACTGATTCCGGATGGGTTTGGAAAGGCTTCAAACGTGGCGACACGAGGCATGGCTATCTTCAAAGGTGATCTCTACGTCGGCACTCAAAACAATAATCCTATCCTCCATAATCTAGAACTCGGTGGTTTCCCTGCAAGCACACTCATCTTGATGGCGGATGGCTCTTCCAAAACTGTTGAACAAATCAGGGTTGGGGACATGGTGAAAGCCTATGATTTCGATAGTAACGTCTTCACCAGAGCCAGGGTAACTTCATTAATGCAGACCTCTCTTCAAGATATATCCAGCCTCATCGTAATCAACAACAAAGTCACTGCAAGCCCGTATCAACTCTTTTCTGTCGGCGATACCTTGAATATCGCTGAGAATCTCAGAATCGGTGACCGTCTAGTAGATAGCCATGGATTAGCCGCCCCGATAACCTCAACATCTCAAATCACCAACCTCGGAAAAGTATATAGTTTCACTATGACGGTGAATATATCACAACTCGGCAGCCTTGCATTCTATGCTAACAATATCCAGGTGTATCCCTGGGTTCCGAATCAGCCTGCACAACCGTATGGACTGCAGGGTGGGCAAGAGGGACGAGATGGGGAATGCATCGACTCACTGTTCCCATTACTCAAAGGATTGGGGAACTGGACTGCGACAAAGATATGCAATGTAGGAATTGATCTTATCGCAGCGTCTAGTGACGGTGGTGAACTATGGAAATATAATGCAACCCAACAACACCCCTGGACGCCAATCATCGGGAACACCAGCAGGATACACTCTGGGTTCAACCACACTACGAACTGGGTGATAACCGCTCCAACGGTGTTTACGAACAATACTAACATGACTCACCTTTACGTTGGTACATGGCGATCAAGAATCCCCCTCGACCAACCGTTAGTTGGCGGCTGTCAGATATGGCGATTCGATGGGACGACATGGCAAGAAGTCGTCTTCGCTGGATTCGGCGATGCCTACAATGTCGGTGTCATGACCATGGCGGTCTTCAATAACACCCTCTACGCGGGTACGTTGAACTTCAACTGGATGTCGAACGGATTCACGCAAATCTGGCGGACTGTGGATGGTGTGAATTGGAATAAGGTCGTCGATCGAGGATTCCGAGATGTGCAGCCGGTAGGGGGCTTCAAGAATGCATATACTTGGAGTATGGGCGTGTTCCAAAACCAGCTCTACGCTGGGACATTCAATATCCCCGTCGGTGATAATAGTACGCAGGGCTGCCAGCTCTATCGAACCTCTACTGGTAATCCGAGTGATTGGACCCTAGTACCCATCAATGGTTCAGCGTATGGCATCGGAGAACAAACGATATTCTATGGCATTCGGAACTTAATAAATTATAACAACCAATATTTCTACGTTGGCGTCACCGCCAGTTTCTTGCAACGGAAACTGCAAAACCATCCCGATCCCAAGGGGCTTGAGATCTGGAGGTACGCAGGAGGAACCAGTTGGACTTGTATGGCGGGGGACAAGGCGACGAACAACCCTAACTCCACTAGCTACTGTGGTTTCGGCAATTACTATAATAAATACCCCTGGTCGATGGCTCTGTGTGGTGGCAAGCTCTGGGTAGGGACCGCAAATACACAAGAACTAGCGAATTGGTCTTCGATTACCCAAGGAGGCGAAGTCTGGCGGCTAGATAATACAACATGGACGCAGGTTGTAGGAAACCGATCAGGCGCTGAAATGCCGAGCGGGTTTGATGAATTGTTAAATTGGGCCATGCGGTCGATGATTGAGTACCCCAAGGACAGCGGACAGCTCATCGTGGGAACCTACAGTGATCAGACCTACACGAATCCTCCGGAAGCCTGCGAGATCTGGATCCGGTATCCATAAAGAAACAGAAGGAAATGGCTGGCCTTTGCGTGATGGTGCCGGCCATTTTTCTCCTCTTTTCTTCGATGGCATGTTACGCAATCGACGCATTAGCTTGTTCTGCAAGTTAAAATTATAGTTGATATTGGACCTGTGAGGGTTCCGTTTATAGGGAGGGGGGTTCTCCCCGATGTGTCGGGGGAATTCTTTGTATTGGAATCGAAGATTAAAGGTCTGAATGAGCAAAGAGGTTACGAATTTCACTCAATTCTCTCTGTCTCTTCTCAGTCAGAATATATCGCAATATCGGGAAAAAGGTGATCCGGCGGACTTCATGAATGGATAATGCAAGACTTCAAATTAGAGAAAAAAGAGAGATAGAATCAGGGGAGGATCCCCTGATTCTACAGGCCGCTGACGCTGAACACAAACGCGGAGACGAGATGATGCTGGTCGCTGTCGATGAGGACGTTCCCCTGCTGGTCGCAGAATGCCGCATAGACCCGATATTGCCCATTCCCATGTCTGAGGTCATCGGTTTTCACAAGGCCATGGAAGATGCTGTCAAGGGCCAACAGCCCGCCGCTTTGAATGAGCCGCGGGGTTTGCTCGTCAACCGCCTTCGTATCCAGCATCCATTGTCCAGTCCGCGGGTCCTGGAACTCCACCTGGATCAGGAGGTAGCCCCGGATGTCCGTGATCCCAGTGTTCTTGATCTTCGACTGGTTCCGGCACTGCACGACCAACCGAGGCTGGCATCCAATCCCCTGGAACTCATAGGAGGAGATAGCGACGTATTCATTCCCGGTCGGCGTGGTCCCGCTGATGTCCCTGCTGCTACGTAGGCAGAGTTTTGTCACTCCGATCCGATTGATCCAGCCGAGCCCCTGGCTGTTGAGGGAGAGATCGTTGAACCCGTTGACGAAGTTATTAGTGTTGAACTGCCCGCCGTTCCCTGAATACAGGCTCTTGTCGTAATCCGTGACGATGAGAGGATTATGGGGATAGGTCGGCTGTCCGTTCTGGACCGTGATCAGGAAGTCTGTCGTCGAGTAGTCACCCATTTTATAGAGGCCTAGTGTGGCGGCGTCGATGATGGCGTTCGACGGGATTCGTGTCGTGTCGAAGAAGAGGAATCCTCGGTAAAGGGAGTATGGTCCGAACGGTGGATTGAATTTTTGCCCGATGAGGATGGAGGCGCCAGTGTTGTCGACGGTGCCTCGGGTGCTTGTCCACGCGGTGTTGTAATTCGTGTTCGAGTTGTAGATATAGCCATCCGTTGCTTGGGAGTAGAGCGTGATGCTGGGATCGACCTCGGGGAATGCGTCGGTCAGTTCAATGACCTCTCCTTTGGTGTACGAGGTTTTGAGCGTACCGACGCTAAGGGTCGCATGGGCGGCGATGTCGAAGTAGAATCCGGTCGCGGTTTGCTCGTTGCCGAGGTTATCGACGGCCCTGACGCTCACGGGATATCGCCCGGTGAGCCAGGTGTCGTTGAAGTAGCACTCGTATCTGTTCGGGACGCCAGTGACGAGGGTCATTGGGATCTGTGTTTCTTTCATTTGTTGGGATTGGTTCGGTAACTGGATTGCTGCTGTTGCTGCCTTCACGCCGCTGATGTTATCCATGATGGTGGCTTGGATGTGGATTTGTGAGCCGAAGCCACTCAGTGAGGGCGTGACCAAGACTGACGTGATGTACGGTCCGTCGGCGTCGAACGTGGCATGGTGGGTCTCGGTGGAGCTTTGATTGCCCTGGATGTCGATGGCGTGGGCGGAGAAGGTGTAGGTGCCGGAGAGTCCGGTGAAGGTGTGGGCGAGCTTGTGGACGCTGTTGTTGTAGGAGGCTTGGATTTCTTCCCAGCTTAATGCCCTGGCGTAGAGCTGCGGCTCGTCGAGGAGGCCGCGGAAATGGTGGTACTCCGCCGTGTTCTCTTCTGAGAGGCAGGTCTCCTGGTTGTTTGTGATGTCGCGGACGGTGCCGGTGGTGCTCTGGTCGAATTCGCCGTCGACGTAGAGTCGAAGCTCGGTGCCCTGCCGGACGTAGGCGATGTGATGCCATGCCTCGGCGGTGATGGGGATGGTTCCGGTGAGGCTGGTGGTTTGGCCTGGGAGTGATCCTTGCGAGGTGAAGATGCGTGCGTATGAATTGGAGATGCCGCAGTAGTATCCCTGGCCGGTGGCTTCAGGCTGGTTGCTCAGGATGATGCGGATGCTTGGGGGCTCGAAGGAGACGGGGACGTTCACCCACGTCATGAAGGTGAAGTCGCCTGTTCCTAAGTTCAGGCTAGGGTCTTTTCCGCAGTGGACCGCATCGTCGATGCCGTCAAAGTCTAATGCCTTTCCGAATTTCCCGGTGACAATATCGGATGGCCCAAGGCCTCCCCAGAAGACCCCGTTGTTGTGATACGTCGAGTCGTCAATCACACTGGTATCGTTGTAGTCGTCCATGGGCCAGTAGCCGCGGAGGGTTCTGTTCCAGTCGATGAACGCCGCTGTCTGGAGGCCGTCCTCGACGGTGGCGTTCACTTGTGCCCAGCTCTGGTTGATCATCGCGTTATCTGGCGGTGTGGGCGGGACAAAGTAGATGATGGGGGTGGGCGTGACCGTGAAGTTGAACTCGTTTGAGTAGTTGGTGTTGTTCGCGTTGTCGACGGCCCATACCCGGCCTCTGTATTCGCCGCTCTGCTGGGTGTCGGAGAAGGTGAGGAAGTAGCTGTCGTTGATGATGTGGGTCATGGGGTATTCAGCCGTCGAGTTGTCGGGGGCGGTGATGTTGACCCAGGCGGTGTTGATGCCGCTGTCGTTGTCGGCGATCACTGCCGCTATTGAGGCGTTCATGCCGACGCCGACGACTTCCGGCGTGACGTCGAGGTACGTGATCTTCGGCGGGGTCATCTCGAAGGTGATGTTGAGCTGTTTTGTTATGGAGTGGAGTTGGTGTGTATCATCGGTCACGGTCAGCGTGACGTTGTATTGGCCTACGTTTTCATAGAAGTGGGTCACGTTTCGACCATTGGTGATGTTTCCATCCCCGAAATTCCACGTCCAATCGGTGATATGGAGGCCGTCGCAGGCGGCCGAGGTGTCATTGAAGACGATGGGGTAATCCGGGTTAACGTAGGGGTAGTTCGGGACGCTGAGGTTGTAGCTAACGTTGAGCGGCATGACCGAGACGTTGACTGAAATCTCCTCTATGTAGTTATTCGCATCCGAGACCCTGAGACGAACGACGTTGTCGTCTCCGGCTCTTTCGAAGTGATGGACCAGGGTCTGTTCATGGTGGGGGATCAGCTCGTTGTTTATGGTCCACTCATAGTCGACGGGGGCAATCGCGCCGGCTACCTGCGCGGCATAGATGGAGTCGATACCGACGACGGACGGCATCGAGGTCGCTCCGAGCACGCTCTGTGCGGATGCCGCTGCGGAACAGGACATCAACAGATCCAACGAGAACTTGACCGTGACCGTGAACGGATCGGAGAATACACTCCAGTTTCCGTATCGGCTGACGCCAGGCATGGCTCCATCGAAGAGATACCCTTTGAAGTCCTCGCGGGCTCTCACCACGATCGTGCGCGATCCCGCCCAATGGTAGACGTGGGATGCGTCGCATGGGTGGTCTTCAACGATCGGCCCGACGCGATCATTGTCATTTGTCCACTCATAGTTCCAGTACCATTGATATTGTAATGGGTCTCCTTCGTCATCATCGGTCCCGGTTGAACTGAATGTGGCTTTCTCTCCGGCATGGACGGTGGTCGGGCCGGTAATGTCCCCTGGCTTGTTGGGGTCGACATTGCTGCGCTTATCTAAATGAACGAAAGGAACCTGCGTCGCGATATCATTCGGGCGACTGGTTTCATCCCTGATAATATTGTCAATTCGTCCGGAGGAATTGTACAGCTCGAGGTGGAGTTTATACCAGCCGGCGTTCACCCCATTTACCGGCGGCAGCGTCATCGTGATCGTCTTCTGAACGCCGTCGGAGGTCGCTTCGAAATCAAAGTATTTCCACGTGACGTCCTGGCAATCGTCATTTAGGAGGCTGGCTTTGATTCTCACCTTGTCTGAGGGGAGGGTGGATGTCACGGTGAGCGTCGCCTGAATAGAGTCATCCTTTCCATCCTGATCGATGTCAACAACGTTAAAAGTCACCGGTCCGTCGAACTCGCAGTCGGGGTTCAGCATGTAATATTTGAAGATATCCCAGATCAATTCCGTAGAGGCGACGACGTCGCTGTGATCGATGTATTGCATGCTGTCGCCGTCGGTATAGTTGTCGCCGGCTCGATGCCATTGATCCCAGGAGTATCCGATATATTTTGGTTTGCCAAAAATGTTCTTGCCGACGACGCTGTCACCCTTGAACAGACAGGTCGTATTTGCTTGGGGAAATGTAGCATTGACCGTCCCCTGTTCTGATCCAAAACCAGATCCAGCTCTGACCCAGCAATCGTAATTCGAATAGCCGCTCTCTTTTCGAATGGTATCCAATGTTTTTTCTCTCTCTTTTTCTGTTGTGAAAATCGACACTCCGCAGTTCTTCTGGTTAAAGCCGAGTTGGTCGAGGATCAGCCAATGTACTAGGGTATTACCCAGACTACCTGAATGATTGTCGACGTAGTGTCGAGCGCCTTGGAATCCGTGTTCCTCCGCCGTTGTGAAAAGGAACGTGAGGTTGTATTTTGGTTTGATGGAGGGATGGTCTTTGACGTATTTTGCTATGGTGAGGACGATTGCGCACCCGACTCCGGAGTCGCCGGGTGTCTGTCCCCACATGCCGTCGTACCTATTTGAGAAGATCCCAACAGCGTTACCGGGGCTTCCGCCGGGAATCGAGATGTTGGCATAGACGTCGTCCCCTATCGTCCCTGGATGTCCCGGCGTCTCTTCGAGGTAATCCTGTCTTGCATCGCCGGTAAGAGTCGTGGTGTCATGATTCTCGCTTAAGAAATCGCCAGCCGTGTAATTTAACGTCAGTATTGGCAGCATATAGGTAGAATTTTTTTCGGTATTTTGATCGACAACAAAATGGTAGTCATGCGAATCATATAAAATAACAGCTGTGCAATTGAGTGCCGGACAATTGATGAAATTAAAGAATTGTGTGACGAGTGTGGCAGCAAATAAGACATGAGCAAAACTTACTTTGGCATGGATGGCTTCGTCCTGGTGGGTGGGGAAATTCACGAGGGTTTCACCTAATGCGATCGTCTTGTATAATGGGTGACTATACCATGTCACATTCAACAGTTCACTGTGATCCGGGATTCTACAAAGGAGAACAAATGGCTGGTACGCGGGATAAATACCAAGGAAATCATAACGGAAGGTCAGATCCGTCATGAAGTCTCCAAAGTTATCTACTAAGACGACAGGGTAGCTTGACAGGCGTTCTTTCACCTCGTTCCCAGATTCGTTATCAATCCAAAGAACGGGGTAACAACAATTTGAGGTATCAGTAATGTATTCGATTCCTTGATCATTGTAGTCAACGATGATGACCGCTGTTGCGTCAGTGATGGTATCCAGCTTTGCCTGCGCTCCTGGCAGATCGTCAATCAGGAAGACGCGGTCAATCATATAGTCTGGTGGGCAAGGATCGTCGGGTCCTATGTAATGAACAATTCCGAAGATCACTTTGAAAATATAGTCAGTCAATTTCCCGAATTCACGAACGGTGTAGGAGCCTCTCCCTCCAAATAATTTTCCGAGCTCAAAGGGGACGATCTTGGTATTATCGAAGACATAATGCTTTGTCCAATTTTCGCTTCGCGAAGCGGCATTGTCTTTACTTGCTTCTATTGTGTTTTTATAGGGGATATATCCGATTTCCTTCCGTGAAATAGGATTCATGAATGGGTACGTCGGTGCTCCAGGATCTGTGTTGACGCTCAAGTGAAAATCGGTGTCGTTGATGATGCATGAATAGTTTCTATGCGCTTCATTGATGTAGGCAAGTCGCTCTGTTTTTACATTCCCCTGGCCGAACATGGTTTCAAGTCGAGGCACCAGTATTTCATTTGCAGTGTATATTCCTCCTTTTGAGTCAAAGTTCCTTCCCTTGGGGATATCAGTTTGGTTGTATGCATCGTATATCACATTGGTCAGATTCCCTAACACTTCCCAGAGATAATCATAGTCGAGGCCTTCTGGCACAGCCACGGCTTTTGAGACGCTGTTCTTTGGGTCGAATTTGGTTACCATTAGACTGGTTGCCACGAGCATCAAACAGACTACTAGTCCGAAAAATTTCCTACTTACCATTTCCTAACCTCCAATTTTACGTACCTATTTTCCATTAATAACCTTTTTCATTTTTTGAAAAATTTAAATAATATATATAATATAACAAAATTATTTCTTTTATTACACATACACATTTACCTCATAACCCATAAACCCACCAATTAGGATAAAAGACAAAGAAGGAAAAAGCGGTATTCATCAACGAACATAGGCAGAGAATCGGTGAGCATTACATCAGGAATCACCTAAAACAATGCGCCATCGAGGCAGGGATCCAAAAAAGGGTCAATCCTCACATGCTCCGGGCGTCGTGCATCACCCACCTCTTCAACAAAGGGGTAAATCCGCTCACAGTCCAGAAACATGCACGACATACCGATTTCGCCCAAACCATGACCTACAACCGCCCTACGCAACAATAGATGAAAGGGGACATCGAGAGGATATTCATACGAAAGGCGGACCTCAACAATGAAGACCGCGTCAAGGTCTTCATCGACAAATACTTGCGTGGAGAGCTATCCAACAAAGGGGTTGATACAGCCCATTCGCCTAAAATATCGCCAAAAAATTCAATGAAAAGTTGCAGCATCTTTCTCTCTTCTTTTTTCTTTTTGCGGTTGTCGCCTGTCGCATGCGATAAAGACAAGTATTGATGGTTGTTCTGAAAAAGACGGCGGCCTTTAATCTGCGGGTCTTTACTACTCTGTTTAAACCACGTGATATTTCCGGTTGCTATCTAGATCAAAATCGTTGCCTTTCGATAATCTTCTTTCTAATCACTTCGAGAGTCGATATGTAACCCATTAATTTGATTTTGGTTAAAATAATTAAAATTTAAAGACTGTATATTTACCTTTGTATCAATCTTTGTATCAATCTTTGTATCAATAATAGTTAAAGTAAATTTATAAAAAATAAAATTAATGGTAACATTTATTACTAAACTAATTCCAACAATTATTATAATTAAACTCAGCTCCATGGTCTTTTTCCTTTATATGGGATTATTATACTGAACAAGCATGAAAGGAGTATTAATTTCCTCTTTCATGCCCCATAATTCAACCGAACCACTTAATGTTCTTATCTGATTTACGACTTTTTGTACAATTTGTGGATCATCCTCTTGAACTAAACGCGCTTTAATTAAAAGAATCCAGATAGTCTTAACAATGTTTTTAAGAGGAGATGTCGTTAAATCAACCAATTCTTCAAAACTATCTACCAAAGTCCTCCGATCCTTCTCCCGAATGGCTGCGGGAATAGAAGTTACTCCTGCTGAGAGTGTATTAATAATTTCACGTCTTCTACCTTTGCGTTTAAGTTCTTCTAATAATTTATCCGAAAAAGTCCCAAATGCGCTGTGTAAGTCTATAGTATTTTTTTTATACATCTTTATAGGATCTTTTTGAAAAGAATATGTATGCCATGTTCTATTCATAACTTCAATTATATTCCCTCTCAGCATTTTCTCTTCTTCGGTAACTTCTTTGTCATGCTTTCGAATCTCAATAACCAAATTTACCGCTTGCTTAACCTCCCACTTTTGCATGGGTATTTGAACTATTTTTGCTGCATGAACAGTTTCAGTTTCGCTACTTCCGAAGGGAAATGCCGGCGCTAATATTTTTCCATCTTCGTCTGTTAATTGTAAATCATCATCAATGGCCATCATAGTAAAACCTCCTCGACTGTATATCTTTGGGGCCACAATATAATGCAAAGTCCTGGCAGTTCTGTAAGCTGTCAAAGGTGAATTATTTAATGAATTCTCTATCCGCTCAACATTATGATTTAACCCATAAAGTTCCTGCCATTTAACCCTTTCAGCAATAAAAAAAGGAAGTCTACTCAAGTCTTGAATCAGTGGATTTTCCTGTTTTTTAATATTATACTCTTCTCTTGCATGCTTATCAAATCCATTAATTCTCAATTGATACTCTTTAGATTTTTCAGATACTTCTCTTTGAAACTCAAGATCACCATCCAAACGTGCATCCTCAAATAATTGAGCACGAATAAGAGGCTTATCTTTAGGAAGTTCTTTAATAAACTTATCAAAGATATCCTTTTGATAACTTTCAAGGCTATTTCCAATAATAGGTACGAGTAAATCCGCTTTTATTAACTCCAATACTTGATCTAAAGATGCACCACAATAATTAAAAAATTCATCATCACTCCGATAAGGTGGTAAATACATAATAACTTTGTCTAAAAAGACTGGATAGAGCCATACTGGAATGAAATTACCTGTATACGCAGGTTTATCTCCCCTTCTATAATAAGTGTCGAGATTCCCTAATTCATAATATGGTAAAAATATACTACGAGGTTCTTTCTTTTCTTCCAACTGATCGATACTGAAAATTGTTTTCTCCTTAATAAGTTCCTCAAAGCTGCTCATTTCCTCCACCCCTTAATCATATTTAATTGTTCAACAATATCTTTTTCTGATTCTATGTTTAATATCAATTCTTTATTTAAATTTTTTTCTAAAATAAGTTTAAGTATTTTTTCCGCATCATTAGAATAATAAAAAGGTTCATTTATATCATACCAAACTCCATCCTTCCGTAACGGAGAATTCACGTGAATCTCATAAATCAAATCAATTCCTATCCTTTTCACGAAATCAACAGTATCTATCTTAAACTCACAAGCAGAAATCATCGTATGTGCGATATCGAGCAAAATTCCACATCTTGTTTTCCTTGCTATTTTTGAAATAAATTCATACTCACAAACAAATTCATAGGCTCCAGTAGGATGATAGTCCAAGTTCTCCACTAAAATCATTCCTTTATAACCTTCTTCGCCTAATACATCTTTGACTATATTCAACGACTCGGAAATGCTTTTGAAAATTTCGCCCATTGATAGAGTTTCTCCTATAGCAAAATTATGTTTGTCTATCCCCTTCATTCCAACTATTTTAGATGAGAAACCGAGATGAAAAGAAATTACAAAAGGCTGTAAAATTTTATAAATCTTGTAAATGGAAGAACCACTATCCTTTAACATCTCCTTAACTTCGTCTGAAACCAGATTTAACGTTACGCTCTTATTATGCTCGTGGAGATATTGAACATGCATTGAAATTGGAAACTTCCTTAAGATTTCCATTTTAGATTTAATGAGTTCAGTTTCCAGATCTTTAACCTCTACAAAGTCAATACGAGGGTCTGTAAGTATTACTTGTTCAAGTTCTGGATTATAGGGATTATATGTAACACCGATCTTTATATCTCCACCATCCTATGAACAATAAATGCTTCCGCATATTGAACTTTGGCTTGAAATCCTCTGAAAATAGCTTTTGAAACTATCACTTTTTTATTCATATATGGTTTCCCTGCTTGTGTTTTATGCAGTTTAATAGCCTCAATTTTCTTTTGTACATATGCTGTGGTGTCTACAAAATAATTAGGTGAAAATGAAGTTCTCGTCGTTGGTGATTCATAAAACAGCATTGTTTTTATTCTTCTTGCTGCATGAAGGCTGATAAGCGATGTGTTAACATGATCCAAATGATCGTCTTCAAAATGATGAGTGTAGATTGCGTCTGGGTTTACTTCCATTATGTGCTTATACACATCCTCAATAACCTTTTTGTTAATTTTAATCCCATTGTCTGGAAGCCCGAGAATTTTTATATTTTCTTTTTTTACTCCAAGAAGCTTTAAGGCATTTTTTGTTTCATTTTCTCGCGTTCGTCCTTTCAGAACATTTCTCTGTTTTTCATCCAACTCCCCTCTATCCTCAAGTTTGTCATCGCTTACACCTTTTTCGCCTCTCGAAAGTATCAAGATACACATATCATCTCCATTTTCTGCATGCTTTGCTAAACAGCCACCTAATCCAAGTTCTACATCATCAGGATGAGCCCCAATAGCCAAGATTTTAATTGACATCTTTATCTTTCCTTTTTTAAAAAATGAGTAGTGCTTTATAATGGCTTTGCTGGCTTTGTATATAAATTAGTTAGAGTTCTATCTTGCACATGAAATAGGGGCTTTGCCCCTATAATCCCATTCTGCCTTCATTCCTCGGCAAGCCTTGGGAGGTCTTGCCGTATCTCACTCGGCGGTCAGGCACCGCTGCCGGTCGTCAACAATGGTTATGTTGTAATGTCGTTGTTGGTCTCAGAGGTAGGATGAGGATTAACCGAAGTTGATCCGTCCGAGGGATTTGTGGTGCTTGAATGCTTGATCAAATTCTATTCCATAATAGATTCTTCAGAATCTGGGTTACATTTCAAAAATGCGGTCTAAAGCAATAGACGGCTGAGTCAGTGGTTGTCACAGGAAAATGACTGTTATTTTTTTTGGAGAAAGGAATTTGAATATGAATTTTACCATTGCAGGTTCTGTAAAGCATAGCGTTGGTTAAATAGCGTTTGAAAATCAGAGTTGGCAAAGAAATATGTTTATTTTTTATTTTGATCTTTAATTACTTGAATCATTTCTAAATTATTTGCTCTAATGAAATCTGCCATCATAGAATTATTTGTTTCCATGAGTTTAGGAAGTTGAATCAACTCATTTCTAATCATTTCTAACTTACCCTCATACTCTTTTAATTCAGTCAATATCCCTATATCCCTATCATACGTACTTAAACCAACTTGCCATTGAATAAACATAGAAATAAGAAAACACAAGGTTCCCAATAAAAACCAGGAATACCTCCGATGTAAAATAGAAAAATCCTATGAATAATGTTAAAATAGCTGTTGCCAGAATTTTAAATAAAATTATAGTTCTCCAATGTATCATAATTTCAGAATATGCTTATGGAATTTAAATATCTATCATATTTTGTCTTTGTCAATTTAGTGTTTGCAAACTGGTTCTGTATAATCTGAGTGTGGTTAATTTAGTCTGTCAAATTTAATATCTTAAATGCAGTATTAGGGATGTAATTTTACCATTTTGAAAATCTACTCCAATAATACAAAATATCTGGAATGATACAATATAATATAAATGTGGGTAAGGCGTTCTCCAGACAAACAACAACAGCACGTTCCAGAATCGCTTAAAGAGTTTGAAAACTTTCTCAATAAAAACGGCGATAAGAAGAAAATTGAGAAAGCGAAAAAAATATTTTATGAAACCTATCTCGAAAATATTCAAGGGGGGATGAGTCCAGAAGAGGCATTGCAAAAAGCGAAATCGGTTGCATTATGCTTTTTGTTCGTACAGTAATCAACGAATCAATTTTAGATATTGTCGAGGAGAGAAGAAAAAGTTGTTGGAAGAAAAACTATTTGAGAAAACACACAATACACATAAACATATGAATTCAGAACAAGCAGCAGATATAGCTATAAAATTTGCCAAAACACATGGAACTCCTTTTGTAAAACTAATAGATGCTACGCAAATTGGAAAAATCTGGTATGTAAAAATAGATGTCGGTGTAATTTCTGTTGATATTCGTACGATAAAAATCGATGATGTCTTAGGAAGAATCATCTCAATATCATAATGAAATAAGGGCTTTGCCCCTATGACCCCGTTCCGCCTTCGTTCCTTTTCTTTATAGGACTTACGCTGATGCTTCAGATCGCGCAGTATTCCCTGCCGCTATTAATAAATCGTCAGAACTTCTATTCTGCAAATTGGCACGACACGAAATCTTTAAGGAATGTTGGAACCTTCTCGAAGTCATGTCTGTTGAAGAGCCACACAGAAGTTGGTTTGAATATTCGAATGTCTTAATCGTTGTGTGGATGGTAGGATTGTTTGTAGCGTTTGGTCTCCTTTCGAACTTCTATGACCAAGAGAGCATTCTCCAAAACCTTGGTCAAGGCGCGTTCATTGCTCTGTTCGTGGGTGCGGTATTGTATATCGTGAGGTGGATTGCTCTTAGACGAAAGAAGGCGGTCAGATGAGTATAAGCCGTACATCTCACCTACCCCCTCCTGTGCGTAGAAGAACCCTTGGATATTTAAATCTTTGTTAGGATCATTTTACTATTTAGGTAAGGAGAGAAAAAATGCAGGGGAAGGGATACCAACCTCGAGTTCAAATCTCACAAGAGCCCTGTTATTTCTCCTAGGATTTCCCTTATAATTCGTTTACCCACAGAAGAGGACCTGTCGAAAAGAAAAAATGCTTCTGTCGGGGTTAAGGTTTTCACGCTTCTGTTGAAAATCTTAACAAACACCCCTAAAACGCGGTTGAATAGTTCGCCTACATTACTCTCTAAAAGCTTCTCTTTTTTTCTTTCCTTTTTTTGAATTTTACAATAGGTGGGTAACAAAGGGGTTCCCCCTCCTGTTTTTGCAAAAATATCGCCGGAAAATTTGTCAAATTTTTAACACTCTTCCACCCCTCTTTTTTTGTAGTGCCGATTAGGCGTTCTCTTTTAGCGAAAGGAAATTTTATGAGGATTAGACAACGACCAGTTTCAATTAGATGAGTGTGTCAAAATTACACAACATGCTTCCGAGAATACCCTCTTATCTGACCAATGTTTTGTCATTATGACATACCCTCTCCTGGTTATTCATTTCGCTTTTTACCGAGGTGTCTAGAAATGACAAGAAATTCAATCAGAAAGCACATTATACTCAAAGATTCTAAACAGAATGATTATCTTGAAAAATTCAAAAAGGACGGGGGATTCGGCTCATTTTTACATATGGCTGTTCATTCGATGATGGAAGCAAGCAAAAAAATTTACGAAGGGAACCATGCATCAGATGAGATAACTCGGATACAAAATATTGTGTCCAATTCGCATCATTCTATACACGACCAGCTTCTTCCTACCTAAAAGTGCAAAAGTTCTGTTAAAAATATTTTTTTGTAACTATTAATAATGATTGTATAATAAGATTTATATATTAAAGCGACGTTCGTTGAACGTGAGTAAATGATAAAAAACAATATATTGTATCGAAAAAAAGGCAAGTTCGCACCGCTGATCAAGATACTGGTTACCCTCTCCCTGATCTTATCTAGTAGCGTCATCGTCGCAACTCAAGGACACCCTCCTCCTATCAATAAATGGCGCCAACTCATAGGGAGCAGTAGCACAATTAATAAGGGCTTTAACAACAGCCATAACATTGCAACCCGAGGGATTACCATCTACAAGAATGAACTGTATGTTGGTACAGAAAATCATTGCTTATCAAACTGGAAATCCATTTTTTTAAACTGGATATTAAATCAGACAGTCTTAACCCCGCAAAGTATCGTCCAATATATTCTCTCACAGCCACTATCGATGGATCCCGTGGTTCGGAGCATACAGAACCTCCTCCAAATCGAACAGAGGCAAGGTCTCCTCAACCTTGATCCGACGCCTTTGAACAGCACTAGTTATGACGAACACTATTATTTTTCGCCTGATGGTGGTCAACATGTCTATTATCTTGATCCAGAGGTCTTTGGCATGAGTGGTGTCCCCGATATACTCCTTGGGTTAGCGAAAGGCATGACGAACGGCACAAATGTCCTGCGGGTACTACTTCATCTTGGAGCCTTATGTAGCGATGGATGTGATCTCTGGAAATATAATAGCTCCACCGGAGCATGGACACACGTTGTGGGTAAGAACTCAACCACGGGAATGGGCGCTGGATTTAACTATCAGTCTAACTTCTGTGTCGGCGTCATGAAAGAGTTCAAAAATAAACTCTATGTGGGAACCTGGAATACTCCAGGGTGTGGCCCGCTGCTTGATGGCATATTCCATATTACCCGAAAAGGTTGTGAAATCTGGCGTTTTGATGGCACCAACTGGGAACAAGTCGTTGGATTAGACGCATATAACAGAACCGGGCGGACATCAAACAATGGCGGGTTCGGCAACCCTGACAACATGGCCGCAGGTAGCATCGAAGAATATAACGGCTATCTGTACGTTGGGACAATGAATTTTAATTTCACACAGACTGGTGCATGTGAAGTCTGGAGAACCAACGATGGTGAAAACTGGACGAAAGTAGTGGACCATGGGTTCCGACCGAATATGACCATACCAGCAGACCCAGACCCAGACCTAAACAATGGCGTCACAAATACCTATGCCTGGGAGATGAGAAACTACTCGGGCAATCTGTATGTCGGGACGGGTAATTCTCACGCCCCATTCGGTATCCTTAGGAATGGTACCGGGTGTCAACTATGGAAATCAAGTAATGGTATCACTTGGACAAAAGTTTCGCTTCCGAATGGGACTCACCCAGGGCATCGTGATGGGTTTGGTGAATGGTCGACTGACGGGATTCGACGGATGGGCGTTTACAACGGGTTACTGTATATTGGAACTGCGACTAATGTGCTCGCCAAAACCCAAGCATGTGAAGTCTGGAGTTACGATGGAACGAACGGGCCGAACGCCTGGCATAACCTCATTGGTGAGAAAGCATATAACGAGCACCATAACAATGCAAATTATAGTGATGGTTTCGGAAATACATCTAATAAATATGTCTGGGGTATGACGGTTGCAACAGATGGCATCTGGATGGGCGCAGCAAAAGGCGGCGGCTGCCAGGTGTTCCGGTACAACGGAACAGGCTGGTACGTCAGTGTTCGGACCCGTGATGGTGAAATATCTGATGGGTTCGGAGATACGTGGAACTCAGCAGCCCGCTCAATGATCGAATACCCTAAAGGGACAGGGACGATCATTGCAGGGACGTTTACTGCCATTTATAATTGGGACAAAACCAAACATGGGTTTGGTCCTGAAGTCGGCTGTGAAATCTGGAAACGGTCTCCTTAAAGCTATGGATAAAAGAGGGAAAATTCCCTCTTTTCCTCATTTTTAAATATAGACAATTATGAAATAGGGGCTACGCCCCTATGACCCCGTTCCGCCTTCGTTCCTTTCATCTGCGGGCCTTTACTGCGGTTCAGACCGCGCAGTTTTTCCGGGCCTCTATTGATAATAGAAAAAATCATTTGGTTTTTTCATATTTTAAAAGAATTTATATATGCATTTATTGTTCTCTTTGTAATTTAAATTAATAAATTGAGGAGATAGTGAATGGCTGATCAAAAAGATTCTTTTCTGTTGGATTTAAAAGATGACGTATTTCCGTTTGTTCTGGCTTTGACAATGATTTTAACTTTTTTTATTATTGTGTATTGGTTTGTAAGGCCGGCTGATACTGACAACGTTGACAAGGTGATTACAGCGTTTGTGGCTTGGATTGGAGCCATTATCGGTTTTTATTTTGGAAATAAGCCTGTGAAAGATTTGAGGAAGCAGGTTCAAAGCGTTTCGAATGAGGCCGGAAAAAATCAAGTGAATTACAATAATGAGCATAAAAATTTTGTAAAAACAGTCAGCGCACTTAGTGAGTTGAATCATAATGTGGAGTTATATACAAATGAAAAGGCGCCCCAAGTAAAAGCAATGGCGGCAATGGAAGCGGATCCTGCGTTGGGAAAATTAATCAGAGCGTTAGAAGATTCAAAAGATAAATTAAAATATTTCGAACAGGAACTTCATAAATGAATAATGTGAATTCAGCGTAGGATCAAGAATTCAATCATGGTCAAAGTTGCGAGAGTTAGATGCTGGGCGGGGCTGATTTTTCCATACAGCTCACTATTCGCTACGGTCCCCAGTGTGATGGTTCGAATCGCCACTCGACGACGTCGTTGTCTCTAAGAAAGTATTGGCTGCATCCGATTGCGGAGAACTGCCCGTTCACATAGTACTGCCAATAGCAGCCCTCATCCCCGTTCTTCACCCCGTTGATCCCGCGGATGAAATAGGAATGGTAGCCCTTCCAGTATTCTTTTTGCATAGTGATGTTCAAGGCGGCTGCGCATTCATCCGAGAAATCGGCGACCGTCACGTTGGTGGTATTCCTCCCAAGATACTCAAGGGACCAGGACGGCGTGATGATCCTCATGCTGATGTTGCGCGCCAGGCCGTCAGGGTTACGCTGTAATGAGAGCGAGAGGAGATCGCAGTGGGAGACGAGGGCCATCAGGGACAGCAGGACGGCGACGACCACCACGTAGACGATGATAGCCCGTTTCTTGGTATGCGGCAGGCGGATGCGCTCACCTCATCACTGTCTATGGAAGTGTGGGAAACAGTTCAGGAGGGTGACTTGGAGTTCGTCGCTGTCGTACAGGCTCAGAGGCCGGCCGTACTCAGAGGTGTAGCCGTAGACGCTGAGGGTTGCCTCCGTCAGGAACATCCTGAGGTTCAGTCTCCAGGTGAAGGGCCGGCTGGCGTCGGTGTGGTACAAGGTGCCGTCGAGGTAGAACTCGACCTTGTCGATCGCGGCGACGGCGTTGACCTCGATGTCGAGGGGGCCGAGGACGAAGACGCCTTTGTGGGGGCGCTGGAGCGGCCGGTTCCATAGATATATCGTGTTGTTCTGTGGTCTGGTGATCTGTAGGGACTTGACGACCGAAAGCGGTGTTTTTTCTGAGCGGACGTAGCCGGGATTTTCCGCGTAGACCTGGTAGTCACCGGGTGTGGTGCATTGGATGATCGCGGTCCCGGACTCATCAGTCGCGTAGCGGGTGGTCCCGACCCAGATCGTGATGTTCCCGACAGGGGCCATGGTCTCGTTGTAGGTATGCACAAGGAGTTCCTCTGAGACGTTGATGGTGTGCTTGCCAAGGGTGATGCGCAGGGCGTGGGCGTCCCATTGTTCCAGGTAGCCGAAGAGGACCTGCCGGGTGGTGTTGTTGAGGAGGTAGTGTCCGGCGTCGATCATGGGCAGCGTGTAGTCGACCCAGTAGTGCCACCAGTCGGAGTCGTTGGCGATGGTCTTGACGTAGAAGGCGCCCCAGTCGGGATAGTAGATGATGTCGTAGGTGATGTGTGCGGCGTCCAGGGCGGTGACCAGGGCGCTGAGGACCGTGGGGTCTGGGAAGGTGTAGTGTTGCATCTGCCCACTGCTTTGGTTGTAGGCCTGGATGGTGGTGTTGCTGCAGTGGATGGTGCCGTTGAAGAGGGTTGTGGTTTTTCCTTCGACGCGCACGGTTCCTGTCCATTCGGCTCCGGTGGAGGGGTCCTGGTGATGGGTCGGCTGCCAGATCCTCACGGGGTAAGGATGTGCGAGGAGCGCGCAGAGGACGTAGGAGGTCATCCATTCGGGGTTGAGGTTCTGGGTGGTGCTCCAGTTGAAGCCGCCGTCGGTGCGCTGGAGGCTTGTGAGGTAGTCGATGGGTGTGTGGTTGTTCTTCTGCCAGGATGGGCTGGTGGGGTCTTGGTCGGCTTTGATAAGGGCGCAGGTCGTCCAGGCGGTGGAGGCGGCATTGGTGGTCCCCCAGGATTGGAAACCTCCGTTATTAGCTTGAGTGGTTTTGAGGTAGGCGAGGGCGGTGGCGATGGACGTGTCTTGCGGGTCTTCTCCTGCGGCGGTGAGTGCCATGATGGCGGCCGCGGTGGTGTCGGCGTCGCCCCAGCCGCCGTTATTTTGTTGGTAGGTGAGGATGTAGGCTTTCTCCTGCTGGATGAGGGGTGCCTGTGGTGCGGTGCCGCAGGCGACCAGGGCGAGGATGCCGAAGAGGTCGTCGTAGAGGAGGGTGGGGTTTCCAATCTGTGTGCCGTCGTAGAAGCTTTCCAGTTTGGTGAGGAGGTTTGTTCCTGCGACTGTGGTGGGGTCTTGGCCGCAGGCGACCAAGGCGAGGGTCTGTCGCTGCCAGTCTGTAGCCGTGTTGTTGTCGAGGAGGGTGAGGCTGTCGACGAGGTAGGCGGTGAGGCGGGGGTCTGTTTTGTTGGCGGCGGCGTAGGCCATGGCTGCCCATGCTGAGGTGGCGGGGCCAGCGATGCTTCCGTCCGGTGCCTGTATTGTTTGGAGGTATTGGAGGGCGTTGGTGATGACAGGGTCGTCGGGTGAGTAGGGGTAGGTCGCTTGTGGGTCTGCGGTGACGAGAGATAATGGTTGGGTGATGAGGGGGAGGGCTAGTGTGAGGAGAAGGAGGGTGGCTGTTGTTTTTTTCATAAGTTTCTTGCCTCTTGGGGTGTGTAGGGAGTCGGTAGGTTTAAATGTAGCAAAAATGATGATGATTGTTAGTACTATGGGTAACGATGTGTTTAAGGCCTTGAGTAGTCCGACGCGGGTGAGGATTCTCAAGGAGCTTGCGGGCCGGGAGCTGCATGTGTCCGAGGTTGCGCGAAGGCTTAAGTTGTCGGTGCCTGTGGTCGCTCGGCACGTGCGGGTGCTGGAGGGTGCTGGGTTGGTTCGGAAGCGGGTTGTGGGGAATCTATATTTGTTGTCGTCGGTGGGGGTGAACGTGGAGGAGGCGTTGGATCCGCTGGGGGAGGAGGCGCGGGTGTCGATTGGGGAGCGTGAGAGCCTGTTTGATGCGCTGCGGCAGGTGCCTGGGGTGGAGATTACGCGGGTGGGGGATGTGCAGTATATCACGTCGATTAACGGGGAGCGGGGGTACTTCATCTATGAGGTGGATGGGAAGGCGCCGGGGGTGCCGATCGATCAGTACCGGCCGGGGCGGACGGTGCGGCTGCAGGTGAAGCGGCTGGTGCCGGTTCGGAAGAAGACGGTCGAGGTACAGGTGCAGCGGGGGGAGAACCAGGAAAAATAAGAAGATGTGGAATTAATTCGAATTATTCCCCCAAAATGCGTATCCAGCAGGATTGCCTGGAACCCACTCGGGTGGAACCATGTATGCCCGGTAGAGAACGTTCTTTCTCTGTGGGGTTGTGTAGCTCCACACGACTGTATTTGCCGGAGTTATTTGAAAAACACGGCCAGACAGGCCCTCAGTCACCAATGTATTTCCGTTTGGAAGCCTTTGGACGGAACTCATGGAAGCACTGAATAATTTATGAAGACAACCATTTCGAAATAAAACGTTGAACCCCTCATTATGACGATATTCTTGGACTATGTCCAAGGTAATCGGATTAAATTCAAGTACCCTTGAGAACCATCTGAATTCATTTGGGAAACCTAACAGACCGTACCCGGCTGCTCCGCCGTTGTCGAATACGAGGATGTCGCCTGCTCCTGGTAGACCGTCAGGAATCATGTGTGCATGGTGAAAGCCGATCATTTTTCCAAGCTTTCGTCCTTCTTCGGTTTTTTCTGAGAAATCTGGCCCAATTCTCCAGACGATTTTTCCTGTCTGTCTGCTGATGATCGCCATGAAATTCGTGTTTCGTGTGCTAATGATGATGTTTTCAGGATTGAACCGTTCATCGCCTTTCTCGAACCACTTATTTTTACCTAGGAGGGACACTGAATTGATATGGATCCAATCGCCAGGTAGGCAACCTAGGATCAATCCAGCTCCGCCAGGGTTCAACCAGATTGCTCTCCTTTCTTGTGCACTAAGCCCCATTTCATCGATATGGTCGGAGGCGTGCCATTCGAAGCCTGTCAGCGTTCCATTCCAGTCAACTTCGTAAATCACGTCATCTATTATTTGCTTAAAGCTGACATTAGCGTTCGTTGTTGTATGATGCCCTAGAATCAAGGTTTTGCCGTGTGGCACAAAATCCTGACCTGGCGCATAGTACCCCACTGGATTTCCTTCTCTTTCAAAATCGTGATGTTCGCGTGCAATTGGTGTTCCGTTTTCATCCGTTTCCCAGCCGTTAAAATTCCATTCGACAGATCCGTTCCAATCCAATTGCGTCAGGTTTGAACTGTCCCATTCGCTCATATATCGTCCAGTCGCAGAAATGATTGAACCGCCGGGCAGCATCTTTGCCGGGTCTGGGGTCGTATTCCACCTGTGTATCTCTGTTCCATTCATTTCGATGAGAGACGTCCAATAACCTTCACCTTCATCATTCTTTATGACCGGCATGACGCTGCAGAGAATGTATCCTTCACAGATGCCTGCATTGTTATTGTCTGTATTCTCATGGGCCTGTACAGTCGCATGGAAGGTTGAGGCATTGAGAGATAACAACAGAAAAAGTACACAGGAAACAAGGGCTTTTTTCATTTCTCGTATTTTGATATATAAAGGACTATTAATAATTTTTTTTCAAATAAGTGTGCAGAAACAAGCCAAGGACAGTGATTGGGTGAACCTCATACAAAAGCTGGATGAAGTACCCGGGATGGTCAAAGCTATAGGAATATATAAACAAATTAAAAGTTAAATATATGTTATTTATTATCTTGTAAAAATGCAAAAAAAAGAACAGGGAAATAATTCTATTGCTTATTACTATGATGTTGCATTATCGTTTGCTGGGGAGGATAGAAATTTTGTTGAAAAAGTGGCTCAGGAATTAATAAAAATGGATATTAAAGTTTTTTATGATAAATATGAAGAAGTAATTTTATGGGGAAAAAATCTGTATACACATCTAAGAGACATCTATCAAACAAAAGCAAGATATACAGTAATGTTTATTTCGAAGAATTATGCCCAGAAAGTCTGGACAAATCATGAACGAGAAAGCGCACAAGCTCGGGCTTTTATTGAAAATAAGGAGTATATCTTACCTGTTCGTTTTGATAATACAAAAATTCCAGGGGAGTTACCTACCATTGGTTATATCAGTTTAAAGGGTAAAACACCTAGAATGTTAGCTGAATTAATTAAAGAAAAAATAGGGCCGATACCTCGGATTAACTATTTTCCAGATAATCCCGATCGATTATTCGAAGAATTAAAAGTAAGAGAACCAAAAAAACAGGAATTAATATATAATTTAGCATATACATTTCATGAGAGCTTTAAGTTAATGACTCCTACTGAGAGAGATATTTTGTTTAAAGCATACTTAGAGACTTGCCCGGAAGGGCCCCCAGAGAATATTCATTTAAACCTTCAATATTTTTTAAGAATATTGTCCATGGAAAAACAAGAACTTATTGCGATTTTCTCTAGGCTGGACTGTTTGGGTTTCCGAACAAAAATTAATAAGGTAAATGAAAAGAAAGACCGTCACAAAATATGTGGGGATAGTGAGATAATAACAATTACATATGAAATAAATAAACCTGCCTTTTCAGGGAATGCATCCTTTATAATGATTTCAATTTTCGATATTATGACAGACTTGATATGTAAGGATTGTTTACGGATAACTTTGGAGAATGCGGATTTTTCAATTTTAAGCACGGCAGTTGGATATAAAGAAAAGAAATAGTTTCTCTGACCCCCTCCAGGAATTTATAAGGAGTAGAACGATTATCTTTCTCCGAGAAAAATAAGGTCAAAATTGACCCCCAGATGCTGCGAGCATCCAGGGGTCTGAGACCATAATAGGATGTGCTATTATGATCCCAAGCGGGAACAATACCCATAGTGGTAATAAGATTTTGGTGCAGGCCAGTTTAAATCAGATAGCGACTCAAAAACAGTTGAACACATCACCTAAGGCAATTACGACTTCGGTCATACAGACTTCTTCTTCGAAACAAGAAAATGACAATGACAATCTCTTGGACAAGTTCAACCGTTACATGCGTGAGAACAACTACAGCAAGAGCACCATCTACATGTATACAAAGGTTGTCAGCCAGATGCTTGCCATGAAAGATCCGCTCTCCATGACGGAGGATGATCTCAGCGACGTTCGGCTCTACCTTGTTGAACGCTATGCTCAGAATGGGAACCGGGCGAGGTTCGCTGCCATCAACGCCTTCTGCAAGCATATCCTTAAACGAAAAGACCTGCACCTAAGGATTCCCGGACCCGTCATCAAGAACAAGGACGTGTTCACCAATGAACAGATCGATGCTATCCTTGCTGTTGCGAAGACAAAAAACAAGCTTGCCTATGCCATACTTCAGACCTTGTACCACTGCGGACTACGCAAGATGGAGCTGGTTAACCTGAACCTCTCTGATCTCAACTTCGAAACTATGGAACTTCGATTGGACAACACCAAGACCGGAAACGCCATCGTGTCAATGACCACGGCTGTTGCTTTGGCGCTGCAGGATTACATCGAGAATGAAAGATCTAAGAAAGAGGGTGAACAAGCCGTTTTCCTCAACAAGAAAGGAGTTCGCATTGGAGAATGGGATGTTAGAGGGTACCTCAAGAAATGTGGAAAAGAAGCCGGGATAACATCCCGGATGTATCCACATATGTTACGCGCATCATGTATCACACATTTATTAAATAAAGGCGTGAATCCTCTCACGGTGCAGCTTCATGCCAGACACAGAAATTTCATGACAACCATGAGATATAACAGGCCAACTCAACAACAGATGAAGGCTGATATAGAAAGAATATTCTCTATAACTAATCAAGAAAAGATTTAAAATATTATTTCATGTTCCTAAATATTATGCTGAATAAAATAAGGAAAATACAGGAATCTTATTTTACCTTAGTCGAAGATTACTTAGGAGATTTTTACAAACTTGCTAATAAAAAAGATGGATTATATGGAAAAGTAATTAAAGAATTATATGAAAATAAAATATCTGGATTATCCCATACAGAGTGTGAACTTACACTAGATTCTTTTGAAGAAGATATTTCAAAAATATGGAAAAAGAATTTTTGGACTATTACAAAAGAAATCGAGGAATTGAACGGAGTAAAAACATATAATTTTTTCGTCCCGATGCCAAAATCTTTTTCTCTTACAGATACACATGCAACAGAGATTTTTCGAAGATTTGGTCTTTATTCTGATACTATAATTTTGGATGATCCAATGTGGCGGGCTGTAGCTAATAAACAAGAGTATGAGGTTCTTTTTCGGTATATGAAATTTTTAATTTATGGTTTAAACATTCTTAAGATGAAGAATATAGTTCTTGCAGACGTCGACCAACCTATCGCATTAATAGTATCTCTCGACTCCATCGATTCAGCTAGAAAAAAACAATTTCAGTCTATTGTTGAAGAACAAATTTGCATGTTTTCATCAACTTTATTCCAAAAAAAACTAGCCAGTTTAGATCAGATTAAATCATTTATGGATTCCAAAATAAAATCTTTAAAAGAGTTTCAAATGTTCACAAAAAATCAATATACGAATAACAAATTTTTTATCGATGCCGTCAAAGAATTATTTAAATTAAAGACAACTGGCGATAGTGGAATTCGCTATTTTTATGGAGATGGATTACCATATGTTCTCCCTAAAAAGGAAATCTTCAGTGACATTTTTATTCATGCAGCATATGGTTATGTATCCTATTCAAATCAAATTTATTTAAAATCATCTCTTATAGATTCTTTCCCATTATTTACAGAAAAAAAAGTGTGGGAAGAATCAAATCAATTTCTTATGAATGATTATTCAATGACTGCGAGTTATTTAAAAGGGAAAACGCCAACTCATTTAATTGGAGTCAATGTTTTAGCAGATGATACATTCAAATGGTTAGGTAATGTTCCAGAACAGACTTTAATTGAACTTAGAAAAAAAGAAGAATTAAGTAATTTTAGACATTTTTTCTCTGATAAATTAAATGAATATCATGATGCAAATTTAGAAAATATTAATAAAATTATTAAGGACTTAAATTACTCACTGTCTAATGCTTTCAAAAAGCACGAACAAGAGGTAAATGAATTATTGAAAAAATATTCTATTAAAAAAGATATCGGCAAACTAATTGTCTCTGGATCTATAGCTATAAGTGGGTCTGTTTATTTTCCATTAGGAGTATTAGGCACAATACTTGGGGGGAAAACGATAACCGATATTTTCAATAATATTAAACAAAAGAAAAGTGAAATAGAAATATTGAACAAGAGACCTGTGGCAATTTGTTATGAGGCATATAAAGATGAAGCAACTGAAAATATTTAAAAGGATTAAATCCCCTTAGCAATACTACTAAGAAATTTTACTTATTAAGGCTTAATCTTCTAATAAATAAATTTGAAATTCCCCGCCCTTATTTCTCAGGCTTCAATTCGCCGCATTTGGGGCATATATAAGTAGCCTTTGAAGTCAATTGACCATGGCAGTAAGGGCAAATATAAGTAGATGGTTTAAGGGAATATCTTCTATAGACAATGGCTGCAATCGCTAAGGCATTGAACAATAAGTATACCCATAAAACATCCAACCAAACAATAGGAATACTAAAGAGACTCCAAAAATTGGCGGCTAATAGAAAAACATCGAAAACGAAAAACCATTTACCACTTCGTAGAGCATAATCAACCAAAATAGGAGGAATCCTCACTTAGACCCTCCTTTCCACAAAACAACCACAATTAGGACATTGAATCATTTCTTTTGTCAAAACTCGATTACATCTCGGGCATTTCCGGCCAGAAGATACTCTAGAAGGGCTCCTAAAGCTATACCCCCAATAATACCGAGAGCGACCCCAGCTATTGCTTCACCCAGATCAGCATCGTCTCTCTTACTCATCTCGTGCAAATGAAGTCAAACACTACATAAAAACATTGCTCCAAGCTTAGTTTTTTATTTTTCTTTACAATTCACTAAGGGTATCATTATCAATTTGTTCAATAGTCTCGATGCCAAAATGTTTCCTTAGTATTATGATCAATTCAGATATCAGATAAATAGCTAAAATTGCTGTTAATCTTATGTTTGCTCTTTTTTCAAAAGTGTCAAGATCATTAGGTTCTGGAAATAACTCATGAGCTGACTTAGAAGCCGAGATGTGAAAAGAAAGAAAATAGGAGCCTACCCTGCTATCAATAATATTTTTTGTTTCAAGGATTTTTTCCAAGTCTCTAAGAGATTCCTTCTTATTAAACTCTATCTTTTTCAAGGAACAAATCTTTTCTCCTATCGATTGTAATAAGGCTCTAGCATCTCTGAATAATGAACTATATTCTCTATTTCTGTAAGATTGATATATTTTTTCTATCGAAGGATAATAATATTCTAAAATTTCGCCTAATTCCTTATTAGAAGTCCCCCTTAAGTTCTTCAAATGTTGATAAAGAGCCTCAGCAATTTTCATTGTTTTTAAAGGATCTCGGTCAAAGAAGTCAAATCTTTCATCTTGATAAGATCCTGAATCAAAAGAGTCTTCCAATTTCTTCTGAATTTCTTCATATGGAATATCAAATTCTAATATCTTTTTCTTGATTTTTGGTGAAATATTATTTATCAAACTAACTATAGAATTATAATCAGTAAGAGCACCACCACTATCCAAACCACAACAATTGGGGAAAATGACCCAAAAAGAGAAATCGCCAAGACCCGCTCTTAAATCTAAGAAAATTGCCCAGGTGAAATTTCTATTTTGCAAATGACCTATATGTCTTATCTTATAAATTAAAATCTTTTTGGGTTTAAATGAAAGATAACCATTGAGAATAATCTCAAAAAAAACAGAAGCTGAAAGACCAATATTACTGAAAATTTTAATGGGACGATCTCCAAAAATAAAATTAACTTTTTCCTTCTCCTTTTTATTATTAAATTCATGAGCTGAAGAAGAGATCCATCTTGAGAAAAATTTTAATCCCGGAAAATAAGAGAAAAAGGATGTTGTATTGAGCTGAGTCAAACCAAACTCATTCTGATAGATCAAAGAGCACTTTATTACTGGTAAATTCTCCTTATCTTGACCTTCTAAACTAGCAAATAAAAAAATCGATTCTTCTTTCGATTCAATATTCGCTAAAAAATAATCTGTAAGTTCTGCATCTTCTATCCCTCTCTTTTCCACTTTCGGTTTTTTTATATTGAACTCTCGAATAATTTGATTTACGCCTTCCTCAAATTCTTCCCTTGTCAACATTCGGGTTAAGAAGGAATTAATTAAAGATAAATCTTGGTATCTAAAGGTAAAGGTAGGTATAGTTGAGGCTACACCTTATCCTATGAGAAAATCATGCAATAATCCTAACCCTCTCTTTTGGCATAGCTCGAACCCCCAGCCAGTTTAAAGCGGTTCATGAATAATAAAAGAAATAAACGACTTACCTAAAAGCTGTGTTTTATTCTGATTCAGTATTGGTATCTTCCTTAGATATTACGATAAGCCATCCAGGAGAATTTGACTTAACATACATTTTATTCCCGCTTGGAAAATATGTAATTTCAGAGGGCGGATATTTCGGAACGATTTTTGGACCTTTGCGAGGTTCGATCTCATACAAGTTTTGCCCAGATTGAACATATAAAAGATCAGGCTCCCCATATCCAATAAGCCTTAACTTTGATTCCTGAGAACTGTTTTTTTTATCTTCCAAATCATAGTGATGCTGACTCTTATCAGGTAAAATAATATGAAGCCCTGAAGGAGAAGCCTGGGGTTTTAATTTCCACCACACTCCAGGTTTTTCTATTAAGTAGTATTTCTTTTGATTGATTATTACTGGTTTACCTGATTTAGTCATAGACTTGAATATATCTCCGTTGTTTTCTTTTTTCCTTTTAGTGTTAATGACCGGCTTTAAAACCTTCCCGGAATTATCCCTTATTGATCAAACTATTATTAAAAAATAGCACACTTTCAAAAGCATGTTTATATAGTTTTTAATCATTAACATGGACTTAGTGTTTTCGGGCCTGTTTTTTATAAGGGGATGTGAACAAGTTTTCAGAGTTCCTTCAGCGGCTTTGAATATCCATCTAGCAATTCCACTAGATAACAGTTAGATTTCCTATTCGAATAGTCAATATTTTTCAATCAGATAAGTAATCATATTTGACAAACTACGTTTTTCCTTTTCTGCTATCTTTTTTAATTTTTCTACGCTTTCTTTAGGGATGGTAATGTTGAGTCTCACGTATGCCATGCTTATTTAATATGTGGTAAATGTGTTTTATGCTATATACAGATTTTATACATACTTGATATGTTTATATACTGTATTCAGTATGCATGAATAAAGAATGAAAAAAATCGTTCAAGAGAGAAACGCAGTTGCAGGAGTTATTGAAGCATTGCTTCTCGTCGCTCTCATCGCCATCATCATCTCAATGATCCAACTCCAATACATCCCGCAAATCATGGAACAACGAGAAGCAGACCACATGGACCAAGTCGCAAACCAATTCGCGTACCTTAAATCTCTCATTGACATCCAGGCTGTCGCAGGATCCATGGGAACAGGAACGCCCCTCGCCTCCGCGCCCATGAACGCCCAGTTGACACTAGGAAGCGGGCAGCTGCCATATTTCATTACTGCGCCAGCAGTCGGCCAGATACAAGTAGAGAACGACAGTCAATCCTTCATCACTATAGGACCCTACCCGTTATATGAAGAGAAGACACAACATCCAAAAGACAAGTTTTGGTTGGCTTGTATCGAGTATGATGCTGATAACTCCTATTTCGTTGATCAGACATATATCCTTGAAGGCGGAGGTATCATCCTAAGTCAGCCGCATGGGAAACCCGTCATGAGAGCGGACCCCTGCATTTCCTTCACAAACAACAGCAATAATAGTATCACGGTACGATTCTACCTCCCCATCATCATCGGATACGCTGGGAAGAATATGACCTCTGGCACAGGCAGCTGCTTTGTACGGACAACCTACGCTAATTCCACCACCTATGCCACAAGGCCAGGGGATTGGAGCAACATCACCATCCAATCACGGTACGCAGACGCCTGGAACGAGTCATTGCATCGAGCCTTCAGCCCAGTTAAAAACTACGTACAAGTTGCTCACATCCCAGGGACGAATACCGTACAAATAACGTCGTCAGCGCCACGAATACAACCAATAAATCTTGTGTTAACCATAGTGGTGATTCAGTGCGAGATCGGCCCCGGATGGGTCATCTAACAAGAAAGATGATAAGGCGTAAGAACAACAGCCACAAGACACACCAAACAAGTAAGAGAATGGCTCTTGTTATATCCTATGACTCGCGTCCCCTTCTTGTTTTTTGTGCCTTGTTTTAGTGGTCTTGTGAGTTTCGCTCGGTTCTCCTCGAGATCACAAGAGTCCAGCCAAGAACCCTCGAACCCCTCGCAAGAGATTGCATCTTAGAGAAGTCTCTTCTCCTTCTTGATGCTTGGATTCAGGAACCCACTGCGTTTCAACGGCACAACCACATCTAACAATGTCATGTCAACGACGTTACCCGTATAGGAAGTTCGGAATAGCTCCTGGAACTGCACGGCCTGAGCCATGCCTGGAGCAGTGAAGACAACGATCTCATCCACGATGCTACCGTCGACCCAGAGATCATCCTCCACCACAACCCCAAGCTTCTCCCCAGTCTTATCAGCCACCCTTTTCACTAGGGCGGCTTCAAACTCATTCTCCACCGGCTGATGCGACCATTGCACAAGCAAGACGTACGCCTTCCTGTTGATTTTCTCCAAATCGGGGACGGCGTGATATCCCCAAGTGAACTGTTCGGAGTCCAAAGTTTTAATGATCCGCCAGACCTTCTGCCGGGAAAACCCGACGTTCTTGGAGATTTCATCGATACTTGCATTACAGTTCTTCTGTAATTCCGCCAGCACCTTGATCCGGTCATCCGCCATCTTCTTTTTACTCGTCTTTGCCATAGCCTTCTCTTCAGATGTGTTCAACCCTCGGTACACAAGAACGGTATTTATACGTAACCCCTAACCAACAAAAAGGAGGAGAGACATCCTCTGAAGAGCATCATCTTTTTTTCTCTGGTTCTCTCCTAGTACTCCTTCAAGGACGAATAGGGCTTTGCATACAAACTCCTTAAATTCGACAATTGGACATAAAGTCCAACGGACCTCCTCGCCTCAATATCGACCTTGAGGCCAAGCTCGACCAAGGTAGTGGCTGCCGATGCACCGCGCTGCGGTTCACATGATTCGCAATAGTTGGGTTCATCTGTTGGCTGGCTTGTTGGTTGGGGTCCACCTTCGGAATCAGATATATGTAGTCGTTTTCAACCAACAAACCAATCAACGAACCTTTAGACCCATCGAATTTCGGTTATTATTATTAACCGAAAAACAGCACAAAAAATGAAGCCAGTTTCAAAGAAAAATACACATATATGAGAAATTACAATGGCAGGTTCTATGGATTTCAGGACGACGCTGAGACATCTCAATGGTGCAGGAGAGGTTACGCCTCGTGAATTTGTTCAGTATCTGATACGAAAAGGAGTCATGAAGGGGATGCCAGCGAAGAATGCCTCGCAATATCTTTCACGGTTGTTCAAAATGGGGCTCGCGTACAGGAGGTTAGATAAACGAAGCTACTATGGTGAGAGACCCCGGAAAAAACCGTACCGCTACCGGATCAGTCAGCAAGGAATCCGCTACCTCAAATGGCTGAAGGAACAAGAAACTAAAATTGACCTGCCGATGACAATTGCAGAGCGACTCGCGGAATTAGATAAAGAACAAGACGCCCTCGAAAAACAGTTGTTCTCCCGACATTAGACATTGATCTCCTTAGGAAAAAATAGCGGGTCTTTTTCCGTTGAAAATCGGAAATGCTATTAACCACCTCGGTTTCGTCACCTATGAGCATTGATGACAGGCAGCCAATCCATACCTGAGGGAGTCCGAACACCGGGGACGCTCACAGGTAATTTTTTATCCCAGGGATCGTATATAATCCCTACCAGATCGCCGTATGACCTGGTAGGAGGCGTATCAAAAAAATGGACCCACACTACACCACAGTTAGGCGAACATTTTGCAAACAATCAACCCCTACACGGGGAGGAAATGGTGAATCGACCTTATGTAATTCAACCGTACCTTAATGTAGACGAAAGACCACGAATCGATGATAGAAAGCTGATCATCTCGTTGCATGTCGACCGATCTAAATATACCACCCATGAAGAAATATACCATGAGATCACAAAATGGTGGGTCAACATCAAGAATCGATCCGCAACTACCGTAAAAGACCGCATATGCCATGCACGATCTATGCAACACCACCCGATCTACCCGGTAGACTGGCTGCAATTTGACCCAGTGCAAATCCTAAACCAATTACTCTACCGGCAGATCCACGAGTATCCAGAACTCGCTAAAAAGACCGGCAGACCAACCTACGGAGTGACACAGTTAAACAATCTCTGGAAAGTCGTACGAATGTTCTCAGAGGCGTACGGCGTCGATATTTCGCATTGGGGCTGGACTCCGCCAACTCCGCCAGAGCCACAAGTCAAAATCGTTCCCAGGCCAGAAACCGTCAACAAACTCATGCACCATTGGTACACGAACGATCGATTCGAGAACGCCCTCATTCGAACGCTGTTAACCGTTGGTTTTCACACTGGAGTACGACCAGAGGAACTTGTCATCCTGAAGGTTAAAGATGTGCGCTTTGATGAAGGATATCTCCTCATCCACGAACAAAAAAAGAAATACCGAGAGCGACAAGTATGGATCGATGAATCGGTTCTCTCAAGCCGCCAACAAAACAGCCTACGAAACTGGGTAATCCTTTGGAGACCGCGAAAAGCCAACGAGAAATCTGGAGATTTTCTGTTCATCCAGAAGAATGGCACCCCGTTTCCATCTGCAGAAGCCCTTCGCATGTACCTCATGCCTTTCTGCAAGCCAGTATGGCCTGATTTCAAGCCTAGAATCATGAGGGACTGGAGCGCCATCGCACGGTTGATACGAACAAAAATCGAGACAAAGAAATGGGATACCAGGATCGTGAAAAACGATCTCGGGCATAAACATGAGAAAACGACGGAAAGCTATATTCGATTCGCGGAAAACTACTATCGCAGGGACCCATACGATTGGCTACGGGCCGTCCTGAAATTTCACCCAGACAGCAAACGAATGCTGTCTCTGAGACAGGAATACGGGCCGAGCCAAGAAGTTACCGTAATAGTTCCGCACGCAATGTAGGTACATGTGGAATCTCAACAACGGGTAAAAACAGGGCTCCTGAGGTACGAGTCCCTCCTGTTGAATTTTACGGACCTGTCGGGATTTGAACCCGAGTCAGAGGCTCCGGAGGCCTCTGTGATATCCAAGCTACACTACAGGTCCACGAGTGTTTCTTTGCTATCAATCCAACCTTAATTAGATTTTCCACAAGCAACATAAACCACCACGAGCCTCGACCACATATAATAAAACCGGAGAACCACGTATGGAACTCTCAGATGCCATCGCCAGGCGCGTCAGCATCCGCGCCTATCAGGACCGCCCCATCCCTAAAGACCTTATCACCGAGTTCATCCGACAGGCACACCTCGCGCCCTCCGCCGGCAACCTCCAAGCCCGCGACTTCATCGTCGTCGACAACCAAGGCGTAAAAGACCAGCTTGCCGCCGCCGCCAACCACCAGACCTTCATCGCCGACGCCCCCTACATCATCGCCGTCTGCGCCAACACCCAGCGCATCGCCACCTACGCCTGCCGCGGAACCAGCCTCTACATGATCCAGGATGCGGCCGCCGCCGTCGAACACCTCCTCCTGCTCGCCGCTGACCATGGCCTGGGCAGCTGCTGGATTGGCGCCTTCGACGATCAACAAGTCGCACGAATCCTTGACCTGCCCTCGCATGTCATCCCTCAGGCGCTCGTTCCCATCGGCTACCCCGCGAAACCCGGCAGCCCCCACCAGCGACACCGCCTCCAGATTCACTGGAACGAATGGTGAACAAACAAAGGGAAAAAAAGAGGAAAAAATAGAACCAAAGAGCTGTTCTATTTCTTGAACTCGGTGTAGCCGCACTTGCCGCAGCTCACCCGGTTTTTATGCTCGGCGAGGAACACGCCGTCGCCGCACTTCGGACAGCTCTTCCGCGTGCGGACAATCTTGTCACCTTCGACCTTAAAGACTTCACGTTTCTCAACCATGAACCCTCACTTCTTCTCCTCAGCGGCGGGCTTCGCAGTGGCAGGCTTCGCCTGGCCGCCCTCCTTCTTCTCTTCCTTCTTTTCTTCTTTCTTCTCTTCTTTCTTCTTCGCCTTCTTCTTCGTCCCCATCCCATTGCGCTTTAGGATCGGGTCAGCCTCCGCGGCCTTGGCATCAGCCGGACTTGCGTACACCTTGGCGTACCCCAAGGTCGTCCGCATCCCAAACGAAGACCGCATGTGGTCGATCACCACGTTTTCCTTCTTCGCGCTCAGTTTCTCCGCGAGCTCACTGCGAATAAGCTCGCGCTTTGGCGTCCCCTCGTTCTCATGTCGGACGAGGAACTGGACCTCCATGCGCTTGAGCAGGACATTGTCATTCTTCGATTGAATCTCAACTTCCATAGACCATCACTTCATACGCTGCAAGACATCGTTGACTTTCTTCTTATGCTCTGGGGTGGCACTGACCACTACGACCCCCCTATTCGGCAATCCATATATTATTGTTGCGCCTCCTGGCGCAAGCGCAATCGCGGCCAGCCCGGCAAGGTCCTCCTCGCCGTCGACCTCAATCCGCGCCGGGTACAGCTCCGGATGCCCAAACAGTCGCTCTAACGCCACCCATAGCTCATCCGAGATCGTCCCCGGCATGTTACGGACCTTGATGACGGTTTTCCCATACCTCGTGATCAGGTCTTTCATCTCCGCCGAGCATGGACGCCGCTCCAGGATAAAATCAACCACGCAGATACACGGATGGATCCCGGCGGACAAGACCGTGTACGTCACCCGGTCGCCAATAGACACAATACAGCGCTCGTTCCGAAGCAGATCGATCAACGCAGGACCTGAAACCAGCCGGCCGATCGGCTCCTTGAGCTCCGCCTCAAGACTCTTTGGGAGGACGTACATAAACGCAAAAAAAACGTCAGCTGACCTTCAGGGCATACTTCCCCGGCTTCGTGATGTTCATCTTCTTGGCGATCTGCGACCTCTCCGGGTTCAACACGACGACATACCCACGCCAGCGGTTCACGGTCTGCTCAGAACACGCGGGACACCGGTCCTTCTCCGTCAGCAGATGGCAGTTCTTACACGCATTGAGGGTTTTCATTTCGTCACCTCTTTCTCCCTCGCCTGCTTCTTCGCTGGCTCCTTCTCCTTGCCCGGCTCCTTCGCCTTGGCCTCCCGCGCCTCCTTCTTCTCCGCCTTCTCCTGCAACCACTCAAAACTGCCAAGCGTCGGCTGCCGCATCGTCAACCCAATCTTACTCTCACGCGACGACAACTCATTCAAACTCACCGCTACAATCCGCGCACGAATCGAATCACCGACCTTCAACACCCGCTTGGTCTCCTTCCCCTGGATCCGCCCCGCCTCCACGTCCACATCCACATAATCATTCATGATCTGACTCATATGCAGCAAGGCATCCATCGGCCCGATATGACAGAACGCGCCGAACTCCACAATCTCACAGACCACCGCGTCCGTCAACTCCTGAAGAATCGGATTAAACGTCAACGCATCAAACTGCACCTTCTGATACATCCCCCCGTCACCATGAATGACAATCCCATCACCCATCCCCTCGATGTTATCAACGACGACGATCAAGCCATGCGACCGACGAATCGTCCCCTCAAATGTCTTCTGCACGATATCACAGATCACCTCATCCAAATCCGCGCCAAAACGCTCAGGAGGCACCCGAATCGTGTCCTGCAAAGTCACCATCGTGTACATAATAACCCTCTCACACAATTACAAACGAAATTTCGAAAAGGAATACCATCCACCCTTAAAACCCTTTGGGAACACCGCCCCCACCATCAAAGGAGAAAAAACCATCCCAACAACACCCCCGACCCACCGTTCCTATCAGGGAGAAGATTTATAAAACATCTCTGATTCCACATCCATTAACAGCCAGGCCACCTCGGCATCCCGAACCAACCCGGCACACAGGAGAACTCCATGGTAGAATTCAAAGTCGTCGTCAACGATCCCACAGACGGAAAATCCTACTCCATCCCAGTCAGCGGCCACCACGCCAACTCCCTCATCGGCAAAAAAATCCGCGACGAAGTCGACGGCATCTTCGTCTCCCTCCCGGGCTACAAACTCACAATCACCGGCGGAACCGACAAAGACGGATTCCCCATGCGCCACGACATCCCCGGCACCACACGCCGCCGCCTCCTCCTCTCCAAAGGACTCGGCTACCACCCCACCGAACGCGGTAAACGCCAGAAAAAATCAGTCCGCGGCACCGTCATCAACCCCGAAACCGTTCAAGTCAACATGACCGTCACCAAACCTGGTGCCAAGCCCATCGTCGACCTCATCACCACCGAAAAGAAAGAGGAGCCGGCCAAGGAGAAGAAGGCACCATAAATGACCTTCCCTAAGCCCCCGGAAGTCAACATCGGCATGATCGGCCACGTCGACCACGGGAAAACCACACTGACACAGCGGCTCACCGGGAAATGGACTGACGTCCACTCTGAGGAAATAAAACGCGGCATCTCAATCCGCCTCGGCTACGCGGACGCCGCCTTCTACAAATGCCCACACTGCGAACGACCCCAATGCTACACGACCCAGAAAACCTGCCCGCACACCAACGAACCCACGGAACTGCTCCGCGTCGTCTCCTTCGTCGACGCCCCCGGCCATGAGACCCTCATGGCCACCATGCTGTCCGGCGCGGCAATCATGGACGGCGCCATCCTCGTCATCGCCGCCAACGAGCCCTGCCCGCAGCCGCAGACTCGCGAGCACCTCATGGCCCTCGAGATCGTGGGCACCAAGAACATCATCATTGTCCAAAACAAGATTGACCTCGTCTCCGAGGCCGACGCGAAGAAGAACTACGAGCAAATCAAAGCCTTCGTGAAAGGCACCTGCGCAGAGAACGCGCCAATCATCCCCGTCAGCGCGCATCATGATATCAACATCGACGCCCTCATCCAGACCATCGAGACTGTTATTCCTACACCGAAACGGAACTTCAACAAGCCCCCGTTGATGCACGTCGCACGAAGCTTCGACATCAACAAACCCGGCATCAAACCCAGCGAGCTTCACGGCGGCGTTGTCGGCGGCACCCTCATCCAGGGGACCCTCCTAATCGGGGAAAAGATTGAGATTGCGCCCGGCCGTAAGATCGAGGCCGAGGGCAAGTCGCATCTCGAGCCGATCTACACGACGGTCAGCTCCCTTGTCACTGGAGGAGAACCCGTGGACAAGGCGCTGCCTGGCGGACTCTTGGCGATTGGGACGGAGCTGGACCCGGGGCTGGTGAAGTCGGATTCGTTCGCCGGCAAAGTCGTGGGGCGCCCCGGGGAACTGCCGCCGGTGGTCGACACCCTGACGCTGACGATGTGCCTGCTGAAGCGGGTCGTCGGCACAATCGACGAGAAAAGCGTCGAGCCATTGAAGACGAACGAGCCGTTGATGCTGACGGTCGGGACGGCGACAACGGTTGGTATTATCTCTGATTTGCGCAGCGACTGGATTAAGGTTCGGCTGAAGCTTGCCGTCTGCGCCGATAAGGGGCAGCGGATCGCGGTAAGTCGGCGTATTGAGGGGAAATGGCATTTGATCGGGTACGCGGAGATCAAGGCTACCGGGTAGTCGTCCTTGATAGTAGTGCGGCGTTGATGCCGTTTGAGTTTTCGATTGACCTTGAGGCTGAGTTGAAGCGCCTGTTGGGCGCGATTTTGATTGTCGTTCCATTATCAGTTGACAAGGAGCTGCGGTTGTTGGCGCAGCGTGAGACCGGTGAGAAAAAAGGGAAGGTGCAGGCGGCGTTGAAGCTGATTGACCGGTATGAGCGTGCAGGGGTGGAGGCGCTGTCTGCGGATGATGCAGTGGTGATGGTTGCGTTGAAGCGGAAGGGGGTGGCGGTGACGAACGATACGAAGCTGCGTCGTCGGTTGCGTGATGTTGGTGTGCCGGTGGTGTTTTTGCGGGGGAAGCAGCAGCTGGTGCTTGAGGAGTAGCGTTTGGTTTTTGGGGTCGAAAGTTATTAGAAGGCGGGTGGGTTTTCCGTGTGGTATTCCTGTCGGGGTGGCTCAGCCTGGCCAGAGCGCCTGACTCATAAGCGTAGCTTGAAAGGTTCGTACAATCGTTTCGGGCGAGCGAAGACATCTGGAGGTCGCGGGTTCAACTCCCGCCCCCGACATGCTATTTATTAGCATGGGTTTCTATCAGGAGAAAAATTCAATTTTTAATTTTTGAATTGACGTTCAAATCCCATCGCTTGCACTTCATTCTTTTTTAGGGGGATCTGTAGCCGGGGATTTGGATTGAATCCACCCCAAATTCTTGTTCAAAAGATGGAAATTCATGCTTATTTTCGCGTTTCCAATTAGAGATTAGATTTAGAGTTTTAATACGCTCAAATTCTTTGAGAGTTATACCATCATTAAATGCAATTTCCTCACTAAAATCATGTTCAAGGACATAAGCAATCTTATCAATTTTTTCATACGAATATCCAATGATATACTCATCTCTTATACCTTTAAACATATCTGGAGAAGGAACTTCTTCTATTATCTCTGAGGGCACACCAAGAAAACGAGCAAGCTGGCGCACTTGGTTTTTGTAAAGCCCCAAAAGAGGTTCGATAGGAAGATCATTTATCCCGTCTTTTACAAACCAGCCTACAAAAGACTCGGACCTATTAGCTGCCCCAATCAAAACCAGGTTTTGCTCTACGGCAAAATTCTCTAAGATTTTTCTTCTCCAAATGTGTCGAGTATTGAAACTTTTTTCAATAGTTCCAGCTAATGCGCTATAGAGTATTTTCGTAAGCTTATTCTTCGTTGGCTCCCCCTTCTTTGAAGTCAAAACAAAGGGACTTTCTCTAAAAACCAAGGAATAAATTATTTTAGATGAGAAAACACCCAATCTATTCAGCGCTGGAAAAAACAAGATTGTTCTCATTACTGAGGGTTTGTAAGTACCCTGTTCTTTTACTACTGCACTGATATCTCTTATCTCGAAGTGTATACCCAGTTCGTCAGCAACTCTCTGAGCGTATTGCCTAAATTTCTTCTGACTATCTCGATTATATAAATGGAGCCCGTACACTTTCGAAGGATCCCTCATTGCTTTCACAGCTAATATTGAGACCACTGCAGAATCCAACCCTCCACTTATTCCTATGCATATACCATCTTTTCCCGCTTCTGTGACCTTTTGTCGAATAAAATTAACAATGCTATTCGATACCTGTTCGCAGTCGATAGTCATTGAATCCATAAGACTCATCGGATCAGTCATTTCCTTTCTTTTATCATATTTTTCAACTATTGTGGACATAATAATTATTTATTGTAATTAGCAGATGGTTTTTTAAATTTAGACTCATCAAATCCAAGGGATTTATACCCATAGGTACCAAATCCCGACAGGTCCGCTTCACTCAACTAATGAAAGAATCTCTTTTTCTCCCTTGGTGTACGACCGATAGAATTGAAGTACGACGATGCTTGCGAATAGCACCATCGTCATTACCGCCCATGGGATCACATACGTCACTTGCTCACGCACTGCGTAGGCTCCAAAGATAACTAACGCGGCGAGGTAGGGGGCAACGACGAACAGTGTATACCTTGATCGTTGTTCTCCACCGACATAGATCTGACTTTTCTTTCTGAAATGAAGGTAGACGGTGTAGAACACAAAGGTCACTGCCGTGATTTCTATCCATCCTTCGTAGTTCCAGAGAGGGACCCCATAGTAGCTTCCTCCACCGGGCAGCCAACTCCAGGCGCCGACCGTAACCATGACTGGGTCAATAATTAAATCCAAGGAAGCCATGATCAAACCCGCGACAATCCCCATTCCAATGATTCTGAGAAACCACCGCAGGGATGCCTTCTCTTCGGGCCTGTGCGTCGTCCTGACCCTGTTGAACATGATATTTGTCATCGTGAATGTACAGTATAACGCCATTGACCAGACAAGCGGTATCACATATGGAACCGTTCCAAAGATTTTCGGTCCTAGAAGATTACTATAAGAACACGTGCATCCTACGAGCTCACCGAATCCCAATCCCGCACTGTACTCATAGAGGAGAGGGATGCCATAGGCAATCAAAAAAAAGACGAGCAACT
The DNA here is from genome assembly GCA_963769885.1 of Methanobacteriota archaeon. Taxonomy (GTDB): domain Archaea; phylum Thermoplasmatota; class E2; order DHVEG-1; family DHVEG-1; genus CAIRCU01. Next base: position 140,491 of record CAVYNH010000004.1, read on the forward strand.
CACGAGCCCCTAAGGTTTTCCACCCATGGAGAATGACGATGATGAAAAAAAGCAAGATGAAACTTAGGATCACTCGCGTGTTCGAGAACGGGATGTAAAGGAGCCAACCAAGAACAAGATACAATCCTATGACAGCAAGCACAAAGGTCATGATGATGTTAGAATTCATCTTTTGCATACGACCACGAAGGACTGTTATTTCACTCCTAATCTTTTATAGAACAGAGGAACATTATGACTCCTGCAGCTATGACAAAACTGAACAGATTTTTCAGGAGCTACAAACCCATCATCCAAATGATTTGATAGAGAGGTATAATTTTGTAGCATGAAACAGTCTGTGGAAGGCACATTGAAGTTCGCATTCATTCGTCTCCAAATTACATGGATGTCTTCTTTGCGTGCATTCCCAAATGAAAGAGGAGTAAACGAACAAGGACAGATGTTGCCGCTTGTGGAGACATGGAGGTATTGATATCCTGCGCAACACCCCATCACCTGTTTGCTTTCCCGATACGGATAGGACAGCACTTTGAGGTGTTTGTTATTTTTATTGACCTTCTTTTGTATATGTGCCAGCTGCATCCTCTCATTCTCTGTAAGAATGACATCATGTTCTTCCATAATTTTTCCGACAGGGATCGGCTCAAGGATGAGCACCTCGTCTACCCTTTGTTTTTCAGCGAATTCGAGGAACTCCCAGATCTCCCCTGTTGCGATTCTCTCTTTTGTCGCTACGGTAGAAAGGCCGACGTATAATCCTGCATGCTTGGCATTTTTTATCCCCTCCAATGCTTGTTCAGAGGATCCGTCGAAACTTCTCAGTGTGTCCTGAATCTTTTTATCGGTATGCTCTAGCCCAATCATCACTGCAAAAAGCCCTGCTTGTCTGAGGGCCTCTGCTTTCTCCTTCGTCAAGCCGTAGCCTGTGGTGAACAAAACAACCGAGGATTTCTCGGTATCTATTTTTGAGATAATCTCACAGATATCGTTTCTTACGAGTGGTTCTCCGCCGGTCAATGCGATAACAGAGACTCCCAACTCCTGCAGTCTATCCACAATCTCTTCAGCATCCCGAGTTGACATGTCTTCTTCTTTTAAGTTATGGAGATAACAATGCCAGCAGTGATACATGCATGTATTTGTGATGGAAAATGACGCATAGATGGGGATGACCTCGTGTCCTTGACTTGACCGTAATGCGGTAATCAGTCTATTAAATGCTCCACTTGGAAATGGGGGCAGATCAGAGGAAATGACGAACTTGCCGTCATGCAAGGTGAGCTTCTCATATCGTGAACGCAGGAGTAAATACAGGAGGAATTTTTTGGGGAATTGTGTGATGCTTTTTGTCGGTAAACTTTTAAACGCTTGATATCGAAGTCTCGTTTTTTCCCACATTGCTATGTAATCCCTAATTTTTTGTAAATACGAGGAATGCCACTTGAGGGACATCGTTGGCACACCTCAAGAGATTTTTCATAGGAGAGAGGATATTCACCGTTTCCTATGTGTCTCATCAGTTTGTGGTTTTCCAGCATGAAACAGAAAGCACGTGGTTTTTGAAATAGGTGATTCATTTTTTGCCAGAGATCCTCGAGGGGTTCCTCATGAATGTTCCCGAAGATAAGTGGGACAAAATCGCATGGTCGGAGGTTTCCATCTGCATCAACATACACAAGACTATACCCTGCAGTGCATCCCTGGAATTCCTCACTTTCATAATAGGGGAATACCGATAGTTTTGGATACTTCTTGTATTTTCTGTTCGAATTTATTTGCTTATGAAATTCAATGAGCTGCCTTCGTTCGTCGGTACTCAAGACACAGGTATCGTCATTGAAGAGTTCACCAACTGGGGTCGGTTCAAACATCATGATTTCTTGAACAGAGAGGTTCTGGGCGGTTTCGAGCATCTTCCATTGTTCGTTGTTTTTTAATATATCCTTGGTAATGACACATGATACACCAACGTAGAGGCGTGCCTGTTGAGCATTTCTTACTCCGTTGATGAAATTGTCATATGCTCCTTTGTATCCTCTAAGGCGGTCATGAATTTCGGGTTTGTAATGATCCAAGCTTAGCATCACCCCGAAAAGACCCGCCTTTTTCAGCTCCCTGGCCTTTTCTTCTGTTAAACCATCGCCTGAGGTGAACACAAACACGGAGGAGCGATCATCGATACTGGCAATAATATCTACGAGATCCTCTCGGAGAAGTGGTTCTCCCCCGGTGATAGAAAACAGATATGTTCCCATGTCTTGAAATTTTTGGATCGCATTAATTATCGTTGGAAGCGGTAAATCTGTTCCGTTTTTTGGAGAGGCGCTGCAATGCCAACAGTGGTACCTGCAATGATGCGTGACGGCGATGTTGACGATCCCTGGGATGTTCACTCCCTCTATTGCTCTGGTCCCTGCTTCAAAAAACCTGTCTAGGGCTTTACTTGGGTACGGGGGGAGATGGAGGGAAAAAAGAATCTTGTCATCAAAGGTGATGAATCTTTCATTTTTGAAAACGGCAAGGAGGCTTAAGACGGTTTTTTTTGGAATTTTTTTTATTTGTTTGTTACGCATCATTTTTAGTGAGGTGATGAGGAGAGACGATTGCATGGTGCTATCGCCAGCATTGTTGGCTATCCTATCTCTTTGTGTTATCTGAAAGAAATCTTTATATAATAATCTTATCGATGTCTAGATATGAATATTAAAATATTGATGTCAATCATAATAATTTTTTTAGTCATGGGGTTTGTCTTCATTATTTTTGGTTTTTCGTCCCATCAAACCATTCTTTCCCATTGGTTCATCATCGTGGACATCTGTATTCTTTTAGGTATCACAACAAAAATCATGGATCAGCTGATTGATGACATCAACCTGAAATCATATCGGTTGTGGGTCATCCCGCTTGCCGTGTTTATCCCAGGTTCCATGGCGTACCTTGCATTGACAGAAGGCCCCGTCATCGGTATGGTAATCGGCACCGTGATCGGGTTAATCATCGCCGGGAAAATAGATCATCCAGCGTACGTCGCAAGCATCATTTTGTTTATCGCCCTCATCTTATTTGCCTTCGTTTTGGGTTTCATTCATATCGAGGTGACAACGTTTTACATTATCCCGGTGGCTGCAGCCGGCTCGTTTTTGGATGAGTTCGGGCATGAACGATGGCGAAGTAACAACAAAACTGTCACCTTCATTTTTCAGCACAGGCTTTTCCTGAAAACGTTTGCCTTTTTTGGGGTCGTCTTCGGGTTCGCTCTGCCGATTCAATTTATCGGATTTCTTTGTTTTGATATTTGTTACGATCTGGTCGACACAACGAGTCGATCTGAGGAGAAGAGCAAAAAGTATGTTCCCGCTGGGCTTTCTTCAAACGGAATGAAGTAAAACGAGGTTCACAATGCGGAATCCTTTTGTAAAGCCCATCGCGGCGTGGTACTCCAACCAATGCTCCAGGTGTGGCACCCCCCGCATCGAAGCTCTCCTGCGTAGTTATCACGAAACAATAATCTGCCCAGAATGCAGTACGCGCCTTCTTTTCGGAAGCATGCTGTTCAAGATACTCATGAGGTCTATGAAAATAGACGATGTCGAGCTAAGCGAGTTATCCTCCGATGCTGAAGCGATGGCCTCTATCAACGCATTTTTGCGCAGTATCAGGAGCCAAGGGCGTCTCGCGATTGAATTCGGTATCCCAATCTATGCGGTCTTTGATGTCACGAGCAAATGTAACCTTGCCTGTATCCATTGTTACGCCTCAGGGCAACAAGAGGAGTTACCGACGACAGCGGTGACTCGTATCTTAGACAAGCTTGCTTACGCAGGCGTGGGGATGGTTGATTTTGGAGGAGGGGAGCCTCTCCTACGAGCAGATATCTTTGATATTTTGGCGCATTCAAAACACAAGGGGCTGTATACATCGATTTCAACCAATGGGGTACTCCTTGATGAGTTCTGTGCGAGGCGCTTGAAAGAACTTGGTATCGATCACGTCTGCGTCAGCCTCGATGGCGCAACACCAGAGACCCATGATCGCATCCGGAATAAAAAAGGAACGTACGAGGAAGCAATCAGAGGTATTAAGCACTGTCGCAACGCCGGGATATCGACACAGATTTCAACGGTGTTTATGAGGAGCAACATCGATGAATTAGAGGACCTTACCAGGCTCTTAAAAGGGCTTCGTGTCGATGGATGGTATCTGTATGATTTCGTTCCCGCTGGACAAGGGAAAGAACTGCTTCAGGAGGTTCTCTCCCAAGAGCAACGCAAGCATCTCTTTGACTATTTGGCGGACATCGCGCCTTCAAGCACGATGACGCTGAAACCCTATCCGTATCTAATAACGATCAACTCCGTCTCTTGTACGGATACATATTTCTATAAAAAATATGGGCGGCTCACCGAGTTTTTTAAAGGGTGTTTATCAGGGCGATGGGTCTGTCATATCTCGAGCAACGGAGACCTCCATCCGTGCCATCTTTTACCCCAGACGCTCGGGAATCTTACCCAAGAAACCATCGAAGAAATCTGGTTCAACAAGAAGAACCGTGTTCTGCAGGAACTACGAGAAAGACGATTGGTAAAGGGAACCTGTGGAGAATGCACCCATCGAGACGTGTGCGGCGGATGCCGGGCACAAGCATTCTGGAAAACAGGCGATTATCTTGAAGGGGATTGCTGCTGGATTAAAAATTAAATACGTTCAAGGAAAAAAATTACCTCCGAAGTGATAACCAATACCCTTCAATGTCGATACTGAAGATCTGTTATCATAAGATATATTAATGTCCAACTCACTTATTTTTTATTGATGACTTCTCGCGATGTTCAGATTTATGGTGCCGGCGTATCCGGCCTTGTTTCCGGAATCCATCTCGCAAGAAAAGGGTACCATGTCACGATCTATGAAAAAGAACAGAAAATAGGGGGGAGCATGCACTGTCATCCATCGGTTCAAATGACTCCGATGCATATGTACCAGATGGAAGAGTATGTCGGAATAAAATTGAAATCATGTTTCTCGGAATTACGTGAGTTCCTGGGGTATATCGGTCCCAAAAAACTTGTCTTTTCCACCAAAGATCTTTACGTGGTCGAACGAGGACCACAACCGTCATCCCTCGATCATTTTCTCTATGAAAAAGCGGTAGAAGAAGGTGTTGAGGTCAAATTTTCACATCCGCTTACCTCAGAAGAGTTGAAAAGCATCCCGGAATATTCGATCATCGCAACCGCGGGATATTCACAGATAGTAAAAGCGCTCCATCTTTCGTATGTGGCTTTCAAACAATTTGACACACACATCAAGACTGATCTTGAGAATGTTTCCATCGCATACTTCGGTGATTTTACCTCTGACTACGGGTATATTTCAACGAAAAACGGGCTTCTGTCCGCGCAGCTTTCAGGCCCGTTAAATCTTTCTTCAGAAAAGTTGCATCGGTTTATGAAGGTGGTACAAGAAACCAAGGGTATTGACCTGGACGGATGGTCCTCTATTATCTCCTATTTCCCGAAAAAAGCACGATTGTTTACATCCTTTGCGGGAAAAACTCTTGTGCTGGCTGGGGACGTTGCAGGCTTTTTAGATCCGTTTTTTGGGTTTGGGGCGACCGGTGCCCTGATGTCTGGGAAAATTGCTGCGATGGGCATCCTGTCGAAGCAGAAGGCGTTACAAAAATTTACACAATGCACCTCTCATCTCAACAAGGACCTTTTCGTTCACACGCTGTACTGGCATCTCCCTTTTAAAAAATTCATCCTCTCCCAAGTCATGAAACTTCAAGACACGCATCTCACGTTTCTCAAACGAAGCATCCCAGGGTTCACCAATGAAGAGTGGGTAAAGATTATTTCGAGTGTTGATTAAATTTTATTTTATCTTAAAGGTCTCATTGTCTGGGCATTCATTATAAATAAAAAAAAACTGATTCTATTGAGTAAAATCTTTATTTAGAAAAAGAAAAAAGAAGGATTTTAGAGAGTAATGCAGGCGGATTAAGAACGTGGTTTCTAAGCCGTTTGTTAAGACTTTCAACAGGAAGGAAAAAGTCTTAACCCCGACAGGAGCACATATTTTCCATAAAAAAACAATATTGCTAGAGATTAGCACGAAGGTTGGGTTAGGTTTATATATCAGGAAAATCATGCTACATTATAACACGATTTTGACTGTTTTAGGGGTGGGGAACTGAACAATAAGCACTCATGTCCGCCCCCGACATTGACGAATCCTGAGGCGGGGGCTGAGAAGAGTATAGGGAGCGGTCGTACATCTAAGAGGGTGCTATCCGGATAAAGATAAGGAAAGCGTAACCGGCTGCGTTTTTAGTGATGGTGGGGATACCATCGGCGCAGACGGTGAAGGTGACGGTGAGGGGGCCGAAGGCGATGAAGGGGATGAAGGTTGCGGAAGCAGTTTTACCGGCGTCGATAGAGCTGATGTTGCCACATCGGAAGGTGCCAGAAAAGTTGAGCCAGGCTCCTTGGATGGTATAGGTATAGACGATGTTGTTGGTAGTGCGGTTGCCGGGGTTGCTGAGGGTGGCTCGGAGTTGCATGAGGCCGCCTCTGATCTTGGTGATCTCGAGTTTGCCGCCTGCGGGGATAACATTCGCGGTGGTGGTATAAGGGAGGTAGTTGTGTTTGGTTACTGTGACGATCATGGTGCCGGTGGTGGTGGGTGCGACGGTGAAGGATACGATGCCTGAAATGCTAGTGGTGCCGACTTGGTAGACTTCAGTATTAAGAGTATCGCCTTTCCAGAGGCAGACGGTGGCACCTTCGATGGGGTTATTGTTGCTGTCGGCGACGGTGACGTTGTAGGTGGAGGAGCCAACGGTGATACAGGATGGGTAGGTAACACGAAGCGTTCTTGGTGTTGCCGTCCAGATGGGTGTGCTAGGGTCGCCGAGGAGGGTGAGTTCGGTGTAGATGTATTGGTCGAGGTTGTCGCTGGAGATGCCGTCGTTCTTGTGATTTGAGAGGGCGGCGCCGACCGTGTTTTGGTTGTGGGTAAAGATGGATCGAAAGAAGAGGCGGTCGAATTTGAGGCTGAGGCCGTTTTGGCTGCCTATATAGTACCAGCCGTAGCGGCTGTTGCCAATGAAGGCGATGCCGCCGCCGTGGGCGTTCCGGACAAAATGTTCGCCAATGCAAATATTCGCATCATATGCGCAGGGGTCGCAGCCCATGCTGTAGTAGATGCCTTGGCGTTGGGCGTTGGCGAGGCCGTCCATGTCGCCGCTGTCGATATACCAGCCGTGGTTGACCGACCCGGTGCCCATGGTGTAGATGCTGGAGTGGTCGGCGTGGTTCATGAGGTTCTGGCCGGCGTTGAGGGATTTGATGACGTTGTCGCGATGGTTGCCGCTTTCGCTGTCGTATACATGGGTCGTGTTCCAGCTGTGGGGGATGTAGGCGTCTTTAATGTTTTGTTTGCAGATCTCGACGTGGGTGCTGTTGTCGAGGTCGAAGCCGTACATGGCGGCGTTGGTGGCGAAGTTGTCGGCGGGGTGTTGTTCGTAGGCGAGGGTTTTGTTGATAAAGTTGCCGATCTGGCCGTTGCCGTCGCCGGAGCCGGTGACGCTGGCGCGGCCGACGTTGACTTCGATGGTCCAGTCTTCGTCGAAGTCAGCGTAGTAGGTGTCGTTGGGGACGGGGTCGGGGTCGACGGCGGGGAAGCTGTGGTAGTTGCAGGGGATGGTGCTGGTGTCGCCGCCGAGGAGGATATAGGTGGTGCCCCAATTGTCGTACACGTCTTTGGCGAAGGCGTTGATTTTCTGGTCCTTGCTGCCATTGTAGCCGCTTTGGTTGTAGATCCAATCCGTGGTCATGATAATGGTGGGGATGCCGCATTGGGTGCGCCAGTCGGCGAGCGGTTGGAAGGCGTTGACCCAGTCGGGTTTGGTGATGATGACGTACTCGTAATGTCCGGGTGGGAGGCCTGTGGTGCGTGGTTTGGGGTTGTGTTGGAGGGCGATGTCGGGGGGGTTGATGACTAGGTGTTGAACCTTGGCGATGCGTTGTTGGGTCTCGGTTGATGTGAGGCCGGTGGGGAGGTAGTCTCCGTAAGTATGGGTTGGCGTGCCGGTGAGGGTAATGGTGAGGCTGGTGGTGAGGGTGAGTGTTTTGTCGGCAGGGATGTAATGGATGGGGTAGATGGTGATGAGGGCGATGGCTTGACCTGCAAGGTCGGTCTCTGCGGTTAGTACGGCGGTCTGGGTTGGATAGGGTGTAGTGGAGTGGTAGGCTGTTTCGTCTGGTGATGTGAAGGTGTTGGTATCATCGTTGGTGGTGCGTGGTGTCTGTGTGGGCCAAATATTATAGGTGCCGATGAGGGGTTGGGTTCGTTGGTTGAGGATTTGGATGGCGGTGGCTTGAAGGTTGGGCGGGAGGGCTATTTTGAGGGTGATGGCGGGAAGGCTGGGTTTGCCTGGTTCGGTGGTGGTGCTGCCGTTTGTTGTGGTGATTTGGTCGTAGCCGTTGTATGTACTGAAGTCAAAGTCGTCGGATGTGAAGGTGATGGTGATTGTCTTGGTGGGGGTTGTGGTGGTTGCGGGTACGGTGGTCGTGAAGACGAGGCTGCCGATAATTATCAAAATTAAAGGGCAGCACAGGTGGTTTGTTTGAATACTTTTATTCCCCCTTTTTCTGGTGTTGAGAAGAGTTATACTTGCATGGTACTTTTAAAGGTTTTCCTGAAGTGTGCCTGAGGCTTCTCTTGAGTATGCCTGGGGGAAATATCCGGTGTAATATGTCAACTCAAATTGAAAGGACCTAGAACGAAATCTGAACCCCAGGGACTTATTCTCGCCCCCGACATCTTGTTGTACTACGATTCGCCTTTTCGGTGGAGGATTTGTTAGCACCTTGATATGCTCCGACCTGTAGATGCCGTCAACAGATGTTGTTATAAATAGTATAAATATAATTGAAATAGAGAAATATTTTTAAGAAGATGTCTTATACATAACAATGAAGAGGGAGGAAATCCATGGCGAGATATCACCTTTTGAAGAAAAGTATAGCTGTTGGCATTATTAGCCTGTTCATTGGAGGATTAGCGACCTCAAGCGTCACCGTCAGGTGCGTGCACGCATCTCAGGAACACACTCTTGTGACTGTGACTTCGGAGGTATGCGGTGCCCCAGGACTTGCCACACATACAGCCCTGATAACGGCACAGCAGTACCAGGAACTCGAGCAACAACTCGAAGCCATAAAGGAACGGCTAACACGCGGACTCTCGTATCAACAGACCATCGCAAGCATCCAGGAAATCGTGCGTGCGCTCAAGACCTATCAATTATTGCCACAAGGGGCGTCCATTGACCAAGTCCAACAGGCGATCGCAGGCCCATACGAGAATCCAACAGCGTTTATGGTGAGAGGAAAGGTAGCCCAGAGGAACGAGTTTTCCAGTAATCAAAGCAATTCCCTTTGTCTCATCAGCGGTACCGTTCAGGACGGGTCTGTCACTGGACCACTGGGGCTTGCGGGAGCAGCGATTGCGGCGTTAGGATTGATCCTCAAACAGAACCTCACAGCGGCCATCGGATTACTGCTGTTGGGTATAAGTCATTATATCACGACACTTTCCCCCGTCTCACTCTTGCAACGAGTGACAATAAAATCAGGCAACATCACATCGGTCGGACTCAACGGTGTACAAATTTTCAATATCAGCAGCGAAACTGGCGAAGGGGTGATATCCGGCTTCTCTGGGATTAAAATTACACGAGATGACACAAGCCAGATGAGCCTCCTTGGGTTCGCACTTGGCATCAAAGTATAGAACCAGAGGCTGCGCGCGGCGTCCGAGCGCTATCTGACAGGAAGCGCTTCTTGCCGTACATCGCACCAGCAGCTGAAAGCACCGATTTGCAACTGGTTCTCCTTAAACCAATTAAAAAAACCTGTGGTCATTAGGAAAGGGAACTGAACAATACACACTCATGTCCGTCCTCGACATATTTCATAATTAATTTGTTGTTTTTCCTTGGTGTTCTCCTGGTACAATTAAATATTACTATTCCAATACTCATAAATAGAGCAAGGACTTATAATGTTGAGGGGTTGCTATGGCTCATCACGACAAATCCCGGATCCTCATTTTATTAACGGCCCTAGTCATGATCAGTGCCTGCAGCGCCCAAGGATCATCACCAAAAGCCTCCAATATGGGTGAAGCCGGAGGGAAAGTTTTTGACGGGCAGATCCTGTTCTCCCCCTATTATACGACGACCACCTATTTGATCGATAGCAGCGGGACAGTGAATCATACGTGGCCAAGCGCGTATCGTCCCTTCACGGAGCCCTATTGGCTGGGGAATGGGACCATCCTTCGCCCCATCAGCTCCGGCGGCGGAGGCGTGCAAGAAATCCGCTGGGATGGGACCCTGGCATGGGACTATCGGTATACCGTCTCCGGGTGCACCTGCCACCATGACATCAAGTACCTCCCGAACGGAAACGTGCTCATGATCGTGTGGGAGACAAAAACGAAGAACGAGGCCATTGCCGCCGGTCGGAATCCGGCGACCATCTCAGGGAGCACATTTACCTCCGATAAAATCATCGAGGTGCAGCCGACCGGCCCGACAAGCGGGACGGTCGTCTGGGAGTGGCACGTCTGGGACCATCTCATCCAGGATTTCGACGCCTCAAAGGCGAATTACGGGGTGGTCGGCGATCACCCTGAACTGATTGACGTGAATTTTGGCGACGATTTCGTCGGCGACTGGCTGCATACCAATTCCGTTGATTACGACCCCCAGTTCAATCAACTCCTCATTGACAGCCATAACTTTGACGAGGTCTGGGTCATCGACCATAACACGACCACGGCGGAGGCCGCGGGCCACAGCGGTGGGCACTACGGGCATGGCGGAGACTTGCTCTACCGATGGGGAAATCCGCAAGCGTACCGACGGGGCACCTCCAGTGATCAAAAGTTATACTGGCAGCATGACGCCTCATGGATAGAACCTGGGTATCCCGGTGCGGGACATGTCCTGGTGTTCAACAACGGCTACAACCGCCCGGGCACGAAATATTCGACCGTGGATGAGTTCGCGCCGCCGATCGATTCTAACGGTGTGTATTATCTCGCGCCAGGGTCTTCCTATGGGCCTGCTGATTTCTTCTGGGACTTTACCGCGACTCCGCCCACCTCGCTGTATTCAACCGTGTTCGGCGGCGCCCTGCGCCTCACGAACGGGAATACGTTGATCTGCGATGGGATCCCGGGGAAGTTCTTGGAGGTGACCCCGGATAAGACCGTGGTCTGGCAGTGGACGAACCCGTATCCGAGTGCAGGTCAGAACAGCGTGTTCAAGATCGATTATATTCCCCATGATATCCCACCAAGTCCACCCCAAATAACAGGCCCGACGACGGGAAAAGTCGGGGTTGCGGCACAGTATAATTTCACGGCCATTGACCCTGACGGGGAGGACATCTTCTACTGCATCGATTGGGGCGACCAGACGACTCCTACCTGGCTTGGCCCCTACCACTCTGGCCATGAGATACCCATGAATCACACCTGGGCTCAGACAGGGTTGTACTCGATCAGGGCGAAGGCGAAGGATGGCCACGGGGAAAGCGACTGGTCGGACCCGTTCGTGGTCACTATTATTGGTTCGATGCTCGAAACCAACATCGTGGGAGGCATTGGCGTCAAGGCAGTCATCGCGAACACGGGGGCATCGGACGCCATCGGTGTGCAATGGAAAATCAACGTTGAAGGCGGTGTCGCTGGGAGTATCAATAAGACGATGACCGGCACAGTGGACATCCCGTCGCAACAATCGAAGACGGTGAGGACAGGCGTGTTCTTTGGGTTTGGGCCAATTAGCATAACAGTGATCGTCGATGGCGAGGAAACGACTGCAGAAGGAGCATATCTATTCGTCTTTTCGACGATAAAATGAAAAAAGGTTCAGTCATCCGTTGACCCGTTGGAATCTGGGAAGCATCTGAAGTCTCAGGGGCTCCTTCCGATTTCTGGCATGCTTCGATTTTTGGGGAATAATTTCAAGCGTACCCAATATCGCAATATTCAATAGATCACTTTTAAACCCTGCAAGGCATATTATACTTCGAGCTAGGTAAGCGCATTCATCTGTTAATCCTCAAAGAATCTGAACCCAGGGCTTAGCTCTTGCCCCCTACTCTCTAGTACAATTATCAAATTTTATTACCTGTGTGAATCCGGTTCGTAGATAGGTAGATTAATAAATGAAATCTTCTATTTTAATTAACAACATACGGGGGATACTTCATGAACAAGAAATGGTTCAGTCTCGTGGTATTGTTCCTATTATGCACGACGAGCTATGTCTGCGTCACCGCCAGCCAACCAGCAAGCTCTGACCCAGGAACGTCCTATAGGCTTCGTCTACACACTAAGGATGCACCTCGAGTCGCCGCTCAATTCATCAAAGAAGGATACGACGTCCTGGATGGAACCGTCACCGAAAACTCTTTTGAACTCATCTGCCAGCCGCCTGTCTATCAGCGATTGCAGGCGCTGCAATACAACATGGATGTGCTTGCTCGTGGACAACCATTCAGCGAGATCCAACGCGAACTGAACCAAGGGTCGACGCTTCCAGTGCCCCCCGGGTATCCAACGCTGGCTGAAATCCTCAATCAACTGAACACTACCGCGGCCGCGAACCCCTCCATCTGCAAGGTCTACAACCTCACGACAACCTACGGCACCAACGTGACCTATGAAGGCAGACATATGTGGGCGTTGAAGATCTCGGACAACGTCGCCGTCGATGAAGACGAGCCGAACTTCCTCAACGTCGGCAACTACCATGCCCGTGAAATCGTCACCCCGGTGCTCATCCTCTACGCCATTAACCAAATGGTCAGCGGCTATGGGACGAACCCGACAATCACCGGCATCGTCGACAATTATGAGCTCTGGTATGCTCCCACATGGAACCCCGACGGCTACAACTACGTCTACAACGTCGACAACATGTGGCGGAAGAACCGCCATCCCTACCCGCCTGGTGTCGGTGTCGACCTGAACCGGAACTATAATATCGGCTGGAACGTCGCTGGCAGCACCGATCCTACCTCTGAGGAGTACCGGGGTCCATTTGTTGCCTCGGAATCCGAGACGCAGACGATGGTCGCCTTCAACAACAACCGGCATTTCGCGAAAGTCCTGGATTACCACTCCTCCGGCCGCGAGACCCTCTATGGTTACCTGACGTTGACCCACCCCTTCATCAGCTGGCTGCAGTCTGAGGCGGTGCAACTCTCGACACAGTCTGGGTATGGTGGTTCGGTTCGCCCGCCAAGTTCCGAAGGTGAAAACTACGAATGGCAGCTTGCCTGCAACGGCTCGTATTCGAACCTGATCGAGACCGCGACCGATTTCCAGCCGTCCTACGCCAGCGCGCAGGCAGAGGCGGTCATGGTGTGGCCCGGGCAGTTGTGGATGCTGCAGCGGCCAATCTCCGTCAGCGGCCATGTGACGAACGCGGTGACGGGCGCGCCCGTCGTCGCCTCCATCGTCCTTCAAGGCGTGAACTTCCAGAACGGGGAGTATTACCGCAGCGAGCATCGCTTTGGACGGTACCATCTTTTCCTGCCTCCAGCGACGTATACCCTCAATATTTCTGCCCCCGGGTACTTCTCGCAGACGCAGCAGGTGACGGTCACGCAGTCTAGTGCTGAAATCATCGAGATTCACCTTGCTCCGCTGAACGCGCCGCCGTCCAAGCCTGATATTACAGGTCCTACCTCTGGGCTTACCGACGAGCAGTTGGAGTACCGGTTCTCCTCCATTGACCCCGATAACGACACGATTTCTTACTCGATTGATTGGGGCGATGGGACCGCGCCGGTCTGGCTTGGCCCGTATCCATCCGGGTTCGAGGCGAATACGACGCATCAGTGGGTCTCTGCGGGAACGTACCCGGTGAAGGTCAAGGCCAAGGACCAAGTGGGTGCCGAGAGCAACTGGTCCACGTCATTGTACGTGCATATCAACGCCTTCAAGCGGGCATTCGTCTTCGGGCTCATCTCGGAGAAGAACCAGACTAGTGAACTGATTACCTTCAAGGCGAAGTTCCTCCTGGTGCTGCCGTCGACGTCGATGCTGTACCATGCCGGTCAGACCATCGAGGTCTCCACTGATGGGAAGCTTGGCTTCATCGGTGAACATTTCGCCGCCGGATTCTTCAAGACATTGGTTCTTTGAAGAAAAAAATTTGACTCGAAGGATTGATACCCTTAGATCTAAATGGATAGAATTCATAATGAATTAACACCCTGAGCGAGGGAGGGAGAACGTATGAAAAAGAATCTCTGGGTCTTGATTGTCTGCCTGCTGCTGATAACATCGACTTTCACCTTCATCTCTTCGACCATTGAGCCTGAAAAGAACGTCCGCGCCAATGAGGCGGCCGTGACCAAGGACTGCGGATGCGGTTTGGAGGATGAATCCGTTAGTCAAGAACCGGTTCGCACTCAGATTCTTGTGGATGAAACTGTCGGCGAGTCCGGAAGACCCGCGCCAGCCAGCGACTTACCCGCGTCTTTCAGCTGGTTAGACATGAATGGATCAGACTGGACGACGCCTGCCAAAGACCAAGGGAGCTGCGGCAGCTGCTGGGACTTCGCCGCGATCGGGGCGCTGGAAAGCATCATCCAGATCCAGGAGGGATGCCCCGGGCTGCGGCTCGACCTCTCCGAGCAATACGTGCTGTCCTGCCTGCATGCGGCGGGAAGCTGCAAGGGCGGATGGGCGTATAACGCGTTCAAGTACATCAAGAGCAACTCCTCAGCCGGGAATTTCTGCAATGGCATCATCCCAGAGTTTTGCTTCCCCTATCAGGTCAATGACGATGTCCCCTGTGCGAACGCCAGCCCCGACTGGAGATCGTTTCTCATCCCGATCACGAACTATGGCCGATGGGCTGCGAACGGCAGCGCTCAGGCCCGCGACGTGATAAAGACTCAGGTCATGACTTTTGGGCCGGTTGCCGCCACGATGCTGTGCACCTATTATATCCATGGCGATGGAAATCTGGAGGAATGGGGCTATATGCACCATGATCCGACGGAGTACTATGCCTATCCGGGGCCATACACGGGCACGAACCACCAGGTGGTCATCGTCGGCTGGAAGGACGACGCCTCCATCCCGCACGGTGGCTATTGGATCGTGAAGAACAGTTTCGGCCCGGAATGGGGGTATGACGGGTTCTTCAACCTCGAGTACGGCAGCCTGCGGATCGATGCGGCGGATATCGACTGGGTGGAGTACAACCCGGCGAACTACAGTAACTGGGTGCCGGTCGCCCAAATCGTGACCCAAGGGGCTGCATCCATGGACCAAGCGATCACGTTCAATGGGAGCACCAGTTTTGACCATGAAGGCAGCATCGTTTCATATCAATGGGACCTGGGCGATGGGACGAGCCAGCCCGGTCCGGTTGTCTCGCATTTGTATGCGAGCCCGGGGATCTATCGGGTGACGCTGACGGTTACAGATAATGATAACAATACGGGGTCGCAGTCGGTGTGGGCGTATGTCGACAAGGTGAACCATCCACCAAAGACGCCGACGCTGCGAGGCCGGCGGTACGTGCAGCCGAATGAGACGTATTCGTATACGTTTTTCTCTGCTGATCCGGACGGCGACGACGTTTCCTATTATCTCAATTGGGGGGATACGTACTGGTTTGGTGGAGCGGCGGGGTGGCTTGGCCCGTATCATAGCGGTCAGAAGGTGACCTTGGACAAGAACTGGACGGATAAGGCGAATTATACGGTGCGCGTCAAAGCCGCTGATCAGTACGGGGCGAAGAGCGGGTGGGCGACTCTGAAGGTCTCCAGTTCCGCTGTCTCAGTGGTCCCGGAGAACGGGTTCTGGGCGCAGTTCTTCGAGCGGTTCCCGCATGCGTTCCCGGTCCTGCGGCGCCTCTTGGGGTATTGAGACCCCCCTTTCTTTTTTTCCTTTTCCTTGATGAGAGTTGATGAACGAGCAAGAAAAAGGGGGAAGTCCCCGGGTTTAGCGGCCGGGGGACTGCGGGGGTGATCTCGTTATTGGGCGTAGCCGCCGATCATGAGGCTGGGGTCGCCGAGGGCGAGCCATTCCTCGACGGTTTTGGTGTCTGCCTGGTCTGCCATGCCTGGGTAGACGTTCAGGTATCGGGTTATGGAACCGCTCCAGGCGTTGCCGAGGGTCTTAATCGTGCTGGCGTTGTAGGCTTGCAGGAAAGTGCGTTCGATGAAACCGCCGAGTACTTGGTAGCAGGCTGGTTCCCCGTTCACGTCTCCGATGCCGCCATAGCCGAGGCCGGTGTTGCCCATCACCGCGATGGCGCCGCCGCCTATTTTCGCCATCATCCATTCGCTCCAGCACCGCGGTGTAGGTGATCCATGGGTCCAGCTGTGGGTGTTATTCTTGTCCAGGGACCACAGGAGGGAGATGTTAATCATGCTGTTGTGGCAGCCGCCGACGAGGCAAATCGGGAGTTTTTCGCGGTTGAACAGGGTCATCATATTGTAGATGTGGAGTCCGCCGGGGGTGTGTCCGCTTTTCCAGGTAAATTCGTCATGCCAGTGGGTGTTCCAGGCGGTGGGGCTGCCGTGGCCGTCGAAGTGGAGGAATCCGCAGCCTGCCGTGATTTCCCGCTCGATGTTCCTTGGGGTGGGCGTCGAGGTGTTGGTGATGTTACGGTTGGAGGCAAAAAGGTTGATGGCGGTGAAGGTGGGGAGGGATTCGTTGTGGCAGTAAAGGGTTGCGACTTCTCCTTCGTTGTAGTCGCCGGTGGTGGTGTCATTGAAGGAGTCGCCGCCGACGAGAACCTCTTTGTTGAACCAGGTGGGGTCCGCTTGGGTTGCCTCGTAGGTGATGATCTTTTTAACCATAATTTTGAGTTCCGGTGCGTTGCGGCAGGCGAGTCGTCCGACGGCGACGTCCGGGTAGAGGTCGAGGATATCTTTGCCGGCGCCGTTCCATTTGGCGTAGATGTGGTCGCCATTGGTGTCCCAGCTGGAGAAGTTGCCGTTGCTGTCGTAGATGTCTGCGAAGTAGAGGTCGCTGACGAGGCCGGGGTCGTAGACGGTGCCGCCTTCGTTAATGTTGGCGTAACGGACGGGGCAGTACCAGGTTTTGACGCCGGCGTTGGCGTTGTCGCGGCCGCCCTTGCCGAAGATGTAGCCTTTCATGCCGCCGATGAGCAGGACGTAGGAGGTGTTCCAGGCGTCCACGGCGTGTTTGATGAAGTACTTGATCTTCTCGGGTTTGTCGTAGCCCGTGTATTGTTTGTAGATATCCTCGAGGGTCATGATGGTGGTGTTGACGCCGTGGCCGATCTTCGCGGTGGCGAGGGGTTCGAGGATGTTAGTGAATTTCTTGGGGGTGATGATGACGAGGTCGTAGCCGGTGCCGAAGGTCTTCGGGGTGGTTGGGGTTTGGTAGGTGATGGTGATAGTGGCATCCTGGAAGTATTGGAGGGTGTTGGCAGCGGGGTTGACGCCGGTGGGGAAGGTGCGGATGACGAGGAAGGTGGTGTGTGCGCCGTTGGCGTTCAGTCCGCAGCCGGTGCTATAGTCGAACCAGGCTGCGGGGTAGTACTGGTTAGATGTGTAGGCTTCGGGGTCCGCGTAGACTGTGAGAGGAGTGATTTGGTCTTCAGGGACGGCTTGTGGTGAGGGTTTGAGTGGTGCGGTGAGGGTGAGGGTTTCGGTGGTGTGTGGTGTGAGGGTGACGCTGGCGATGGTGGTGCCGAAGGGGAGTTCGAGGGTGGTGGTGGTCATGGGGATGGCGGGTTTGCCGTCGGCGATGAGGGCGTTGTCGGCGCCGGCGACGGTGAGTTCGGTGTAAGTGTGTGAGTCAATTGTGGTTAAGGCTGTGGTGGGCGTGGAGAAATGGAGGTTGATTGATTCTGTGGTGGTGGTCTGCTGGCCTGTTGTTAGTATGGTGAGTCCTCCGATGAGGAGTAGGACTACCGCTAGACAGGAGAGAGTTTTGCTCTGTATTTTTATCACCCCTTGTACTGAGATACAGGTAGTTGAAGGAGATATAAATATTTATGTGAGAGATAAAATCTAGGGAGGGGGGATGTTTTATATTTCTCGTGGCGGATGCTGGGGGGATGGTGAAGTCGTCGTTGCCGTCGCCGGAGTCGTTTGTGAGGCGTGCGAGGGCTTTGGGGGCGGCGGATGCGAAAATCGTCGCTCCGAAGGACGTGTTCACGGCGGAGTGGGTGCGGGTGAAGTGCCAGTTCGGCTGCGACGGGTATGGGGAGCATTTGACGTGCCCGCCGTTTTCGCCGACGCCGGCGCAGACTCGGAGGATCCTGGATGAGTACGAGGTCGCGGTGTTAATCCATTACGACTCGGAGGATTGGGAGGACATCACGGGGGTCGTGGTGACGCTGGAGCGGGAGGCGTTCCTGGCCGGGTATTATAAGGCGTTGGGGCTGGGCTCTGGGCCGTGTACGCTGTGCGAGACCTGTGATATCAAGAGGAGGTGCCGGCATCCTGAGGAGGCGCGGCCGTCGATGGAGGCGTGCGGCATCGATGTTTTTAAGACGGCGCGGGCGGCGGGGTTTCCCATCGAGGTTGTTAAGGATTATTCATGCCCGCAGAACTACTACGGGCTGCTGCTCCTCCAGTAAACCGCGGGGGGCAATCTTTAAATCCTGTTCTGAATTGATGGCTGGTGGAGGTCGAATAGAAATATGTGGCTTCAATTGAGATTGTACTTGCTCGTCGCCTTGTTATTCGCCATCCTGTATGGGATTATCTTCGCGATCGGATGGCTCTTGGGGTTGACGGGATATTCGTTTTTCATCTTCTCCGGTTTCGCCGCGTTCGTGATGGTCCTGATCCAGTTCTTGATCGGGCCGAAGATCGTGCAGTGGACGATGCGGGTTAAGTACGTGACCCCGGAGCAGTACCCCAAGCTGTACGCGATGGTCGGGGACCTGGCGAAGCAGGCGGGGCTGCCGAACACGCCGAAGGTCGGCATCTCGCAGCTGCGGATTCCCAACGCGTTCGCCTTCGGGCGGACGAAGCGGGGCGCGCGCGTCTGCGTCACCCAGGGGATCCTGGACCTGTTGACCGATGATGAGCTGAAGGCGGTGCTGGGCCATGAAATCTCACACGTGCGCCACCGGGACGTCGCCGTGATCACGATGCTGAGCGTCATCCCGATGATCTTCTACATGATCTACATCTCGTTTTTCTGGGGCGGGATGGGGAATCGGGATCGCAACGGCGGCGGGACCGTGCTCGTCGGATTAGTCGCATTGGCGGTGTACTTCATCACGAACCTCTTAGTCATGTACGGTTCGCGGATCCGGGAGTACTACGCGGACCAGGGCAGCGCGGAGCTCGGCTGCCAGCCGCGGTACCTCGCCACCGCGTTATACAAGTTGACGACGTGGAGTGCGAAGGCGCCCAAGCAGCTGATCAAGCAGACGGACGGGATGAAGGCGTTCTTCATCAACAACCCGGGCCGGGCGATGGAGGAAGTCCGCGACTTCCAGGAGATCGACGTCACCAAGGACGGCGTCATCGACCAGAACAACCTGATGATGCTGGCCGGCAAGAAGATCAACCTGCGGGCGGGTGCCCGGTTCCTGGAGATCTTCGGGACGCATCCGAACGTGGTGAAGCGCATCAAGCACCTCGCCAGCCTGCAGTACGCCTCCTAAAGGCTACATGCGGATCTGGGATGTCCCGCCTCGTGATTTGTGCCGTAGCCATCTCCTCGGTGATCACCGGGAGCTGCATGCGATCTGGTCCATTCTCGTTCATCAGAACAAAGGGTACGCCAATCATCCAGAAACACTGCGCTGGAAGGGGAAATAACGCGCGTTGTACCTGCGACATGAGCAAATAGTAAACGAGATGGTACAGCGGGGGTACCGCCATTTCAGCCCCATTGGACAAATCATTTGCTCCAGGGGAGAGCCAGCAGGACGTCTTTGTCGATTCGCCTGATGAGCAAGTTCGTTTGCTACGACAGAAAAAATGTGGATGCACTGTGTGACTTCAGAGAAAAAAAATAGAAAAGGGGATGGTTCTACTTTTGTCCGACGCCACCCCATTTTGAGATATATATGATTCCGAGAACAGATACAAGTGTTATAACCACTGCTACGATTATTGCATAAGCTGCACCGGTCCATGTTGTTGGTCCAGTCGCAAGCCAAAGTCCTGCAAGTGTCATTATCCCAACTATGATATCTTTCCAGATTAGAGCTATGATAAAACCAAATGCCGCTGCTATTGCTACTGCTATCGTGCTCTTGATTTCTTTTATGGTTACCATCTCTCACCTCTCTCCTTTTTGCTACTAGAAACAATTTCTTTCTATATAATCGTTATGGATTTAGAAAAACACACGTTATTCGAGGGGTATCAATGTTTTTCCATACAGGAGGCGGAACCAGCAGAGCGGCCAGACAATGATGGCGCCGAGAATGAGGAGCAAGCCGCCGGGTCCGATGGCGGAGAGCAGCATAACCGAAAGGACCAGGGGGACGAGCAGGAGGCTGAGCCCCTCGTGAACCCCGGTGATACGCAGGAAGGTGTTCCGTGAGGGTGACGGGCCACGCAGGAGGAGTGCCGTGGTCACCAGAAGGAGCATTGAAATAATGATGTAGCAGACGAGTGGGATTGGGAGCCCATCAATACTGCTTGCGACCAGACCCAATGCGAACGGCAGGCCGAGAACCACGAGAAAGGCGACAGAGATGCCGGCAGCGTAGACGCGGAACACCCAGGGAATCGTGGTCTTCCCGTTTGTCGCGGTGACACCGAAGACGGTCGGTGAGGTGTAGACCTTGCTCTTAGCGTCCTCCTCGACGTCCTTGAGATTCGCGGTGATGCCGACACTGAAGACCCACTGCAGGTAGAATGCGGTGGCGACGAGCCATACCACAAGGTTCACCGAGCCCTGAGTGTAAACTGCGCCTGCAAGTGTGAGGACGAACACCCCAAGGCCCAAGACGCACTCCAGAAACGGGAGGCGTTTGTTCAGTATGTTGTAAGTCACGGCGCACCCGATCGCGGCCATGACAAGCCCGAGGGAGAGCAAAGACTCCACGGACAAAGAGAGGATCAGCATACCGATGAAGGCGAATATAGTGATGATGACCGCATGACGTTTTGGGACCCTGCCCTCAAGCAGCGGGCGTGCAGCGACATATCGAGAGCGGGCGTCGACCGCCATATCCACGATGTCGTTCTGCACGAATGTGAACACATGATACAGGCAGCCCATGAGCAGCAGCAGCAAAAGGACCGGCGGATGCGCCTCATGATTCGCCACCGCCCCGAACACCGGCGCAAGCCCCAGAAACAGCATACCGTAGGGACGGATCAACCGCAGGTACTGCCCGAGCCTGCCGACCATCCCACTACCTCAACGCAGTTTTCTCCACCCACTTCCCCTCGCCCTCCCACAGCCGCACTGAGGCCAGGGGTAGCTTGTCCTGCAGTCGCGCCCAGATCCACTCGATCAACGACTCCGCCGTCGGATTTGCGACCACGTCGTTTAACAGCTGATGGTCCAAGACTGAGATGACCTCATGGCGGACGATGTCCTTGACCGCGGAGAAGTCCATGACCATTCCGTTCTTCCCCACCGGACCCTCGGCGACGACCTCCAGGCGGTAGGTATGCCCATGCGTCTGCCGGCAGGGCCCCTCATGGCCGGGGATGGAATGCCCGGCGTCAAACACGAACTCGCAGCCGATCCGCATCGTACTCATACCCGGCCACAACACACACCTGCGATATTAACAATTCGGACCCACAAAATTAGAGGAATCCAGGATAGGGCTGTACAACAAGCCTTTATAAGCATGAGCCCAACCCTATCCCTGATGATGGTCATCGGACTGCTCACCAGCGAGGAAGAAGCCAACGAACTGCAATACATCGCCACGGTCTGCACCCTCGAAGAGCGCATCCACCGCATCGTCCACATCGCTAGAATCAAAAACATCAGCACAAACTACTAAAATAAAACCCTCGTTTTCTCCCAACGATGACGATCCTCCTGGTCTCCTCCAGCGAAGACCCCGCCAGCACCAACATCAAAGACGGCCTCCTACAGCAACATGCTTGGCAGCAGACCGCCACCTTCTCCAACGCCCCCGCCTACACCTCCCCTACCCTCTACGACATCGTCCTCCTCACCATCCCCGACAGAAAGATCCGCCATGAACACCTCCAAGACGAAGTCACCGCAAGCCTCGGCATCACCCCAACCCTCGCCATCTTCCTCAGCCGCCACCGCAGCAAGACCGGCCCACCCACCCTCACCGTCCACCCCATCGGCAACTACGCCGCCGCCGAGTTCGGCGGCCGCCCCCAGACCCTCGTCCCCGCCGCCCCCCACATCCAGACCCAACTCCTCCGACTCATCAACACCCGCGTCGCCCAGACACAACTCCCGTACAAGGTCTGCTTCGAAGTCACCCACCACGGCCCCTACCTCACCATCCCCACCCTCTTCGTCGAAGTCGGCAGCACCGAGACCCAATGGCAAGAAAAACCACCCGCCGACCTCATCGCCAGCGCCCTCCTCGACCTTCTCCCTACCATCCCTATACTTAAACCCGATGTCCCGGTCCTCGTCGGCATCGGCGGCGGCCACTACGCCCCCCGCTTCACTGACATCGCCCTCCAACGACAGGCCAGCTTCGGCCACATGCTTCCCACCTACCACATCCAAGACGCAATCGATGAGCACATGCTCGAGCTCGCCTTCGCCGAGACCCCAAGCGTCACGGGCGCCTACCTGCACCGCAAGGAACTCAAGAAATCACAGGCCACCGCGCTGACGAAATGGTGCGACGCGCATGGCATCCCGGTCGTCTCGAGCAACAACCTGCCCCTGCTTCAGTAACCCCACCCCCGCCAGCACATGCGCCAGCCGCAACGGCTCTGGATGTTTCACCCGCGACGTCTTCTTCACGATTTCCACACACGACTCAAGCGACATCCGATGCCCCGGCGAGACGTACAACGGCCGCGTCGCCGACCCCGAACACACCGCGACACCACGACGCTCCCCATCCACAAACACATCCGTCCCCCGGACCTCCCCGCAGAGACGACTCTTCGCCACCCCGACCGTCGGCGTATCACAGACGACGCCGGCATGGCTCGCGAACCCACAGCGCGCCGGATGCAGGATCCCCTGACCATCCAGGAGCACCACAGACGGCGGTGAAGACGCCATCTTCAGCAGCCGCTCCACGAACGGCACCTCACGATACGAGAAATACGTCGGGATGAACGGAAACCGCGTCGACAACGACACCGTCCGCTCCTCCACCACGGCCCCCGTCTTATAATCCACCGCCACATACGCCCCACACGCCTTCGCAAACTCACTCCTTGGATACGCCACGTCGATCCCCGCGACAACCTCCAGCGGCGGGAAATCATCCTCGACCCGCACCCGCTCACCGAGTTTCTGCTGCTCACGCCGCAGCCGACGCAAGGGAAACTCCGTCGAAAACTCATTGAAGAACACCCGATGAAAATCAACAATCATTCCATCCTGGACCTGCACATTCTCACGCGCAAGCCGACGCACCTTCTCCTCAAGCCCCAGACCGAACCCCCCGAGCCGACCATCGGAATGCACAACCTTGAAACACGGCATCCCCTCCGGATCCGGGTTCTGGTTCATCATCCGCCCCACCGCCCGAGACGCCACAATGTCCCCCAACGCCGCGGCCACCGCCCCATACGACGTCACATGACCAGCCGGCACCTGACGCACCAAATCATACGTATACGCAATCAAATCCATAAACAACACAAGGATACCAGGAGAGGCGCTAAAAACCTTTCCCACCAAGTTTAAACCACCACCACCCAATCCCCCCACCCAATGGGATTCCTCAAATTCCTCGGCACCGCCGGCGCCCGCTTCGTCGTCATGCGCCAGCTCCGCGCCAGCGGCGGCCTCTGGCTCAACCTCGACGACACCACCCTCCTCATCGACCCCGGCCCCGGCTGCCTCCTCCGCTGCCTCCACAGCCACCCACCCCTCGACCCACGCACCCTCGACGGCATCCTCCTCACCCACCGCCACCTCGACCACTCAAACGACATCAACATCATGATCGAAGCCATGACCAACGGCGGCTACCACAAAAAAGGCACCGTCTACGCCCCCCAGGATGCCCTCACCGACGACCCCGTCATCCTCAGACACGCCCAACACCAAGTCAACACCCTCCAAACCCTCCACCCCACCCACACCTACACCCTCAACACCCTCACCCTCACCACCTCACCACCCCTCCACCACAGCGTCGAAACCTACGGCCTCACCATCCACGGAAAAACCCAAAGCATCGCCCTCATCACCGACACCGCCTACTACCCCGACCTCACCACCCAATTCCCCGCCGACATCCTCATCATCAACGTCGTCCTCCAAGACAAAAAAGACGGCATCCAACACCTCAGCCTCCCCGACGCCGAAACCATCATCGCCGGCAACCACCCCCACCTCGCCGTCCTCACCCACTTCGGTATGACCCTCGTCAAAGCCCAGCCCCACACCGTCGCCCAAGCCATGGCCGAACGCCTCGGCATCCCCGTCATCGCCGCCACCGACGACCTCACCCTCCCCCTCCCCTACACCCACCCAACACCCTGAAAAGACCCACCACATTCCCTTCACCCAAAGACCCTATGGACACCAGCCTCACCCACCTCCCCCGCTACAAAAACATCCTCTCTGGCAATGGCATCGCCGCCTACCTCACCACCAAACACCAGACTGTCGCTTATACCGACACCATGACCATTGACGAACTCTGGAAACAACACGACATCCCAGACCACTCCCCACCTCCCACTGATTCCTCACACAGCCTCCTCGGCCTCAAATGCACCATCGCACAGCGCATCCTCACCTCCTGCACCCTCTGCGAACGCCGCTGCCACACCAACCGACGACAACACCAGGGCCCCTGTCACACCCAACACTCCCACATCACCACCGAATTCCTGCACACCGGCGAAGAACCACCACTCATCCCCTCCCACACCATCTTCTTCTCCGGCTGCCCCCTCCACTGCGCCTTCTGCCAAAACCACGACATCAGCCAGACCACCACCGGCACCACCATCCCACCACAAGAGCTTGCCCGCATCATCGCCGAACGCCATATCCACGGCGCCCGCAACGTCAACTGGGTCGGCGGCGACCCCACCCCTAACCTCCCTTATATCCTCACCGTCCTCACCCATCTCATCACCAACACCCCCCAGATCTGGAACTCAAACATGTACTACAGCACCGAGACGATGCGCCTCCTCGACGGCATCATCGACCTCTACCTCACCGACTACAAGTTCGGCAACGACGCCTGCGCCATACGCCTCGCCGACGCCACCAACTATACCGCTGTCGTCCAGCGTAACCATCTTCATGCCGCAGAGACTGCGGATGTCCTCATCCGCCACCTCCTTCTTCCAAATCATTTCGAGTGCTGTACCATCCCTGCTCTCGATTGGATTGCCTCCAACATCCCCTCTGCTGTCGTCAACATCATGGCGCAATATCATCCTGACTACCACGCCAATGAGTACCCCGATATCGCCAACACCATCGCTATCCAGGATTACCGTACCGCACTGAACTACGCTGAAACCCTCGGCCTGCATCTCATTTGAAAAACAACCGAGAAAAAACAGAGGAGAGGAGCGGGGTTATCGACGATGGTTCCAGGCCGGGTCGTCGAACATCTCTCGACGGTACCTTCTGGCGTACGCGGATTCCTCCGATGTGAGATAGCCGGGGTTGAAGGTGACGTCGAATTCTTCCTCGAAGCCCTTTCGCATGGCCAGGGCCGTCTCGTCGAAGGAGACGTCACGGCCGAGGACAGCTTTCATCGAGGTGACCCTTTGCCGGGCATCGGTGATCAGTTTGTCCTTCAGCTTCTCATCGGGGACTTTGAGCAGCGAGAACATAGTGTCGACGTCGACATCGAGGAGGATGGTCCCGTGCTGGAGGACGACGCCCTGTTTACGCGTCTGGGCGTTCCCTGAGATTTTCTTGCCCCCTGCGAGGATATCGTTGATTGGGGCGAAGCTGCTGTCGATATTGAGCTGTCTGAAACCGAGGATAAGGGCGTTGCAGATTCGTTCATAGCTTTGGATGATGTTCTGTGGCATCGCAGGATTGTTCTCCTCGATGACGATGCTGTATGTTAGTTCCGCGTCGTGGTAGACGGCGCCCCCGCCGGTGATGCGTCGGACGACGTCGACATGGTGCTGGTGGCAGGCCTGGAGGTCGACTTCCTCTTCGAGGCTTTGGAAGTAGCCTATGGAGATGGCGGGCGGCTGCCAGCGGTAGAAGCGGACGGTGGGGGGGACGAGGTGGCGGCGGTGTGCCTCAAGGATGGCACGGTCAATGGCCATGTTGGCAGATGCGGTGTTCGCACCTGTTTGAAGGAGTCGCCAGGGTTCGGTCATGGGAGGCACTTCAAGATGGCTTGGGTGAGGCCTTCGGGGGTGAGGCCGATGAGTTGGAGGTGGTGGGTGTCGATGAGGGAGGTTATTTTCTGGTGGAGGTCGTGCTGGGTGATAGGGGTGCCGGGGAGGCCGGTTTCGAGGATGTCGATGGCTTCTTCGGGGTAGGCGAAGAAGTCGCCGGTGATCTGGATGGTGGTGATGGTGTTGGTGGCGGGGTCGGTGGTGAGGGTGAGTTTGATGAGTTTGCCGTGGGGGTCTTTGTAGGTGATCTTGGTTGGGGTGGGTGTGGTCATGGGGTGGCCTTGCGGGCGTGGGTGTAGGTTTGGTGGGCGTGGTAGGAGCTGCGGACGAGGGGGCCGGCTTCGATGGTGTGGATGCCGAGGGTGTGGGCGTAGGTTTTGAGGGCGTGGAATTCGGTGGGGGTGTAGTAGTGGTGGATGGGTTCGTGGTGTGTGGTGGGTTGGAGGTATTGGCCGATGGTGAGGATGTCGATGTTGGCGGTGTTGAGGTCGTGGAGGGTGTGGTGGATTTGTGCTGTAGTTTCGCCGAGGCCGATCATGAGGCCGGATTTGGTGGTGATGGTGGGGGCGATTGTTTTGGTGGTTTTGAGGAGGGTGAGGCTGGTGGTGTAGTTGCCTTGGGGGCGGATGGTGGGGAAGAGGGGTTGGACGGTTTCGATGTTGTGGTTGAGGATGTCGGGGTTGGCGTCAAGGATGGTGGTGAGGTGGGTGATGTTGCCTTGGAGGTCGGGGATGAGGGCTTCGATGGTGGTGAGTGGGTTGCGTTCACGGATTGCGGTGATGGTGGTGGCGAAGTGCTGGGCGCCGCCGTCCGGGAGGTTGTCGCGGGTGACGCTGGTGATGACGGCGTGGGTGAGGCTGAGGGTTTTGACTGCGGTGGCGACGTTAGTAGGTTCGGTGGGGTCTAGGGGGGTGGGGGTGCCGTGGTGGACGTGGCAGTAGCGGCAGTGTCTGGTGCAGGTGTCGCCGAGGATGAGGAAGACGGCGGTGCCAGCGGCGTAGCATTCGGCGAGGTTGGGGCATTTGGCTTCGTGGCAGATGGTGTGGAGGTTGGCGGATTTAAGGAGGGTAGTGATGGTCTGGTAGGTGGGGCCGCCGGGGATGGGGGTTTTGAGCCAGTCGGGGTGTCGTCTTGGCATAGGTGTGGGATGTTTAGGGGTGGGGTGGTTTTTGAGGTTTATGGTTTGTGGTTAGACGCCGATGGTGACTCTGAGGAGGTCGCGGAGTCCTGGGCTGGCGCCGAGGATGAGGATGCCGATTTTGAGGAGGTTGATGAGGCGGGGGTAGCGGTCGGTCTCGTGTTTGTAGGCGATGTCGAAGAGGTAGATGATGAGGAGGATGAGGAGGATTTTGATGAGAGGGTAGAGGGGGGGCCAGATCGTGAGGAGGGCGTTGGAGGCGGGGTGTTTTTCGAGGTAGGGGGGGAGGCCGAGGTGGAGGGGGTCGGAGATGCTGAGGTAGCTGCTGACGCCGTCGAGGGTGTGGCCGGCGAGCATGGCGAGGTTGAGGGGGTTGGCGTAGGCTTTGAGGGGGGTGTTGCGGTAGTGGCGGCCGATGGCCCAGGTTGTTGTGGTGACGAGGGTGACGATGAGAAGGTCGGCGGCGAGGACGGCGAGGTAGGTGCCTTGGGTGGGGCTCCAGGGGGTGAGGATGTAGTGGGCGATGAGGGCGGTGGAGGGGAGCAGGACGAGGAGGCCGCCGGAGAAGACAATGAGGTTGAGGCTTGGAATCCGATTTTTATATCCGGTCCAGGCGAGGGGGAGGAAGGCGAGGAGGGAGAGGGCGGTGAAGACGAGGGGGTGGAGGGGGGCGACGCCGCCGGTGTTCCCAGTGAGCCAGAGGAGGGTGTAGATGAGGTCGCCGAGGAGGAAGACGCCGAGCAGAAGGAGGGTGATGGCGCGGGGGGAGTGGTTCTTTGAGAGACGTCGTTCGGCGTAGAGGCCGAGGAAGAGGAAGACGAAGACGTAGAGGGCGGTCTGGACATAGAGGAGGGGGGAGATGAAGACGTAGACTGCGGGCGGGGTGAAGAAGGCAGTGTCTTCCAGGACTCTGGTAACCGGGCCGAAGAGGATGTAAGGCAGCAGGGCGAGGCAGAATCTCCAGTCGATTTGAATCTCGAGGCGTTTGAGGAGCTTATAAATGCCCAGGATGGCGAGGATGAGGATGATGCCGTAGGTGATCTCGGAGACGAGGGTGTAGCCTTCGTAGGCGGCCACGCCATGATAGACGGCAGGGTGGCTTTGGGCGTCCGCCATGACCGGGCCCCAGTAGTACTGCCAGATCCAGTGGTCGTAGAACACCGAGGGGAACAGGAGGCAGCCGGCGACGACGATAAGGACGACAAGGAGGGTGAGAAGGAGGCTGAGGCTGAGGAGGTGGCGGCGGAGGAGCGCGGGGGTCCTCATGAGGCGGGCAAAGCCCCAGGCGGTTTATAAAGGCTGGCACGTGGCATCGTCGGCAGAATCCAGGAGGAGGTAGGGGTCTATAGGGAGGGGGGGATAAAAAAGTAATATAACGAACCTCCGGTTTACCTACTAGAGGCTCATGGAGCGATTTAGTAAGCTGAAGTCCATGATTTTCCCCCGGGAGGTCGTCGTCGGGCATAACACGACAGACCAGATCAAGGGGATGTGCAACCGGTTGCTCATCGGCAACAAGGTCCTGCTCGTCTGCGATCGGAACACGCGGAAAATCTCCGGGGATAAGATCCATAAGATCCTCGCGGGCTCCGGCTATGAGGTTGAAAACGTTATCCTAGCGCAGCCGCTGC
This sequence comes from Methanobacteriota archaeon, assembly GCA_963769885.1. GTDB lineage: Archaea > Thermoplasmatota > E2 > DHVEG-1 > DHVEG-1 > CAIRCU01. Next base: position 169,794 of record CAVYNH010000004.1, read on the forward strand.
TGGCGAGGCGCCGTCGGCCGGTCGCCTGGCCGACCGTGCGGGAGGTCGCCAAGGTCGTGAAGGCCGCGGAGAAGACGGACTCCGAGATGCTCTTGGGCATCGGCGGCGGCTCGGTCATCGACGTCACCAAATTGGCTGCGTATGAATTATCCAAGAATTTTATCAGCATCCCGACGGTCGCATCCCACGACGGGATTGCGTCCCCGCGTGCCTCGCTGAAGGATCGGAAGGGATCCCTGTCGAAGACCGCGGTTTCCCCGATTGCGGTGCTGGCGGACACGGCGGTCATCTCCAAGGCGCCGTACCAGATGCTGGCGTCCGGATGCGCGGACGTGATCTCGAACCTGTCCGCAATCAAGGACTGGGAGCTGGCCCATCGATTGAAGAACGAGGAGTTCAGCAACTTCGCCGCGTCACTGTCGCAGACGTCGTCACAGCTCTTACTGGAGAAGGCGGAGGACATCCGCAGCGGGCTTGAGGAGGCGGTCTGGCAGGCGGTGAAATGCATGATCGTTTCTGGCGTCGCGATGAGCGTGGCCGGGACAACGCGTCCGGCGTCCGGCGCGGAGCACATGTTTAGCCACATGCTGGATATGATTGCACCGGGGAAGGCCCTGCACGGGGAGCAGTGTGGGGTGGGCGCGATCATGATGATGTATCTCCATGGTGAGGACTGGGAGCGAATCAGGGATAGCCTCAAGACCATCGGGGCTCCGGTGAACGCTAAGGAGCTGGACATCCCGAAGAAGAAGATCATCCAGGCGCTGCTGGGGGCGCCGAAGATCCGCCCGGAGCGGTACACCATCCTCGGCGACCAGGGGTTGACTGAGGAGGCCGCGAAGAAGCTGGCGAAGATTACGGGGGTGATCTAACCGTGGTGATCGTCACGCTGATCGGTGAGGACCTGGCGGTGGAAGGCACGGAGTTCACGTACCTCGGGGCCAACAGCGAGTGCCGCAACTGCCAACTGAAGACCGTGTGTTTTAACCTGAAGCCGGGTCGGAGTTACCGGATCATGAAACTGCGGGACAAGCGGCATGCCTGCTCGGTGCATGAAGGGCAAGTCGTCGTCGCTGAGGTTGAAGAACTCCCGATCCTTGGGATGACCGACCAAGAGGTGACGCCGGGCGTGACGATGCGGCTGTATAAGTATAATTGCCGGAATCTCTCGTGTCCGTACCTCGAGGCGTGTACGAACCCGGTGATTCAGCCGGACCGCAGCTACGTCGTCAACCAGGTGCGGGGGAAGGTGGACTGCCCGCGGGGCGCCACCCTGTACCGAGTCGAAGTCAAAGAATAGAAAAGAAGCTGTTTTTATTTCGTGGCGATTTCTCTGCTGAGGAGCTTGACCTTGTCGAGTTTTTCCCAGGTGAAGTCCGGGTCGTTGCGGCCGAAGTGGCCGTAGGCCGCGGTCTTCTTGTAGATCGGGCGGCGCAGGTCCAGGACCTCGATGATCTCCCGGGGTTTGAGGGGGAAGAACTGGCGGATTAGCGGCTCGATGGAGTCGAGGGGGACTTTGTTGGTGCCGAAGCAGTCGATGTTGATGCTGACGGGCTCGGCGACGCCGATGGCGTAGGCGATCTGCAGCTCGCATTTGTCGGCGAGCCCAGCGGCGACGATGTTCTTGGCGATGTACCGCGTGGCGTAGGCGCCGCTGCGGTCGACTTTAGAGGGGTCCTTGCCGCTAAAGGCGCCGCCGCCGTGCCGTCCGATGCCGCCATAGGTGTCGACGATGATCTTGCGGCCGGTGAGTCCGGCGTCGGCGTAGGGGCCACCGCGGACGAAGGAGCCGGTGGGGTTGACGAAGAACTTGGTGTCCGCGTCGATCCACTCCTGGCAGATGGGGGCGATGATGGTGTCAACCACATCTTTTTTGATGCGGTCATAGGCGACGCCGGCGTCGTGCTGGGTGGAGACGACGATGGCCTCGGCGCGCTCCGGTTTGCCGGTCTCGTTGTATTCGATGCTGACCTGGGATTTGCCGTCGGGGCGCAGGTAGGGGATCTCGGTTTTCTTGCGGGCCTCGGCGAGGCGTTTGGTGAGCTTATGGGCGAGGCAGATGGGCAGCGGCATGTATTCCTTGGTCTCGTTGGAGGCGTAGCCGTACATCATGCCTTGGTCGCCGGCGCCTTGTTCGTGGTGGGCTTTTTCGGTGACGCCTTGGCTGATGTCGGGGCTCTGTTCGGTGATCTGGACCCAGACGCTGCAGGTCTCCCATTCGATGCCGTACTCGGATTTGGTGTAGCCGATGCCTTTGATGGTGTCGCGGACGACGTGGGGGATGTCGACGTAGCCGGCGGTGGTCATTTCGCCGAAGACCATGACGCCGCCGTTCTTGGTGGCGGTTTCGATGGCGACGCGGCTGTTTTTGTCCTGGCGGATGGCCTCGTCGAGGATGGCGTCGGAGATGAGGTCGCACATCTTGTCGGGGTGTCCTTCGGTTACGGATTCTGAGCTGAGGATGATCTTGCGTTTGGCCATAAGGGATTTTGCCTCCTCCTTGGCGTTGGATGAGCCAAAGACAATGCTCAGAGGCTTATAAATATTTTTTAAAAACAAAAAAGGCCGACAGGAGAAGATGGCTGCTAAGACTTACGAATGAATGGGGAGAAAAAAAGGATGAACCGTTGAGTTATCCCGTTTTCCTTGTCGTCCAGGTATCCTCATCCAACCCGTTGTACAAATCGTCGAACGAGACGTTCTTCACCTGCTTCTTATCCATGAGCTGCCCATGGTCCCCGCCGCGCTCCTTGGAGTACCGGGCGATGGTGTCCTTCTTCAGCCGCCAGTAATGCGTCCGCCATTCCCGGCCGTCGTACAGCGTCGTCTCCTCCCGCTCCGTCGTCAACATCCCCTCTTCCTCAAGGATGTAGAACAGCTGACGGTCCTCGGGGTCCAACACGTTGTCAATAACACGGTCGTCAAACCCGAAAATATCCATGACGAACCCTGCGTCCCGGCGCGCCTCCTCGATGTCGATGCCGACGCGGTTCGCTATAGCCTTCGATAAGTCATCCAACGTAATAAGGGTCATCCTAAAATCTCCATTCCTGCTTTCTCTTCCTTCAACTCGGACGTTCCGCCGCACCCCACCGCACTGGGATGCGCCGTACTATTTGCACAGACCTTTTATTTAAACCTTTGCCCCACGCTTGGGAAGAACGTGGGAACCCCCACGACCTCCAAGAAGCAACAACGCAAATAAATCGCCACGCCCATCCCCCCAACCACACATGCAACCACCACTTGCATCGGCACTCTATAAAAGGCTTTCGGACCTCACAAAAAAGGACCTGAACCTCCATATCGTCCTGCTCCCCGACTTCTTCCTTGACCACTTCCTCAGCATCACCAACCCCGCCGACGTCGAAGCACAAATCCGCCGGCTCGCCGCCCAAGGCGGCGGCAACTACCCCAACATCCCCCAGTTCGTCCAGCAAGGAGGCAACGCGGCCAACACCGCCCTCGGACTCGCCAGACTCGGCGCCCACCCCAGCCTCATCTGCCGCACCAACCGGTTTGGCCACCACCTCCTCCACTACTTCCTCGCCCCCAGCGGCGTCGACCTTACCCACGTCAAAACCGATGGTACCCTCGCCATCACCACCGCCCTGGAACTCGGCGACCAGCGCACCAACGTCATGCTCGGCGACCCCGGATCCGTCGCCGACTTCTCACCCGATGTCCTCACTGATCAAGACTACGACTGCATCACCGAATCTGACCTCGTCGCCGTCCTCAACTGGAACCTCAACCACTACGGCACCAGCCTCGCCACCGACGTCTTCCGCCACGCCCGACGCCACCACGTCACCACCTTCTTCGACACCGGAGACCCCTCGCCGAAGCTCCACGAAGTCCCCACGCTGCTTCGCGAGGTCCTCACAGCGCCGCTCGTTGACGTCTTCGGCCTCGACGAAAACGAACTGCGCCATTACAGCGGACGAACACCCTCAACACAGGAGGAAATGATCGATGCGGCACAGTACCCTAAAGAACAGAATCCCGGCACGGCTTGACCTGCACACCAGCGCCTTCTCCTGCTCACTGGACGGCGGCTGCACCGTCGTCCCCACCGAGACACTGCCTCGAATCGTCCGGGCAACGGGCGCCGGCGACTCCTGGAACGCCGCGAACCTGCTCGCCAGCCTGCTGCAGTTCCCCACCGAAGAACGCCTGGCCTTCGCGAACCTCGTCGCCGGCCTCTACATCTCGTCTGCGGACCAGCAGCCCCCGACCTTGGACCAGGCAAAAGCCTGCCTCAAGTCACAAATATAATAATCCCGCGGGCAGACTGACACTCGTCAGGAGGCATCGTGTTTTATCTTAAAAAGTGATAGAATTTTCACTATTTATATAATAAAATTTAAATACCTATCTCCTCTTCGGTTATCTAGAATGGGGGAGTCGGACATTTTCTCTTAAATCTCTCCTCACCACCTTCAAACATCCCCCCATTCTCTCCTTCTTACGAGAAGAGATAATTTGCCGCTCGCTTCGACACTTGCGCCCGATGCCGTTCATCGGTGATGACCATGACCGCCCAGTCAGGGGCGAGTCGGGAGCGGATCGCGGAGGCGATTGGGGTGAACTCGTCCAGTGACCGTCTCTTCTTGTTGTCTTCGACGCCGATCTCGGTGAGGTTGATGCGCGGCTCGGTCCTCAGGATCTCCTGGCGGGGGACGTCGAGGATCAGGTGGCCGGCGGGGATTTTCAGGGCGTCCTCAAGGTCGCGTTCCTTGGCCTTGCAGGCGGCAGCGTCCTCCAGGCCTCTGACGACCTTCTGCTGTGGTTGAGAGAGGTCGTTGAAGGAGGCGGCGTACGCCTGTTTGAACAGGGCGCGGTACTTCAAGCGCGTCATGATCTCGTCTTGGTACGGCCCTTTGCCTTTGAGGGCGTGGATGATCTCCGCGTCGGTCATGCGGTAGAAGAGGAACGGCTTCTTGTCCGGCGCGGTCTCCAGAGCTTTGAGCAGCATCAGCTCTGCGATGCGGACGGTCTTGTTGAAGTAGACGGAGGAGTACATGAGGCCGCGTGCCATGAGGATGTTTTCGACGGCGCTGACGCCCTTGCGTTTCACCATGATCGTGTTGCGCAGGATGGTGATCGTCTGGAGGAGGCGTTGCAGGTCGATCATGCCGTAGGCGACCCCCGTGTAGTAGGCGTCCCGCATGAGGTAATCCAGCTGGTCGACGTCGATGGTGCTGCAGAGGAGCTGGCCGAGGTACGGCATCTTTGGGGTGTGGCCTTGGATGATCTTGCCGATGAGCTTCGTGTCTAAGTTTGCTTTGGTGAGGACGGTGTGGACGGTGGGTGAGGGCAGGTATTTTTTTTCGCGTGGTTCGAAGACGTCGTAGTCGCCGTTGATGAGGCGGAGGGTGAGGCCGACGTGGTCGATGCCGAACCGGGTCATGAGGATGGATTCGAGGGTGTGGCTGAAAGGTCCATGGCCGATGTCGTGGAGGAGGGCGGCGGCGGTGAGGGTGTCGCGGTCGTCTTTGAGGTTGAGGGTGTCGCAGAGTCTGGTCATGATGGCGGCGGCGCCGAGGGAGTGTTCGAAGCGGGTGTGGTGGGCGCCGGGGAAGACGAGCTGGGCGAAGCCGAGTTGTTTGATGAGGTGGAGGCGTTGGATTTCGGGGGTCTGGAGGAGTTTGAGGAGGAGTCCGGTGACTTTGATGTCGCCATGGATCGGGTCTCTGACGTACTTGGAATTATTGTTCATTGGTGTCGGGTGGGAAAATCGGGCGGCGGCTTAAGAATACTTGTGTCTGGTTTTCAATAAGTGTCTGGCAGGAGGTAGATATCGATCCATGTTGGTGTAATAGTTCCGATGGGATTGTGGAAGGTAAATTTTCGGGGTAAAAGGAGCCGGGGGAATGGTAGGAGTCCCAGTGGAACCCCACTCGCTCCATCATATATGGTTAGTATTGCTCGGAACGTGATGGATTCACTGTTGTTAACGACTTCTTTGACTAAGCCCCAAACGTGGGTGATGTCGGGTGGGATTCCATCGCATACACACATAGAGAGGCCTGCATTATCGTAGGCGAGTATTTTGAATGTAAAATTTCCATTTGGCAGAGGGTGATGGAGGATGCAATAGTACGGAGGCTCTGAATCATTTCCGATGAGCTCTTGACCTTGGTAGAACTCGATGCGGTTGACACCACTCGTAGCGTCGTCGGCAACCACGTAGGAGCAGAAGTTATTCCTTGACACATGCCGGCATTTTTCAACATAAACGGGTACTATCGTATCCATCTTGAAAGGCTGTTGTTTGTATGGTTCGTAGTTGCCTGCGTTGTCAATCGACCAATACGTAATCAAATGTTGTCCATCCCCTGAGACGTTAAATGGATAATGGTAAGTCATCTCTTCGCCGCCATCGACTTTATATTTAGTACCTGCAGACCCCTGATTCGTTGTCGATGGCCGTCAAGGTCACACGGACTTGCGAGACATACCAGTCGTTTTCCCCCATCGTACCGTACAAGGAACAGGTTGTGAACGGCGGCGTCACGTCATCCCGCGGCGGCATCCCTGAGCTCGTGAAAATAATAGGTTCAGTAACGAGGAGTAGCAGAATGAGCATCGCGGTGTTTCGTTGTCTCATTTTTTACCAGCTATCCTTTTCTTTTCAAGTAGGGAGTGGGAAGAGGTAGATGTCGATCCAGTGGGGGCTGACCTCGCCGTCGTAGTAGGAGAAGGTGTAATTACGGGGTAGGAGGAGCCGAGGGAGAGGGAAGAGAGAAAACGGATGTCTATTCGCGGGGTCGTACATGGTGAAGACCGCCCGGAAGGTGACCAATGTGTTGGTGGAGTTGATGTCGGTGACGATCCTTTTGACGTGGGTGATGTCTTTGGGGGTGGGGCCTAAAATAAAACATGAGAGCCCAGCGTTGTTATAGGCGATACCTTTCACCGATATATTCCTCTGTGGATGATGAAGGATGTAACAATAAGGAGGCGTTGAATCGATCTTGACGAGTTCTCCGTTACAGAAAAACTCTACCCTATTTACTCCACTTGTGTGGTCCTGAGAATCGACGCCAAAGCAAACCTCATTCAAGGAGACGTGTTGGCTTGAATTGTAGGTTGGCACAGTCGTATCAATCTTGACTTCTTGGACATGCCACGGCTCGACGTTGCCCGCATTGTCAACAGAGTAATAGAATATTTGGTGAACACCGTCCCATGCGATGTCGAACGGCGCGGTGTAGACGAGGAAGGAGCCGCCGTCGAATCTGTAGAACGTGGCGTTCACGCCCGACTCGTTATCGACCGCGGTCAAGGTGATGCGAACCGACGATATGTACCAGCCGTTGTCCCCCAGCGTCCCGCTCAACATGATGGTCGTGACCGGCGGCGTCACGTCATCGCGCGGAGGCATCCCTGAACTCGTGAAAATAATGGGGTCGGCTACGAGGAGCAGAAGAATAAGCATAACGATATTTCGGTGCTTCATTTTTTACCAACCATCCTTTCCTTTCATGGAGGGAGCGGGAAGAGATAGATATCAATCCAATGCTGCTTGATTTCCCCGTCATAATTGGTGTAGGTGTACATTTTGGGAAGCAGGAGCCGTGGGAGTGGCAGGGGAGAACATGGATTCCGGTTCGCCGGGTTGTACAAAGTGAAGATTGCCCTGAACGTGATCGAGGTATTTGTGCAGTTCACGTCGGTGACGATTCCTTTGATATGGGTCAGATCGAATTCGATAGTCCCGACGGAGATTGACAGCCCAGCATTGTCAAAGGCGATGATTCTCATTGTCGAATTTTTTGGGAATAACCATTTAGGGTGTATAATACAACAATATGGTGGGTCTGAATCATTTTGGACTAGTTCTCCATTAAAATAGAACTCGACCCTGTTCACACCGCTTCCATAGTCGTCTGCATCCGCTCCAAAACAGTATTCTGTCAAGGAAACATGCTTGTAAGGAGTATAGGTTGGTGGGGTTGTATCGATCTTCACGTTTTGTGTATGCCACGGCTCGACGTTGCCCGCATTGTCCACAGAATAGAATTCGAACGTATGAATTCCATCCCCAACAACGGTGAAAGGACCCGTATAAATGTGGATGTCCCCTGAATCAATCCGGTAAAAGGTGGCGTTCACCCCGGATTCGTTGTCGATGGCAGTCAAGGTGACATTGACGTTCGAGATGTACCAGTTATTTGCCCCGTTTGGAGCAGGTGGGTTCAAGGTCGCGGTGGTGACCGGCGGCGTCACGTCGTCACGCGGTGGCGTCCCCATGACGAACCCAGCCGACAGCAGACTACCGAGAAAGCACAGGACCAGGATCTTTTTTGATGCAGGCATCGGACCTCCTTCTATTTTCCCTTAAAGGTTGATCCATCGGACGACGACAGATGCGTTTTCATTCCCATCATCGACCGAGAGCGTGAACTTCCAGAACTTCGAGCTACCGCGAGTAAGTGTCCATTCAAAGGGCCCTGATGTAGCCGTGTATTGAAGAACGCCATTTATGAAAAACTCGACTCGGGTAACGCCTGGACATCCCGACACGTTTGCGACAAACGTCATCGCGGGGCTATGAAAAATGAGAAGCACCGGAAACGGCAGGATCTTGCTCATATTGTAATAGATACCATTCCGAGGCTCAATCGAGATGTTCCCGCCCAAGGACGCGCCAGTACATAGCGCAGTCCCCGTCCGAACCGCCAACCGACCGCCAACCAGTCCCACGATTAATGTTACAAAAACCAGAACCAAAAGCACCGCACGGGCACTTCGCCTAAGGGTATTGTGCATATGATACCTCCCTCTCATAGAAAATAAGCACTAAGCGATTAATAAGACTATCGACCACGCCTTATCAACAGGAGCACCACGCCCGGACCACAACGCTCAAAAATCACGAACCCATTTGCACATAAAACCCGTGAAGATGGAAGGAGGGAACCGCCAGTGACGAAGCCAATCCTGTTTTCACTTGAACACTGCCCGAAATGCGACCAGACCAAACACCTCCTCGCCACCCGCACCGACATCGACATCATCACCTTCCCCCATGACCTCTCCGCCTGGACCAGCCAGGACCGCCAGTTCGCTGAAACCCACGACGTCCTCGAAGACCTCAAAATCACCGCCCCGATTCTCTGGAAAGACGGCGAAAAAACCATCGGCTACCTCAGAATCAAAAAATGGCTCCAAGACACCGCCACCCAGACAGAAACTATTTAGCCACCCCTCTCTTTTCAGAAAAATACCCTGATGACTGAGCCTCGATGAGATTCGAAAACGCAAACTCCAGGACCTCAGCCGTCGCTACATGAAAGGAGAACCCCAAATGGCCACCGCCCCCAACGCCCCGATCCACATCACAGACGAGGAATTCGACGCGGCCATCAAGAAATACCCGAACCTCGTCATCGACTGCTGGGCCCCCTGGTGCGGCCCCTGCCGCATGCTCGGCCCCGTCATCGACGACCTCGCCAAAGAACTCCAAGGAAAAATCACCTTCGCCAAACTCAACGTCGACGAAAACCCGCAGACCAGCATGAAACACCAGATCATGAGCATCCCCACCCTCCTCCACTTCAAAAACGGCCAGCTCGTCAACCGCCTCGTCGGCGCCCTCTCAAAGGAAACGCTTAAACAGCAGCTCGGCGTATAAACCCCCTGTGACAACTACCACGGAACCACCCCTCAAGCCGCTCCTTCTCTTCATCCTCCTGCTCACCCTCATCACGGTCACGGTCGGCTGCACCCAGACCACCACACCGCCGGTCTGGGACGACTTCACCTTCACCACCATCCTCGGTGAAACCAGGAACCTCTCCGATTACCGCGGCAGCCCCGTCCTCCTCGACTTCATGGGCGTCGGCTGCGACCCCTGCCGACGAGAAATGAACGTCCTCTCCCAACTCCACCACGACTACCCCACCCTCACCATCATCTCCATCGACGTCTGGACCACCCAAGGCGAGACCGCCCAGAGCATCCAACAACTCAAAAAAGACTTCCTCCTCCAAAACATCACCCTGGACTGGACCTTCGCCCTCGACGACGCCCAAGGCAGCCTCGCAAAAAAATACGCGATCACCGCCGTCCCCTACCTTGTCCTGTACACAAAACAGGGAAACCTTTATTACTCGCACCTTGGTTATGAGGAATATTCGACCCTAGCGCCCAAGGTCGAGGCAATCACCAGTTGAGGGAGATACTATGAAGAAATTTATCCTAGGAATCCTCCTAATCTCAACACTGACTATCGCTATGAGCGCCGCCGCCGCCGAAACCAAGATCCCCATCCAAGTCGGACCACTCCACTACAGCCCCACCACCCCGGCAGCGAAATCCACCGTCACCTTCTCTGCGAACGTCACCGGAGCCCCCACCCAAGTCAACCTCTGGTACCACGAATGCAAACCCGGCATGTGCTACAGCGACCAAAACATCACCATGACCAAGAACAACGCCTCCCTCACCCTCTTCGAAGCCATCGTCACCTTCAGCCACGCTGACGCCACCTTCGTCATCGCCCACGTCCTCATCAGCGATAACGGGAGCTGGTTCGCTGGCGACGACGTCAACATCACCCTCACCCCTCCACAAAACGGAAACAACTCAGGGAAGAAGAGCCCCGGCTTCGAGGTCGTCCCCGTCATCGCCGCCGTAGCAGTTGCTCTTATCATCCTCCGTAAAAAGCGATCCTAATGAAGATCCAGCCAAAACGACTAATCTCTGAGTTCAGCCTCCTCATCGCAGCGAACCTCGGCGCCTTCGGCATCAAGACCGGGTTCTGCTATCCTTTTTTTTACTGTCAAGCCTGCCCGGCCGCCGACGCCGCCTGCCCCCTGCGCGCCCTTGAACAAAGCGTCTTCCGCGGCTCCATCACCTGGAAACTCCTCGTCTACCCCCTCATGATCCTCGGCGCCGTCGGCATCGCCACAGGGCGCGCCGTCTGCGCCTGGGCCTGCCCAATCGGATTACTCCAACGCGGCACCGGCCACGTCGCCCGAAGGGTAAAAAAACACCCCATCGCAAAGCGACTCGGCTCCTGGAAATACGAGAAATACCTCCGCTACAACAAATACGCCATGGTCGTCGTCTTCGTCTTCCTCACCTCCCTACTCATCGGGTTCATCTTCACCGACATCTGCCCCGTCGGCGTCCTCGTCGGCACCCTCCCCATCCTAGCCCTGAACCCCGGCAAGTTCGTCCCCAACTACTTCTTCCCCATCGCCATGATCATCTTCGCCCTTTTCCTCATCCTCATCTTCACCGTCGAACGCGGCTGGTGCCGCTACTTCTGCCCCGTCGGCGCCCTCCTCGCCCCGATGAATAAGGTCAGCATGCTCCACATGGAGGTCGACACCGCCGGCTGCAAACACTGCAACCTCTGCATCAACATCTGTCCCATGGGCATCGACGTTCCCTCCATGCACCGGGACCCCGAATGCATCCTCTGCGGCAAATGCGTCGATGCCTGCCCCCACCACCTCGTCAAGTACAAGGTGAAATCATGAAACGATTACTCGCCGTCCAAATCGGCATCATCCTCGTCCTCGCCGGAGGCATCCTCTACTCCTCCGGCGTCTACACCGCGGTCCAGGACAACATCGTTGAGGTTCTCTGCCTCAGCTGCATCAAACTCGAGCCGAAGACCTCCGTAGCCTTCACCTTCCTGACCGCCACCGGCGCCCCACACCCCCTCTTCATCCGCGAGAACCTCACGGCCGCCCCCATCATGATTATGTACAGCGAGGACGTCTGCGCCGCCTGCGAAGAGATGTACCCCGTCGTCAAACACATGCTGAACGTCACCTTCGACAAAGACGACATGGTCTACACCCACACGACTTTCCAAGGGGAGAATGTCACCTTCTTCTTCATCAACATCGACCACACCACCGCCCAGCTCCGCGACACCCGGCCGCTCTACGACAAGGAACACGTCGACGGCCTCCCGATGTTCACCTTCATCACGCTCCGATACGACGAAGGCACCGTCCACCCCTACTACACCAGCGTCTACGGGACCCTGACTCTTCCGAATTCAGCCGAACGCGAGGCTTTCCTCGCCAACATCCTCACCGACAGCATCCACCTCTACCACGAAAACAGAATCGGCTACCAGCCATAGAAAAGAGAAAAAGGAAAAAAAGGGGAAAATGAACGCGCTTTCCCTTACAACTCGCCGCTTCTGATTTTTTGTCTTAGGATGTCAAACTGAGCGCGGGTCAGGGTGCAGATGTTGTTCTTTTCACCGATTATCACGCGGTCTTCGCGCACGTCGACAACCGGGCATTTTGGAGGCGTACATACGCCATCGTGGCAGAGAACGACTTTCATAGTTATCCCCTTACTTATTGGTGTTTATTAAAGCTCTTGAACTTTATAAAGATTATGGTTGTCTCTATCCTAAAACGCATTATGTTTAATTAAAATCGGGCTTGTTATTGGGTCTTTTCGTTAAACAGACTTAATCTTTTCTTTGCACAGGAATATATGTAAAACGAACATTACGGGTAAAACGGTGAAAAAAATCCAACACATAAGAACATTATTTCAATCATATACTTTTTAAACAGATTCATCATATGAGATTTTATTGATGAGGGTATTATTATGAGTGAATATCCATATTGTCAGGCAAGAAACAAAATTAAGCCATTTTTTGAGAAAATACAAAGTATAGGAAAGCCAGATAAAGTAACTGTAAAATGGTTAACTAGCATTGGTTATAAATCATCCAATGACCGCACGATATTATCAGTTTTAAAATTTATCAATTTTACTGATGAAGCAGGAGTTCCCACCAATAAATGGCAACAATATAAGAATAAGTCAAAATCAAAAATAGTAATGGCTCAAGGAATTCAAATGGGTTATTCTGAACTATTTAAAATATATCCAGATGCTAATAGCCAAGGAAGAGTAGAATTAACTAATTTCTTCTCAGAAAAAACAGAAGGCGGAAGTGCGGTAGTAGAAAAAATGGTTAGTACATTTACGGAATTATGCTCCTTGGCCGATTTCGGTTCGGTTGGAGAAGTATCAACAGAAGACGAAAAGACTACCGATACTGAACAAAAAACAAAAAAGGGAGATACCAGCTATAGTGGAAAAGGATACATCATCAATATCAATATTCAATTAACTGTGCCGGAGACTACTGATGGTGATGTATACGAAAAATTTTTTGCAGCAATGAAAAAGCATCTTTTCTCTTGAGCAAATATGAAATCTTTACAAGAAATTCTCGATAAAACAAACAAGTTTGAAGAAGAAGCACATAGAATTTTTTCTAAACATGAAGGAACAAAATCAGGAACAGTCACACTTACCCAAACTCAAAAAAGACTAACTTGTTTATCTCTTAAACAAAATGAATTATTACAAGAAGCTATAAAAAGTATAAAAAATGAATTATATCGAGGAGCCTATGTTCTTGCCTGGGCAGCGTTTATAGATTTTTTAGAAGAAAAACTTGCATCAGATGGATTGGTCAAAGTCAAACAACATAGACCTAATTGGAGTAAGTTTAAAACAATCGAAGAGTTAAGAGAAAACGTTCCCGAATTTCAATTAATTGATGTGGCACACGATGTTAATCTCTTGACAAAAGCTGAGACTAAAACTATACAGGGTTTACTATCAAAAAGAAATGAATGTGCTCATCCAAGTTCTTATACTCCTCGTTTTGCTGAGAGTCTTGGATACCTTGACGAAATATTCAATCGCATTGAACAGATACAAAAAAGAAATATGTGAAACTATACAAACAAAAAAAGAATCTCTCTTCTGAGAAGTTTTCTAATTTCTCTAGAAGATTTAGTAATTCGTCCGTTTATCCATTAATCAAAAAATGTTCTATCGTCTAGACCTTCTTGCCCTCCTTGGTCTCCTTTCTGTAACACAACTGCATTTGGTATATCCTTCTTTCTCTAACAGTTCAATAGCATGAGAGTCTTTAATCCCCACTAATTTCGTCTTTTCGCCTTGATAGTGGCTGCATTTGGATATGTGAATAATTCTTTTCCCTTCATCAACAAGATATGTTGAAAGTCTTGAGTTTCTTTCTGCTCGAAGAAAAACTGTTGCTGCTAATACAACGAAAAAAAACATTGCTACAAGCAGGATAGCTGTCTCCGCAATTTTTGTTTCGAGCGGGGTTTGCTCATTTAGAATAGTATTTAATTGACCTCCGATCCAAACTACCATACCACCAGCAATACCAGCAATAAATCTCTTTGCAAAATCATGATAGACCTTACGTTCCTGTTCAGCAAATTTACGCAAAGTCAATATGTAGTAAGCAGAAATTGCTGAAGTAGTTATTAGAAGTATAGCTAACGAGGCTAGCGTTATAATTTCCATGCTTCAGGTATTCTATTGAGCTGTAAAATATCTTTCCTTAATTCACAGTCATACCCAGGCGGAGAGTTGGGTGGCGTGATGGGGTCTAACTTCCCTGCAAGTTGTTCCAACGCCTCAGTCTGAGTCAAAGATATAGAAGGAAGTCATGTGTAGAAAATTATACCTGGATGGAGATATGGAAATATAGATTATGCTGTTTCTATACAAAATTTTATTATGTTGAATCAAAAACCGACCCTCTTGTAAAGCAGTTTGGAAGTGGTTTTTCGTCTTTGTTACCGTCGGGTCTGCATGATCCATTGCAGAATGTTTTGGAACGGATGCAGGGACAGTGCTTTCTGCAAGAGTAGATAATGGAATGTAGGCTCTAGCACCGGCGTCGCAAGACTGACCGGGATGATCTCGTAGTCCGAGACATTATCGATATTGATAATCTTTATCTGACCTGAAAACTGGGACTTAGGTTCATCGGGAGCAACCATGGAAACATGAACCGTCAGAGCACCGGCATCCGGTGTAAGATTAGTACCCGATGAGGGAGTAAACGTCCATGTCCCCCACGTCGGGTAGGAGTCAACCTTCCAATTGAGGAAGGAAAGCTCGTCGCCGATGTTCGCAACGGTGAAACTCCCCTCAACCGTCGCCCCCGGCTTGATGTTCGACCAGGACAGCGATCCAGTGCACTTTAAATCAGGAATATACTCGACGTGGATTTGATTGTAGTAGAGATAATTGCCAATGGTCAGGTCCCAATTGGAAACCCCCATGTCAAGCGATTTTGAAAACGTGTACTTTATCTGCACAGAGCTCGCCGGGACAACGCCGACGGTCACAAAGCCCTGGTCCCGGCTGTACATATACTGCGAAAAATCCAACGTAACTCCATCGACCTTCACGCTATCAATCCGTTGAATATTCCTATTTTTAAGATAAAACAGTCGGCTGCCAGCGTCGAACGTTTCGGTCACGGTATAGTCGTCTCGGGTTGGGCCAACGTTGCCGAACACGATCTTTTCGACGACGCTGGTACCGCCAGAGGTCCATGATGAGCTCGTCGGAAGTCCGGTTCCATTATTGAGAAAGATCCAGGTGTTCGTCCACCAGCCTCCAGTTGCAAGGTCAAGCTTGTTATCCCAGTTGACATCTGCCAACTCGACCGCCGATCCGTACCCCACATAATGGCTCCAGGAATGGGTCGTGGCGAAAAACCCGCTAGGAAGTCCGCTGTACTGCTTAATTAGACCGCTGCCTCCCTGCTGCGTGTTGTCTGCCGTGAAGAGGTCGCGAAGGCCATCGGCATTGACATCGCCGGAGGTCATCAAATTCCCAAACTGGTTTGCGCTATCGCTTGTGAACCAGCTTGCCGTCGTCTCAAGGACTCCCCCCAAGTTCCTATAGACCCGAGTTTGGGCGTACGAGGCGACTCCTGCGAGATCGAGCCATCCATCAGTGTCAGCATCAACCCAATGGACAGACTCCATGATATCTTGGTCGCTGGATTGCCAGCTCGGAGTTGACTCAAGAGTACCACCGATATTACGATACACCAGGGTGTGGTAGTGGACCCCTGAATAGGAGTCTCCTGTTGCCACTGCCAGGTCGGGGCGTCCGTCGTTGTTCATGTCGCCGAAGTCCACGACAAAGGCATGACCGATCAAGGTCGCACTCCAATTTGCCTGAGAGGACAAGGTGCCATGGTTGTTCAGGTAGACGCGAGCAACGTGGCCTGTCGAGCTTCCGGATCCCAGGTATGCGACAGCGACGTCGAGCCACCCATCGCCGTTCACATCAGCCACATCCAAATGCCCGTTGTATCCGACATCAGCTGATTGCCAGTTCGCCGTTGATGAAAGCGCTCCGTCCCCGTTATTCAAGTACACATTGACGTGGCCCATTGCCATGTCGTTCCCATCTGAGATGACGAGGTCGAGCCAGCCGTCGTTGTTGATGTCAGCAAACTCCGCTCCCGTGGAATAACTTGGGTTACTCGAGATCCAGTCTGGCGTCGTATGATACGGACCATCCACTGGCGATGATCTTTGTGAGGGAGTACCCTGCGATGGTTGTCCCATGACGAATAGTGGTAAGAAACCGACGATGGATACGGCAATGAATGCGCTGAGAATCTTTCTGTTTTTCATATTGTTCCCCCACAAACTACACGTTTGAAATGACTGAACCTATTAATAAGACCTCAGATACCAGGAAATCCCCCTAACAGAATAATATAGATTATGACTCCTGCTTAAATATAATCAGCAACGATAATCGACCCTCGATCCACGTTTGAGATAATTCTCAGGCGTCCCTTCTCGATCTGCGCCACCGGCCGCACCGAGACCGTGACTTCTGGCCCGACCTTCTGTAAGAACTGCGCCTGCAGGAATCGACAGACCTCCTCATCCGACGGCATGGTAATCGTCGGGTCCAACTCCACGAGAATCTCAATGGACCGGAGATCGTGCTGGACAATCTTCGTGTTTTTCACCTTTCGCGTCCGCATCTCATAGAGCAGCTTGCTGAAGATCTCCGCAAAAGAAGCCGGCAACAGCATCCGGCCGCCGGGCAGAATCAACGACAGGTCGTCCCGACCATAAATCCGGTTAATCAACTGCCCTGACTGCCCGCAGGGACAGGAAGCCTCCTTAAGGCTGACGATGTCGTTGACTGCATTGTACCGAATTATCGGTGTCCCTGCACCATAGAGTTTGGTAACCACTAAGTTCCCAGCTGTGCCAACGGGAACCGACTGCCCTTGACGGACAACCTCGAGGAAGAGGAGATCGGAGAGCACATGATAGCCGCCATGCGTGCATTGGAACGCGATCGGCCCGGTTTCTGTCGCCCCGTACACTTCGTACACCTGTGCGTTAAAAGCCTGCTGGAGGATCTTCTTCAATGAAGGGTCGAGGATGGAGCCAGTCGCCGTGATGATACGTGGAACCACCTGGGCGCCTTGCCCCTGCTCCTTGAGTAAGGCGAGATGCCCCAACATGCCGACGTAGCCCCAGATGCAGTCCGGCTGGAACCGTTCGAGTGCATTCATGACTTCATCGGGTGGTGAGTTGGTGTCCAGCCATTGGACGTTTTTGAACAACAATGCGTTCGTGCGACCGACGCCGCGGTTCACATACCCGCTCTCCGCGGTATGGGGCGCGAAGTCTCCGATGATGCTGATGCGGTCGCGGCGCCAGCGAATGCCATAATGCTGCAGCATCCGCAGGTACCCTAAAAGTCCGATGACGACTTCGGAGAGGTCCACGTACACGGTGAGGGATTTCCCGGTCGTCCCGGAGGTTGCGACCTGGATCAGCCGGTCTCGATGGGTCTTTGTGGAGACGATACCGTCAGGGGAGTAATCCGTGATATCGGTCTTGGAGATCATGGGCAGTCTGGTGATGTCAGAGATTCCATTAATGGAAGGGGGATCAATGCCAGCCTTGGTGTAGATCGACTGGTACATGGGTACGGTTTGGGCGAAGGCGAGGAGGCGGCGGAGCTGCCGGTCTTGGTAGCGGTGGAGTCGGTCCTCGTCCCAGCGGGAGAGCCGTCCCATGTCCATCGCGTAGCTTTTCAGCATCCGTGACAGGAAGATAGGATTGCGGAAGGGATCCATGGGATAGGTAGGGATTGAACCGATTACTTAAATAGCTGTCCCTTATTAGACCGGCGTGTAGGCTGCCAATGAATATCCTGATCGTCGAGACGGTGTGGATGGGACGCGAGCGCTACGGGGTATTCGATACGGCGTTGTTGACCGCGTTTTCGATTCTGCCCACGCTGCAGGCGCGGCAGTTGGCGGCGATTACGCCCAAGCAGCATGCGGTTACGCTCATCAACGAACGATACCAGCAGATTGACTTTGATTGCGGGTATGATGTGGTGTTGATAAATTTCACGACACCCACGGCTCCCCGGGCGTATGCGATTGCGGATGCGTTCCGATCGCGGCATGTCCCGGTAGTGCTCAGCGGGATCCATGCCTCGGCGGTCCCGCAGGAGGCCAAGGAGCATGCGGACGCGGTGCTGCTCGGACGCGGGGAGCCGGCCTGGCCTGGGGTGCTTGAGGATCTCAAGAAGAGGTCATTGAAACCGTTCTATCCGCCGGTCCCGTATCCTGCGGAGGGGTCGCTGCCGGATTCGAAGGTAGAGCTACCTGGGTTCGTGGTGATGGGCGCGGTGGAGGCGTCCCGGGGATGTCCGTATCGGTGTGAGTTCTGCCCGGAGTCGCATCTCTCAGCGGATCAACCGTTCGTTCAGCGGCCGGCGGAGGAGGTCGTGGAGGAGGTCCGTCGGCTTCCGCAGCGGATCGTCATGTTCTATGATGGAACGTTGACGGCGGATCCGGGGTATGCGAAGGCGTTGTTTTTCAAATTAAGGGGCGTGGGGAAGCGGTTTTTTGTGAATGGGAACGTGGATGTGTTGGCGCGTGACCCTGAGCTGGTACGGTTGTCTCGGGAGGCAGGGTGTCTGGGCTGGTTCATCGGGTTTGAGTCGGTGTGTGAGGCGTCGTTGGCGTCGTATCGGAAACGGACGAATCGGCTCGCGGAGTATCGTGCGGCGGTCGAGTCAATCCATCGGTATGGGATGGTAGTGTTCGGGAGTTTCATGTTTGGGGCGGATGCGGAGTCCACCTCGGTTTTCGAGGAGACGCGGCGGGTGATCGAGGAGCTGGGTCTGGATGTGGTCGATTTTTGCGTGTTGACGCCGCTGCCGGGGACGCCGTTGTTTACGCGGTTGGAGAAGGAAGGGCGGATTCTGACCCGGG
The DNA here is from genome assembly GCA_963769885.1 of Methanobacteriota archaeon. Lineage (GTDB taxonomy): Archaea > Thermoplasmatota > E2 > DHVEG-1 > DHVEG-1 > CAIRCU01. The sequence continues at coordinate 188,914 of CAVYNH010000004.1, forward strand.
ATTGGTCTCGGTATACGTTGAACCAGGTCGTGTTTGTACCGAAGCAGATGACGGCTGAACAGTTGCTTCGGGGGACGCAGGGGTTGTTCGCCTGGTTCTATAGTCCGAAGAACACGGTACGGCGGTTGGCGCGGAGCCTGCGGCTGGGGCTGTTGCCGTTTTGGGTGGTCGCGGGGCGTAATCTTGTGGCGACCATGGGGGCGCGACGGCTGCTACAAAAAGATGCGGTTTTAGAGGCCGAGGACGCGGAGCGTCAGTGAGGTTGTCGCGTTTTTGCCTGTCGTGTCGTAGGCGATGGCGGTCACGGTGTGGGTCTGGAGACCGAGGGAGATTTTCTTAATCGGCCATTTATAGGAGAATGGTTCGCTGGTGAAGTTCTTGACGTGTTTGCCGTCGATGTAGAGTTCAACGCTAGCGATGCCGGAGTCGGTGTCGGTTGCCTTGACCGTGATGGTGGGGCGGCCGAGGCAGAGGGTGACCTTGGGCTTGAATTTTGTGAGAATGTGCCGGTTCATCAGGTTTAGGGTGTTGGCGACGGGGAAGGTGATGCCGACTGCGGGTGGGAGGTTGCCGCCGGGGACGATGAGGGTGGCGTTGCTGGCGTCGATGAAGTAGGCGGTGAACGGCCCTTTTTCCTCTTCGGAGGCACCGCTGGGGTTTGAGTACTCCTTGGTCCCGGAGCGGCTGTAGAGGGCGGCCAGGATCGCGGTGTTGTCGAAGTCGGTGGTATTCCCGGTGATGGTGTAGTTTTTCATCCATTGCCCATAGGGCTGGATCGTGATGGTCTCGTTGGCCAGGATTTTCGTGAGGCCGTAGTGGTAGATGCCGGTGCCGCCGTGGTAGGCCCAGCTGTTGCGGTCGGTGTTGAAGACGCGGAGGGTCCCAGTATAGGTAGAGTCCGTGTAGCTTGTGATGTTCACCGTGATGGTGGCCATGCTTGAGGTGTTTGTGGCGGTGATGATGAGCTGGAGGGCTGGCACGCTGCGGTTGGCGGCTTCGGCGATAGCCGCGGCGATGGTTTCTTTGGTCTGGGTGCCGACGAGGATCTTGTAGCCGCCGTCGACGAAGAGCGCTGGGTAGGCCTTGACGTTGTAGGCGGTGGTGCGGGCCTCGGCGTCGCTGCTCATGTCGTCCACGTACGCGATGTAGGAGAACGCCTTGTCCTCTTCTTCGAGGGCGTGCAGGGCATCGGCCACGGTGGGGCAGTAGACGCAGCCCGTGTAGGTCGCCTCCTCGATGAAGACATGGTGTGCCAGCGACACGTTCTGCTGCTTGACGGTGATGACATAGAAGGTGCTGCCGTCGCTGGAGGGGTTGCCGGCCTGGTTACCGGCCGCGTCTTCCACGAGGACGTAGTATTCGTAGTTCACCGCGAGGCCTCGTGGGATCGCGATGAGGGCGCTGCCGTTGAGCAGTGAGGTGCTCGTCCAGTTCTTCTCGCCGGCCTTGCGATAGTTCAAGGTCGCGTTCGTTACCTCAATATCGTCGCTGAATGTCGCCTTGATCTGAACGGTCTTCCCCGTGAATGCGGTGGTGTTTCCGGTGACGAAGGAGATGATCGGCGGCGTCGTATCGGAGTTCGCATTGTTCTGCATGTTCGCGTATAGGTAGACGTAGACGGAGGAACCGGCGAGGGCCGCGATGACGACGACTACGAGGACACGTTTCAGGAGACGCTGCATAAGCAAAATTAATATTATTCTATGAGATATTTAAAACCTCCTGTGGCGTCTCCGAGAAATCCGGATGGAGACCAAGCACAATGTTCTTAATGGCCCGTATTATTGCCCATCCTCAAGACCGTCACCCTTGACTCACTCACGGTTCACGACCTTCCCAGGGAGCAATTAGGATCCACCGGACTATGACCAGCTACGCCGTCAGCCACCTTGAGAAACTCGAATCCGAGGCCATCTTCGTCCTCCGCGAGGTCGCCGCCCAGTTCCACCGCCCCGCCCTCCTCTTCAGCGGCGGCAAAGACAGCATCGTCCTTTCTCACCTCAGCAAGAAGGCCTTCCAGCCTGCCCCCATCCCCTACCCCTTCCTGCACATCGACACTGGCCACAACTTCCCCGAGACCCTCGTCTTCCGTGATAATCTCATCAAACGTCTCGGCGTCCACCTCATGGTCGGCAGCGTCCAACACAGCATCGACACCGGCAGAGTCGTCGAAGAAAAAGGCCGCTACGCCAGCCGCAACCTCCTGCAGACCACCACCTTACTTGACAGCATCCGTGACCACAACTTCGACGCCGCCATCGGCGGCGGACGACGCGACGAAGAAAAAGCACGGGCCAAAGAACGCTTCTTCAGCCACCGCAACGAGTTCGGCCAATGGGACCCCAAGAACCAACGCCCCGAACTCTGGGACCTCTACAACGGCCGCCACCACCACGGCGAACACTTCAGAATCTTCCCCCTCAGCAACTGGACCGAACTGGACGTCTGGCAGTACATCCTGCAAGAACACATCGAGATCCCCTCCATCTACTTCGCCCACAAACGCCTCGTCCTCGAAAGAAACGGCGTCCTCCTCGCCTACTCCGAATACCTCAATCTCAACGACACCGACCGTAAGCACATCAGCGAACGGCTCGTCCGCTGCCGCACCGTCGGCGACATGACCTGCACCGGCGTCGTCGAATCCACCGCCACCACCGTCGAAGACATCATCTCTGAAGTCGCAGCCAGCCGACGCAGCGAACGCGTCAGCCGCGCCGACGACCTCAGATCAGACACCAGCATGGAAGACCGCAAACGAGAAGGCTACTTCTAATATGACCGACCACCCCACCACCAAAGAAATGGAGCTCCTCCGCTTCACCACCGCCGGCAGCGTCGACGACGGCAAAAGCACCCTCATCGGCCGCCTCCTCTACGACACCAAAACCATCTTCCAAGACCAGCTCGACAGCCTCCACCGCTTCGCCGTCCAACGCGGTGAAACCATGAACCTCGCCTTGCTCACCGACGGACTGCGAGCCGAACGCGAACAAGGCATCACCATCGACGTCGCCTACCGCTACTTCTCCACCCCCCACCGCAAATTCATCATCGCCGACACCCCCGGCCACGTCCAGTACACCCGCAACATGGTCACCGGCGCCAGCACCGCGAATCTGGCCGTCATCCTCATCGACGCCCGAAACGGCGTCGTCGAACAGACCCACCGCCACCTCTTCATCGCCAGCCTGCTAGGCATCCCCCACTTCGTCATCTGCATCAACAAAATGGACCTCGTCGACTTCAAAGAAGATACCTACGAAGAAATCAAAGACGACCTCAAAGGCTTCACCGCCAAACTCAATATCCCCGACGTCACCTACATCCCCATCAGCGCCCTCCTCGGCGACAACGTCGTCAACACCTCCACACACATGCCCTGGTACAAAGGACCCACCCTCCTCTACACCCTCGAAAACATCAACATCACCAGCGACGAAAACCTCGTCGACTGCCGCTTCCCCGTCCAATACGTCATCCGCCCCCGCAACGACACCTACCACGACTACCGCGGCTACGCCGGCAAAATCGCCGGCGGCATCTTCAAGCCCGGCGATACCGTCACCGTCCTGCCCGCCGACCTCACCACCGAAATCACCAGCATCGAAACCCCCACGGGCCCCGTCACCGAAGCCTTCCCCCCCATGTCCGCCGTCATGCAACTCAAAGACGACATCGACATCAGCCGCGGCGACATGATCGTCCGCGAACACAACCAACCAAAAGTCGGCCAGGACATCGACCTCATGGTCTGCTGGATGAATGCAACCCCGCTGCAGCCCATGAAAACCTACATCCTCCGCCACACCACACGAGAAACCAAGGCCATCGTCCGCACCCTCTACTATAAACTCGACATCAACACCCTCCACCGCATCGAAAACGTCCCCGAACTCGGCCTCAACGAAATCGGACGCATCTCCGTACGCACCGCCCAGCCCCTCCTTTACGACAGCTACCGCCGCAACCGCGTCACCGGCAGCCTCATCCTCATCGACGAACGCACCAACGAAACCGTCGGGGCAGGGATGATCCGTGACTAAACACCCATCACGCGGCGTCACCGTCTGGTTCACCGGACTGCCCTGCAGTGGCAAGACCACCGTCGCCGACCACGTCGCCGACCGTCTCAAAATCCAAGGCTACCCCATCGAACGACTCGACGGCGACATCGTCCGTAAAGACCTCACCAAAGACCTCGGATTCTCCAGACAAGACCGCGACGAAAACCTCAATCGCGTCACCGCCCTCGCCGCCAGTCTCACCACCCAAGGCAAAATCGTCCTCGCCACCTTCGTCTCCCCCTACCGCGACCGCCGCGAAAAAAGCCGCGCCGCCATCCCCGACTTCCTCGAAATCTACGCCCGCTGCCCCATCGAAGTCTGCATCCAGCGCGACGTCAAAGGCATGTACAAGCAAGCCCTCGCCGGCCGCCTCAAAGGCTTCACCGGCATCGACAACCCCTACGAAGAACCACAACAACCCGACCTCATCCTCGACACCGACAAAGAAACCATCCAAGAAAGCACCGAAAAAGTCATCGCCCTCCTTAAAACCAAAGGCTACCTCAAGTAGCCCTCCCGCTACTCCTCATTCACCCGATAAACCCCACGGCGATATTCAATGAGGCCCTCATCCGCCATCTTCTTAAGAATCTCCTGGGCCCGGTGCACCGGTGTCCCTGCCTTTTCCGCAAGCACGACCGCCGAAGCCGGACTCTGAAGCAGCAGTCGAAGAAGCTGGGCGCGCATCTGCCGATCCGAACCCTCGAATCGGGACTGACGCGTCCGAGGCGCGATCCCAGTCCGCCGCGCCGTCACCACCAACGCCCCGTAATCCATGAGCGCATTATGCCACTCCCGACTCCGCCCCCGCGGCAGACACCGTGATGCGAGAGTCCATAACTCATGATCCGACGCCGACTCCGGCACCTCAAACTCAGCCACCAGAATCCGCCGGATGTTTGTATCCACCGTCACCAGGTCCTCGTTCGCCGCAAAGATACGCACCGCCGAAGCAGTATATCGCCCTACCCCGGGGACCGCATGATAGTTCCGCATCGCCTCCAACACATCCCCATCAAACCGCTCCACGATGACACCCGCGGCCCGATGCAGGTTCACCCCCCGAGAATTATACCCCAGACCCATCCACGCCCGCAGGACCGCCTCCCGGGAGGCCGCGGCCAGCGCCTCCACCGCCGGCCAGGCCTGCACCCACCGGACATAATACGAGACGACCCTGGCAACCTGCGTCTGCTGCAACATCACCTCCGAGACCAGGATACGGTACGGATCCGTGGTCTCGCGCCACGGCAGCGACCTGCCATGCTCCCGATAAAACCCTAAAACCCGTTCCTGAAACCCTTGAATCAGCTCCTCCGAGACCCCCTCGAGCGCCATGTCAAATGCAGGAAAAAGGGTAGAAGTCTATCAAGTTTTGCCCAAAAAAGGAGAGTATTAAATCCGGATCACGAAGAAACCGACAACGAAGGCATCAATGTTCGCCTCAGTCCGTCCCACCCGAACGCGGATCGTCGGCTCACCCAGACCAAAGACAAGCGACCGCAGAATCTGCGTCTCCCCAGCCTTAATCGAAATCGTCCCGTTCCGGGTACTGCCCCAGGAGGTAGATCCCGTTATCCAGGGAAATCGAAAACGGCGTTTCAACCAGATCCTCAGTCCCGATGTTCGTGACCCTGGCCACCGGACCGATGCCGCCGGTAATCTCAATCGAGACCGGGCTTGCCAGGATGATGGTGAAACTCGCGTTCTTCGGAAACTCCACATTGCCCGCCTTGTCATCAGAATAATACGTCACCGTGTGCAGACCATTCCCCGAGACAATGAACTGCCCCCCATACACCGAGAAATTCCCAGAATCAATCTGATAATACGTGGCATTGACCCCGGACAGATCATCCGAGGCGTTCAATAACACCGTCACATTACTGATATAGTTCTGCCCCTGCATGATACCTTGGAGAACACAGGTCGTGACCGGTGGGGTCGTATCGTTCCCGCTGAGACGTGCACCGCCCCCTATTTGTGATGGTGGGGATGGGGTAGCGGCCATCGACCAGCCCGAAAGGCTAGCCACGAGAAAACAAAGTAGGATGAAAGTGCGTAGTGGCATAGTCTTCATTAGACTCCCCACGTATCTATACCAGAGGGAATTAATAAGGTTTCTCCTTCAAGTCTTACCAGAACAACCGTTACACACCATGCAGTGTAGTGAAGGCCAGAGACTGTGCTGACTGAGACGTTTCTCCCGTAAACGCGCGTTTCCAGGGTCAAAAGAGGGGCACCATCTCGTCATTGAAGAATCTGCACTCGGAAATGCCATAGAATCCCGATATGGTCCAGGAGCCAGTGTAATAGAGGAAACACGGGTCGTTCGACGATGAACGGCATCCGGACATGGAGGCTCCCCCAGTCGCTTTCGACGCCGTACACATCCCGGGCTTTGCATCTAATCGTATAGGCACCACGTTTCGCCCAGGTATGGGCGATGGTTTGGATCTGCCCAGAAGGAAATGGTCCGATCCAGCCACTCGTAGTATTGTCTCCCCAGTCGATGAAATAGGAGAGGGTATCGTTGTTTGAATCGGTTGCGACCACCGTATAGTTGTAAGACCTGCCTGGTTTTCCGGTCGCGGGCCCGTCAATGGTTGGGGTCGTTGGTGGGATGTTGTCTCCGGCAATGAACGCCCAGGTGGAGTCGCAGGCGATGATACCCACGCCGTCAGTGACCGTGAGGGTGACGGTGTAGTTTCCGGCGGTGTGGTAGGTGTGGGTGGGGTTCTGCTCGTCAGATGTCGCGCCGTCGCCGAAGGTCCAGTGGTACTGATAGGGTGGTGTGCCGTTCTCGGCTGATCCGGTGAAGTGGAGGGGGGTTTCGACGGCGCCATGATAGGGGCCGTGGGCGTGGGCGATGCAGCCGCCGATGATCGTGAAGTCTGCGGGGGAGATGGCGGTGGCGCTGGTGGTGCTGGTGGTGACCGTGATTTTGACGCGGCAGTGGGTTGATCCGGTGCCAGCGACGAGCCATTGGTAGCAGCCGTTGTCTAGCAGATCCGTGGCAATGGGATACCAGGGTCCTGAAGGACCAGTGAGGGAATAGAAGAGGTCGACTGTGGCATCGCCTTGGGCTAGGGGGACGGCGGAAAGCCAACGGATGTTGCGGATGGCGTTGCCAGTGAAGGTTTCACCGCCGTAAGGGGATCTGAGGTGGACCGACAATGCGGTCGGCTCTTGCCAAGGGGAGATGGCGCATAGGACGTTGTGCGATTGTTCGATGACGAAGATGACGTCTTCGCGGCCGTCGTGGTCGAAGTCGCCGTCGACGCGCAACATGACGCAGTCTCCGGTCATGAAGAAGGTAGCATCGGCAGACCAGTATCCTGTACCGTAACCGAGGTAGACTTGGGCGACGTTGGTGGTAAAGGTCATGATGTCTAGGTATCCGTCGGCGTTGAGGTCGCCGCATTGAACGCGGTAGTCTCCGGTTGTCGGGAGGCCGGTGGAGGCTTGGGTCCAGGTGTTATTGTTTTTATGGTAGAGGTAGGCGCGGACGCCTTGGTTGTCGTAGGAGATGGCGAGGTCGTCGGTGCCGTCGTTATTGAGGTCGCCGTGATCGAGGCCGACGGCGACGGCGGTGGGGAGTCCGTTTTGGCTGAGGGTGAAGTTGAAGTGGCCGTCGCCGAGGTAGACGTTGGTGTTGTATTTAGTCCCGATGAAGTCCATGTTTCCGTCGGCGTTGATGTCGCAGGTTTTGAGGTCGTCGTTGGTGTTGTCGATGGTGTTGGTCCATTTGTGGGTCCAGGTGCCGTTGCCGTTGTTTTTGTAGACGTGGTAGCCGTTGCCGTAGCCGAAGGATTGGCTGACGAGGTCGAGGAGGCCGTCGTTGTTGAAGTCGGCGAAGTCGGTGGCGCCCATGCCCCAGGTTTCGCCGCCTGTTCCGAGTCCGGTGGCCCAGCCGGTCCAGTTGATGCCGGTGCCGTCGCCGAGGGCGGCGCCGATGAGGGTGTCGCCGAAGCCGGGTGTTGAGCTGTAGTCGTGGTGGATGCCCCAGGCGATGTCGGGGTGGCCGTCAAGGTTGAGGTCGCCGATGGCGCAGCCGCCGTAGCCGAAGTCGCCGGTTTGGTGGATGGTCCAGGTGCCGGTGCCGTCGCCGAGCCAGGCCATGATGCCGTGTTCTTGGGTGTTGATGTAGGGGTTGCCGTGGTCGCCGACGCTGAGGATGTCGAGGTGGCCGTCTTGGTTGATGTCGGCGAGTTCGACTTCCATGGGGCCGCCGTCAAGGCTGGGGGTGTTGAGGCCGGTGGATTTGGGGATGAAGGTGAGTTGGTTCGAGGAGGGGCGTGCCCCGGCGTTGGATGATCGGGCGGTCCAAGGGGTCAGAGATGTTGAGCAGAGGAGGATTGTTAAGACGCCCGCGAAAAGGATGCGGTGAAGCGGTGTGTGGTGGTTCAACCTCTGTTCCCCCGTTCAGATTCATTAGGTGGTGCCGTATTTTAATGTTGTGCTAAGGAGGGGTGGGTTATCCTTGGTTCTTTTGGTGTGGTAGTAGGTGTAACCCGAGGAAGTCAGCCTGGTTTTCGTCTGCTCGCAGGGGGAATCCGGGTCGCCGACGCAGCACAGACCGTGCCCCGGATATTCTACCATTAATTTCCTATTCCCAATCTGTAACTTAAGTAAGTCTCGCTATTCAAAACTATGTTAGAAGGAATTCTATATTATTATATCTGCAAGAAATAGAAATGACGTATGAAGGATGAAAAAAGCGCAGGGGAAGGGATTTGAACCCTTGTTTATCGGTACATAGGCGATTTTTACTAGGGAACATATGTTGCTGTTGCAAGAGCTTGACCAAGGTAAAAACTTATTTTATCAAATTGATTAACGGGGAACCAAATCCTGAGTCCTTTAAAACCAATTAGCCAGTTCAAATTATCATTTATTGATTGCAACCCTTTTAATCCGAAAGACACCCCTCGGTAGCCGGAATTAATTGTTACCACTGTCCACAGTAAAAGAGGGCTAAACAAATTGAAAATCAACGAAGGAATCCCTACGACAGCAGACAGTAATAATGGAATAGCCACCAACATTGCAAGATTAAGATTATTAAAATGAAACATCCCATAGGTAAAAAGCATAAAAAGAATTATCATAGGTAAAGTCAGCAACCCAAATATTACATCATTTCCTGCTAACACCGAATACATGGACAGCAAACAAAAGACATTGCTAAACGCTAAATGAAATTGAGAAAACCTAAGAGAGCCCACCAGTTTTTCAACAGCAGGATGAACTTGATCTGCCGTCACCAACTTCTGTGCCTTTTCAACACTCATACCTTTTGGCAATAGACCATACTTATTGAACTCCACGACTGCTTCCTTGAAGATAGGAACCGCTTCTTCCCTGGTTGTCGTCTGGTTCAATCGTGCTTTGAAATCAACAAGATACTGCTGTAGGTTCTGATACTGTTGCCTGGTGAGTTTCACAGTGGTATCCCCAAATCCCTGGATACCACAGGCTTGAGTAGTCACTTCAACAAGGTCATTAGTTAGTGATGCTTTGGCCACATTGAAGTTGATGCTTGGTGCGACTGCAACACCAATGAACAAAAGAATGATACCAATTGCAGAACATTTCCCAATCAGAGGATATTTTTTCATCTATTCTGCCCCATTTGAAAATGAAGAATACTTCTCTATTTAAAATCTCCGTTAACGTGATTTCTCCAGAAATGAACCGGTATTTCGGAGTTCAAATCATTTTTTTGTATTCTAGAATTCTTCTCCAGTAAAAATAAGAAAAAAGTGCAGGGGAAGTGATACCAACCTCAAGTTTAAATCTCACGGATCCGTGGGGGGGTACCTGGTTCCCTCCTAGTGGATTGTTCAATATTGGCCTGTTCTTTGGTTTGTTGAGCAAAGCGGGACTGCTCGTCTTAAATCAGCGAAACAAGGGACCGAGGGTGATTTGAACCCATCTCATATATCCGATATAGTAAAACCCAAAACAACCAAATCAGAATGAACTTCAGCCTTAAAAAAACGACAGGCACAATAAGAATTTGTTGGAAGTGCAGAACATGAACGAGAATGCGTTGTACGAGGCTATTTTCAAACGAAAATCGGTTAGAGATTATGACCCAACGCCCATTGACTCCAAGCCCCTCGAAGAGATTTCAACGAATTTGCAGTCCTTAAAGCCAATGGTGACAGGGATTAAGACAGAGTTCAGGATTATTTCGCCAAATCAAGTAACCAGAAAGTTTAGCAACAAAGCGCCCCACTTCATTGCGGCGTTCTCAGAAGCAAAAGACGCTTACAAAGTCAATATTGGGTTTATGCTTCAACAAATGGACCTTTATTTCTCGTCGAATGGGTTAGGCAGTTGTTGGTTGGGGATTCCGCAACCGACCAAAGACGTGGTAGATTCTTCAGATCTTGAGTTTATTATTCTGATGTCATTCGTAAATTCAAAAGAAACACTTCACAGGACGAACGTTTCGGAGTTCAAAAGAAAGCTCCTTTCGGATATTACCAACATCAAAGATGCTGACGAGTTGTTAGAACCAGCTCGTCTTGCTCCGTCAGCGGTAAACATGCAGAACTGGTATTTTACTGGCAATAAGAGCGCAATCCATGCCTATTCAAACAGGGCTGGATTTCCTATTACTTTCGTTGGGGGAAGTTATTATCCTGTCAACATGGGCATTGCTCTTTACCATTTGCAGCTAGCGGGACAGCACTTTGGGTGGAAAACCAAATTCGTCTTCGACAAGTCAAAAGATAAAAGTCCCCCTAAGAATCTGGATTACGTTGCAACCGTAGAGAGGGCATTTAACCTATAGTGAAATGCCCAGGGCGGGTATTTGATTTTAAGTCATCCAGACAAGAAAAAAGAATCAGAGTGCCGCAGGAGGGGATACTGAGCCGGGTTAAATACCCCCGTCCTATTATAGCTGAATCTGTGTGGGTCTGGAGGCAGCTATAGGAGGTTTTTTTCAGACTGAAAGGTTCAAATCTCTTTTTTTAACCACAATAGCATTCATTGTGGTTTCACTAAGGTTTTCTCCTGTAGAACGGTAAAAGTGCAGGGGAAGGGATTTGAACCCCCGAACCTCTACAGGAACAGATCTTGAGTCTGTCGCCGTTGACCGAGCTTGGCTACCCCTGCACTCTCCACCGTCAATCCATCGAACCATAATAAATATTTAGGTAAACACCCACCAGCAGACAAATACAATCAAAAATCCTTTTAAACCAACAACAAGCTACCATCCCCCAACCAAAACGAGGAGACGGGTGAGAACCATCGAAACCAAAACCATCGGAGTACTCTCCAGCGGCGGCGACGCCCCCGGCATGAACGCCGCCCTCCGCGCCATCGTCAGAACCGCACTCAACTACGGCCACACCCTCTACGGCATCAGACGCGGCTACGAAGGCCTCATCAACGACAACCTCGAACCCCTCACCCACTACTCCGTCAGCAACATCATCAAAAACGGCGGCACCATCATCCAAACCGCCCGCAGCCCCGAATTCCTCACCCCACAAGGACGACAAAAAGCCTACGACACCATTAAAAAACACGGCATCACCAGCCTCATCGTCATCGGCGGCGACGGCAGTTTCCACGGACTCCACGAACTCATCCTCGAACACGGCATCCAAGGAATCGGCGTCCCCGGCACCATCGACAACAACCTCTATGGCACCGACTACACCATCGGCTTCGACACCGCAGTCAACACCGCCCTCGACGCCATCGACAAAATCCGCGACACCGCCACCAGCCATAGCAGGCTCTTCATCATCGAAGTCATGGGGCACACCTCCGGTTACATCGCCCTCTACACCGGCGTCGGCGGCGGTGCTGAGGAAATCGTCCTCCCCGAATCCCCCGTTGACCTCAGCAAAATCTGGGCACGCCTCAACATGGGACGCGCCCACGGCAAAAAAAGCAGCATCGTCGTCGTCGCCGAGGGAGAACGCACCGGCGGCGCCGCAGCCGTCAAAGCCCACATCGAAAAATACAGCGACTGGGAAGTCAAAGTCAGCATCCTGGGCCACATCCAACGCGGCGGCGACCCCACCGCCTTCGACCGCCTCCTCGCCAGCAGACTCGGCTACGAGGCAGTCTACGCCATCATGCGCAACGAGACCGACAAAATGGTCGGCATCATCGATAAAACCGTCACTCTCACCCCACTGGCCGATACCTGGACGAAGAAAAAAGAACTCGACCTCTCCTACCTCTCCATGAATGACATGCTTTCTTCGTACCATGAACCGCTTCAACAGACGAGCCGAATCATGATATAGGCGAGCAGGCGCGGGCACCCATGGCGGACCAAGTGAACATAGAGGGCGTCCCGATACAGCTTCTCAACCAGTTTCTTTGCCATAAGAAGCACAGTGCCCCCAGGACTATAAATATCCTCGAAATACGTTCGGCCACAACCAAACAAACCCATCAGAAACGCTGGACGATCCTCTGTTCGAGATTCGAGAGTAACGTCTCCGTATCAGGGAGCTCCTCAAACGAAAAAGGATAGCGGACCTCGACAAGCACCAGCGGTTCCGCAGGCGCCAAGCCAAAATCCACGCGCGCGTCCGGTCTTTCGAACGCCATTCGGATATCAGACTCCGTCAACTTCCCAAACCCAATACGGATCAATGCGGCCACGATCCGTCGGACCTGATGCCATAAAAACGTCTGCGCACAGAATTCCAATATCAGGAACTGCCCCGACGGGACGATTGAGAGGTGATCAAGCCGCCGAATGGGGTCCTTGCCTTTCTCCAGCTTCGCGAAATTCCGGAAATCATGCACCCCCAGGAACAGGGGGGCCGCATGCTCAATCGCCGCACAATCCAGACCCTGAGTCCGGAGATAGTACCGATACCGTCGTACTTCAGCATACCGGGGATAAAACGACTCCTCTACCTCGCGGGCACCGTAGACAATGATCTCTGTTCCAGGACCAGGCATGTGCGCCCGCAGCTGCTTGACGGTCATTGGAGTGGAGAACGCCACGACGTTGCCGAGCGCTGAGACGCCGCGGTCGGTTCTGCTCCCGGAGCGATACCGCGCCGCCTCCAGACTTTGGATGGCGCCCCACTCCTGGAGCATGGATACAAGGTCGCCTTCGACTGTGCGACGCCCAGGCTGCCTGGCGAATCCTGAGAAGTCCCGGCCATCATATGCGAACTTCACAGCCACCCGCATAGTTAGTCTTTCTCAGGAAGCAGATAATCAAGGTCGTTGATGCGGATGACCGCGGTTTTTTCCTTGGAAAACGTGTGCTTTTTCGGCTTGGGGATCGTCGTGATCTTATATGAGTCCGGATCCATGAGCTGGACCTCGGTCGGCGTCTGGCTGACCACAATCATCTCTTTTCTCCGGATGGAATCGGTAATCGGCGTCGCCTGCTGCAGAGTCTTGGCGTCGACGGTTTCATCCACCCAGGTGGCGAGGTTCTGTAGCTTGGCTTTTGTCCCGTGGATGCTGCGGACCCGCATGGGTTTGCGCTGGTAGAGGAGGAAGTCCCCAGGTTGGTACCGGGGGAGGCGAACCAAGTAGGTGATCCGGTAGAGCTGTCTGCTGTCCTTCATGCCGACGTTGGAGGCGGATTGCTTGAACTCGCCGCCGTACTGGTCTTGGAGTCGGCGGGCGATGGTCTGGGCGACGGCCTTGTCGCTGAGGAAGAAGTCGAGGCCTTCGCGTTTGATTTCGTAGTCGGTGATGTAGACGTTGCGTTTGCCTTTTTGGGCGTTGCCGACCTGGGTGGCGACTTGGGCCTCGAGGCGTTCGAGTTCCTCAGGGGTGAAGGTGCGTTGGTCCGCGCGGATCTGCAGGATGGCTTCGTAGTAGCCGCCGGCCTCTCGGCTGCAGACGTCGCAGGTGATTTTTTTGAGGCGGACGGTGAGCGGGTGCTGCTCGTGGACGGTCTTGCCGCCGACGGTCCCGGAGACGGTGATGAGGCAGGAGAGCATGCGGTCCTGTTCCTTGCAGTCGGCCTGGAACGCGGGGTTGTGCAGTTCCGGGGCGACGGTGAAGGCGCCTTTGAGGTGCCGTTGGAGGGCCTCTTCGAAGGTCTCCTGGATCCAGGTATTCTTGTATTTGTAGGCGTCGCAGCGGGGACAGGTGGTGATGTCCAGGATGGCGGGTCCTTTTGAGAACCTGGTTGTCTTAAGGTAGCAGGCGAGGCAGACGCCGTTTTTGTAGAGCGGGCCTTCGGTGCCGCATTCGACGCAAAACATACTCTTTCCTAGCTGATTCAATGCCGCTGGGTGAGGTATACGCCGTAGATTATTAAGCCTGCGCCGAGGAAAAACACGGGAGTCATGTGTTCTCCGAGGGGGATGGCGATGAGGAGGGTGAACAGGGGGATGAAGGTGAGGTACACGCCCGCCTGGCTGGCGTCCATGTGGGCTAGGGCGTAGTTCCAGGCGAGATAGGCAACGATGGTGCTGCCGACGGCGAGGTAGAGGATCGCGCTCCAGCCGAGCAGCGAGGTCTGCTGGAGGCTGGGGATGAGGCTGCCGGCGACGATGGGCAGGTAGAAAAGGGTGCCGAGGGCGAAGCTGTAGGTGGTCACGGTGATCATGTCGTAGGTCTGGAAGAGACGCTTACTAATGATAGAGAAGATGCCCCAGCACAGCGAGGAGAGGATGACGAGGCCTGCGCCCAACAGGAAGAGGCTATTGACCGTGACGGTGGCGAAGTCGAGGTTCGAGAGGATGACGATGACGACGCCGGCGAAGGACAACAGGATGCCCAGGATTCGGAGACGCGCCGCGGCCTCTCTGAGGAAGAGGATCGAGAAGAGGGCGATGAACAGGACGTCGGTCTCGGTGAGGACGGAGGAGATGGAGGCGTTGGTGTACGCGATCCCGACGTACTGGAAGACGTACAGGAAGGTGACGCCGGTGAGGCCGAGGACCGCCAGCCAGACCCATTCCTTGCGCGGGATCCGCGGATTGGACCGTCTGACGAAGAAAATCAGCAACATCAGAGGCGTCGCGACAAGGAATCGCGCAGCGCCCAGGACCACCGGATCCATCTCCGCGACCGCGAACCTCACGACCACAAACGAGCCACCCCAGACGAGGGCGGCGAGCAGGAGGAGGCTAGAGAGGAGTGCCTTGCCGGGCATAGCGCTTCTTCGAGCCTGGACAACATCGCAGGCTTATATTAACCAGCCGAGAAAAACCCGTTTGGGTACCGCGTGTACAGAAACTGGGCGAGGGGTGTACAACAACACCCTTTAAACAAAACGGAGAAAACAGGGGGTGAGGTGTGATGAGACATGATGATTGTCGGCCAGGTGGCAAGCAAGACGGAAGCCCTTGAGATTGAAGACATCGCGAAGTCCTTTGTCGTCGCGAACCGCGCCCGGACCCTCGCCCAGAAACTCCATGAGGCGTAAGACCATGACCGCAGCCACGCAGAAAAAGAAGAAGAACGTCCCGACGGACATCCCCATCGTCTGGGTCAATATCGTGGAGACTCCGGGCCCGTCCGACGCCTTCCTATAGCTGCTCGACACGAACCGGGTTTTTAGGGTTTAGCTTTTTTTTTTCGCCACTGGGTTCCTCGACTTTGTGGCCGCTCTCCAGGATGCCCTTGGCGAACTCCGCGTACATGTCGTACTCGATCTTGTACTCACCGGGGTCCCCCTCGGAGAACTTGAAGTTCTTTTCCCGGCACAAGGCGATCATCGGGTAGTTGTCCTTGAGGACGACGCCGTAGATCTTCCGGATGCCCTTGTCCCGGGCAATCGCGAACGTGTAGTCGATGAACTCGGAGCCCAGCCCGAGCCGCTGGTACTTGTCAGAGACCACGAGCGCGAACTCCGCCTCCTCAGGCTTCACCGGATCAGAGATCAACCGCGTCACGCCCAGGAACCGACGGGTGCCGTCCTCGGTGACCTCACCGACGATGGCTATCTCCCGGTCGTAGTCGATGTTGCAGTACCGCGTCCTGACCTCATGCGGCGTGTCCTTGATGATCCGGAAGAACCGGAACCGCACCGTCTCCTCCGAAAAGCTCTTGAACATGTCCAGCCACAGCAGTTCATCCTCAGGCTTGATCGGCCGCAACAAGACAGCCTTACCGTCCTTCAGAGTCACCGTCTTCATGTACTTTGTCGGATACGGGCTGATGATCAGATGCGGATGCTTCTCCGGCTCCGGGTCCAACACGATCCGCGCGTCGACCGCGGTCAGGTCGCTGCCCTCCGGGATCAGCGGGTTGATGTCGACCTCCTTGATCTCCGGATGGTCGATGATCATCTGAGAGAACTTCACCATGGTCTCCTCCACCCGCCGCATGTCCACCGGCGGGATGCCACGGTAGCCTTTTAACAGCTCGTAGGCCTTGGTCTTCTCCATGATCCGCTGCGCCAATACCTGATTTAGTGGCGGGAAGCCAATCGCCCGGTCCTTGAACAACTCGGTATAAATGCCGCCCAGCCCGAACAAGATCACCGACCCGAAGATCGAGTCCTTCTTCGACCCCAGGATTAACTCGTACGTATGGTTCTTCACCTGCCGTTGAATCGTCACCCCAAGAATCGTTGCGTCCGGCACTTTCTGCTTCGCCGTCGCCGTCATCTGCTGGAACGCGGCCTTCACCTCAGCCGCCGAATGCAAATCAAGGACGACGCCGCCGACATCCGTTTTATGCGTGATCTGCGGCGACAGAATCTTCATGACAACCGGGTACCCAATCTTGTCCGCAGCCGCCGCGGCCTTCTCCGCGGTCTCCGCGATACTCGGCTTCGTCGTCGGAATCCCATACAACTCCAGGAATGTCTTCGCCTCACTCTCATTGAGGATCATCCGCTGCTCCTTTTTCGCGGTCCGGATAATCCGCTGCAGGATCTCCTTATGCGCCGCCGTCCGGATGTTGAGCTCCTCCGGCGTCTCATAGAGCTGCGACAGATGCCGCTCATAGTGATACAGATACATGTACGCCTCTACCGCCTCCTCCGGGCTGGGATAGGAGGGCACGTTGTTGCGGTTCAACGTCTCCCGGGCATGATACACGCTGGCCTCCCCAATCAACGTCGTCAGGATCGGCTTCGTCGTACGCCGCGAGATATCAATCAACCGCTCCGCCAGCTTATTCGGATCCGCCATCACCTGCGGCACACAGATGACCAGCAGCCCATCGATGCCCTTATCCTCCAGGCAGATGTCGATGGCCTTCTGATACCGCTCATCGTCGCCATCCCCGATGATATCCACCGGGTTCCCATGGCTCCAATGCAGCGGCAGCACCTTGTTCAGCTTCTCCAGCGTCTCCGGCGCCAATGCAGCGAGTTTCCCGCCATGCTCCACGATTGAATCCGTGGCCAATACACCAGGGCCACCAGCGTTAGTGACAACCGCGATGTTTGGGCCCATCGGACGCGTCTGCTTCGCCAGAATCGCGGCACAGTCAAACAAATCCATGATGTTCTTCACACGGACGACACCGCTGCGCCGGAAGGCGGCCTCATAGATGGCATCCTCACCGGCGAGCGCCCCCGTATGGGACGCCGCGGCCTTCGCACCCTCCTTGAACCGACCAGACTTGATCACAATAATCGGCTTCGCCCGCGCAAACGCCTTCGTCGAACTCATGAACTTCCGGGCATCTGTAATCGACTCCACATACAACACAATGCTCCTCGTATGGATATCCATCCCGAAGTAGTCGATGAGGTCGCCAAAATCCACATCCAGCATCGAGCCCACCGAGACAAACGAGCTGAACCCGACATTCGCAGCCGCTGCCCAGTCCAGGATCGCACCGCATATCGCACCGCTCTGCGACAACAGTGCAATTGAACCCTGCAGCGGCATTGAACCCGCGAAGGTCGCGTTCAAATTCAGAAACGGCATGATGAAACCGACACAGTTCGGCCCAAGGATACGCAGATTGTACTTCTTCTTCAGTTCCAGGATCTGCTGCTCCCGGGCGACGCCCTCGGGACCGATCTCCTTGAACCCTGCAGAAATAATCAAGATCCCCTGAATCCCCCGCTTCCCGCACTGCTCCACCACGTCGGCGACGATGGCGGAATGGGTCGCGATGATCGCGAGGTCCACGACCTTGGGGACATCGTTAATCGATGGGTACGCCTGAACACCCTGGACGCTCTCATGCTTCGGGTTCACCGGGTACACGACCCCGATATAACCGGAGCCTATGAGATTGCGGAAGATGCGGTACCCAGCGGTACCAGGAGTCTCGCTTGCGCCAATGACGGCGATACTCTTGGGCTTGAAGATCCTATCTAACGTCAATCCATCCATCCAACTTCCCTCCTGTTCGTTGGATATAAATTATACTTGCAGAGGTACGCAGCCCTGA
The DNA here is from genome assembly GCA_963769885.1 of Methanobacteriota archaeon. Taxonomy (GTDB): domain Archaea; phylum Thermoplasmatota; class E2; order DHVEG-1; family DHVEG-1; genus CAIRCU01. Next base: position 207,306 of record CAVYNH010000004.1, read on the forward strand.
GAATGCCATTCACTATTTAATAGTATCGAACCAGTTCATCAGATTCAAGTAAAAGAAAGAGGGAGGGCAGGCGACTACTTGCTCTCCGCCATTGCCTTGTACATCTTATAGCGCGCCTGTACGTTCTGCTCCAACTGGTCGTCCAGACGCTTCGCTTCCTCAGGGAAGGTCTGCGTGAGCGCCGCATAGCGGACCTCGCCCATGATGAAGTTCCTCAGGGTTCCATCCGGCTCCTTGGAATCCAGCTGGAATGGGTTCTTGCCTTGCTGGACGAGCCGCGGGTCGTAGCGGTAGAGCAGCCAGTACCCGCAGTCGACGGCCCGCTTCTCTTCCTCCTGGGTTTTGCCCATGCCGGCCTTGATGCCGTGGTTGATGCAGGGGGCGTACGCGATGATGAGGGAGGGGCCCGGGAAGGATTCGGCTTCTTTGATCGCCTTGAGCGTCTGGTTGCGGTTCGCGCCCATCGCGATGGCCGCGACGTAGATATACCCGTAGGACATGGCCATGAGTCCGAGGTCTTTTTTGATCGTCTTCTTCCCGGATTCCGCGAACTTGACGATGGAACCTATAGGAGTCGCCTTGGAGGACTGCCCGCCGGTATTCGAGTACAACTCGGTGTCTAGAACCAGGATGTTGATGTCCTGGTTCATGGCTAGGACGTGGTCAAGACCGCCGTAGCCGATATCGTACGCCCAACCGTCGCCGCCGATGCACCAGATGGATTTCTTGGTGAGCATGTCGCGGGCCTCCCAGATCTGGGAGAGGACCGGGTCCCCATGGCTCTTCTCAAGCAGAACATGAATCTTATTGCCGTACTCCTTTGACTTGTCCCCGTCGTTCATGTTTTGCAACCAGCCGGTGAACGCGTCTTTCAGCTCACCTGTGGCTTTAGTCGCGGCTTGGGTGACGAGGCCCGCAAGTTTTGCGCGGCGTTGCTGGGTCGCTAGCACCATGCCGAAGCCGTACTCCGCGTTGTCCTCGAAGAGGCTGTTGGCCCAGGCGGGTCCGTGGCCGTTCTTGTCGATGGTGTAGGGGACGCAGGGGGCGGAGCCGCCCCAAATCGAGGTGCAGCCGGTGGCGTTGGCGACCATCATCCGGTCGCCATAGAGTTGAGTAATGAGTTTAACGTATGGTGTTTCGCCGCATCCGGCGCAGGCGCCGGAAAACTCGAGGAGTGGCTGTTCGAACTGAGAGCCTTTGAGGGTTGTGCGGTCGAAGCCGGAGGGGCGCGGCGGCAGGCTCTGTGTGTACTTGAGGTTCGTGGTCTGGGCGTCTTTCTGGGTCTCGAGTGGCTTCATGAGGAGGGCTTTGGGTTTGCCTGGGCAGATGTCGGCGCAGTTGCCGCAACCCTGGCAGTCCTCAGGGTAGACTTGGATGCGGAAGTATTTGCCTTCGGCTTCCTTGCCGGTGGCCTTCTTGGCGGTGAAGCCGTTGGGTGCCTTGTCCATCTCCTCTTGGGTGAGGAGGACGGGGCGGATGGTGGCGTGGGGGCAGACGAAGGAGCAGAAGTTGCACTGGATGCAGTTCTCCATCTGCCATTCCGGGACGTTGATGGCGACGCCGCGTTTCTCGTACTGTGAGGTGCCTGGTGGGAAGAGTCCGCCGGCGGTGAAGGCGCTGACGGGGAGGGTGTCTCCCTTCATGGCGTTCATGGGGCACATGACGTCGTTGATGAAGTCGGGGGCCTCGAGTTTCTGTGGCTGGTCTGCTGGGAGCTGGGCCCAGGATGCGGGGTAGTGGATTTCATTGATTCCGCTGAGGGAGTGGTCGACCGCCTCCCAATTTTTCTTGACGATGTCCGCTCCTTTCTTGCCGTAGGTCTTCTCGATGGCCTCTTTGAGGAGTCTGATGGCGTCGTCGATGGGGAGGACGTTGGCCTGCTTGAAGAAGACGGTCTGCATGACCATGTTGATGCGGCCGCTCAGGCCGACGTCTTCGGCGATCTTGACGGCGTCGATGGTGTAGAATTTGAGGTGTTTGGCGGCGATGGTGCGGCGCATGTCGTTGGGGAGGTTGGCGTTGAGCTCTTGTTGAGTGGTCCAGGGGCAGTTGAGGACGAAGGTGCCTTCATCTTTGATGCCTTCGAGGATGTCGTAGCGGCTGATGTAGGAGGGCTGGTGGCAGGCGATGTAGTCCGCTTGGTCGATGAAGTAGGTGGAGTGGATCGGGGATTTACCGAATCGCAGGTGGGAGATGGTGACGCCGCCGGATTTTTTGCTGTCGTAGGCGAAGTAGCCTTGGACGTAGAGGGGGGTGTTGTCGCCGATGATCTTGATGGCGTCTTTGTTGGCGCCGACGGTGCCGTCGGAGCCCATGCCCCAGAACTTGCAGCGGATGACGTCCTCGGGTGCCGGGTAGATGGGGTCGCCGAGGGACAGGGAGGTGTGGCTGACGTCGTCGGTGATGCCGACGGTGAAGTGGTTCTTCGGCTTGGGTTGTTTGAGGTTGTCGTAGACGGCTTTGACCATGGTGGGGTTGAAGTCCTTGGAGCCGAGGCCGTAGCGTCCGCCGTACACTTCGATTTGGAGTTTGTTGTTTTGGAGTACGGTGCTGACGTCGAGGTAGAGGGGTTCGCCGTAGGCGAGGCTTTCTTTGGTGCGGTCCAAGACCGTGATGCGTGTGGTTGTTTTAGGGAGTGCATTGATGAAGGAGTCTGCGGCGAAGGGACGGTAGAGGCGGACTTTGAGGAGCCCGACTTTTTCGCCGTGGGCGTTGAGGTAGCCGACGGTCTCTTCCGCTGCCTCGCAGCCGGAGCCCATCATGATGAGGACGCGGTCCGCGTCCGGAGCGCCGACGTAGTCGAAGAGGTGGTAGCGTCGTCCGGTGAGTTGGTAGACTTTATCCATTTCTTCTTCGACGATCTTGGGGACGGCCTGGTGGTAGAGGTTGCCGGCTTCGGTGACCTGGAAGTAGATGTCTGGGTTCTGGGCGGTGCCGCGCTGGTGCGGGTGGTCGGGGTTGAGCGCGCGGGCGCGGTGTCGTTTGATTGCCTCCCAGTCGACGTACTTGGCGATGTCGTCGTAGTCGATCATCTCGACCTTTTGGATCTCGTGGGAGGTGCGGAACCCGTCGAAGAAGTGCAGGAAGGGGACGCTGGCGCGCAGGGTCGCGAGGTGGGCGACCAAGGCGAGGTCCATGACTTCTTGGACGGCGTTGGAGGCGATCATGGCGAAGCCGGCGGCGCGTGCGGCGTTGATGTCCTGGTGGTCGCCGAAGATGCTGAGGGCTTGGCCGGCGAGGGCGCGGCCGCTGACGTGGAAGACGCAGGGCATGAGTTCCCCGCTGATCTTGTACATGTTGGGGATCATGAGGAGGAGTCCTTGGGAGGCGGTGAAGGTGGTGGCGCAGGCGCCAGCTGAGAGTGCGCCGTGGACGGCGCCGGCGGCGCCTCCTTCAGACTGCATCTCTGAGACTTTAAGGACTTGGCCGAAGAGGTTCTTGCGGCCGTAGGCGGCCCAGACGTCGACTTCTTCGCCCATGGGGCTGGAGGGGGTGATGGGGTAGATGGCGGCGACATCGCTGAAGGCGTAGGCGATGTGGGCCGCGGCGGTGTTGCCGTCGATGCTTTTCATCGTGGTTTTCTTTTTCTTGTTGTTCGTTTGCATGATTGCAGTCTGCTGGCTGGCCATAGGGAAAACACCTCAGAGAATTTGGAGAATCCTAGTGGTTCTCCCATCTTCCGTGTCTTATCTGGTATGGGGTATTTTGGGACTGCTCATAAATATTTGGATACAGAGTGCATAAATATGCCAACTGAAGAAACTTGTCTTTCCCTTGCAAGTGTATCATGCTCGCTTAGAACATGAGGGAGTACATCTCTGCAGTGTTGATGATCTGTATTTTCCTCTGAAGCTTCAGTCTTTTATCATCTGGATCTATGTTTTTAACAAGTTCGTAAGCTTCTTCTCGATATTGTAATAAGACGTCGGATGGGACGATAAATACTTTTTGGAGAAGCAAGCCGAGGATCGTGTTGAATTGTTTTAGGGATAGTCCGGATTTTGCTAAAAGCTCTGTTTTGTGTTTTTCCAGTTCTTCAAAAATGTACGATGGAAAGAGGAAATAGCCTTCGCATTCCAAGATTATTTTTCTTGTGACTGAGTTCTTGATGAGTGCCGAGAAGAGGATGTTCGAGTCGAGAACGACCTTCAACTGAGGAACCTCTTTGTCGCCGATGCCTTGATTTTCTTGTTGAATTCCTTGACATCATCCTCAGAGAGCTTGCTTTTCTGTGCGAGTTTCTCCGCGAGTTGGAGCATTTCAAGACGTTCTACAATGGCTTTTCGTGCGACCTCGCTCCATCTGACTTCTGAAAAGTATTTCATTTGCTTGAAGACATCGTCTGGGATTGAGAGTGTGATGTTACTCATATACATGATTATGTGATTTCACATATATAAGTGTTTTCGATTTACGCAGATGACCATATAAAATCAAAGTTCCCAGTAGTCGCTGAGGCGCCGTTTCAGGTCTGTGAGCATGGCGTCAACGGCGCTGGGGTCTGAGTCCCTGGTCTCCGGCTCGGTGATGACGTTTGTGTCTCCGAGGAGGCCGCTGACGATGTTGCCGTAGGCCTGGATGCAGCTGTCGCTGTTGTAGCCGCCGCCGAAGAGGACCGTGAGCCTGTTGCAGGTGTCTTTGGCAAGCTTCGCGACCTGCGCCCCGAGAATATGGTAGGTCTGCAGGGTGAGGCTGAGGTCGGCGAGCGGGTCTGCGTGATGCGTGTCGACGCCGGACTGGTAGATGATGACCTCGGGGGAGAACTGCATCGTGAGCGGGGGGATGATCTCATGGAAGGCTTTGAGGTAGTTGGGACCGGCGGTGCCGGGCGGGAGGGGGAGGTTGACGGTGTAGCCTTCACCGGGTCCGCGGCCGATGGCGTCGATGTCGCCGGTGCCGGGGTAGAGGGTGCGGCCATCCTGGTGCATGCTGATGTTCAGGACGGTGGGGTCCTCATAGAAAATATCTTGGGTGCCGTTGCCATGGTGGACGTCGAGGTCGATGATGAGGAAGCGTTTGAGGTGATGGGTGTGGCGGAGGTGTTCGATGGCGACGGCGATGTCGTTGAAGAAGCAGAAGCCTGATGAGCTGGAGCGGCAGGCGTGGTGGAAGCCGCCGAGGGGGTTGACGGTGAGGTGGTAGCCGTCGAAGAGTTTCTCGGCGGCGAGGATGCTGCCGCCGGTGGCGAGGCTGGCGATTTCGAAGATGCCTTTGGGGGCGGGGGTGTCCGTGGAGAGGTAGCCGCCGTGCTCGCTGAGGTACTGGACGTGCTTGAGGTACTCTGGGGTGTGGACGCGCAGGAGGTCGTCGTAGGTGGCTGGCGTTGGGGTGAGGACGTCGAAGTGAGAAAGGAGGCCGAGGCGGGCGAGGTGGTCGCGGGCGCTGCGGGGTTTGTCGCCGATGAGCGGGTGGTCAACACCGAGGTCGTATTTGTTGAAGTCGTCGTGGTAGATGAACGCGTTCTTCATCGCGTGCGGTGGATGGGTGGTCGGGCTAAAAATCTTCCTATAGAGGTGTCTCGGCTGGTCGTTTGTGGAAGAGGGTTTTTTGTTTGATGAAGTACCAGAGCATGATAAGGGGGAGGACGAGGAGTGCGAGTCTGAGCAGGATGTAGGGGGTGATGTAGCCGTAGTAGAGGTCGGAGACCATGGTAAATGCGTAGAGGATGGCGTAGAGGAAGGCGAGGATGGAGAAGGTCATGACGGTGAGGCGCGCCCAGTTCTGGAGTCGGAGGAGGCCCCAGCCGGCGAGGACGAGGAGGATGCCCATGAGAAGGAAGATGGTACTATAGACTGAGCTTGATTCTGAGGTGGCGTAGACGAGGAGGAGGTCGGTGCCGATGAGGATCCAGAAGACGGCGCAGAGCAGCACGCCGATCGGCAGGAAAGGGTTCTGGTCCGATGCCATGGCCATACGGGCTCATCCGCGGCGGCGCCGGAACGCGAGCACCGTGACGACAAGGACGAGGGCGCCGAGGGCGAAGACGGTCTCGAATCCGGGGGTCCCCAGCGCCGTCGGTCGACTCTGATACGCGCTCTGGTTCCCGGTCATGTACGACGGGATATTCCATTCCAGGTACGACGACCCGGCGGTGTAGATGATGAGCATCACCAGCCCGAGGATCAAGATGAGCAGGCGGAGGGTCCGGTCGATCCCTTCGAGGCGGAGGCCCGCGACGATCAAGGTGCAGATCAGGCCGCCGACTGCGAGCAGTTTCACGGAGGCGGAGACGCGATACGGCACGAGATCCGTGGCGCTCCCGGGGAACACGGTGCTGATGATTCCTCCGACGAACAGCAAGACGATTCCCGCGGACACTCCGAGCACTACCAGCCCTCTCACGACGTTCTTCATGTGGTCTTATTCCTCCTAATAATGGTACGTTGACATCAATATGACGTTGACCAGGAGCAGGATCACCCCGAAGATTAGGAGGAGCACCTTGGTGTCCCGGTCGATTTTCTCCACGAACACTGAGCCGAGGATCATGGAGAGGCAGACGATGCCCATCCCCGACAGCTTCACGACTTCTGATACCTGCGCCGGGACCTGATACGATGTCGTACTCGGACCCAGCACGATGTTCGAGACCATCCCCAGGAAGAACAGGATGATGCCGCCCACGAGTCCGAGCGTGAACAGGTTATATTTATCCATCCGCATAGTCCAACATCCTCACCTAAATCATAACGCTGGATGCTTAAAGAAGGTTTCTCAGATAAAATTTTGATTAATCACTCCCCAGACACACCATCTCAGGAAGAGTTAAACACAAATAGTTCCTCATCATTACCAAACACCAAACCTGTATCCGCTCCTATGCATCTCTCTTGGGGGATAGGGACCATAGCACCACATGGAACAATCAACTATGAGCGCACCACACCCAAAACCAGCCTCTTCTAAACCCACCGTCGCCCTCTACTGGGCGGCCAGCTGCGGCGGCTGCGAAATCGCCATGCTCGACCTCGACGAAAAAATCCTCGACGTCGTCAACGCCGTCGACCTCATCTTCTGGCCCGTCGCCCTCGACACCAAATACAAAGAAATCGAGGCCATGCCGGACCACAGCATCGACGTGTGCCTCTTCAACGGCGCCATCCGCACCACGGAAAACGAACACATGGCAAAACTCCTGCGCAAAAAAGCCAAAATCCTCATCGCCTTCGGCGCCTGCGCAGTCTCTGGCGGCATCCCCGGCCTCTCCAACCTCACCACCAAAAAGGACACCCTCACCACTGCCTACCTCGACAACCCCAGCACCCCCAACCCCACCAAGACACTCCCACAACCCCATACGAAAGCCAAAGAAGGCGACCTCACCATCCCAGACCTCTACGAAACAGTCAAAACCCTTGACCAAACCGTCCCCGTCGACTACTACCTCCCCGGCTGCCCCCCACCCACTGACCTCATCCTCAACGCCCTCACCGCCATCACCACTAACACACTCCCAGAAAAAGGAACCGTCCTCGCCCCCTTGAAATCCGTCTGCGATGAATGCCGCTTCAAAAAAACCGATAAGAAAATGACCACCATCACCAGAATCCAAGACCTCGACCACACCCCCGACTCCTGCCTCCTCGACCACGGCCTCATCTGCCTCGGACCCGCCACCCGCGGCGGCTGCAAAGGACGCTGCATCGACGCCAACGCCCCCTGCACCGGCTGCGGCGGACTCCTCCCCAACAGCCTCGACCAGGGCGCCGCCATGATCACCGCCCTCGCCAGCCTCCTCGGAATCGAGACGGAAGACAAAACCACAGACCACGACCTCGACATCCTCCTCGCCAAGATCCAGGACCTCGCCGGCACCTTCTACAAATACACCCTCCCAGCCTCCCTCATCAACAAGCGGAGGACCCCATGACCAAGACCATCACCATCGACCCCATCACCCGACTCGAAGGACACGGCAAAATCACCATCTTCCTCAACCAAAACGGAGACGTCGACAACGCCTACCTCCAAATCCCCGAACTCCGCGGCTTCGAACGCTTCACCCAAGGCCGCCGCGCCGAAGACATGCCCCAAATCACCTCAAGGATCTGCGGCGTCTGCCCCGTCGCCCACCACATGGCCGCCACCAAAGCCTTGGACGCCGCCTACCACGCCCACCCCCCACCCACCGCCCAAAAACTCAGAGAACTCCTCTACATGGGCTACCTCATCTACGACCACATCCTCCACTTCTACTTCCTCGGCGGACCAGACTTCATCGTCGGCCCCGACGCACCACCCGCCAAACGCAACATCCTCGGCGTCATCGAAAAAGCAGGCCTCGACGTCGGCAAAGACGTCATCAAACACCGCGCCTACGGCCAACAGATCACCGCCATCCTCGGCGGCAAAGCCACCCACCCCGTCTGCGGCATCCCCGGCGGCGTCACCAAAGGACTCACCACCGAGGAACAACAACGAATCCGACCCATGATCGCCAGCTGCAAAACCTTCGCCCAGTTCACCCTCAAACTCTTCAACGACATCGTCCTCCAAAACAACGACTACCTCAGCCTCATCAAATCCGACGCCTACACCCTCAAGACCTACAACATGGGCCTCGTCGACCACCACAACCACGTCGCCTTCTACGACGGCACCATCCGCGTCACCGACCCCACCGGTAAAGAATATCTCACCTTTCAACCCCAAGACTACGCAAATCACATCGCCGAACACGTCGAACCCTGGAGCTACATGAAATTCCCATACCTCAAAACACTCGGCTGGCACGGCCTCACCGACGGCAAAGACAACGGCATCTACCGCGTCGGACCCCTCGGCAGACTCAACGCCGCCGACGGCATGGCCACCCCCCACGCCAACAAAGAATACCAACGCCTCATGGAAACCCTCGGCAAACCCGTTCACTCAACGCTGGCCTTCCACTGGGCGCGACTCATCGAACTCCTCTACGCCACCGAACGCGCCCAAGAACTCATCGACAACCCCCACATCACCTCCACCCAGATCCGCGTCCCCGTCGGCACACCCACCGAAGGCGTCGGCGTCGTCGAAGCCGCCCGCGGCACCCTCATCCACCACTACCAACTCACCCCCGACGGTCTCATCAAGAAAGCCAACCTCATCGTCGCCACCACAAACAACGCAGGCGCCATCACCATGTCCGTCCGCGACGCCGCCAAAGCCGTCATCCACAACGGCACCGTCAACGACGGCCTCCTTAACCGTATCGAGATGGCCTTCCGTGCCTACGACCCCTGCTTCGGCTGCGCCACTCACACGCTGCCCGGCGGCATGCCGCTCGCCGTGGACATCTACGACGCCCGTAAACGCCTTGTTCACTCCCTCTCGCAGAACCTCTCCTAAGGAAAGATCATGAAGATCCTCATCCTCGGCATCGGCAATCCTATCCTGCAGAACGACAGCGTCGGCCTGCGCATCGCGGACGAACTCGAAACCATGATCAAGGACCCCGAGGTCAGAGTCGACACGGTCTACACCGGCGGTTTGAACCTCTTGGACTGCATCCGTGGCTTCGACAAAGTCATCCTCATCGATGCCGTCAATGATACCAAGGAGATCGGGACGGTAAGCCGGTATCAACTCCATGAGCTTCCCCCAGGGCATTCCTGTAACCTGCACGACTGCTCCCTGCTGGAGGCCGTGCAGTTAGCCAAGGCGCTCGGCGATACGAATATCCCTCAGGACATCGTTATCATTGGGGTCTCGGTGCCCCCAGCTGTTGAATTCGGTGAGAACCTCAGCCCCATGGTTGAACAGGCCATCCCGAAGGTTTTGACTAGTGTCCTGACTGAGCTCGACCAAAAAACGAGGAGAAGGGCATGACGGAGAAAGAATTCGAGCCGAACATCATCGGGTTTCTCTGCAACTGGTGCAGCTACGCTGGTGCGGATTTGGCAGGCACGAGCCGGATGAAGTACCCGCCGAACCTCAAGGCGATCCGCGTGATGTGCTCGGGGCGGGTCGACCCCGCCTTCGTCCTTGAGGCGCTGTCCCGTGGCGCGGACGGCGTACTCATCGCGGGGTGCCATCCCGGAGACTGCCATTATCAATCTGGGAACTACAAGATGAACCGACGGATGCGGCTGCTGCGCAAGCTCGTCGAGGAACTGGGCATCGAGCCGCAACGAATCCGTTTCGAGTACATCTCGGCCGCGGAGGGACAGAAGTTCGCCTCGGTCGTCACAGAGTTCGTCACCGAAATTAAGAAGCTTGGCCCGATGACACCCGCAAAACCCGAGTAATTCTTTTCAGCTGGGATTGCCGCCGGCATAGTCAACCGGGGCGACGAGGGGTTTTTTCGTCCCATAATACAGCACCTGTTCTGCTTTGCTGCCGTAGCGGTACACGGTGACGCCCTTACAACCGAGCTCCCAGGCCTTCATGTAAATTGCCCGGATATCACCGACGGTCGCATCATGGGGGAGGTTGACAGTCTTGCTGACGGCGTTGTCGACATGGCGCTGGAAAACAGCCTGCATCTGGAGATGGGATTCTGGGGATATATCCGCTGCCGTGACGAAGATCTTCTTAAGGTCCAGGGGAAGGGGGAGGTTTTTGACTGATTTCGTTTTTGCGAGTTTATCGATGAGGTCGTTTGTGTAGAGTCCGCGTTTGAGGAGGGCGAGTTTGAGGGGTTCGCTGACCTCCTGGAGGAGTTTGCCTTCCATGACGCGGCGGTAGAAGACCAGGGCGAAGACAGGTTCGATGCCAGAGGAGCAGCCAGCGATGATGCTGATGGTGCCGGTGGGGGCGATAGTAAGGTGGGTGGCATTGCGCATAGCTGGATAGCGTGTGGCCCAGGTGCTGTCTTGGAAGGCAGGGAAGGAGCCGCGCTGCTGACCGAGTTCGACTGATTTTTTGATGGCTTCTTTTTGGATGAAGCGGATGAGACGGTCAGCAATCCTGAGCCCTTCGTCGCCGTCGTACGGAATCTGGAGGGTGTAGAGGAGTTCGGCGAGGCCCATGACGCCGAGGCCAATCTTGCGGTGCTCTTTGACTATCTTTTCCGTTTCGGGTAGTGGGTATTTGTTAGCGTCGATGACGTCGTCGAGGAATTGGACGGTGAGGCGGACGGTGAGGCGGAGTTTGTCCCAGTCGATTTTTCTCTTGGGTGTGATCATTTTCATGAGGTTGATGCTGCCGAGATTGCAGGATTCGTAGGGGAGGAGAGGGACTTCACCGCAGGGGTTCGTAGCTTCGATGTTTCCGATTTTTTTGAGGGTGTGGCGGCGGTTGATCTCGTCGATGAAGAGGAGGCCGGGGTCGCCGGTCTCCCAGGCGCTTTGGGCGATGAGTGAGAAGAGGTCGGCGGCTGGGATTTTCTTGATGATTCTATTGGTTTTAGGACTGCGGAGGCTGAGGGGCTCGTTCTTTCTGATTTTCTTCATGAAGGCGTCGGTGGCGGCGACGCTGATGTTGAAGTTGGTGAGGCGTCGGCCGGTTTTGGAGGTGGTGAAGTCTTCGATGTCGGGGTGGGTACAGTGGAGGATGCCGATGTTGGCGCCGCGTCGTTTGCCGCCTTGTTTGATGACGTCGGTGGTCTGGTCGTAGATGTTCATGAAGCTGACGGGGCCGCTGGCGACGCCGCTGGTGCTGCGGACGACCGCGCCTTTCTCGCGGAGGCGACTGAAGCTGAAGCCGGTGCCGCCGCCAGATTGTTGGATGAGGGCCATGTGTTTGAGGGTGGTGAAGATGCTTTGGAGGCTGTCTTCTATTGGGAGGACGAAGCAGGCGGCGAGCTGGCCGAGGGGGGTGCCGGCGTTCATGAGGGTGGGGCTGTTGGGGAGGAACTCGAGGTTGGCCATCATGTGGTAGAAGGCGTCTGCGGTCTCCTGGATGTTGCCGCCGTACTGTTTCTCGGGTGTGGCGATGGCGTCGGCGACGCGGTGGAAGAGCTGGGTTGGTGTCTCGGTGATGTGGCCGGTTTCGTCGCGTTGGAGGTAGCGTTCTTCGAGGACTTTGAGGGCGTTGGCGCTGAGTTTGAGGTCGTCTTTGATGTGGAAGTAGGTTTTAATCTGGCGGGCGGGGCCGCGGCTGCGGCGGTAGAGGCTGTAGGCCATGAAGAGGCGTTTGTCGTAGGCTTCGAGGGCGTCTTCGACGTGGTCTTGGATGGTCTCGATGTCCGTGACGTCTGTCGGTGGGAGGCTGCGGGTGACTTGGGCGGCGAGGCGGGCGGCGGCGGGGTCGTCGTGGATGTCGATGGCGGCCATGGCCTTGCGGATGGCGGCAGCGATCTTGTCTTGGGTGAAGGGGACGAGTTCGCCGGTGCGTTTCCTCACCTGGGTCGGCATGGTGATTCATATCATGGTGTTGTTATTAAAACAATGTCCTCAGGAGAGGGGTGGATTACAGAAAAACCATGCGGGATGGGGGGACGGCTTAGGCGTTCTTCATGTCTTCGTCGATGAGCCGGTCCAGATCCTTGTCCACGCCCTGCTTGCGGGCGATGTTCTGCAGCTCCGCGATGACGTTCTCCCAGAGGACCTGCTGGGCGAGGGCGTAGTCCCACATGTCCAGGCGCGTGGGCCCGTCCGCATTCTTGAACTCCTCGATAAACTCTTTCTTATCGTTGTCGTCCATACTCGCTATTCTTCCGTTATGCGTGCCTTGGGGTTCGCCGTCTGCGCGATCGTCGACATCTCGGCCAGGAGCTCCTCCCAGATGGCCTCCTGCTCGACCGCGTAGTACCACAGGTCCAACTTCTTGGTGATGTCCGCCTTCGTGAAGTCGCTGAGGAAGGCCTTCATTTCGTCCTCATTCATGGCTGATCCGAATCCCGTACCGGCGTTTCCGTTTGCGTTTCGATAGAATACCTCACAAGTATATAAGCCCAACGTGTTCGCCGCCCCCTGCTTCCCTGGAGAAAACCAATGGGTTAATAAGACTATAGGATGTTGGCGCTGGCCGCATGATTTCTGTCGTGTCCTTCGACCTTGACGGCACCCTGACCACGTCGTCGTTCGCAGACGCCGTCTGGCTCGACGGCCTGCCCCGGCTCTACGCACAAACCACCGGCAAAGACCTCGCCGCTGCGAAGCAGGAGCTGTTCGCGGAGTACGACCGGATCGGCGACCAGCGCCTCGAGTGGTACGACCCCGCCTACTGGTTCGACCGCTTCCACCTCCCCGGCGACTGGCGCACCATGCTTTATCAGAACCGTTCTCATATCGCCTGCTATCCGGACGTACCCGTGGTCCTCCCCCGCCTCGCCACACACTACACGCTCATCGTCAGCTCCAACGCGAAACGCGAGTTCATCGACATCGAACTCCAAGAGCTCCACCTCCGCGACTGCTTCACCCACATCTTCTCCTCCACCTCTGATTTCCATACCGTCAAGAAGGTCACGGAGTTCTACGCTATGATCTGCCAACGACTCAATGTCACACCCTCGCAGATTGTCCACGTCGGCGATTCCAAACGTTTCGATTACGACGCCCCGCTGGCGGCGGGGATCTCCGCCTATTTCCTGGACCGCACCAGTAAAGAACATGGACCTTTCGTGGTTCATACGCTTCTTGAATTCGAAGACAAACTAATAAAAAATGAAACGGGGGTTTTGCCCCTATGACCCCGTTCAGCCTTCGTTCCTCAACGATTTATGAAAAATTTGATATAGAGTCACAATGACCTGAGTCAAAGCGAAATGGAAGGGGATTAGAATTGTGATATAGAGGGAGAAACATTCTTATGATAGAGTATTATAATTTTTTTATTGAATTTCAGTTTCAGGGGGAGTATTTATTAGCGGGAAGAAAACCCAGGGTTCAAAACCAGTGTATCACCCGATTTTAAAAAAACAAAATGAAAAAGACCGGGAAACTGGAATCGATATTATCGAAGAAGTTCCATGGGGTACTCATTTATGTCAATTCTACCAGACTAAAGAGGACCTCCTCGACATTCTCGTCCCATATTTTGCGAAAGGATTGCAGAACAACGAGTTTTGCATGTGGATTACCTCGGAGCCGTTAAATGTTGATGAGGCAAAAAGAGCGTTAAAGAAAGCACTGAAGAACGCGGATGACTACTTGAAAAAAGGACAGATTGAGATTCTTGATTCGACCGAGTGGTACACAAAATCTGGTAAATTCAATGCGGATGAGGTGTTAGCAGCATGGATAAAAAAGGAGGCGTTGGCACGGAAAAAAGGGTTTTATGGCCTGCGACTCTCTGGAAATACATTCTGGCTTGAGAAAAAAGATTGGCAGGATTTTACGAAGTACGAAGAAGCCATCAACCAGGTTATCGGAAATTATCATATGATTGCCATTTGTTCGTATTCACTTGATAAATGTAATGCATCAGAGATTATCGATGTGGTGAGCAATCATCAATTTGCTTTGATTAAGCGAGAAGGCACCTGGCATCGAATTGAAAGTCCCGAAATCAAGAAATCCGAAGACGAACGAATGCGTCTGATGCAAATGATTAACCAGGTTCAGGATGGGATAATCGTTACTGATTCCGACTACCGCATTACCTATTGGAACAAAGGCATGGAACAAATTTTTGGATATCGTCAACCCGAAGCATTAGGGAAAATCCCGCTAGAAATATTACGGCCAACCTATGCCCCAGGCGAACGTGAAAAAATCCTTGATGAAATGAATCGGCTTAGTACCTCCAAAAATATAATCCATACTAAGCATCGCAATGGAACTGATATTTTTGTTGAGATGCATGCGAAACGTCTAGCAGATAAATTTGATAATACTTCTGGGTATGTCGTCACATATCGGGATGTAACTGAACGAAAAAAAATTGAAGACGCATTTGCCAAGCAACATGAGGAGCTCCAGACTATTTTTGACACAGTGCCAGCGTTGATTTTTTATAAAGATAAACAAAATCGGCTCATTCGGACGAATAAAGCATTTGAAAATGCTATGGGTCTACCAAGGGAAACGCTCGAGGGAAAATCGTGTTTTGATTTATATCCACGAGAACAAGCCGAGAAGTATTGGAAAGACGACAAACAAGTGATGAAGACCCGTAAAGCAAAATACGGCATCATAGAATCAATGGACACTCCAAGCGGTACATTGACATATCTAACAGATAAAATCCCGTATATTGATGAGCAAGGTAACCTCGCAGGGGTCATTGGCTTCAGCGTTGATATCACTGAGCGGAAGCGGACGGAAACCGAACTGCGGCGCATCGAGTGGCTGTTGACCAAGCATCTTCATTCAACAACCCAACAAGACCAGCAGCGTTTAATTATCAGTAATCAACCCTATGGTGATCTCACCAGAATTAATCAATCTAGACTCATTCGTGACTCCGTTGGAAAAGACATTTTAGTCAATATCGTTGAGGATTACCTTAGCCTCCTCGATACTTCAGCTGCGGTGTATGAGAAAAACGGCGACTATGCGCTAGGCATCTTTACTTCAGGCTGGTGTCGATTCATGGACCTCGCATCTCGCCGACTCTGTAAAACCACTAATAATTCCAAGGCACTCGCCTCGGGGAAATGGCTCTGCCATGAATCATGCTGGACGAAAGCTTCCAAGAAATCCATAAAGACGGGGCAGCCTGTTGACATAGTGTGCGACGGTGGTATCCATCTCTTCGCCGTACCAATTCGTGCGGGTGGGGAAATCGTTGGTTCTATCAACTTTGGATATGGAAATCCACCTCGAGATCCAAACGAACTTCATGAATTGGCTGTTAAGTACGGCGTGGATTTT
The DNA here is from genome assembly GCA_963769885.1 of Methanobacteriota archaeon. Lineage (GTDB taxonomy): Archaea > Thermoplasmatota > E2 > DHVEG-1 > DHVEG-1 > CAIRCU01. The sequence goes on from CAVYNH010000004.1 coordinate 222,989, forward strand.
GAGGAGTTACGAAAGAATGCCGAAGCATATGAGGTTCGCCCCCCCTACATCATCGAACTCGCAAAACAACGACTCCAATCATCAGCACAACTAATTGGTGAAATCGTTGAACGTAAAAAGGCTGAAGAAGCATTCCTACGAGCAAAAACGGAATGGGAACTGACGTTTAACAGCGTACCTGATCTCATCGCGATACTGGACAAACAATATAAAATTGTCCGCGTCAATAAAGCCATGGCACAGCGGCTGGGCAGACCCTCGGAACAGTGTAATGGTTTGACGTGTTATTCATGTGTTCATGGGGCGAACAGGCCACCTTCTGCCTGTCCGCATAGATTAACATTAAGGGATCGGAAGGAACACACGGCGGAGGTCCATGAGGATAAACTTGGTGGTGATTTCCTAGTCACTACGACGCCACTCTTTAACGATGAAGGTGAAATGATCGGGAACGTACATGTCGCCCGTGATATCACTGAGCGTAAACACGCCGAAGAGATTCGGATGGAAAGCGAAAATCGATTGAACAGAGCGCAAGAATTATCGCATCTTGGCAGTTGGGAGCTCAATCTCATCACTAACCAACTCACGTGGTCCGATGAGGTCTATCGGATTTTTGGTATGCAACCGCAAGAGTTTGATGCTACCTATGAGGCGTTCCTTCAATCAGTGCATCCAGATGATCGAGCTGCTGTTGATGCTGCGTATTCTGAATCCCTGCGTGAAGGACGAGATATCTATGAAATAGAACATCGAGTGGCCCGAAAAAACGGTGAAATCCGTGTCGTTTTTGAAAAATGTGAACATATCCGGAATAAATCCGGCAAAGTCATTCGATCGATGGGAATGGTGCAGGATATCACCGAACGCAAGCATGCGGAAGCAGAACTCACCCGACTTGCGTCGTTTCCAGAAAAAAATCCTAATCCCATCGTCGAAATTAATCTCACTGGAAAAATTCAGTACCTTAATCCAATATCAAAGAAAGTGTTCCCGGATTTAGAGACGAAACAATTCAACCATCAATTCTTAAAAGGAATAAAATATCTTGTCCCTGAATTACAGAAAAAAGGAAAAACGCCAATCGTCCGAGAAATAAAAAACAACAATACGTATTATCATCAGACGATAATCTACATCCCCGAGAATCAGCGGATTCGGGTTTATGCTACAGATATAACGGACCGAAAACGAGCTGAGGAAACACTTCGGAATAGTGAAGAGAAATATCGAGGGATTGTTGAAAATACATCGAATGTCATTATGGTAACCCAACCAGACGGTATAATATCGTATTTAAGTCCATCATGCAAAGAGGTAATCGGCTATCTTCCCAAGGAACTCGTCGGTACAAACCCGGTCATCTTTCACCCAGATGATGTCCAAAAAGTCCAGCACGCGTTAACACGAGCTTTGAAGGGAGAAAAAGGGTCGGGGTTCGAATACCGAATTCTGACGAAGCAAGGGAACATCAGATGGGTTTCACATTCTTGGTCTCCAATTATTATCGACAATAAAATACAATCAATAGTCAGCGTAATTGAGGATATCACTAATCGTAAGGAAACAGAAAATAATATCAAAGAATTGAATGAAAACTTGATACATCAGGCTATCGATCTTGCGGCAGCGAACAAGGAACTCGAGGCATTCAGTTATTCGGTTTCTCATGATTTGCGAGCGCCGCTCCGAAGCATCGATGGATTCAGCCAGGCACTAATGGAAGACTATACCGATGTCCTCGATGAGCAGGGAAAAGAATATCTCAAACGTGTACAGAAAGCCACGCAGCGCATGGGGCAGCTCATCGATGATATGCTTAAGCTGTCGCGGTTAACAAGAGCTGAGATGACGATAAACACGGTGGATTTAAGTGAAACAGCTACAGCTATTATGGAGCGGTTTGAGAAAGAGGAGCCGACGAGAAAGGTTGAGTTCAGCAAACAGGACAATCTCCTGGCGACAGGAGATCCAAATCTCCTTAACATCCTCCTTGAGAATTTACTTGGAAACGCATGGAAATTTACGAAGAAACGGAAACGGGCAGTAATTGAATTTGGCAAAATACAACAAGAACAAGAAACTGTGTTTTTCATCAGAGACAATGGCGCTGGTTTTGACATGAAATACGTCGATAAAATATTCATCCCCTTCCAGCGGCTCCATGATGATATTGATTATCCTGGTACAGGGATAGGACTTGGCATCGTGTCCCGTATCATCCATCGTCACGGAGGACGAATCTGGGCAGAAGCAGAAGAAAATAAAGGAGCAACGTTCTATTTCACATTAGGAGGAAAAATCAATGACTAAACAACTACGTGTGTTATTGGTGGAAGATTCGCAAGATGATGCAGCATTGCTCGAAAGAGCGTTGAAAAAAGGCGGTGTTCAGCTTGCCATGAATCGGGTGGAAACCGCAGAGATGATGAAAAAAGCGTTAGAAAAACAAGACTGGGATGTAATCATCTCTGATTATGTCCTTCCCCGTTTTAGCGGGTTAGAAGCATTAAACGTGCTAAAGAAAATCGGAAAAGACTTACCTTTCATTATCGTCTCAGGGAAAATCGGTGAAGACACCGCAGTGGAGACCATGAGAGCAGGGGCCCACGATTACATCATGAAAGGAAATCTTGCGCGTCTAATCCCTGCTATTGAACGAGAAATGGAAGAAGCGAAAATCAGACAAAAAAAGAGAGACGCTGAAGAAGAATTGCGCAAATCCTATCATGAGTTAGCTGATGCTACCACGCAACTGGAAGCGGCGAATAAACAATTACGAGCTGAGATCGATGAAAGGAAAAAGGTGGAGAAAAATGTTCTTGAGATCAAGGAGCACCTGCAGAATGTCATTGATAGCGCAACTGATCTAATCGTATCACTGGATGCTAATAAGCGGGTAACAACATGGAATAAAACCGCAGAAACCATGACCGGATACAGTCAGAAAGAGGTCATAAATCGAAGCATCACGAAGTTCTCACTCTTTGAAAATCCCCAAAAATTATTAGATCTTATTAAAAACATATCCGCTGAGGATCAACCGGGGTATGAAGATTTCATTATTATTTCAAAAAATCAAGCGAAAAAAATTGTTCGATTCTCCGGTTCGATTATTAAAAGCAAAGATGCGCCAAGCAGTGGTGTGCTTCTTATCGGACGCGATATCACTCGCGAGATGGACATTCATGGTAAGCTACTCCCTGGGAACAGCTACCTGATTCCCGAGAAGAAAGGCACTGCTACTGTTGATTTACTCGTCGACCTGGCGACCTCCGGATACTCAGGCATAATGATTACGCGAATGGACCCGGAAGTAGTGAAAAACACCATCTCAGCGGCTAAGATACAACTCTACCTCTTAGGACAAGAACAAGGGAAAGGCTATACCGCCATTCCAACATTACAGATGTTATCACAGAAAATAAAGGAACTTGGGAAGCAAAAGAATAATTCAGTGATTCTTTTGGAACGACTTGATTATCTCATCAACCGGTTCTCCTTTGAAAATGTGATGAATACACTCTATGACATCAACGATGCTGTCATGAAGAACAAAAATCTCTTATTACTCAGATTAGATCCAGCCACGATTCAACCGACTCAAATGGCCCTTATTGAAAATGAGTTTCAGCTCTTGCCTAGTCAGAAAATAGAGGGGTTAACATTAGAAGACGAAGTCTATGACATCCTCAAGTTTATCAACGAACAAAACCAGAACAATGCAGTCGTGCCAATAAAAAAGGTCATGGGCCGATTCAAACTTGCGTATTCAACCGTAGCAAAACGTTTACAGATGCTAGAGGCGAAAGGGCTTATCTTTACAAAAAAACAAGGGAAGTTACGAACCGTTACTATTTCAGACAAAGGAAAAACATTTTTACATAAACGACAGGCTGTGTAACAGGGGCACTATTTAATTAAAATCTCTTCATTTCTTAATTAATTTTAAATTAATCTTTAATAGTAATATTTTTTAATCAAGAACAAAAAAGGTGATTACCAATGAATACTATAGTGGATGAACTAGGAAATGATGCAGGAAAACTCTGGCAGACCTTGCATTCAAATGGAACTTTCTTTTCCCAAACAAAGCTACAAAAAAATGCGAATCTCTCCGAGGAAGCATTCTATAGAGCTGTAGGATGGCTTGCTCGTGAGAATAAAATCTATAAAACCGGGGTAACCTATCGACTAGGTGTGACGAATCTAACCCCGATAATTGGATCTAACGCGGGAAAAATCTGGCATTTTCTTAATACTCAAAAAGAAGCAGATGTCACCGCAATTATACAACAAACCAAAATCGACGAACAGGATGTACATTCTGCTATTGGATGGTTGGCGCGAGAAAATAAAATCGATGCACAGGTCGGGAAAAACAACCAACTAGTGTTCCGATTAAAATAGAAACAAATACATTTGTTCTGCATCTGTTTCTTATGCATTTTTTCACTATTTATTTATATACTAACCTCAATTCTATAATGAAAGGTAACGGTTAAATACAAAGTAGAAGGGATTTGCTCCATGGAAAAGAAAAAGATATTGCTCGTTGAAGACAATACAGATGATATTCTATTGGTTCGACGTGCATTTTCAAAAACGAAACTCTCTGATAAATATGATCTAATCATCACCCAAGATGGATATGAGACAATCCGCTATCTAGAAAATGATGGCAATTCACAAAAAACCGCAACAAATCACGCTCCGATTGCGTTCCTTCTTCTTGACTTAAATCTCCCACGAATGAACGGTTTTGAGATACTAGAACGAATACGAAGCAACGAAAAATGTAAACTGATCCCAGTAATAATCTTCACCTCATCAAAAGAAGAACAGGACATCACAAAATCATATATCTCCGGTGCTAATGGATACGTGCGAAAACCTATCGATTCTGGGAAATTTACTTCAGTGCTCCAAGATATCGTTACGTACTGGGGAGATGTCAACGAAATACCGATGAAATAAAAAAGAATTTTTGAATTCCCTCGGTCGCTGTTCCGTGTTAAAGTCCCAATTTAACTTATTCTTCACACATTTTTTATATGTTTTTAAATAATGATTTTATAATGCAAAGGAAATCCTTTCTACCATGAACTTGATGGAGAGTTGTAGAGCGAAAAAAATATTGTTGATCTCCTTTCTCATCCCTCCCCTCCTCTCTTTTTTCTAAAACACTCTACAACACTTCCATCCAAGCCAAATCACAATAGAAAAAACCGATAACAATGATGAGGTTATTTCAATACAAACATTGAAGAACCATGAAAGGTGAAAAAATGGAGCAATATGAATGTATGAGCTGCCGGCGCACTGCATCAATAGATGAAGATGAAAAACCGCCGGTCTGCTGTGGAAAAGCTATGAATAAGAAACTACCGCTGGATATTTGTCTCCAACCTGGACATTCAGAACATGCTCGGCCCATGGAAGATGAAGACGCCTGTGATGATTTCCGCGCGGGAACCTAAGAAAAAATCTCTATAAAATTAACCGTTTTTTAATTATCTTTAAACCGTTTTTAAGTTATGGCTTTATGGAGACGGTCAATTAAGATATGTGGAGGTAATACATATGCCAATAAAAAAAGAAAAAAAAGGAAAACTTGCTATTGTTCCAAAGCAAAAAGCTGAGGTAATCGCACAGAGACCATATGAGTTATGGTCAGATATGGACCAACTATTTAATCAATTCAGAACCAACGTTGATGAGCTGTTTTGGGGACCAAAAACAGATCTTCTGGCAATCCCTGAATACCGAACACCTCTTGTGGATATCGTTGATCATGGCGACAAATATGAAATGCATGTAGAAATGCCGGGAATCAAAAAAGAAGATATTAGCATCGAAGTATCACCCACGATGGTTGAAATCAGTGCCGAACATGAAGAAAAAAGTGAGGACAAGGGGAAGAACTGGCTACGGCAGGAACGAACAAGCATGGATTTCTATCGCTCGTTCCAAGTCCCTGAGAACGTGAAAACCGGAAAAGTAGAAGCGGAACTCAAAGATGGGGTACTTACACTATTACTACCAAAAGCAGAGCCGAAACCAAAATATGAGACAACCAAAGTGAAAGTAAAATAATCTGCAATACTACCAAAAAAAACGTTCAACGAATAACAGGAAAAAAATGAGGCGTTTGTCATGACAAAAGAAAAAATCATTGAATTATTAAATCATGGGCTAGAGCTGGAACATGCTGCTTATGTGCAGTACTTGAGCCACGCGGAGATCGTCGATGGAATAAACGCCGAGCCTATTATCGCGCGACTTAAAGAAATCGCCAGCGACGAGAAAGGACATCAAGAAAAATTCCGAACATTAATTGGTGACCTCGGCGGGGTACCAAGCGTCGATTTTCAACCAAGACACCCGGCAACAAACATCAAACAGATCCTCGAAGTGAATTTAAAGGACGAAAAAACCGCGGTCGATACGTATCGGAAAATCCTTGAAGAGTTAAAAAAAGAGAAAGGAAAAGGGTATTACGATCATCTCCTGGAACATGAAATCAGGCACATCCTGATGGAAGAACAAGAACATATCACTGAGCTTGAACTCTTACTGGGAACTCAAGGGACGAGCTATTAGCTAGAATCAAAAGAGATTAATCAGGAAAAAGGTATGGGCGAAAAGGAGACGCTTATTTCTACAGCCTATAGCGGCACGTGGTTGTTTGTCTGTCTTCTAATCATCATTAGCATTGCCACGTTGATAATTAATTTTCTCTACTAGCGAAGCCGCAACTCTAAAAAATATTTCAAACCTTTTTTTCCTGTTTTTCTATGAACTGAGTATAATGTTTATGAATAGTACTCGTATCGAAATCGATGAATTCTCGGAGCATATCGTCGCATTCTTTACGAGTAAAATATTCCATGGTTGGGAAGAAAAAGTGCTTGTCTTCTGTCTCAATATGCTGATGATACAGTATCATCAGCTGTCCTATTTTGTTGTGGATCTTCTGGAGGGCCGTATCATCTCCCCGGAGATATCGTTGGTTAGCAGTGTTAAGGCTACGTATTATCTGCCGCGCTCGTCTGTGATCATACACTAACTGCTTCAGAATCGCCTTGTGTTTCGTGGTAAGCTTTTTGTGCAACAGAGCCTTAAAAAGGATGTCTTCTTCTTTTCCATGATGGGGCATATCTACATAGGTCTGAAAAAAATCAATGGCAGCATTGATAAACATCGCATCGATTTTTTTACTCACTGTACTTCTTTCCATTTCGCTTTCGAGTAATGGCAGTATTCGCTCAATCAAACGGTGCTCTCTCATTAACATTCCGATCGGCTGCATACTTATTGCTTACCTCTCAATCTCATTCGAAAAATCATTCATGAGCTTATTTGTTATTGCACAGGAACCCGCGTTCCAGGCTTTGTGTGTGTTTTTTTTATTCATCTGGATGTGAAGAACGCCGTTGACGAGTCTAGTCTCAACAACGTCCGGATTCGCTTTCTTAGGAAATCGAAGGTAACGGCACAAGGTGGAATACCCTCGCTTGCGCTTCATGTACCCTTCATTCTCCTATCGGATATGTTTTTCTGTTTGGCCGCAAATACTAATGGTTTTTGACGGGACAATAACTTTAATGTTTTTATATTGACCTGCGGCATTCCTGTCATGATTTTGTGTCCTTGACCGACATTTGCGAAGTCAACCGGAAATATTTTCAAATGGTTCTCAGATGGTATCCCAAGAGATGGATTCACTATCCAATTGGTTCCATTATGGATTAATCAAGGATCCATCATAGAACATCCTGTTGATATCATCCCAGATGTCAAAGGGGCTCTCAAACAGAGGGACCAAGGCTTTTTGCGGAAAAGATTCTTGTTTTTGTTTAGTATGTATCGTAAGTTTTTTCGCTTTCTGCTTGACCATACGACAATCCCCTACAACAGCTCTGATCAATTAATAGGTAGGTTTGTGAATCTGCTGAAGAAGATCTCGTTCTTCTCGGGTGAGATATTTTTCCCGCAGAGTATCTTCAGAGTCAAAGAACATAGAGCTCTTTCCTCCTTGATAATCAAGAGACGCTAACAGGTTAAAAAATTGATTCAAAAACAGGTAGAAAATAAATAGAAAATATTTTCAATTCATGGTGGTAAAAAAAGAGGAAAAGAGGGGAAGGAGTGTATTTTCCCTCTTGAGTCCTGGTTTGGTTCGAATCATCTACAGGGTGACCCTGATCGAGAGCCCTTTTATCGCTGTCGCTCCAACGCTGTCCGTGAGTTTGACGTTGAAGTAAAAGGTACCGAGTCTTGTCGGCTTCCCGGAGATTGTACCGGTTGTTGCTGCGAGGGTAAGTCCATTGGGGAGCGTGCCCACTGATATTGACCATGTGTACGGAGGCGAACCGCCAGTCGCTGCCAGGGTTTGTGAATAGGGCCGGAAGATTCGGCCATTCGGAAGCGAGGTAGTGGTAATCGTTGGTACCGGTCTGACGGTGATGGATAAAGCCTTCGTCGCTAAACCGCCAACACTATCTGTTAGTGTGACAGTGAAGCTCAATGTTCCAGCAGTGGTTGGTGTCCCGGAAATAATACCGGTTGATGCACCAAGAGACAGTCCAGCCGGTAGAGCACCAGCAGTTATTGTCCAAGTGTACGGAGGTGTGCCACCCGTACCTGTGAGGGTCTGGCTATATGCGATGTTGACTTGTCCGTTGGGGAGTGACGTAGTGGTAATCGTTGGTATCGGTTGGATGGTTATCGAGAAGGCCTTGGTCCCCATACCACCAATGCTGTCGGTTACTTTTATGGTAAAACTGAAGGTACCGGCAGTGGTTGGTGTGCCAGAAATGATGCCAGTTGATGCACCAAGCAGCAGCCCAGCAGGCAGAGAACCAGCTGACACAGACCAGGTGTACGGAACCCAGCCGCCAGTAGCCGCTAGAGTCTGACTATATATCACACTGACTTCACCGTTAGGGAGCGAGGCGGTCGTAATCGTCGGTGCGGCCTTGATGATAATAGTAAGAGCCTTCGTCCCCGTACCACCGACACCGTCAGTCACCATGATAGTGAAACTATAGGTGCCCACAGTAGTCGGTGTCCCGGATATGACCCCAGTTGATGCACCAAGAGACAATCCCGCAGGCAACGAACCAGTTGACACAGACCAGGTGTACGGAACCCAGCCGCCAGTAGCCGCCAGAGTCTGGCTATATGCAGCACCAACATCTCCGCCCGGAAGTGTTGTGGTAGTGATTGTCGGAGCAACATTGATGATAATGGATAGCGGTTTTGTAGCAGTACCACCAACACCGTCAGTCACCATGATAGTGAAACTGAAGGTACCTGCAGTGGTCGGCGTCCCCGAGATCACACCAGTAGTCGCCCCAAGAGACAATCCCGCAGGCAAAGACCCTACTGATATCGTCCAGGTATACGGTAGAGTCCCACCAACAGCTCCTAGCGTCTGTTGATAGGTAATCCCAACATCACTGGCACCAAGGGATGTGGTGGTAATAACCGGTATTGGGTTGATGATGATGGAGAGGGGTTGTATCGCTATGCCGCTCATACTGTCGACGAGTCTTACCGTGAAGCTGTAGGTGCCTGCGGTGGTTGGCGTCCCTGAGATGATGCCGGTTGTTGCTCCAATTGTCAATCCCGCGGGTAATGATCCTGCTGATATTGACCAGGTGAATGGTAGGGTTCCACCTGTGGCCGCTAGGGTCTGACTGTAGGGGATATTGACTTGTCCATTGGGGAGCAAAGTAGTTGTGATTGTCGGCGCTGGGCTGATGGTGACGGTGAATGGTGTTGTCGCCGTACCGGTTACGCTATCCGTAAGCAGGACAGTAAAGCTATAGGTGCCTGCGGTGGTCGGCGTCCCTGAGATGATGCCGGTTGTCGCTCCGATTGTCAACCCAGGAGGCAGGGATCCCACTGAGATAGACCAAGCATAGGGGGTCCAGCCGCCAGTAGCAGCCAGGGTCTGACTGTACACGACATTTACTTCACCGTTTGGAAGAGACGTGGTGGTTATTGTCGGCGCAACCTTAATAATTATTGAGAGCGCCTGTGTTGCTACGCCACCTGCACTGTCGACGAGACTTACCGTGAAGCTGTAGGTGCCTGCGGTGGTTGGCGTCCCAGAGATGACGCCGGTCGTGGTTCCAATTGTCAATCCCGCCGGTAATGATCCAGCTGATATTGACCAGGTGAATGGTACTGAACCACCGGTTTCTCCAATGGTCTGGCTATAGGCGACTCCGATGTCACCACCAGGTAACGTGATTGTCGTAATCACTGGTGCTGCGTTGATGATGATTGATAACGGTTTTATTCCTACGCCGCCAATATTGTCAATCACTTGGACCGTGAACCCGTAGGTGCCAATCGTCGTTGGAGTGCCAGAGATAATCCCTGTCGAAGGAGCGATTGAGAGACCCGCTGGTAACGAACCGATTGATATCGACCATGTGTAGGGTAGAGTACCACCTATGGCAGTTAGTGTTTGACCGTATACGACTCCAACATCTCCAGCGGGTAGTGAGGTTGTGGTAATCACTGGTGCTGTTGGGCTTACCACTGCGGTGTTCGAAAACGTCGAATTCATATATTCGTGAGGGAACCCGACTGCCGGGGCAGCGTAGACCGTGGTGTCACCAATTAAGTTGTTGGCTTGTACACGATAGTAGTGTGCATTATTTGCCAAGATGGTCGTATCGGTATATGTGTTGGTGTTTTGTCCTACCATGAAATTCACTACGCCAGTCGTAAAACCGGAGTCGTCCGCTCTTTGGATAGTGAAGTTGGTTTCACTGAGAGATTTGTCCTGCCAGTTTAATTGGGCTGACCTGTTGCTCCCATTTACTATTACGAGAGCGGTAAGATTTGTCGGTGCTTTGGGTGCAACGCCAAACGACATTGCATGCATCATGTCCATCTCTTCATGACCTAAGATGTGGCAATGCCAGACATACTCCCAGCCGTAATTCACATAATGGTTGGTGACGGTCACTGGTTCTGCGATAGGGTCAACGAATCCACCAGGCGGACCTGCCAACGTAACGCCTTCTGGCATGGTTGGGTCGATGAGTCGAACACTATTCGGGACATCAAAAGGTAATGTGGGGGCTGTCGGTCGTACGGCGACGATTGTCTGCTCCAAGGGATTTACCCTCACGGTGTCCTTCCATCCCAGTTCATTGGCATCAGGCGGGAGAATCATGTTATCCCATCCGAGGCGGTTGATAAGTTGTACATTGAATAGATGGAAGTGGATGGCGTGCGTGTCGATCCCATTGTGTGTGATCCTCCAAATTTGGGTTCCGTCATTAGCGACAGGACCGATTAGAGATATATTGCAGTCGTTGATAATATCGACAACTGGGCTTGCATACGGGTACAAAAGGAATCCTTGTTGTTGAGGTCCTGCGTTTGATAGTTCAAGTCCTTCCATACCACTTGCTCTTCCGTAATCATCATAGACCGCGCTCATTTCGTCATGTAATGCCTTATCTTGGAAGGGGATCGTGAGTGTGGTATTGACGATGGTTGTGAAGGTATAGGCGGTGTCACCAATTCTAACGAAGTTATCCACGGGGAAGGTGCTGTTGTAGGCTGAGTCGTGGCCTGCTTGCGGTGCAATAATTGGGTTGTTATCTGCTTCAAAGACGCCCCGTTTCGCAGCGGTCTTGGCAAATACTGTGTTTAAAGCCGTGAGATTGTATGGAACGGCTGGAGTGGTGTTGTTCACCCGGAATTGCAGGATGGTTCTGGTGTTCGGACCATACCCGGGTTGAGTTGTCGGTGCGCCGCCGGACGCGGTGTTATCCATGCATCCCGTAAAGTAATCGTTTCTTGGGTCTGCTGCTGGCCATGCTGCTGGACCATCATTGTACAGGATGATGGTTTTTCCCGCAAACTGGGAAAAGTCGATGATGACATCAGCCCGTTCTGCTGGTACTAGGGCAAGTGCATGATCAAGGACGTTTCCGTAGTTGAAGGTTTTTGGGTTGAGATTAAAGGTGACCGGTTGGTTCGGTATGACTGTAGGTGCTGGCAGGAATCCTCCTTCAGTACCGATTTGGATAAAATTTGGTCCTACAGTGGTTGGATCAGGAGCACCACCGTCCCTTCCATCGGTTGGCCATGTCTCAGGGAAACCAGGGGTAGGAACAGCAGGGACCATCTTGACTTCTGTGTTGGTTCTCCCATCCCAGGTTGTGACATTGGTGTCAGCTTGATATAACTGCAAGTTCAGGGATCTGTCGTTTCCAACACTTAATATCTTGAATCGATACGCTCTCGGTTCCACATTCATGAAGGGGTATGCAACACCATTCACAAGCGGTGTGTCGCAAAACGCTTCCATGACCATAGACGTATCCGGCACTCCAAGTGTCATTTTCGGTTCCCAGGGGGCATTAATTGGATCGTAATACGGATTTGGAACTGGTGGGTAGAGTATATCATTAGTTGGTGGGAAGAACCATGGACCGTAATCCCACCGTCCGAAGGCATTTGATCCATCGATTGCACCAGCATTCTGATTTGGCATATAGACATGGGGGAACCACAGATCACCGGTATGTGCTGTCCCTGGTGTCGATCCCCAACGCCATAACGGGTCTTGATACCCAATCGTACTTGCATCAACGAAAGTTTTATCTTGAATAACCAAGGGAGTTCCTATGCCTGGAAGAACCTGTAAATGACCGGGGTTCACACCGGACACATCGGTACCCGCTATCAAGTCTTGTTCCACTTGATCGGTTAACACGTAGCCCGCTGCTTCACCAGCATAGACATTAAGACGAGTGACGCCGTATGCATGATCATGGTAAAACATCAGCCGAGCGCTCTGTTGATTGGTGTAGTAAAACGTTAGAGATCCATTACCTGGATTCGTTGACGCTCCAGGCACCGGTGGCGTTGTTTGCCCAACTGTATTTGGGATAACGGTACCGTTCACGAACCACATATCAGGAACATACTGAACGCTCACACCCTTCGGGTATTGCGTCATTTCTCCAGCAGGCGTGGTCCATTGATGGGGCGTTCCATCGCTTATCCAAGGAGTCGCACCGCCATGCAAATGTATCGTCGCGCGATTCTGGGTGTAATTTTCTTTCATCCCAGGCATCATGGGCATATCAAGCGGCCCCATTCCCGCCCCCATCACCGTGGTATCGACCGGTATGAATAAATTTCCACCCATTCCGGTTGGCAGATAGTTGGTGAATCTAATCCGCACCGGGCGGTCGCGCATTGCGACAATATTGGGTCCCATATAGTGTGGGTTATCGACTCCATAGACTTGATTGCCGTAGGGATCTCGGATTGGCGTCCCATTGATATATGTCAAGGGAACATACAACCCAGGGACTGTCGGTGTTGAAATCTGAACATATCCTTCTAACAAAGTCGGTGGAAGATCGGTGTGCATCTTTTCCGTGTATTGCACAAGCCCTATCTCATAATAATCACAACCCGGATAGGTTGAATTATCAGGAGAAGCAATAACCATATACTGCCCTAGGTCATTTGCACCCGACGGGCCTAGACCTGGGAGACTGTCAACAAACTTCCTGATGCCGCCAGAGAGGACTCCGCCGATTGTTGCTGTCGCAACCGCACCTGAACCGGTTGGATCAGTGATAGTAACAATCGGCGAATTGTAATTGGCACCTCCGCTATTGAGAACGATACTGGTGATCACTCCATTTGTTACTACCGCGGTAGCGTTCGCCCATGAAGTTGGATTATAATAGAGATTAGTAATATTTACTATTGGGACCGTATAACCAGTGCCCCCCTTGACCAATGTAATGCTGGTAACAGCACCTGTTGGAAGGGGGCTGTTCGCCCAATTTGGCCACGGACCAAAGAAATGAGGTTTTGTTGACCCATTTATTGGAAGCGGTGAAGGATTCGACCCTCCATTCTTGCCTTTGAAAAATGAGCTAAACAATTCTCGGAAACGCTCTCCTGCAGCTTGCCGTATTGCGGGTAACTCACGAGCTGCTTTCAGGGTACTCCGCAGCGTTTTTCAACTCTGGTGTTAAATATGGCAAAGTCGAATCTGTGTTCGCACCATTGATATTTCCAGATGATGTTGCTGAATAGGCTACAGAATTTGAAGCTGTTGACAAGTTTCCATCGGCTCTCGCAATGGTGTTTATGAACCCTGTTGAAATCATCGAAAATATGATGATTCCGATTACCATCTGCCTTATTTTTTCTTTCTTTTCTATAACAATCCTCATTTTTATTTTCACCAGACCATCGAGCTTCGCTCGGCTATAGAAATATATTTTCAAAATACGTGTGAAACACCTTTAAAACAATTAAAATTTATAACAGCAAGAGAAGGATGAGTGAACGGAAATAAAACTCTTTATTTTCTAATGATGTATGAATCATCGTTCCCGAATTATGCGTCAAAGAGAAAAAAAACCGTAGTAATCCGTTAAGGAAAAAATATAATGAAGAGAAAATACCCTATGAGCAGAAAATAAAAGATAAAGAAAGACCCTGCAGATCGAAACACAAGGGGATTGATTCTAGAGATATCAGCCTTATATTTTATTAGACTAGAAACAGAAAAATAGAAAGGCAATAAAGAGAAAAGCGCTACCAACCAATAATTAATTTCTCCCGTACTAACATGAAAGAACCCATAGAGTACAAAACAAAGCGAGGCAAGAAATGACGAGAGAGCCCCTACGATAAGTCCAAACGAAATCCCCTTTTGGACCACTAATGTATTCTTATGACCTTGACGATCTGCTTCTCTATCCGGAATCTCGAGGTAAAAACTTAGACTAAATCCCTGGAATAGCAAGGGAAGCAGGAGGAAGAAATAAGGGACATTGAGCTGACCTGCAAGGGCAAAATATCCCAATCCAGGGGCAAGTAACCCTACTGCAAGCATCGTACATATCTCACCAAAACCATGATAGAGAAGTTGAATAGGAGGTGCAGTATAATACCATCCAAGAAGATTTCCACACAAAACAAGGATAAAAAATGTCACGGGATACGAGAAGACAATCATACCAATAAAACCTACTACGATTGAGAAGCCAAGGAAAAACAAAGACACCTGTTTTACTGTTCTCATCAATTCAGGGTGCTCCACCAGAATTCGACTGCCACCAGAAAAAAAGGTTTGTGCTGCATTCCTATCGACAGCAACATCGTTATAATTATTGTTGTACACTGCAGAGAGCGTCCCTGCGAAAAGGATCACGTAGACAAATAGAAATCGGACTATGTCAAAGCGTGCGCCAACAATAACAGCGAAGAGAGCACCAAGAAGATACACTAAAAAAACACCATGAATAATTGGTCTCCCTAACCTAACAATCCGAGTAATTTTCTGCAGATCTATGAATAACCCCCCATATAACTGATTGTTTTTCTAATAGGGATAGTAGATATCGATTGGATTGGCCAGCTATGGAACGGTTATTGACTTCGTGTTAAAGCCGAATAGAATGCAATACGCTGATACAGTGATAACATCTCCAGGGTTCGCAGATAGGTTATATTCATATTTGTTGAGGAAAAAGCTTGGCTGTCTAGAATAGAAATGCACTTGATCTACCACGCCATTTTTTTCGACCTCAATCCGATAGATATAATGGATGGAACGAACCGGAGTTGCATGGGACACAGTCACCTTTAAGGTATGGGTATTTGCTTGATATTGAATCCTAAGGTACCGTGGCGGGGTAGCGTCGACGTTCTGGTGTACAAGAGATAAACTCATGAACAGGACGGTAATAAAAATCCCAGCGATTTTCAGGTATTTCATCTACACCCCTCCTGACTCCACCGTGATATGCCAAATTTCACCAGTAGTCAGTATCGGACCGACGGTCCGTTGGGTCAGTACATACAACTCACCGGATTCATCTGCTCCGATACCCATAATGCGAAGATTCAATGGTTTATCGCCACTCAGACGAAACTCCATGTGCTTCCAAACATTTGGTGCACTCTCATTCATATAGTAGAGTTTTCCTCGGGGCTGGAAATAGGTAGCACTCCAGTCGCCATAGACGTAGTTACCGACAAGCGAAGGAAACTGAGTACCTCGATAGACAACCCCACCGATGACACAGTGGCCAACGTAATGGCTGTAATCATAGACTGGTGGAGAAAGCGAACTGATATTTATTCCAAGTAACGTGGCTAATGCTGGGTCATAGAGATGATTTCCTTCCATGATCCTCCATCCGTAATTACCTCCCTTCTGAACGATATCGATTTCTTCCCAGAGGTCTTGGCCAACATCGCCGACAAACAGCCGGCCGTTCAGACTGTCAAAAGAAAAACGGAATGGGTTACGGAACCCGTACGCGTAGATTTCATCAAGTCCATCCACACCGACAAATGGATTGTCCTCTGGTACGCTATACGGAGTACCGTGGTCAACATCGATCCGTAATATTTTTCCAAGCAACGTACTGATATTCTGTCCATTGCCGATAACCCCATGCGGGTCGCCCTCACCGCCACCGTCACCGACCCCGATGTAGAGAAAACCATCCGGCCCAAAGGCAAGTTGTCCGCCACAATGGTTGAAATCAGGTTGTTTGATACTCAGAATGATTCTTTCAGAATTTGGATCCACCATATTGGAATTATTCGCAAAGACCTGATATTCAGCAATAATGTCCAGATGATCTACGCCAGATTCATTTGCTGGGGCTGTATAATACACAAAGAAGCGATGGTTAGATATGAAATCAGGATGAAAAGCCAACCCCAACAATCCGCGTTCATCATACACGGGTATGAGTTTCACAATTTTCTTTGACAAATCGAGGAAAGGCGTAGATTGGAGAACGCCGTTCTCAAGGAGGAGAATTTTGCCGGTTTGCTCAGCAATATAAAGGCGACCTGAGCCATCACCAGCGCCTGTTAAAATAATTGGTGCCTTCAAACCGCTGGCAATAGGATCAAGGCGAACAGCCAATGACTCTTCTAATCCAGGTAGGAGGGTCACTCGAATTCCGGTGACATGTGCTCTTGCAGTGGTTGTTGTAGTGTTCGCATTTGAAGCGTTTACAGTTGCTACAACATTGATTTTTCCAAATCCTATAATGAATGGTATTTTGACAATAGAAACGCTGCCTGGGAAAATCAGGGGGATTGTGCCTGATGCTTTTTTACCAACAACGACCAGTCCACCAGATAATGTAACACTCCAATGAACATTGGTTGCATTGATACTGCCTGTATTTATAATAAAAGCACTCATGCCGAAGAGCTCATTGATTTTATAATCAACATTAAAACCGCTACTAACAAAATCAATTCCAAGTGTAGTCATAGCTGTTGTTTTATTTTCTGACGCCAGAACCTCTGAATGTAGTACCGTGGCAACACTGGCAAAACTTACTAGCATGGTGCAAAAAAAGGTTATGATTTTTTTCCCCATAGCATAGCTCCTTATATCGTAGAATGATAAAATATGAAGCCATTTATAGTAATATCTATAAAATGATTTAAAAACATATAAAAAATGTCTACAAAACAGATGTTCAATATTTTATGTCCTTAGAAAAGGCAATCCATTTATTAGAAAAAACCGAATCGTCTTTTCGTTGAATACTATTTAATTGCTTGGAGTAGTTCTTTTACAATGTTTCGCCGATCATGTTTCGACATTTTCTGCCGGATTCCTATCGCCTTACAGTTTCTGATGCACTCGATGCCTCAAACTCAGATTGAAATTACTTCGTATGGCGCATACCTTCGCTTAAGGCAAAGAAAAAAAGAGGAATGATTACCCGATGTACCGGATATCCTCGGGTTTCTCCTTGACCATGCTCTCCATCTCGTTAAGCTGCTGCGCGATGTACTCGATCTCCCGGGCCTTCTCCTCAAGCCTCGAGTAGTCGACCTTGATGTTCACCGCCTTCGTCAGCACCTTCAATACGGCCTTCGCGCTCTTCGGGTCCACCAGATACCCGGGCGTCTCGCCCATGAAGCACGTCCCGGCGATCCCACGCAGCTTCCCCAGCCCAAGCAGGAGACCGCTGGCGCCGATGATCCCGCCGCCCGGCTCGTTCTTCTTGAACACCGCACCGTACTTCTTCGTCTCCTTGACGAACTTCACGTCCGTCGTGGCAAACAGGACCTTGGGCTCCTTGATCTCCCGGCCCAGCCCATAGCCGCCCAGCGTGAACATATGCGAGACATGCAGTCTCTGGATCACGTTGAGGATCGACTCGGCCAGCTCGTACTGCCCTTGCGACGACAGCCCCTGATAATCCCCAGTCAACAGGACGAGGTCATGCTGCCCCTTCTGTTTGGCCCGCCAGAAATAGAACTCGTTGTTCACCAGTTTCACCGTCCCATCCGGGTTAATGAACACCTGTGGTGGAAAATCCTTGCTATACAACTCGGCGAACTTCGTCGCCTTCAGCGTCTCAATCAAATGCTCCACGGCAAGCTTCCCGACGTTCCCAATCCCCGGCAGCCCCTCAATCAGAATCGGCGCCTTCAACTTCGGAATCTTCGCCGTGTACTTAATCGTGACCAGATTCATTTTCAGCATGCCTCCAGTTTCTTCAGCGCCCGGCGGTATTTCCCGTAATGATCCTGCGGGGAGAACCGCGCGGGTTTATTCACTATCGTCCGCCCTTTGCACTGCGGACAGACATCCTGCAGGGTATAACAATGACATTCTCGACAGAAATGAATCGCTGCCATAGGCCTACTCGACGATCTCACGCTTGAACTCGAACTCGCCCTTGCCCTTCATCTTCGCCTGGACGCGTTCCACCGCCTTTTTCATCTGGTGCTCCGCGACCTTATAATCCGGCGCCTTCACCTTAATGATGTACCGAGGCGCGCTAATGTACTTCACCTCGATCGTCACATCCTCATACTCCGTGGACTCCGCAGTGGTCAGCGCCTCCTTGATAAACGAGACGCCGTTCGGCAGCGCCGACGACACCATCAACATCCCCTTGATCTCCACGAACGGGATGCTGATACTCTCCTTGGAAATCTTCTCAAACGACTGGAGCCACTCACCGGAAAACCCGTCCTTCACCAGCGTGTTACAGTCGTACGCGCACTCCTCAAACGCCACATACAGCGACCCGTACTTCTTGATGAGCGCGTCGCCGAACTCACGGTAACAGGCCTCCACCGGCTTGTTGAGGTTCTTGGCAACCATCTCGAAGAGCCGCGTAGACTTCTGCGTGTTCTTCCATTCCTGGATCTTCTCCCGGCGCTGATGGTCGTTGACCTTCTTCAGCGACAGGTCGATGTGGTTCTTCTGCACGTCGACATTGACGACCTTGCAGACCACTTTTTGCTTTTCACGCACAAAATTGCGAATCCGCTTCACCCACCCGGTCGCAATCTCAGAAATATGAATGAAGCCTTCCTTCCCAGCGTACTCGTCTAAAGAAACGAAGGCACCAAAATTCTGCACCTTAGTAATCGTACCGACAATAAGCTCCCCGTCGTCAGGGTACTCCTTCTTTTGCATACGTAGGTGGACCTTATTCGATCGTCTCGAGAATGGTCCCTTTGATCTTCGCCTTGCCACCCGTCGGGGTCGCAAGGGTGCTGCTGCAGATGTGACAGAGCACCGTGTTGCTCGCCTTGTCGAACATCACCTGCTCGTTCTCGCAATCGTTGCAGCGGACCTTGATGAAGCGGCTCTTCGGCTGATCCATACTCGATTATTCTCCTTCAATCTCAAACTTCTTCGACCGGATGCTGGCCGGCTGATACGTCTTCTTACAGA
Source organism: Methanobacteriota archaeon (assembly GCA_963769885.1). Taxonomy (GTDB): domain Archaea; phylum Thermoplasmatota; class E2; order DHVEG-1; family DHVEG-1; genus CAIRCU01. The sequence continues at coordinate 242,742 of CAVYNH010000004.1, forward strand.
TCGTACACGTGTACCGCGTGGCAATCCGCCGACTAGTCTTCTCCCGGCCCTCAGGCTTGGGCCGAGGGAACCCGCCATACCCACTCGTCGCACGCCGGAACCGGCGCTGACCGCGCTTCAGCTCACTCGCCTTCCGCTTCTTCATCCTGTCGACTTCTTGGAGCGTATGCTTCTTGCAGTACGGGCAGTAATGCTTGACCTTCCCAGGCATCTTCATGGGTATCACGAGGTGGTACTAAGTATGGAGGGTAATAAGGAGGTTGTATATAAAAATGATAGGTGGTCTACTCTATGGGGACGAGGATGCCTCGTCTGAGGAGCGGCTCAGCCATCTCGGCCGGCAGCGTCAGCACGTCGTCCGCGCGCAGCTCATAGACGCGCAGGTCAGTGCCCACGAACGGCGGCATCGTCTGCGCCACCCGCAGTATCGGATGCGGGTTCGCCTGCACCTTCGAAACGACCGGGGCTGCAGGCACCGGAGGCGCGGGTGAAGCAACGGGGGCCTGCGGAGGTGTTTTCAGGCTCGAGGCGACCGGGACCGAAGAGGCCGCAGACTCTTCTGGAGAGGATTCTTCGCCGAGGACCGCCTGCCGCGCCCTCGAAATCTCCCGCAACAGACGTTCATACAACGGTTGCTCCTCCTCCGCGAGGTTCCTAATATCGGGGACGCCGCCGCGGGCCGCGACCAACGCTGCCGCCACGATCTTCTTCTCCCGCAACTCATAGATCCCGGCGACCAGCTTGCGCGTGTTCGCCAACTCCTCCGCAAACAACCGGCTCTTCTGCTGCTGCCTCTCAGATGCCACGCTCGACTCCAACGCCTTGAGGTACGCCGCGACATCATGGTAGTAGCCGGTCTCTAACTTTGTAAGGACTGCCGCGTTTTGCTCCGCCTGCTGCACCTTCCGCAACGACTTGTAGCTGACCGCTGGCTCCTCCATAGTTGATTTTCCCAATCCTCAGCCTCACCTTTAAACTTGACTATCGATTCGTATCTTCACTGAAATTCACGACAACCCGAACCATCCAACCCATGTAACTATCAGCGAGTACATAAACCTCCCACCGACCAAAGAAAGTATTCCCCCCATTTCAAAACAAAAATCGAACATCTACACGAGACCAGACGTCGTAATCGCGAACTCCGCTCGTAGCCCCACCGGCTGCCGCCGATGCCGCACCATCACCGCCTCACGCCGCGACGCGTCCACCCGCGACAACCCCACCACCGTCTTCACCATCGACTCCGTCTGCCGACTCGTAAATGGACGAATCTGACCCGCCTGATCCGTGTACACCTGCTCCGTCACTACCACCACAAGGCGCCGCTGCCGAGCCGCCACCTGCAACGTCGTCATCTGCCGTACAAACGACCGCACCGACTCCTCCAATTCCGCCCCCTGCTTCCCCCGGTATAACCCATTTACCGTATCCACCACGATCAACCCAAGGCCCTGCAGCCGTACCGCATGCGCCACCATCTTTTCCTGCGCCGAGAACGTTCCAGGTCGATAGAAAAACACGGTTCGCAGCACGTCATTGAACACCGATTCGGAGCAAATCTGCCGCAGTCGCTCCACCGACACTCCCGCCGTGTCCACATACACGGACTTCTTCCCCGCCGCGGCGCATTCCCGGACTGCCTGCAGGCAGCAGTTCGTCTTCCCCGTCCCCGACTCGCCGTACAACTTGGTGATGATTCCCACTTCCAGTCCACCCCCAAGCAAAACGTCCAGCGACGGGCAGCGTAACGGCAGAAATGTCATCAGTTCAAGGAACGGTCCTCCCCCTGATAAAACCTTATGGCTCTGCAGGCTTAGGGGAGGATCTGGTCGAAGACGTACTCCGCCCAGGAACGTAGTCCCAAGGCGACTTCGAGCTCCACCGGCGTAAGCATTGGTTTTTCATAGAGCGTGCTGTCGTCGATCGCGATCCGCGGGCATGCTGTCGAGACAAAACACTCAAGCTCCGTGAACCCTTGCAGCGCAAGGGGGGAACAGTGCTCAAGCAGCAAGAGGATTGCGGTCTTCCCCTGTTTGAGGAGCAGGTCCCGGATGTGTGTGGCGAGTGCGAGCCGCTGCTGACCCGCCTTCAAACCGATGATGATGCCGAACCGGGTGGCGTTCTGGGCGAGGGTAATCGCCGCGTAGCGCTGGCGCAGCAGCTTGTCCTTTACGGTTTCGATCTCTTCCCGTCGCACTTCGCCGGTGTACGGGTCGGCGGCGATGACTGGTTTCTGCGTCGCCAAGGCTAACCCTACGGGGTGGAACATGCCGCTGCCGACGAACAGGAAGCAGTCGATCTGGTCTTGGATGAGGGTTCCGGCGGAGAAGTTGCAGCCGAGGATCTGGCCGCAGGCGGCTCGTGGGCCGCATTTTCCGATGACCGGGATGAAGTCATGGTTTTTCAGCGTGTCCTCGATTTTGGTGAGTTCTTCGAGATGCTGGGCCGTGGTCACGATTCCGATGCGTTTGCCGACCAGCTGGGGAAGGGCTTGCTGCACGACTTTGGTGGGATCCCTTATCGAGAGCGCGTTCGCGTAGACGGTAGGGATGTCGCTTTTGAGGACCGGTACTTCGGTATGTCCAACGTGAATGACGAGGTCGATGTTCAGGCGTCGTAGTTTGTCCGAGGCGAGGTCGCAGGCGCCGTAGCAGGGGTCTGCACACAGCATCACGAGCGCCCCGGTCTTCTTCTCGAGAGTGTCGACAAGAGTGCGGGCGTGGGGTCGGAGTCCTTCCGGCATCTGCACGGCGACCGACGTCGCGTGTTTCTCTTTGATGGCGGTGATGATTCGTTGAATGTCGATGCGGTAGCCGGAGAGTTCCATAGTCTTAGACAGCCTCTTGGAGCATGGTGATGAGGTTTTGGTAGGAGTCCAGGCGATAGTCGTAGGAGTCATTGCCGGTGTTGAGGTCGAGGTGGATGCCGAGGGGCTCTTCGAAGGGTTCGAAGGTTCTTTTCTGGGCGAGGTAGATCTCCCAGCGGCCGTCGGAGACGGTTTTTTCTTTGAGGCGGTGTTCGAGGCGTTGTTTGACGAGGGCGTCGGGGGTCTCGCAGTGGACGACGACGAGGATCGCGTGGTTGCCTTCGGCGGCGGTGAGGGCGATTCTGCGGTGTTCTTGTTTTTGGAAGGTGGCGTCGAGGACGACGTGGTCGCCGCGGCTCATGAAGGCCCAGGCGAGGTCGATCATCTTGTGGTAGGTTTTGTCGACGTTTTTTGGGGTGTAGAGACCGATGTCGAGGGAATCGTGGTGTCGTTCGAAGGGATCGATGCCGGCGAGTTCTTTGCGGACGACGTCGGTGTTGAGGAGGTGGGCGCCGTAGTCGACCGATAGTTTTTCGGCGACGGTGGATTTGCCGGTGCCGGTGAGGCCGGCGACGAGGAAGAGGACGGGGTGGGTGCAGGTCTGGTCGAAGGTGAAGAGGCGGGTGTAGTAGCGGGCGAGGTCGTAGTAGCGGCGGGCGTCGCTGATGATGTGGTTTTTCTCTTTTTTTGGGAGTTTTTTATCGGCGAGGCGGAAGCCGAGGACTTTGCCGCGGACGTAGGCGCGGTAGGATTTGTAGAAGTTGAGGACGCGGTGGATGTCGTGGTCGCCGGAGAGTTCGATGTAGCGGCGGATGAGGCGGCTGGCGAGGTAGGGGGCGTTGTGGCTGTCGAGGTCCATGGCGAGGAAGGCGATGTCGCTGGCGGCGTCGCAGTAGCGGAAGCGGGTGTTGAATTCGATGCAGTCGAAGATGCAGGGGTCGCCGTCGGTGATGACGATGTTGCCGGTGTGGAGGTCGCCGTGGCAGTCGTGGATGCGGCCGTCGTTGATGCGTTGGGTGAAGACGGCGGCGTTGGTGGTGAAGTAGCGGTGGCAGGCTTCTTTGATGAAGTTGTAGATCTGGGTGGGGATGGTGACGTCGATCATGCTGGTGGTTTGTTCGAAGTTTTCGTCGATGTTGTGTTTGACGGCTTCCATGGTTGCGAATTGGTTTTTTTCTGGGGTGGGGTGGTCGTTGTTGTAGAAGTCGACGAGGCAGGCGACGAGGCGGTCGATGTGGTGGGGGGTGATCTTGCCGTGCTCGAGCATGGTGGTCATGATGTGGTCTTGGGGGAATTGTTTCATTTTGACGGCGTAGTCGACGACGTCTCCGTTGCCGTTGAGGCGGTAGGTGCTGTTGAGTTTGGTTATTGGGAGGACGTCGAGGTAGATGTCGGGGCAGAGGCGGCGGTTGAGTCTGAGTTCTTCGTCGCAGTAGTGTTTGCGTTTGTCGAGGGTGGAGAAGTCGAGGAAGCCGAAGTCGACGGGTTTTTTGATTTTATAGGCGTATTTTCCGGTGAGGGCGACGGTGGAGATGTGGGTGTGGATGATTTGGACGGTTTTGACGTGTGGGCCGTAGAAGGAGGGTTTGGTCATGGCGGTCTGGAGCGTCTCGGGCATAATGGGGTATCAATGAACCGGTTGTGTTTTTAAAAGGTTCGTTTAGTTGAGTGCGGTGTTATTTATGTATGGAAGAGGAGGAGGACGATGATGAGGTTGGAGGCGAGGGCAGCGATGCTGGCGGGGATGTACATCTTGTACATACGGGTGACGTCCGTATGAAGGTAGTCGCTGCTGAGGACGTTGCAGAGGTGGATGGGGCTGATGAGGTAGCCGATGAGGACGGCGATGAAGACGAGGCAGGTACAGCCGAGGACGGTGACGCCGCTGATGGCGATGAGGGGGGCAATGAGGGGGTAGGAGAGGGCGACGCTGGCGAAGTCGCTGCCGATGAGCAGCGCGATGATGAGGGGGATGAGGATGATGACGGCGAGGGCGGGGATGGTGAGGGTCTGCATCCCTTGGGAGATGAAGGTGTCGACTTGGGAGAGCTCAATCATCTGGCGGAAGATCATGATGGCGAAGATCGCGGCGGCGAGGTTCCAGCTCAGGGATTTGCGGAGGATCTGCCATGAGGTTTTTTTGTCGGTGTTGGTGAGGATGAAGAGGAGGATGATGCCGACGGTGACGCCGATGATGAAGCTTTCGGTCTCATTGAATCCTACGAAGATCAGGGCGTAGAAGGGGAGTGGGATGATGGGTGGGAACAGGAATTTCAGCCCGGTGTAGTCTTTGTTTTGGGTCGTTGGTCGGGGTGGTTTTTGTCGCATGAAGCGGCGCATGTAGAGGTGGCCGATGAGGAGGTAGGCGATGAAGAAGGGGATGTCGGCGAGGATGAGGTTCTGGATGGGGATGTCGGAGAACTGGGTGCTGACGATGAGGATCATGGTCTGGCTGAGGGGAAAGATGGGGAACCAGAGGTGGCGGAACCAGACGTTGAGGACGTTTTTGTTGTCTTGGGTGAGGCCGTATTTGGTGCCTTCGTGGTCGATGAGGGGGGCGGAGAAGAGGGCGCCGCCGGGGATGGGCATGAGGCCGTAGACGGCGGGGATGACGGCGATGGTGCCGCCTTTGGTGAAGATGGTGCGGAGGCTGTCGATGAGTCTGGTGATGGCCTTGGTTTCCTGCATGCATTTGGCGAGCATGAGGATGAGGGTCATGAGGATGGCGAGTTCGATGGTGTCAGTAACAATCTGGTGAGTTGAGACGTTATAGATGACTGCGGTTAGAAATCCTTCGAGAATCTGTACCGGTGTCGCGACTTGCAGGGAGAAGATGGCGACGATGAGGGCGCCGATGATGAGTGCGAGGGCGAAGCTGACTTTCTTTCTGATGAGAACGAGGATGAGGATGAAGGCGATGAGGACCCCGATGAGGTTCAACATATGGTTAGTCCAAGGCTATCGGGCCGGGGTTTTTGTAGTTAACTCGACGGCTTGGCGGGAGGCTGCATCTATGGTCTTGTCGGCGTCAAGGGTGAGGAATTCGTGCTCCAGCATGAGTGGTGTTCCGTTCACAATGGTGGTGCTGACGTCGCTGCCGCGGACCGCGTACGTGAGGTGTGAGACGGGGTCGTGGACGGGGGTGAGGTGTAGTTTGTGCAGGTCGATGAGGATGAGGTCGGCGAGGCTGCCTTCCGTGAGGCTGCCGAGATGATTCTGTTGGAGGCTGGCGGCGCCGTTGACGGTGGCCATGTCGAGGAGGGTCTGGGCGGGCATGACGGTGGGGTCCCAGCGGTGTTGTTTCTGGCCGAGGGCGGCGAATTTCATGGTGTCGAACATGTCGAGGATGTTGTTGCTGGCGGCACCGTCGGTGCCGAGGCCGACGCGAAGTCCTGCGGCGAGCATCTCCGGGATGGGAGCGTAGGCGCCGGTGCCGATCTTGTAGTTGCTGACGGGACAGTGGGCGACCGCGACGCCGGCGTCTTTCATAGTGGCGATCTCGGTTTTAGTGATCCAGCCACAGTGGGCGAGTACCATGCGTGGGGTAAGGAGGCCGAGGCTGTGGAATTGTTCGATGGGGCGTCTGTTGTATTTGTTCTCAACGTCGTAGACCTCGTCACGAGTCTCGGAGCAGTGGCTGTGGAGGAGCACGTTGTTCTTGGTCGCAAGGTCGAGGCAGCGGGCGAGCGTCTCCGGGCTGCAGGTGTAGGCGCCGTGGGGGGCGACGACGGGATGGACCAGGGGGTCGTGCTGCCAGGTTTTAATGAATCGTTCGCAGGCGGGGAGGAGCTCGTTGGCTTTGTATTCAGCGGTGTCGAAGTCGAGGATGCCGAAACCGAGGAACCCGCGCATCCCGGCTTTTTTGGTCACGGCGGCGACGTGTTCTTCGAAGAAGTACATGTCCAGAAAGGTGGTGGTCCCGGAAGCGATCATTTCGAGCAGGCCGAGGGTGGCGCCGGTCTCGATCGATTTGGGGGTGAGGCGGGCTTCGACGGGCCAGATGCAGTGTTGCAGCCAATCATTCAGGAGGCGGTCGTCGCCGTAGCCGCGTAGCAGCGTCATCGGCAGGTGGGTGTGGAGGTTGACGAGGCCGGGGAGGACGAGGGTGTCTTTGCCGTCGATTTTGTAGTCTGCCTCGACGGTGATCGGCCGTTCAGAAATCTGAGTGATGGTCTCTTGCTCTACAAGAAGGTCGCCGTGGAGCCGCCGCCGTTTCTCGTCTTGGGTGAGGATGGTGGCGTGTTTAATGAGTAGGCTCATCGGTGGGCTCGTCGTCGAAGAGGGGCGTGGCTTTCGCCCAGCTGTCCTCGAAGTAGCGGTTGAGTTTCTGTATCATGTCTTTTTCCACGGTCCAGATCCCCAGCTCGTTCTCCTGGATGGGTCCGGAGAGGATGAGGGCGCGGTTGTCGCCGAGGATGAAGTTGCCTTTGATGCCGCTGTGGTGCTTGACGGCCATGCCGGTGAACATGGCCTTGTTGGGGTAGTCGTTGACGACGATCTTGGCGTTCTTGGGGAGGTCGATGCTGCCCATGGTCTCGGCGATGATGCGGGGGTTTTTGATTTCCTCGAGCGTCCATTTGTGGGTGGGCAGCGTCGCGGGGGCGGCGCGGTTGAAGCGCCGTAGCCCGAGTTCGATGGCGAAGCCGACCACGACGACGCCGACGATTAGTCCGAGGATAAACGATACGACATCCATCTCTCTCTAGTCTCCTTATGAAGAGTATTCGGGAGGCTGGATAAATAGATTGCCTTATTGCACTGGAACAAGGGGGTTTCCTTTGCTTGTTTTTTCCTGGTTTTTGAGGGGACGAAATTTTATTATACAACCCCGTCTTTATTGTGGGAAGGATTTCCCATGCATCGAGTGTTTTCACTCATGTGTATACTCGTTCTCGTAGCGGGCATCGCATCAACGGCAACTTCTGGGACCATCCGCACCCCAGCGCACTACAGAGTCTTCGCTGGCGGGGACATCTTTTACGTGGACCCGTTCAACTGGACCTGGCATGGAAACCTTCACGAGTACAGGACGAACTACACGTCTCAGACCTATGGATTCTACTACAAGACGTGCATTTACATCATCAACCAAGGCGGGATGTCACTCGGCTGGTACTTCCTCTTCCTTCAAGAGAAAAAGACAAGAACCATCTTCAATAAAAACCAGCTCCCCTATCAATTCATCATCTACAATTTCACAGGATCGATTAGTCTGTCGTATTATTACCACCCTCACGGCAGCATGGGCTGCGGTTTCAGGCTCATCGGCAACGCCGAATCCTACGCCCCCTACAATCCTTTCCCGCCTCTGAATAAGTAATCGTCACAAGGTAATCTTTATGTGCCATTGATGAATTCAGGTCAAATCTTGTTCCTGGGGATTCTCCTATGGATACCATCCTTCAGACACGCATCGCGGACCTCAAGAAGAAGCACCACATCCTGCTCCTGGCGCACAACTACCAGCCGCCAGAGATCCAGGACGCGGCCGACTTCATCGGCGACAGCCTCGACCTCGCCATCAAAGCCACCAAGACCACAGCCGACGTCATCGTCTTCTGCGGCGTCTCGTTCATGGCCGAGGCCGCCAAGATCCTCAACCCGGACAAGACCGTGATCCTGCCCGACCCCACCGCCACCTGCCCCATGGCCAACATGGCCACCCCCACCGACCTGCGCCTCCTCATGAAGAAACACCCGAAGGCCGCCGTCGTCGCCTACATCAACACCAACGCCGACGTCAAGGCCCTCGCCACCATCTGCTGCACCAGCGCCAACGGCGTCACCGTCGTCAACAGCCTCAAAGAAAAGGAGATCATCTTCGTCCCGGACAAGAACCTCGGCGCCTACATCCAACAGCAGGTCCCAGACAAGAAACTCATCCTCTGGCCCGGGTACTGCCACACCCACCAGGACATCCTCCCCGACGACATCCGCACGCTGAAGGCCGCACATCCGAAGGCCGAGGTCCTCGCCCACCCCGAATGCCGCCCCGAGGTCATCGCCCTCGCCAACCACGTCTGCTCCACCAACGGCATGGTCACCCGCGCCAAAGCCTCGACCACGACCGAGTTCATCATCGGCACCGAACAAGGCCTCTGCTACCGTCTCGAAAAAGAAATACCGAACAAAAAATTCTACCCGATTCCTAAGGCTTTCTGCCCCAACATGAAGAAAATCACCATAGAAAAACTCATAAAGAGCATGGAGACTTTAGAGCCAGAGGTCCACCTTTCACCGCAGATTATGCAACAAGCTAAACAACCACTCCAACACATGATGGACCTGGGGATGAGCAGACCATGAGAGAAGTCTTCCTCGACTACGCCTCGACCACACCCATCGACCCTGACGTGATCAAAGCCGTCACCACCGCCTTCACCGCCGACATCGGCAACCCCTCCTCCATCCACCACTTCGGCCGCAAAGCCCGCGAAGACGTCGAAGCCAACCGCGACGCCGTCGCCCGGCTCCTCGGCGCCAAACACGACGAGATCATCTTCACCGCCGGCGGCACCGAAGCCGACAACCTCGCCATCAAAGGCGTCGCTTACGCCCACCCCGAAAAAACCAAGACCAAAGGCCCCCACATCATCACCAGCGCCATCGAACACCCCGCCGTCCTCGAACCCTGCCGCAGCCTCGAAGCCGACGGCTACCAAGTCAAGTACCTCCCTGTCGATAAATACGGCCTCATCGACCCCACCGATGTCGAACACAGCATCACCAAAAACACCTTCCTCATCACCATCATGACCGCCAACAACGAGATCGGCACCATCCAACCCATCCAAGAAATCGGCAAGATCGCCCATGAGCACAACATCCTCTTCCACACCGACGCCGTCCAAGCCGTCGGTAAACTCCCCATCGACGTCAAAAAACACCACATCGACCTCCTCAGCCTCTCCGCCCACAAATTCTACGGCCCCAAAGGCATCGGCGCCCTCTACGCCCGCAACGGCGTCCAAATCAAGCCCCTCATCCACGGCGGCGGCCACGAAAAAGGACTACGAAGCAGCACCCTCAACGTCCCCGGCATCGTTGGCCTCGGCAAAGCAGCCCAGCTCGCCAGCCAACGCCTCATCACCGACGTCGACAAAATGACACAGCTGCGCGAACACCTCATCAACCGCACCCTCGCCATTGAAGAAAGCTACCTCAACGGCCACCCCACCAAACGCCTCTGCAACAACGCCCACTTCCGATTCACCGGCATCGAAGGCGAAAGCCTACTCCTCGGCCTCGACGACAAAGGCATCGCCGCCAGCACCGGCTCCGCCTGCTCCAGCCAAAAACAGCAGGCCAGCCACGTCCTCCTCGCCATCGGCCTCACCCCCATCGAAGCCCACGGCAGCCTGCGGTTCAGCCTCGGCCGCACAACCACAAAAGATGATCTCGATTACGTCGCCGACCAACTCCCCGCGATCGTCGGCCGCCTCCGCCAGATGTCCCCGATGTGGAACCGCTAAAACCAAGGATGTTATGAAGAACGCCGTCTGCCTCCTCTCCGGAGGACTCGACTCCGCGGTCACCGCCTACGTGGCCCACCACGACGGCTACGCGGTGCACGCCCTCTCCTTCTCCTACGGCCAGCGTCACAACCGAGAGATCGCCAGCGCCCGGGCCATCGCCACAGCAGTCGGCGCCATCCGCCATAAGATCCTCCCGCTGCCGCTCGACCAAATCGGCGGCTCCTCCCTGACCGCCAGCGAGCCGATCGCGGACCACGACTACCGTGACATCGGCGCCGAGATCCCCCGGACCTATGTGCCCGCCCGCAACACGATCTTCCTTTCCTTCGGCCTTGCGTATGGGGAAGTCGTCGGCGCAGACGCCATCTACATCGGCGTCAACGCCGTGGACTACTCCGGGTACCCCGACTGCCGCCCCGAGTACATCGAGGCGTTCCAGCGGCTCGCGAACGTCGCGACCAAGCAAGCGGTCGAGGGCCATCCCATCAGGCTGCAAACGCCGCTCATCAGCCTCTCCAAGGCCGACATCGTCCGGCTCGGCACGCGACTTCATGTTCCTTTTGAGCACACGTGGTCCTGTTACCGTGGGGGCGCGAAAGCGTGCGGGCGGTGTGACTCCTGTCTTTTACGCTTGCGCGGCTTCCAGGACGCGGGTATCCTCGACCCTCTCACGTACGAAACCTACCCAGCTTGGTACACGCTGAAGAAAACAGGGAAGAAACCGGAAAAGAAAAGATAAGAGGATTTATTTTTTCGACTCGTTGGTGTCCTTCTTTCGATGGACGTAGTCCCGGACATCCAGGATGATCGGAATCGAAATCAGCAGCGCCAGCACGATGCCCAGGCAGATCAAGCTGTCCTCATGCACATTGGCCACTGTGTTCTTCCCATGCAGGACATCCTCGAAGAAGAGGTTGATCGTCCCGACCCAGGGGATCTCCCCGCGGGCCTTCCCGGTGATCCACTGCGGCAGCACCGGCTGCGGACAGATCTCGGAGACCTGATCAATGATCCTGTTGTGATCCCCTTTTGTGAGGAACCCGGAGTGCGTCCAATCTGGCTTGGCATCATGGAGATTAAGAGCATCGATGGTGATTGACGTCGCATTATAGATCCCGTAGTCCCTGATCGTGTAATAGGTCTGTCCGTTCTGAAAGGTGACGTTGACCCAGCACATCGCCCGATGGATGATCTGGCTGACGTCGGAGTGTCCCATCGGTTTATAGATCACCACGTCACCGTAGTTCCCGTACGTTTGCAGGCCGTTCTGCGCCTGCGCCCCGCTGATCGGGCCCCCATGTGGGACCACATCCTTTACCGAGGTGACCTTGACGACCAGGACCATGTCCCCGGCGTCAATCGTGCCGAGACGGCCGAACGGCGCATTGTCATGCTCCATGCTGCCGGACTCGATCGCCACCATCGGCGCCGCGAGCCACTGCCCCGTGTACGCCCACAGCAGCATCAGGATGATGAACACGGCCAGGAGCGCGACCAATACGTCGCGGACGAGGGCTACCGTGGAATTCTCTGTATGCCAGAAACGCCGAAAAGCTGTAGGTACGTTCATGGGACACCAGGGTTAACCGCTAGGCGAAGACAGAAGGGAACTCGAGTCGACCGTGAACCCCTCCACTTGTCTGTATCCCCTGCACATACAAGGGTCATTTAAACTTTACCGTCTCACCGGCCCCGCACCGCCGACTCAGCCACGCGGGACTTCCGTTGCGCGGCCACCCGCGTCTTCGTCCCACAGACCGGACAGACCGAAACCTTGTCCGCGAACCGCCGTCCGCAGCCCGGGCAGCAGACCACCCACGTGATCCGCCTGGTGATCCCCTCCTGCGACAGGCCTAGGTACTTCACCTGCAGGCTCCGTGCGAGGTTCTGAATCGAATAATCATCGGTGAGGACAATCGCCTCCTGCACCGGGTCCATGTTGATATCAAGGGCGACCGCCAAGACCTCCAGGTCCGTCGGCGACAGCCGCGCGATGTCTCCGGATCGGGTCGCGGCCTTACGAACCCGCGCCACGGAGGCCGCCGACGGCTTGTAGATGCCCAACCCCTTCTCCTGCAGGAGCTGAAACGACCGGTAATCCCTCCCGCCGGGACGCAGCTCCGCCGCGACCCCAGGCGCCGTAATCATCGGCCCACTGCTGATGTTGATCGGCTTCCCCGAAAGGAGCGCCGAGGTATCAAGGATGTACGTCGGCTGTTTCATGACCCTAATCGTCCACGGATCCGCACCGCAAGCTCGGTGACGGGACAGGTGCTCTGCGAGCCGTCCGTCATGTTCCGCAGCGTCACCACACGGTCCTCGAGCTCCTTGGGCCCGATGATGACCGCGTACCGGGCATGCTGCGCCGAGGCATACTTCAACGACTTGCCGATCCCACGGCGCACTAGGTCAAGATCTACGGTGAGTCCCTGGCCCCGCAGCTGCGACGCGACCGACAGCGCGGTCCCCAGCGCAGCCTCTGAGACTGGCACGATAAAAACATCCAGCGACGGTTCCGGGAACGAGAACCCCTCCGTCTCCAACGCCAGCAGCACCCGGTCGAACCCGATCGCGAAACCGGCCTGGGGCACCGGGCTGCCCCCAAACAACGCAACCAGCTCGTAGTCCCCGCCGCCACACAACTGCTTCTCCGCACCCAACACGGGCGCCTCAAGCTCAAACACCAGGCCCTTGTAGTAATCCAACCCGCGGACGATCCCCATCTTCACCCGCGCATCCGGAATCCCGAACGACTCCTTCAACAGACTGAGGATGCCCTGCAGTCGGCCTAGCTCTGCGACCGCCGCCGGACTCTTCGAGACGTACGCCCGGATCTTCTCCGCCTCCGGCGTCTGAAGCATCTCAAGGAACACCTCGGCCTCCTGCTGACTGACGTCGTTGGCCCGCAGCGCCGAGAACAAATCCTCAAACTGCGACTTATCGATAAACGGCAACAAGTCCTTCTTCACCGCATCCGACACCCGCAGCCGCTCAAACATCGCCTGGATCACGGTTAGGTTCCCGATATTCAATACAATATCCTGCACACCGACCTTCTTCAAAATCGTGAACGCCAGCGCGATCAACTCCGCATGCGCCTCAGGCGTATCCGTCCCCAGCAGCTCACAGCCCGCCTGCCAGAACTCCCGATACCGCCCCTTCTGCGGACGGTCATACCGGAAACAATTCCCAAAATAGAACAGCTTCAACGGCTTCGGCGCCATCTGCAGCCGCTCGATGTAACAGCGGATCACCGGCGCCGTCAACTCCGGACGCAACGCCAGCTCACGGCCGCCCTTATCCACAAAATTATACAACTCATCAATGATCGACGCCCCGGACTTCGCCGTAAACACCTCCAGCGTCTCAAACGCCGGCGTCTGAATCTCCCCATACCCAAACCCCCGGAACGTCTCCTCTACCTGCCGTTGCACAAACCGGCGTTTCAACATCTCCTCGGGGACAAAATCCCGGGTACCTCGGGGAATCTGGTACACACTCCGCAGGTACCCCCGGGCTCATATAAAGAGGTTTCTCTCGGAACCACACAGGAGCCGCACCAGGCCCAGACGGCGACCACCACGGCTCATAACTATTATAAACCATGACATAATAAAAGAACCATAGGAGGCACCCGACCCCCATGAAGACCACCACACTCTTCGCCATCGGAATCACTATCCTCTTCCTCACCCTCTCTGGCGCCGCCAGCGCCCAGACGCCGCTCACCACCCTCAACCCACCCCCAGCCCCCATCCGCCAGCCCGCCGAATTCGACCCCATGACCGGCGTCCTCATCGCCTACCCCTTCGGCATCTCCTACCCCGTCATCAAAGAAATGGCGGAAAACGAAACCGTCTGCACCATCGTCAGCAGCCTCGCCACCGAAACCACCGTCCTCAACCTCTACACCGCGAACGGCGTCAACACCGCCCACTGCACCTTCCTCATCGCCCCCACCGACTCTTACTGGACCCGCGACTACGGCCCCTGGTTCATCTTCACCGGCGACAACCAACAAGGCATCATCGACTTCACCTACAACCGCCCCAGGCCCAACGACGACCAAATCCCCACCAAATACGGCCTCAACCAAAGCATCCCCGTCTACAATATGCCGCTCACCACCACCGGCGGCAACTACATGACCGACGGCCAAGGCAACGCCATCTCCACCACCCTCGTCTGGGAAGAAAACACGGGCCTCACCCACGACCAGATCAACCAGACCATGCACGACTACTGCGGCATCAACCGCTACATGGTCGTCCCGGACGTCAACAGCGAATACATCGAACACGTCGACTGCTGGGGCAAATACCTCTCCCCGGACACTATCCTCATCCGCTCCGTCCCCCCCACCCACTCTCAATACAACAAGATCGAGGCCGCAGTCGCCTACTTTAAAAACCAGACCAGCTGCTACGGCACTCCTTACCACGTTGCCCGCGTCTACACCCCCAACGATGAGCCCTACACCAACTCGCTGATTCTGGACAATAAGGTCTACGTCCCCGTCATGGGCGACGCCTATGACGCTGCCGCCCTTCAATCCTACCGGGACGCGATGCCCGGCTACGAGGTCTTGGGGTTCACCGGGTTATCCGCACATCCCTGGGAGTCCACGGATGCGCTCCACTGCCGCGCCATGGGCATCACCGACCGTTACATGCTCTACATCCAGCACGTCCCACTACAGAACCAGACCGCGAGCGCGTCTGGGTTCCCGGTCACGGCAACCATCCATGCCTACAGCGGCCAGAGCCTCCTCCCAGGCTCCCCTAGCGTCGTCTACAAGGTCAACAACGGGTCCTGGAACACGGTCACAATGACCTCGACCGGCGGGGATGGCTACACCGCGACAATTCCTTCCCAGTCGGGAGGCAGCAAGATCTCGTATTATATCCATGCCGAGGACGGCTCAGGGCGGTCTGAGAACCACCCGTACATCGGTGCGGCTGGCGCCCATAGCTTCATGGTCATCGGCGAGCCGAACCATCCCCCAGCGACGCCGGATCGGCCACAAGGAGCTAGCTCTGGCAAGCCGAAACAGCCCTATACTTATACAGCGATGACCACGGACCCGGACAACGACACCTTGCTGTATAAATGGGACTGGGGCGACGGGACGACAAGTGACTGGCTCGGCCCCTCTGCATCAGGAGCGGTTGTGAACGCCACGCATACCTGGGCGAAGAAGGGGACGTACTCGGTCAAGGTCATGGCCAAGGACAGCAACGGTCTGGAGAGCGACTGGTCCGAGCCTCTGGCGGTGACGATGCCGTATTCGTGGCTTGACATGCTCCACGACCGGTTCCCGATTGTGTATTGGCTGCTTATCCACCTCTGTCGATGGTAGGCTGACCTTCTTTCTTTTTATTTTTTCAAGGAGAAACTTCTTGTAGGGGTAGCCGTTATCCTGTTGTCGTCCACAGGTGAATCTCATATGGAACTCTCCTCAACAGTGTACAGGTTTGCGACCGCGCGTCTGAACTTCTTCAAATGGCGGTTTGAGCTTGGGTTTGTACAAAAAAGTCTTGCTCGCTGTGGTTTTCGCGGGCATCACCGGTTTGAGTGCCCAGTTGCGGTTCTATTTACCAGGTTCGCCGGTTCCCTTGACTGCGCAGACCTGCGCGGTGTTAATCACTGCGGTGGTCCTGGGGAAATGGTGGGGCGGGATCAGTCAGAGCCTGTATCTGGTGATCGGCCTTGCCGGCGTCCCGTGGTTCGCGGGGTTCAACGGTGGGCTTTCGTACGTCTTCGGGGCGACCGGTGGGTATCTCATCGGGTTCGTGCTCGCGGCGTTCCTGTTAGGCTACCTGGTGGATTCACGGGTTGAAAACAGACGGTTTTCCTCGATGTTCGGTCTGATGCTGGTGATGAACTTCGTGGTCATCTACGGCTGCGGGCTGGTGTATCTGTACTTGTGGAGCCTGGCCCATGGGATGGCCGTTGACTTCGTCGGCTTGTTGATGATGGGCGCGGTGCCGTTCGTGGTTGGCGACCTGGTGAAGATCGGGCTTGCCTCTGGGTTCTCCTCGAGTATCGCTCCGAAGGAGTCGTTCGGCGCCGAGGCATAAGTCGTCTTTTTTATCGCTTTTTTTCGTTTTCTTTGACTTTGTAGAGGGTGATAGAGCCGTCTGAAAGGACGACCCATCGGAGTTTGTTGCCGTTCTTGAGTCTGAGGAGCTCGACGACTTCCGCGGGGACGGTGACGCGGCGGCGTGATCCGCGGATGGTGATTGCGGTGTCCTTGATGCATTTGACGGCGTTGAGGTCTACTTTCATGGTTTCCCTCCTTTTCTTTGGTTAGCTAATCTCACCGCTGAGGTAGGCTTTCATCTCAGGGCTGGTGGGGTTGGTGAAGACGGCGTCGGCGGGGCCTTGTTCGACGACCATGCCGAAGTAGAGGAAGATGACGTAGTCGGCGACGCGTTTGGCCTGCCGTAGGGTGTGGGTGACGAGGATGACGGTGAATTCTTTTTTGAGTTTGAGGAGGAGTTTTTCGATTTGTTTGGCCGAGATTGGGTCGAGGGCGGAGGTGGGTTCGTCGCAGAGGATGACTTCGGGTTTGACGGCGATGGCCCGGGCGAGGCAGAGGCGTTGTTGTTGGCCGACGGAGAGGCGGCTGGCGGGGTCGTGGAGGCGGTCTTTGACTTCGTTCCAGAGGCCGACCTCTTGGAGGCAATGGTGGACGCCTTCTTCGATTTTGTGGGGGTTTTTGCCGTGGTGGATGCGCAGCCCGTAGGCGACATTCTCGAAGATGGACATGGGGAGGGGGTAGGGTTTTTGGCTGATGAGGCCCATTTTTTTTCTGATGTCGGGGACGTTGAGGCCGGAGGTCATGATGTCGATGCCGTCGACGACGATTTCGCCCTCGATTTTGACGTCGTCTTGGATGTCGAGGAGGCGGTTGAAGGATTTGAGCAGCGTGGTTTTACCGCAGCCGCTGGGGCCGATGATGGCGGTGAGTTGTTTGGCGGGGATCTCGATATTGATGTTTTTGAGGACGGGGGTGGTGTGGATGGTGACGCTGAGGGAGCGGGTTTCGATTTGGGTGGTTGATTTTGTCATGGGGTCTCCTTGTTGTTTATTTGATGATGTATTTGGATGATTTTTTTGTGAGGTAGCGGGTGAGGATGCTGATGGCGAGGACGATGAGGAGGAGGACGAAGGCGACGGCGTAGGCTTTGTTTTGGACGGCTTTGTCTGGCATGCCGGCGAGGTTGAGGATGATGGTGGGGAGGGCGGCGGTCTGGTCGAAGAGGGAGGTGGGGAGGTAGTTGGAGTCGCCGACGGTGAGGAGGATGGAGGCGGCGTCGCCGATGCCGCGGCCGAAGCCGAGGAGGATGCCGGCGACGATGCCGGGCATGGCCTGGCGGCGGACGACGCGGATGGCGGTTTCGAAGCGGGTGCTGCCGAGGCTGTAGGCGCTTTCTTTGAGGCCGTGGGGGACGACTTTGATGGATTCGTCGATGCTGCGGGTGATGATGGGGATTTCGAGGAGGGTGAGGGCGATGATGCCGAAGAGGACGGAGCCGTGGTTGATGCCGATGGCGAAGCTGATGGTGATGGCGAAGACGCCGTAGATGATGGAGGGGATGCCCCACATGAGGTCGAGGATGATGCGGATGGCGCTGGAGGCGGTGGTGCCGAGGAAGTCTTTTTGGAGGTATATGGCGATGAAGATGCTGAAGAGGAAGGCGAGGATGGTGGCGGGGACGACGAGGAGGAGGCTGCCGGTGATGGCGTTGAGGAAGCCGCCGCCTGGCCCGAGGTAGAAGGTGCCGGCGGTGGTTTCGGTGAGCATTTGGAGGGAGAGGCTGGCGGCGCCGTTGAAGATAATGACGCCGACGATGAGGACGAGGCTGCCGATGACGATGAAGACGGAGGCGATCATGAGGGCGAGGAAGATTTTTTCTTCGAGGGTGCGTCGGTTCAGTATGCCCACCTCTTGCTGGTGTGCCGGAGGACGAGGAAGGCGAGGAGGTTGAAGATGAGGACGACGAGGAAGAGGATGAGGGCGACGAAGATGAGGGCGGAGGCGAGGAGGGGGATGGAGCTGACTTCGGTGTAGTTGTTGGCGATGAGGCTGGCGAGGGTCTGGCCTGGGCCGAAGAGGCTGCTGGGGATGAGTTCTTGGTTGCCGATGACCATGCTGACGGCGATGGTTTCGCCGAAGGCTCTGCCGAAGCCGAGGAAGATGGCGGAGAGGATCCCGGGTCCGGAGGCGCGGAAGAGGACTTTTTTGACGGTCTCCCATTTGGTGGCGCCCAGTGAGAGGCTGGCTTCTTTGAGGGCGATGGGGATCGAGCTGATGGATTCGATGCAGAGGCTGATGATGATGGGGAAGACCATGATGGATAGGATCAGGGAGGCAGCAAAGAGGCCGAAGCCGCTGCTGGTGTGGACGCCGAAGGCGGGGGCGATGGTGTCGCGGACGACGGGGACGAAGACGAGGAGGGCGCATAGGCCGAAGACGACGGAGGGGACGCCGGCGAGGACGTCGATGAAGGGGCGGATGGTGTTGCGGAAGCGGCTGGGGGCGTATTCGGCGATGTAGATGGCGGTGAGGAGGGAGACGGGGACGGCGATGAGCATGGAGATGGCGGTGACGATGAGGGTGTCGATGATGACGGCGAAGAGGCCGAACTGGCCGGAGAAGGGTTTCCAGGTGGAGGAGAAGAGGATGTCGGTGATGGAGCGGCCTTCGAGGACGGTGAAGGAGCCGTTGATGAGGATGGCGATGAGGAAGATGAAGATGGCGAGGGCGGCGAGGGTGATGGTCATCATGAGGCGGGTGCCCAGGATGTCGAAGAGCCGGCGGCTGATCCTGATGAAGTCGAAGAAGATGATGACAAGGGAGACGGCGAGAAGGGCGAGGAAGATGATGAGATTATTGAGAAGGAAAAGGGAGAGGAGGGCGAGGATAAAGATCAACAAGGCAGAGAAGAAGGATCTCTTCTTGACGACGCTGGCTGCCTTGTTGAAGCGCATGAGCGAGGTTGTGGTGTTGTTATGTTCCGAGTTTGCTGAGCTGGTCGGCGATGATGGCGTCGGGGACTGGGGCGTAGCCGTTGGTGATGGTGAGTTGTTGGCCTTCGGTTAGGATCCAGCGGACGAAGTCGCGGGTTGCGCCTGTGAAGTTGTTGAGGGTGACGAGATAGACGAGTCTGGCGGGTGGGGCGTGGAGGTTGCCGTTGATCTCGGCGTTGACGATGTCGGTGCGGGTGGTGTAGATGGTTTCGTTGGCGTCGAGTTTGCCGTTGCCGTTGAAGTCGATGGGGACGACGACGAGGCCGGTCTTGGGGCGTAGGGTGGAGTTGGAGTAGATGTAGTTGACGTTGCTGTAGCCGATGCCCAATTGGTCGCTGATGATGGAGGCTGACATGCTGTCGTCTCCTTTGACCTTGGTGACGGTTTCGACGGTGGGGAAATCGTCTTGGGTGTAGTTGCCCAGGAACTTCGCCCAGGTTTCTGCGGCGCCGCAGACGTCGGAACGGGAATAGACCTTGATGACGTCGGTGACGGTTGTGTCGTTGACGAGCGTGCCCCAGGTGGTGATGTTGCGGGTGATGAAGACGTCGCGGAACTGTTGCTGGGTGAGGCCGGTGGTGGTGATCTTGTCTTTGACGGGGTTCGCGTCGTTGATGGTTGGGAGGACTGCGTCTTTGACTACGGCAACGAAGACGATGCCTTTGTCTGCTTCAGCGGTGGTGACGTCTCGGGAGACCATGCCGAGGTTGACGGTGCCTGCGAGGGCGTCGGACATGCCTTTTCCGGCGCCGCCGGATGAGACGTCGATGCGGATGTTGGTGTGGTTCTTTTGGTAGGTTTGGGCCCAGACGACCATCATCGGGTATAGGCTGTAGGCGCCTGAGACCTTGATGGTGTTGGTGGTTTGTTGGCTGGTGCAGCCGCTGAAGCCGACGACGACGAGGGTGGTGGCGAGGAGAAGCGTTGTGACGGCGAGCAGGGTTTTGCGCTCAGGCCTGTGGGTTCCTTTCCTTTCTTTCATCATGAATCTGTCTCCTTTTTTGGTACTGGTAAGCGTGACATTGCCTACCCCATGGCCGTACCATAGGCGCCCGGGTATTTAAAAGTATTGGTAAATATTGGCAAAATGCCAAAATTGGAAATTTATTGGAAAACAGCCATGAAAATCAGCGTATTCGAGCCCAATCCTGTGACAACGGGGTTTTCGCGGAAAAAAAGCAAAAAACAGAAAAACAGCGAAAGGGGGAAAAAGAAAGGGAAAAAAGGCGCCGGCTATTTGAGCCAGACGCGTATCTGCGGGCGGTTCTGTTTCTCCTCGACCTTGGTCGCGATCTTCTCTTCGCGGGCCAGCCAGCCGAGCGCGCTGAACGCCTCGCTGACGTCGATGCGGGCCATCCGGGCAAGCGTTTGAACATCAATCTCGCCCTTCTGGGACAGGACCCCCCAGATCTTGCCGGCGTCCGTGCCGATCTTCGTGGTCAGGTTCGTGTCCCCGAGCTTGTACACGGTGCCGTTCTTACAGATCTTGTTCTCGCGGGCCAGCCAGCCGATCGCAGCCTGCAGCTCGCGCTCATCCAGGAGCGTCATCGTCAGGAGCTTCGTCTCTGACAGCGGTCCCTTGCAGTTCAGTGTTTCCCATACCTTTCCAGCATGCTCTCCAAATTGAGTCACAGGTGTCATACTCTCGAATCCCACCTTCACTTATCGCTAGAAGGTATAGCCTACAAGGTTATTAGTGTTATGATTCTGCGAAGCACCGCGGAAAAAAAATTGAATAGACAACGCTGACGCACCCCTATTATTATAGTACTGTGCGGCGCAATCGCCCGTAGGACTCGGATAAGACTCACTTCGCGTTCGGGTCGCTAGCTGAAGCACGTGAAGGAAGACCGCCGAGTGAGGAGGCAGGAATAACAAGAGAGGGAGATACTAAATGGTTACTGTGACACACAAGGCAGTGCAATACCAGAAGGCGACAAAGGTTCGAACTGCATAAGAATCACATGATTATGCACCGTCATCTAATCAAACAAAAAAATAAAAACTACTCACAATCACCAAAAGTAATCCAAATCCAAGCCAAATCCCAGCAAGTACCCAAAATCCAACTGGATTCTCTTCTCTATTCAGCGATAATACTTGACTTGAGTACCGAGGAACGAAACGAAGTTCACCCTTTCTAATGTAATAAATACCGAACGATATTAATCCTATCCCCAAAACAAAGAATATCAGAATTTTTTCTACGCCTACACCTGCTGACATCACAGGATCAATGAAAGAATCCGCTGGTTGGTAATAACATTTTTCGAGGTTTGAGTTATCCTCTATTGCTCAAGGAGACCTGTTAGTGACCACAGGACATTCCCCACAGATAAGTCCCCACATCATTTTTCCACAGAATCCACCCCAAGGTTCTGTGTAAAACCGTAGTGGGAATTTTGTAGTGGGAAAATAGGGTTGGTGTTTCTACAGATATGTTTTTAAAGAAAAAATCAATATTAAAACATCTTTAAGAGATGAAATGATGGGTTTCTTCAAGAAGAAAGCAGAGGAGAAAACATCTCATATCAAGAAAATTGAAACTGATGATAAAGAATTTGAAGATGTCACATTAGAAAAAAATATTGATGCAGATATCGGATATACGAAACGTGATCTTTACATTGTTCCTGGTGTTGATGAAGTTGATATCCCAAGGTCAAAGGTAAGGCAGGAGTTTTTAACCAGACCTACGAATTATAGATGTACTAAGTGTAAGAGTATCCTCTATAATACGAAACTTGATGGTAGACATTATTATTGCCCAATCTGTAATGTGCAATGGGATAAGGACGATTTATAATGCCAATTGATTTGCATAAAACCTTAGTTAAAACTGTTTTACTGTTTTTCTGATACATTGGATTTGTGTATTTTAGGTTTGCAAACTATTTAAAAACTTAAAGTGTTTATTCTTATGCCACCCCTATCAATCTCACTCATGTGTTTCGCCAACTATGAGTCTTTTTGATGGGGGTGGTATATATAACCAATTTTTCTAAAAACAATATATAAAAGAAAAAGAAAAACTATATTAGATTAGATTAAATTTCTTATTCTAAAATGCCGATTGCTCTAAGTGTATTTGGATTAGACGAAATAGAAGAGAAAATATTTTTAAATGAAACAAAAAAAACCTTCTCTTTATCTGATTTCCAATCAAACCTAGATTCAATTGCGGAGATCAAAGATATCCAGCCAGCTACCACAACTTTCACTCGAACATCCTATAATCCTCAAACAAAACGAGCAAAGTATTATGTCGAGCATTGGACCGATACAAATAAAGAAATCATTCGTGCTTTCCTGAAAGACCCGGACGAATCAATTCTCTATGCTGACCAACTTTTAAAACCATTAGCAACTCATAAATTTGAATATGGATTTCAAACCTTAGTTAAACTTAATATCATGATTGATTTCGTGGACAAAGAGATTTTTGTTTTTATGAATAAAAGAATCGCTAAACAGATAATAAATCGTTTGGAGGCAGTAGGAGGTTTAAAATCTCTCCCTATTTTCTTGAACTTAAAAAACATAAGTTAAAGTGCAGTTGTTCAAGATGTTAATATTGTGTGGGAAGATGAACTGGATGTTAATGTTAAAAAAATCGGATGGATAGGGGTTCAAGTTCATAAAGATAAGAGAGTAGATTTAAGCAAAGCAACTGCAATAAAAGTCGAAATAATAAGCAATCAAAAAATCATCCCTGATGTTTTTATTTCTGATGATGCTAGATTAAGTTCATTGTCCCCTAATGTGGGCACAAGTGAAATGGTCCAGATTTATAAGATATTAAAGGAGAAGACCAAACAATTAAGTTAGTAGTTTTTTAACAATTTCTTGAACCATTGATAATCCTTTAAAGTTAATGCTAACTGTGTTTTCCATTATTATTTTTATTTTAGTTTTAGATTCTTGGTCCTCCATATTGATTATGTAATTCTCAATGACAAAGCCCTTTGGTTTTTTTATGCGAATTAATTTCCATTGAAAAGGAAGTTCTAGATCGAGTTTGCAATTCAACAAAGAACGAAAAATCTTTTTATTGATAAGACCTTCAAAATCAATTATTATCTCACTTATTTTTTTTGACAAATCTCTTAGTCCGGATTCCATTCTTTCAATTTCTACATAGACCTCTTTGATAGATACTTTAAAAACAATAACAGAATAATGGCTATTGGAAAAATCAAGTTTTATTTCATTGTCAATTTTTTTTGTTCCTTCACCAAACATTGAATGTACTTCATTTTTTATAATATTAAAATCAGTCTCTGTTTCAAAAGTAAAAATCAACCTAGCATTCGCTCCTTTATTTGTAACGATAGCCCATTTTTTTCTTAGTCTATTTAAAAGATCATATTTGTCTTCTATAAGTAAACCTATTATCGAACCCACACAAGTAGTAATGATTAGAATAAAGCCGACATATGTATTAACAAACTCTACTATTGAATTAAAGTCAGTCAGCCTTTTTCACCTTCGTTATTTTCCTTGTTTTGTGCTTTTTCAAGGAGTTCGACTTTTTGTAATTCGATAAGTCGTAGTCGTAATGTCTCGTGAACAAATTCGCTTGAATCTCTATAAAGAAACCTTTTGTTATTTACAATTTCATTGATTTTTTTATGAATTTCAATATCTAAGTTTAGGGTCTTATATTTCGCCATAACACATATATGGCTTATATATATGTTATACTATTTAAGTATATTTAGATACCTTTAAATAGAGATTGTAATATGTAATATTGGCGAAATACATGAGTGAACGAATAGACATTAAAGAAATGGTGAATGCTCGAAGAGCACGAGGCATGATTCTCCTTGAAAACGGATTTGAACCAAAGGAAATTAACTCGAAGACATGGATTGTCCCAAGCCAAACAGGGAACGGCACATATACGGTTCATTATGCGGATGATGAACGGACCATTTGGAGATGCACCTGCAAAGACTTTGAAATTCGAGGGCTCCCATGTAAACATATCAATGCCGTGAAAATCTGGAAAAATCTCCATGATAGATTCGAGCAACTAAACCTTAAAGTGAAACAAAGCATCAGCCTTGGAAACACTGAGACTCAAGGATGCAAATTCTGCCATTCATCAGACATCACAAGATACGGCGTGAAAAACGGGAAGCAAGTCTATTTCTGTAAATCATGCAATCGAAGATTCGTGAACAATATTGATTTTGAAAACATGAAGTACAACCCTAAGATAATCGCCTTGACGCTTGATCTCTATTTCAAAGGGATAAGCCTTCGGAAAATCAGCCACCACCTCAAGCAGTTCTATAATCTGAATATCAGCCACAAGTCCGTGTACAATTGGATAGAGAAGTACGTAGGAATCATGAATGAGTATGTGAACAGTATTCAACCTGATATTGGGGGCGTGTGGCATACTGATGAGATGATGGTGAAGGTGGATGGTTCCTGGGAGTATCTCTGGAATGTAATTGATGAAAGCACTCGATTCCAGCTTGCATCTATCGTTTCAAAGGAACGTCACGTTAGGGATGCACGCATGGTGTTCCAGAAGGCGAAGAAGAATGCTGGAGGAAGGAAACCAAAGTACTTAGTCACGGATGGACTATTAGCATATCGTGAGGCCGTCAATAAGGAGTTTAATACGAATCACGGCAATATTGAGCATCTTTGGAATGTAGGGATACAACATCACCCGAACAACAACCATGTAGAACGGTTACATGGCACTATCCGCCAACGGGAAAAAGTCATACGAGGAATGAAGATAGAAGAGACTCCGATTATCGAGGGACATAGGTTATACTATAATTTCATCAAGCCCCATGAGGCGTTGAACGGAAAGACACCATCAGAAGAAGCAGGGATAACCATCGAAGGGGAAGATAAATGGCTTACTCTCATGAAGAAATCAATTCAATATCAGAAGGCGAATAAACAATAACCCCTTCTTTTTTTCTTTTGCCAAAATTAAAGAAGAATCGAACAATATCGAATATCAGTTATGGAAGATGACCTTGTTAAACAAAAAGTACAATCACTCATAGATGATTTCAGAAGTAATTATAACGAATACAAGAAAGAATCCGAAGCTAGTATAGAAACAAAACTAATTGAACCACTCTTCAAATGTTTAGGTTGGACTGAAAAAGATTTTAGCAAACGAGAACGAACACAACGAGAAGGCAAACTAGGTTTTGCGGATTACACGTTCTACATAAAAGATAAGAAAGTATTTTTCCTCGAAGTAAAAAAGATTGGAGTGCCGTTAGACAAAGAGGCAGATGCACAAGTCGTATCTTATGCTCTATCAAAATCTGTTTCCATCGCAATCTCGACGAATTTCGAACAGCTCAAAGTGTTTTGTGTCGAAGAAGAGAATTTAGATAAAAGAATGATTTCAATCTTCAAAACACCAGAAGATTACCTTGACAAATTCTATGATTTGATTTTACTTTCTAAGTCTAGTTTTGAACAAGATCTCTTAATGAAAAAAGCTGAAGACCTTAATCTATTAAAAAAACGGATAACCATAGATAAACCACTTCTTGACAACCTAATTCTTATCCGTAAGTTCATTGCTGATGATATAGAGAAAAAATATTCAGGGAAATATCAACCCAATGAAAAAGAAGAGATCATACAAAGAATTATCGACAGACTGATTTTCATCAGGAAATGCGAGGACACA
Source organism: Methanobacteriota archaeon (assembly GCA_963769885.1). GTDB lineage: Archaea > Thermoplasmatota > E2 > DHVEG-1 > DHVEG-1 > CAIRCU01. Next base: position 268,747 of record CAVYNH010000004.1, read on the forward strand.
GGAATTAACCCAGAGAACCTGACCCTAAAAGATGTCCTCACAGTAACTGATGAAAAAGCATACAAAAAATTAAAAGAGATATTCGAAGAATACAATACTCGATACAATAGTGGATTATTCGCCATCGATAAAGACAATGAATGCGATAGGATACAGATAACTGGAGATATAATTAAAAAACTCATTGGATATCTCTACATTTCCAGAAACGGAGGATACCACTATAATTTCGAATGGATACCTGCCGATATTCTTGGACAAGTCTATGAACAATACCTTGGAAAGATACTAGAACAAACAAAATCAGGTAAAGCCAAACTAACAAATGGACAGGTACATCGAAAGGAACAAGGCATTTATTATACGCCTACCTTTGTCGTTGATTATATCGTAAAAACTACAGTTGGAGAAGTGTTGAAGAATAAAAAAGTAAAAGTAAAGGAATTAAAAATATTGGACCCTGCTTGTGGCTCGGGTTCTTTCTTAATCAAAGCTTTTGATTATATCTACCGAAATCAATCAACCGGGGATTCTCAACAATATAGAATTGACGGTCAAGGGCAGTATTCTGTTAAAACAGAGATACTGAAAAATAATCTGTACGGAGTGGATTTAGATAATAAAGCAATAGAAATAACCAAGTTAAATTTACTCTTAAAAGCAGCGGAGAAAGGAAGACGTTTACCTGTAGAGATTGACATCAACATAAGACAAGGAAATTCATTAATCGACGACGAATCAATTGCAGGATTGAATGCTTTTAAGTGGACCGACAAAACAAAAAATAAGGACAACAGGAAATTTGACGTAGTTATTGGAAATCCGCCTTATATCAAGGTAGAACAAATTAAAAAAGAAGAAAAAGAATGGATTTATCAAAATTTTGAAAACGCTACTGGAAGAACTGATTTATACGTACTTTTTTTAGAGAAAGCATTAGAGCTAACAAAGGACGACGGCCTAATCTCTTTCATTATTCCAAGTATATGGATGAAAGCGAAATATGGAGAAAAACTAAGAGAGAATTTGGTAAGAAACTATCAGATAAAATCAATCATCGACTTCGGCGATCTTAAGGTCTTTGAAAGTGTCACCACTTATCCATGTATCATTTTGATTAAAAAGAAGAAACCAACTGGAAACGACACCATCATCTATTATAAAGTTCCTAGTTTGAATGAATCAATAATTAACAATCTTGAAAATGCTATAAAAAAGGACTCTTGGATGATTAGGCAAAAAGAATTTGATTGGAACTTTGCAAATCCACAGGTAAAAAAAATATTCGATAAATTAAACAAATCATCAAAAATCAGGCTAAGTGACCTAAGAGACCAAATTTATGAAGGTTTGATTACCGGAGATAACAAGGCTTTTTTTGTTGATAGAGAGACAGTAGAAACAAAAAATCTCGAAAGGGAATTGTTAAAACCTGTTCCAAAAGGAAAAAACATCAGACGTTTTTCAATTCGGTGGGAAAAAGAATATGTCATATATCCTTACAAACAGAATATGCTTAAGACTGAACCTGTTAATATCAAAGAATATCCAAACGTAAATTCTTACCTTGCTGAATTTGAAAAAAAGCTCACAGCTAGAACCTCAATTAAAGGGACTAACAAAAAATGGTTTGAACATGTTCGTCCTAGAGAAAAATGGTGGTTTGAAAAACAAAAAATCTTAACTCCAAACCTATCATCAAGTAACAACTTTGCTATTGACGAAGGACGTTCAAATGAATATTTTTATGTTGACCATGATGCATATGCGATTACGCTAAAAACAAATAGCAGAGAAGATTTATTGTTTATTTGTGGGCTTCTTAATTCATCTCTTATAGAGTTTTACATTAAGCAGATAAGTCCTATGTTCTCAGGTGGATATTACAAATATCATACTCAATATCTTGATCCAATCCCGATAATTAAACCATCTAAAAAAGAAGAAATCAGATTCGTGAAATTAGTCGAGAGGATTATTCTTCTGAATAAAACATTAACAAAGATTGGCGATAAAAAGACTGCCGAAAGTGCAAAACTCGAAGAAGAAATTAAGAAAGTTGATAATCAAATCGATGAACTTGTTTTTGACCTCTACCATTTGACCAAAGACGAAAAGGAGATTATTAAAAAATCTTAAAGACTAAATATTTTAATCTCTTTTATTTTTTCATTGACATTTTCAGGAGAGCAACATGGTAAATATTTTTCTGCATTCTTACAAAAAATCGAATCAGTAGAAACTAAGAGGTCACAACCTACTTCTAATGCTGTTGCGAGATGAATCGAATCAGAAGCAGAAAGATTAGACTCTTTGCAAATCTTTATTGCCTTTTCGATGGCTACTTCATCTAACCAATAAAATTGTACAAATTTATATGGAGTGAAAAACCTGTTTTTGATTTTTGTATAAATTAATTCTAGGGTCTTATCTGATAAATCTTTATCATCCCTTTTTCTTAAAATTTTTTTAAATGTCCATCCTTCTTTGATTTTTTCATAGATAAATTCATTATCCTTCTGCACACTTAAAGCTTCCATTAATGCAAATTGAGATGTAATACAGTCCCATCCATTATTTTTTATTTCCTCTATCAGGTCAATGGAAGGAGTATGTATGCCTTGGACAATGTCAACAATGATGTTTGTATCTATGTAAATCTTGGGTTTTATGAATACTTCCATAATTAAAATCTTGGCCTTCTTTTTTTGACATGTCTTGATGGTTTCCTTCTTCTACTGAAAAAAACTTTATTGGAACTTATAGATTGACCATCCATAGTCTCCTCTGCCTTGCCTTCTGAATAATTAATCTCTGATTTATCATTTTCCTTTTTGTCGGCCATACCTGTTACCACTCTTGATTTCCCACTACTAAATTCCCACTACTCCCTTACACAGAACCCACCCCAACAAGGTTTATATACCAAATCCGGTATGCCAAGTAATCCTGGTCCTAACCAGACACGCATCCGGGCAATACCCACCACGGGCACCCCCGGCAAACAACGACCCACCAATCACTTCTTGGGCCGCGGCGGACATGTCACGGTTAGCGACACACACCACAGCAGGAAACCGAAGGAAACTTCAGTCTTCCAACTCACGGCAGAGGATACATTATGCCAAACATCCACCATCCAAAAAGAGGCTCCCATGGATACTGGCCCCGCAAACGCGCCGCCAGCCAAACCCCCCACATCCAACGCTGGATCCAGGGCGGCGACAAACCCAAACTCCAAGCCTTCTTCGGATACAAAGCCGGCATGACCCACGCCTTCGTCGTCGACTACCGACCCACCAGCACCACCAGCGGCCGCGAAGTCAAAGTCCCCGTCACCGTCGTCGAAACCCCCCCTATGAGAATCGCCGCCATCCGCGCCTACCAACGCGACGCCTACGGCCTCCACGTCACCTACGAAACCTGGGCAGACAACCTCGAACCAGAACTCAACCGACGCATCCCCATGCCTAAGAAAAAAACCCAGGCTCCAAAAGAGATCCCCACCGACGCCGAAGAAATCCGCGTCATCACCTACACCCAACCCAAACTCGTCACCGGCGTCCCCAAAAAAGCCCCCGAGATCACCGAAGTCAAAATCGGCGGCGGCACCATCCAAGACCAGATCACCTACGCTAAAAGCATCCTCGGCAAAGAACTCAAAATCAGCGACGTCGTCAGCGAAGGCGACATGCTCGACACCATCGCCGTCACCAAAGGCAAAGGATTCCAAGGCACCATCAAGCGCCACAACGTCAAACTCCTCTTCCACAAAAACAGCAAACACCGACGCCTCATCGGCACCGCAGGCTCCTGGCACCCCAGCTACGTCCAAGCCACCGTCCCCCAGGCGGGACAAATGGGCTACGCCCAACGCACCGAATACAACAAGCGCGTCCTGAAGATCGGCGACAACGGCACCGAGATCACCCCCGCCGGCGGCTTCCCCAAATACGGCGTCGTCCGCAACTCCTACATCCTCCTCCACGGCAGCATCCCCGGGCCCACCAAACGCCTCATCGGACTCCGAGACGCCATCCGCTACCAGCGCGGCGTCAAAGTCCAAAAACCAGAGGTCACCTTCATCTCAGTCAGCAGCAAACAAGGAGTGTAATCCATGACGAAGATCAACGTCTACGGCATCGACGGCACGGTGAAAGAACAGATCACCCTCCCCAAGGTCTTCACCACCACCTACCGCCCAGACATCATCAAGAAATCCTTCGAAGTCACCCATTCCAACCAGCGACAGCCCTACGGCACCGACAAACTCGCCGGCCTCCGGCACGCCGTCGCCTCGGTCGGCAAAGGACGAGGCATGAGCCGCGTCCCCCGCCTCAGCCAGGGAAAAAACGCCGCCCTCGCCCCTAGCGTCGTCGGCGGCAGACGCGCCCACCCACCCAAAGCGGAACGCAACTGGAAAGAAAAGATGAACAAAAAAGAACAACAGCTCGCCCGCAACAGCGCCCTCGCCGCAACCGCGGACAAGACCATCGTCACCGCACGCGGACACGCCTTCAAGGACGACATCACCCTTCCCATCGTCGTCGACGACACCTTTGAAACACTCGCCAAGGTAAAAGACGTCATCGCCGCATTTGACAAGATCGGCATCTACAGCGACGTCCTCCGCGCCGAGAACGGCAAACACATCCGCGCCGGCAAGGGCAAGATGCGCGACCGCAAATACCGCATCCCGAAATCAATCCTCATCATCTCCACGAACGAAATCCTCGCTCGCAGCTCCAAGAACCTCACTGGCGTCGACGTCACGAAGCCCGCGCAGCTGAACATCGAGCTCCTCGCCCCCGGCGGCACCGCCGGCAGACTCACCCTCATCACCAAAGCCGCGCTCGCCAAACTCGGAGGTGCCAAGTAACATGGACCCCTACGCCATCGTCCTCTACCCCCACGTCACTGAGAAAACCATGATGCAGATGGAACAGAAGAACGCTCTCGAGTTCATCGTCCGACGCACCGCGGCAAAGGCGCAGATCAAGGCCGCCGTCGAAAAAATGTTCGACGTCAAAGTCAAGAGCGTCAACACCCGCATCACCAAAATCGGCAAACACGCCACCGTCATCTTCATGCCAGAGTTCAAGGCAGAGGACATCGGCATGCGCATAGGAGTCTTCTAAAGAGGTGAACCCATGGGAAAGAACCTGATCCAACAACGCCGAGGCCGCCACCGAGGCCGTTTCAACGTCCAATCCCACAAATTCCGCGGAGACATCAAGTACGGTAGCGACAAAGAAATGCACGGCACTGTGACCGAGATCATCCACGACCCGGGTCGCAGCGCTCCTATCGCCAGACTCCGACTCCCTGACAACAAGACGCTACAGATACTCGCCACCGAGGGCATCTCGGTCGGACAAACGATTACGTTCACCAAGAGCCGGGCGGACGTCGAACCCGGCAACATCATGCCCATCGGGGTCGTCCCCGAGGGGTACCCTATTTATGATATTGAGATCACCCCCGGCGACGGCGGCAAGCTCGTCCGCGCCGGCGGCAGCAGCGCGTCCATCATCTCCCATGACCCACGCCGCACGATCGTCCGGCTGCCCTCCGGACAATTCAAGACCTTAGATTCCATGTGTCGGGCGACCATCGGGGTACCCGCCGGCGGCGGACGTCCCGAGAAGCCGTTCATGAAAGCAGGCAAAAAATACTGGGCGCGCCGGCCCAAGGGTAGACAATACCCCATCGTCCGTGGCATCGCCATGAACCCTGTGGACCACCCCCATGGTGGTGGAAGCCACCAGCACGTCGGCAAACCCAGCTCAGTCTCCCGTGGCGCGCCCCCGGGCCGAAAAGTCGGGAACATAGCGCCTCGCCGGACCGGACGGAGGTAGATGACTCATGGTTGACATGAAACGCCGCAAGGATCGCAAGAAGATCGAAGTCCGGAAAAAGGAATTCCGCTACTACGGGCTGTCTTTGGAGGAGCTGCAGAAGCTCACTTTGGAGGAGCTGATGCCGCTGCTGCCGTCGCGAATCCGCCGGACATTCAAACGCGGATTGACCTACGAGCAGAACAAACTGCTCGAGGACATCAAGAACACCCCGCATGATGTGGTCGTCAAAACCCACAGCCGGGACATGCCGATCCTGCCGTCGTTCATCGGCCGCAACATCCAGGTACACAACGGCAAGGAGTTCGAGCGGATCAACATCCAACCGCAGATGGTCGGCCATTACCTCGGCGAGTTCGCCCTCACCCGCAAGAAGGTGAAGCACACCGGACCAGGTGTGGGTGCGACGAGAGGATCCAAGTTCATGCCATTGAAGTGATGAGCCATGCGCAGATATCAACAGGAGTTAAATCCGGAGAAGAGCGCCAAGGCGTTCGGCTTTGAGCTGCACTGCTCCCCCAAGGATTCCATGAACCTGGCGTACGCGCTGCGTGGGCTGACGCTGGAAGAGGGCAAGAAGTACCTCGAGAACGTCATCGCCCTGAAGCAGCCCGTGCCTGCGGTGTACCACAAGCGCAAGATCCACCATCAGAAGGGCGCCGGCCCGGCGAACTTCCCGGAGAAGGCGGCTCGGTACATGCTGAAGATCCTGGAGAACGCGGAGAACAACGCGGAGTACAAGGGGTTCACTCCGGAGACCATGCGCATCACTCACATCTCGGCCTACCAAGGCCGGGTCATCAAGGCGATCATGCCGCGTGCCCATGGCCGCGGGACGGACAGCAACGAGACAACGACTGATGTTGAAATCATCCTCGAAGAGGTAGAATAAATGGCCAATGAACGCAAGTTTATCAGAGAGAACGCCAAGCGATCCCTCATCAAGCGGTTCCTCATCAAAGAAATCGAAGGTGCCGGCTTCGGCGGGATGAGCATCCAGCGGACCCCGATCGGGACCCGCGTGAACATCCTCGTCGAACGTCCCGGCATGGTCATCGGCAAGAGCGGCGCGAAGATCCGGGAGCTGACCGAATCGATCCGCGTCAAGTTCAACGTCGATAACCCTCAGATCGAGATCCAGGAGGCGGGGTCGAGCGCATCTCTCAACGCCCAGATCATGGCGGAGAAACTTGCGGAGGCATTGGAACGCGGCTGGCATTTCCGCCGCGCAGGCCACTCAACCGTCCGGCGCATCATGCAGTCCGGCGCGAAAGGCTGCCAGGTCATCATCTCCGGCAAGCTCACCGGCGAGCGGCACCGCACCGAGAAGTTCACCGAAGGCCACGTGAAGTACTGCGGTGAGACCGCCAAACAAATCATGGACATCGGCTTCGCAGTCGCCAAGCTCAAGCCCGGCGTGCTGGGCGTCAAGGTCCGCATCATGCGGCCCGACGCGCGCCTGCCGGACGACATCAAGATCACCATCCCCACGGCGCCTCCAGCGGCGCCCGCTGCAGCCGCGACTCCGGCGGCACCCGAGGCTCCCGCTCCAGCAGAAACACCAGTCGAGCCTGCCCCCGAGGTCGCTGCCGAACTCCGACAGCAGGCGGAGGAGAAACCCCCCGTTGAGGCCGAGATGGACGCCGAGAAGAAGACCCCGATCTCGGAGATTACCAAGATCCCCGGCATCGGCCCCTCCATCGTCAAACGGCTGGAGGCCGCGAAGATCTCCTCGCTGGAGGAACTCATGAGCATGGACCTCGACGACCTGCTCGCGATCGAGGGCATCGGCCAGAGGACGGCCGAGAATCTCGTCAAACACCTTAAAAAACTCATCGAGGAAGGTGACGTGAATGGTCCTTAAGGCTAAAGAAATCCGCGGCATGTCTGCCGACGACCGGCAGAAGAAGCTGCGGGAACTCCGAGAAGACCTGATGCATGAACGCGGGATGTCCGCCATGGGAGGGTCCACCCCGTCCCCCGGTAAGATCCGGCAGCTCCGGATGACAATCGCACGTATCCTGACGGTCATGCGGGAGGAAGGAGAACTCAAAAATGAGTGATATCTGCCCGAAATGCGGTCTCCCCAAGGAGATCTGTGTCTGCGAAGAAATCGCCCGTGAACAGCAGAACATCACGATTGCTGTTGACAAGCGGCGATATGGAAAGACGATGACCGTCGTGGACGGCCTCAACCCCCACGACCTGGACATGAGCGCGCTGGTCAGTAACCTGAAGTCCATCTGCGCCTGCGGCGGGACCATCAAGGATGGTAAAATCGAGCTGCAGGGCGACCACCGGGCCAAGGTGCGGCAGGCGCTCGAGAAGCTCGGCTTCATCGTCGAAGTCCAGTAAACATCCAGACCACCAAACTTCCTGCGTGAAGAACCGCCTCGAGGGATCATGGATCACGACCCCGTCCTATGCGACGAATGGATCGGACGCGCCGTCACCATCGTCGCCTGCACCGACCCGACCTGGGTCGGACGCACCGGGGTCATCGTCGATGAGACAAAGAACACCTTCCTCATCGACATCGGCGGTGGCCGACGGCGCATCGCCAAACACACCGCGACCTTCCAACTCATGGTCGACAACCGAACAATCAACATCAACGGAGCCCTCCTGCGGCATAGGCCGGAGGAGAGAATCAAACGACTAAGGTGAACGTCTTGGCAGAAGGAAAACAGCCACGAGACATAGGCTTAAACGTCAAAGCACCCAGCGAGAGCTGTGCCGACCGGGACTGCCCGTTCCATGGGGTCCTGCCGGTGCGCGGTCAGGTCCTGACCGGGGTGGTGGTCTCCACGAAACGGCACGGGACCATCGCCGTGCAGCGAGAATTCCAACATTTCATAAAGAAGTACGAACGGTATGAGAAACGGACGTCCATGTACCACGCCCACTGCCCCCCCTGCATGAAGATCGGTATCGGGGATCAGGTGCGGATTGCGGAGTGCCGGCCACTCAGTAAGACCGTCTCGTTTGTAGCGGTGGAAAAACTATAAATCAAGGTGAACGGACATGAAAGGAATCGCGGGAAGAGTCATGCGGGGGCTGCCTGTGGGCGCCCGGATGAATTGCATCGACAACACTGGTGCGAAGGTCGTGCAGATTATCATGACGCTGAAGACCAAGGGTGTGCACCGGCGTACGCCGTCGGCGGGCGTCGGCGATATGGTCATCGTGAGCGTCAAGAAGGGCGCGACCGACATGAAACGTCAGATTCTCAAGGCCGTGATTGTCCGGCAGCGTCGGCCGTACCGTCGACCGGATGGGCTGATGGTCCAGTTCGAGGATAATGCCGCGGTGCTCATGACGGATACTGGTGAGACGAAGGGGACCATGATCAAGGGTCCTGTTGCGGTAGAAGCCGCGGAACGCTGGCCAAAGATTGCCGCATTGGCGGCGACCATCCTGTAAGTTCGAGTTGAAGTCCTATGACGACGATTAAAGCACGCAAACAACGATTGCAGCTGTATAATGCGCCGATCCACCGGAAGCGGAAGTGGATCTCCTCGCATTTGACGGAGAACCTGCTGTTGAAGTACGACCGGCGTAGCGTCCCGGTCATCAAGGGTGACACCGTGAAGGTCATGCGCGGCAGCTACAAGGGCCATGAAGATAAGGTGGCACAGGTCAACGTCCGTGACATGACGGTCAACGTCGAAGGCGTCATCGTCTCCAAGGCGAAGGGCGACAAGGTGGCGAAACCACTACCCGCCAGTAACCTGATGATTACCAAGCTGAATCTGACAGATAAATGGCGACGCCGGAAGCTGGAGTCCAAGCTGTCTGAGGCCGCGAAGAAGGAAGTCGAAAAAGAGGCCGAGGAGCAGATTAAGGCCCGCGAAGAAGAGCTCAAGGCCGCGGAACGTGCGAAGGAAGAAGCGGAGCGTGCCGCCAAGGCCGTCGAAGAGGCGGAAGAAGCCCCCACTGAGACTCCTGTTGAAGAGCCGGCCCCAGAGGCGGCTGAGGAAGAGGCCGCGCCGACCGCCGGGCCGGGAACACCCGCTGAGCCGACGCCGGCTGCTGAGAAGCCTGCCAAGGAGGAAGGCGAGGCGAAGAAGGTACCCGCGAAGAAGCCGACTCCCAAGCCGAAGAAAGAGGAGGGTGAAGCATGAGCAAGCACCTGAAACGCTTAGCAGCACCTCGTGTGCTGAAGATTCCCCGAAAGGAGAAGCCGTGGATGATCCGGCCGTCCCCCGGGCCGCATCCCTTAGAGTATTCCATTCCCTTCGGCATCATCGTCCGAGACTACCTGCACCTCTGCGACTCATACAAGGAGGCGCGACGAATCATCTCCAACGGAGACGTCCTCGTTGATGGGCGGCCGCGCAAGGAGCACCAGTACCCCTGCGGGCTGATGGATGTCGTCTCGATTCCCAAGATGCAGCGCAATTTCCGGATCCTCTATGACCGCAAGGGCCGACTCGTCCTGGCGCCGATCGATGAGATCGACGCGGGCTGGAAGCTGTGCCGGATCACCAACAAGACGACGGTGCATGGCCGGCGGACCCAGTTGAACTTCCATGACGGCCACAACATGCTCGTCGACAAGGACGAGTTCAAGACCGGCGATGTCCTGAAGATCATGTTCAAAGACAACGCCATCGGTGAGGTCTACAAGTTCGACAAGGGGACCGTGTCCCTGATCACCGGCGGCAGCCACGTGGGCGAAATCGCCAACATCGAGGACATCCAGATCGTGCCGTCATCAAAGCCGAACCTCGCGAAGATGAAGGGCGAGGTGGAGTTCTCCACCATCGTCGACTACGTATTCCCTATTGGCAAGACCAAACCCGGCATCACACTGCCTGAGGTGACCATCGCATGAGCCCAGAGCATCACAAGAAAAAGAAGAAATCCATCGTGCCGCAGAACCCGATCCGCGAGCCGCGCATCGCCAAGATCACGGTGAACATCGGGGTCGGCGAGGCCGGCGAGAAGCTCAAGAAAGCGGAGTCCGTGCTGCAGGGCGTCACCGGGCAGAAGCCGGTGCAGACACTGTCGAAGTCTACGATCAAGGACTGGGGCATCCGCAAGCTGATGCCGCTCGGCTGCAAGGTCACCTTGCGCAACAAGACCGCGGAGAAATTCCTCATCGCGGCCTTCAAGATCCGGGAGAACCGGCTCGCCGCGTACTCCATCGACGACCAGGGGAACTTCTCCTTCGGCATCCCCGACCACACCCTCTTCGAAGGCCAGAAGTACGACCCTAACGTCGGCATCTTTGGCATGGACATCTGCGTCAGCATGAAACGCGCCGGGTACCGCATTAAAGACCGCCGCGTCAACCGACGCAAGATCCCCTCCCGCAACGCGATCCCCGTCGAGGACACCGCTAAGTTCCTCGTTGACAAGTTCAAAGTCGAGGTGGTCGAATGAGGATCAAAGAACGAAAGAAGGTCTACGGTCGCAAGGTCGGCTGCGAGCAATGTGGCAGGAAACGCGGACTCATCCGCCGCTTCGGCCTGCACCTCTGCCGACAGTGCTTCCGGGACCGAGCCGAAGAAATCGGATTCAAAAAATACGACTAAGAGGGAGACGAAGAAACCATGTTAAACAACCCACTGGCCGACGCCCTCTCTACCATCAAGAACGCAGAGCTGCGAGGCATGGAGAACTGCATGATTCAGCCCTCCTCCAAGCTCATCGGCGGTATCCTCACCCTGCTCAAAGAGAAAGGCTTCGTCGGCAACTTCGAATTCATCGACGACGGCAAATCCGGCCTATTCAAAGTCGACCTTATCGGCAACATCAACAACTGCGGGGTCATCAAACCCCGATACCCCATCAAACTGCGCGAAATGGAGAAATGGGAGGCCCGCTACCTGCCCGCCCGCGACTTCGGCGTCCTCATCCTTACCACCACCGAGGGCGTCATTAGCCACGACGAGGCACGCAAGAAAGGCATCGGCGGCAAACTCCTCGCCTACGTGTATTAAGGGAGGTCATCCAGAATGGCAGACACACCTATCACCAAAGAAGAAGTCAAGGTCCCCTCCGGCGTTACGGTCACCAAGACCGGCACCATCCTGGAGGTTAAAGGCCCCAAGGGCACGCTCTCTAAAGACTTCCCCAACCCCCTCATGCAGGTCACCATCACCAGCGATTTTATCGAGATCGTCTGCACCAGCGTCGCCCATAAGGCCGAAAAAGCACTCATAGGCACCTACAAGGCCCACCTCCGCAACATGATCAAAGGCGTCACCACCGGCTACCAGTACACCATGAAGACCGTCTACAGCCACTTCCCCATCAAGACCAGCGTCGAAGGCGACCAGTTCGTCATCCAAAACTTCCTCGGCGAACGCTTCCCCCGCAAAGCCCAGATCCTCCCCGGCGTCAAAGTCGACGTCAAAGGAGACGCCATCACCATCTCCGGAATAGACAAAGAGACAGTCGGACAGACCACGGCCAACATCGAACGCGCCACCCGCGTCCGCAACCGCGACATTCGCGTCTTCCAAGACGGCGTCTACACCGTCACACGGAGCTAAAACCATGGCAACCAAAGCAAACGTCCTCAAAGAATTCCAAACCCTCAAGGGCATCGGCAAAACCAAGGCCGAAAACCTCTACAACCACGGCTACACCAGCATGGAGAAGCTCCGAAAGGCCTCCAAGGCAGACCTCGCCAAAGTCAAAGGCATGACAACCAAAACCGCCGGCGAGCTCCACGCCATACTCCACGAGAAGAAACCGGCGAAAAAGCCCGCGAAGAAACCAGAAGAAAAACCCGAAGAAGGAGCACCCAAGAAAAAACCAACCCCAGAGACCGCCGGCACCAAAATTGTCGAACCCGGCGAGAAAACCTACACCCCAAAAATAAAACCCATGCTCACCCCCAACGAACAACGCCAACTCACCATCCGCCGACAGATCAAAGACCGCACCCCCTACTTCCTCCGAGCCGAAGGCTTCCGCTACAAACGCATCCCGAAAAACTGGCGCCGACCAACCGGATACACCGGCAAACTCCGCATCAACCTCGGCTACCGACCCAGCAAAGTCCGCGTCGGCTTCAGCGGCCCACGCGACGTTCGTGGCCGCCACTCCTCCGGCTTCCAAGAGGTCCCCGTCAACACCGTCAAAGACCTTGACGCCATCGACCCCAAGACCCAGGCTGCACGCATCGGCAGCACCGTCGGCACCAAAAAACGCCTGCTAATCGCCAAACGCGCCGACGAACTCAAAATCAGACTCCTCAACTTCAAGAGGTAAGGCACCATGACCGACCTACGAAACCAACGCCGCATGGCCGCAGACCTACTCAAATGCGGCGAGAACCGCGTCTGGATGGACCCCGACCGCCTCGAAGAAATCGCCAAGGCCGTCACCCGCGGCGACGTCGCCATCCTCATCAACGGCGGCGCCATCACCAGCAAACAGACCCACGGCATCTCCAACGCCCGCAAAAAATACAACCAGGCGCAACGCCGCAAAGGACGACGCACCGGCCAGGGCAGCCGCAAAGGCTCCAAACACGCCCGGCTCCCCCGCAAGGACCAATGGATCCGCACCATCCGACCCATCCGTGCCTACCTCAGACAACTCCGCGACGACAAGATTCTCGACGCCCACCGCTACCGCGACTACTATAAGAAAGCCAAGGGCGGCACCTTCCGCAACAAACAACACCTCAAAACACACCTCCAATCTGACGGCATTCAACTCAAGGAGGAAAAACAATGAAACCAGGGCCACGCTATCACGTCAAACCGCGCCGGCACCGCCAGCGCAAGACCGACTACCACCGCAGACTCCGCCTCCTCCGCTCCAAGAAGACCCGAATCGTCGTCCGATGGTCCCTGCAGAACATCCGCGTCCAGTTCATTGACTTCACCGAGCAAGGCGACGCCGTGGTCGCTTCGGCCATCAGCAGCGAGCTGAAAGGCACCTACCAGTGGAAATACTCCGCTGATTCTACCCCTGCCGCGTACCTCACCGGCCTGCTCGCCGGCGTACGTGCCAAGAAGAATGGCGTTGAGGAAGGAATTCTTGACATCGGGCTTTATCATCCGACTAAGGGGAGTCGCGTCTTCGCCGCCCTCAAAGGCGTCCTGGACGCCGGCGTCGTCTGCCCCCATGACGAGGAGATGCTGCCGGGCAAAGACCGGCTGGTCGGCGCGCACCTCACCAAGGACATGAAGCCGCTCATTGATGACATTCATAAGAAAATCACAGGAGGCAATATCTAATGCCAGGACCTCAACGTGGCGGCCCCCGGGGCCGCGGCGGAGGCGGGGATCGTGGGAGACCACGCCGCCGACGTCAGTTCGACGATGAAGAGAAGACACCCTTGATGTGGCAGCCAAAGACTCGGCTCGGCCGCATGGTCAAGATCGGTGAAATCACCACCATGAGTGATGCGCTCAAGACCGGGCTGCCGCTCCGCGAGCCTGAGGTCGTGGACATCCTTCTGCCCGATGTCGTTGACGAGGTCATCGACGTGAAAATGGTGCAGCGGATGACTGACTCCGGCAGGCGTGTGAAGTTCGTGATTACGGTCGCCGTCGGGAACAGCAATGGCTTCGTGGGCCTCGGTCAGGCGAAGGGTAAGGAAGTCGGTATGAGCATCAAGCGGGCGATCGAGAATGCGAAGCTGAACATCATCGAGATCCGCCGTGGCTGCGGGTCCTGGGAGTGCCGCTGTGGCACCCCGCATACCATCCCGTTCCAGGTGACCGGGAAGAGCGGATCCGTGGAGGTCACGTTCAAGCCGGCGCCGCGCGGCATCGGGCTTGCTACCGGTGATGTGGCGAAAAAGATCCTTAAGCTGGCCGGCGTTGCGGACTGTTGGGGGTTTACGGAGGGCAAGACCAAGACGGTGGTCAATTACGCCAAGGCCGTGTATGATGCGCTGATGAAGAACGCGGAGACACGTATCACGTCGTCTGAGATTACCAAGTTGGGCATCCTGCAGGGCAGTATCACTGCGGCGCCTCCTGCGCCGATGGCGGCTCCGGCTGACGCGTCGGGGCCTGGTCCTGCGCCTGTTGCGCAACCGGAGGGCTAAGTCATGTTCGCCGTTGTTCGAGTGCGGGGGACGGTCAACGTTAACCCCGATGTGAAGCGCACGCTGCAGCTGTTGCGGCTCTCGCGGACCAATCACTGCGTCTTGGTCGAGGAGAACCCGGTATCGAAGGGTATGTTGCAGATTGTGAAGGATTACGTGACCTGGGGGGAGATTGATAAGGAGACCCTTGTGGCGTTAATCAAGAAGCGCGGGATGTTGATGGGTGATGCGCCGGTCACGGATGATTCCCTAAAGACGTCAACGCCGTTTTCGACCGTGGAGAAGCTGGCGGAGGCGCTGCTTGCCAAGAAGTTCGTGTATCGTGATATCCCTGAGGTCAAGCCACTGTTCCGGTTGAATCCTCCGAAGCAGGGGTATCGGACGGTGAAGCGGTCGTTCCAGAACAAGGGCTCGCTTGGGTACCGTAAGGACGCGATCAACAAGTTAATCCAACGCATGTTATAATTTCTTTTTCGGCGTGCGCCGATTTTTTTTCTTTTTTTCCACAACATTCTTATAGTGAGTCTATTTATCGGGTTTTGAGAGAAAGAGGGTGTATTGGTTATGGAGGAAGTGCTCTACAATATAGAGATCCACAAGAATGAGGGAAGTTATTTAGGGAAGATTTATTCGGATATTGATGGGGTCAAGGAGTTTGAGAACAACCGGATTGACCGGCTGTTGCGGGATATTATTGTGGATATGCAGTTGGCATTGGATGATGAGTTTACGACGCGGGCGACGCTGGAGCCGCCGGAGTTCATTGACGAGTTGAAGTAGCTGGCTCTGCAGGTGGGAGTTCCCGGGGGTTTTTCTCCTGGTTGCCCCTCCTGGGGTCTAAGGGGAACCTTTTTAAAGCTTACTGTTATTTACGGACTTCATCTTATCCGTCTTCATCGGAGGAAGAGAATTGAATTACACCCGTTTCGAGAAAGCTCGTATCATCGGTGCCCGGGCCCTGCAGTTGTCGATGGGGGCGCCGTGTTTGCTGGCGAACCTTCCTAAGGAAATCATCGATCCTGTGGACATTGCGATGCTTGAGTTCGACGAGGGCGCGATTCCCATCACCGTGAAACGTAGAGAGAGCTAAGAGAGACCGAAGGCCTATGGCGGAAGAGAAACCCGTGGAGCAGCAGGATTCTGAGAACCCGATGCTGGTCAGCGAAGAGATTTACATGACGTCCGGCGTTCATATTGGGACGCGACAGAAGACCGCGGACATCCGGGATTTCATTTACAAGGTCCGGAATGACGGCCTGTATATCATCGATGTGAAGAAGACGAACGAGCGGATCCGCAACGCGGCGAAGCTGCTGGCGCGCTACAACCCGTCCAAGGTGCTGGTGGTGTCGGTGCGGCAGTACGGGCAGAAGCCGGTGCAGAAGCTCGGCGAGTACACGAAGATCCAGGTGCTGGCTGGTCGGTTCCAGCCGGGGACGTTGACGAACCCGAACGCGAAGACGTTCCTGGAGCCGGAGATCATTATGTTGACTGACCCGCTGGCTGATGTGCAGGCGTTGCATGAGGCGAAGAACATCGGGATCCCGGTGGTGGCCTTGTGCGATACGAATAATGAGACGAAGTACATCGATTACATCATCCCGACGAACAACAAGGGGCGTCGGGCGCTGGCGCTGATCTACTGGCTGCTGACGCGGGCGATCCTGCGGGAGCAGGGGAAGATCGCCTCGGATGAGGAGTTCACGGCGTCGGTCGAGGACTTCGAAGCCGAGATCTAATGGCCCCCCATTGTGTTTCTTTGGTGTGGCGGTAGTCTCCCATGGAAGTGCAGGTAAGCGACCGGATTGTTCTGATTGGGACCGCCCATATTTCTGCGGAGAGCGTGGCGGAGGTCCGCGCGGCGATCGAGAAGTACAAGCCGGATATTGTCGCGGTTGAGCTGTGTCAACGGCGCTGTGACGTGCTGACGAAGAAGATCCAGTGGGAGGAGACGCCGGTCACGTCGCTGATCCGGTCGAACAATGCGTATTATATGCTGGCGCAGACGTTTCTGTCGTCGATCCAGCGCAAGCTTGGCGAGGAGTACGGCGTGCAGCCGGGCTCTGAGATGGTCGCGGCGATGGAGGAGGCGAAGCAGCGGAACCTGCCGGTCGCCTTGGTTGACCGGGACATCACGGTGACGTTGAAGCGCGCGTGGCGCACGATGGGGTTTTTGGAGAAGGTGAAGGTCGGCTGGGAGTTCATCAAGGCCATGGTCGGCTTTGAGGACGAGGAGTTGGAAGAGCTGGACCTCAAGGAGCTGATGAAGCAGGATGTGATCAGCTCGATGATGGAGGAGTTCAGCAAGATCGCGCCGAGCGCCTCCAACGTGTTGATCCATGAACGCGACCAGTACATCGCTACGAAGATAAAGGAAGAGAGCAAGAGAGGCCGCGTCCTTGCAGTCGTTGGCGCCGGGCATCTGACCGGGATTCAGGCGGAGCTGCAAAAGACGGAGGAGCCGTCGCTGCCGGAGCTTGAGAAGATCCCGAAGAAACGGGTGACCCTCAGCCGGGTCGTCGCAGTGCTGGTGCCGTTGTTGTTCATCGGGATCATAGCGTATCTGCTTCTGACGCGTGGGGAGAGTGCATGGAATTCGATTGCGAACATGTTCTTGTGGTGGTTCCTGATTCATGGCGGGATCTCCGCGCTGGGGGCAGCGATCGCGCGGGGCCATCCGTTGGCGATTGGGACCGCATTCCTGGCGGCGCCGTTTACGTCGCTGGAGCCGTTCTTCGCGCCCGGGTGGTTCGCGGGGTTGGTGGAGGCGAAGTTCCGCAAACCGGTCATCAGGGACTTCCAGAACCTGGGGAAGATTACAAGTACGCGGGAGTTCCTTAACAACAAGGTGATTCGCCTGCTGATGGTCGTGGCCTTGGCGAACTTGGGGAGCATCATCGCGACGATCGTGTATTTCCCGCTGTTACCGTGGCTGTTGAAGATCGGGTTTTGAAGGCAAATTTCTGTTCATTCACTTGATCCAGAGGACTTTCCGTCGGGTTTAAAGGATGAGCGTCGATACTTCTTCTTGAGCCGCTGTGAGGGGTTGAAGCCGCGTGGAGAAGCGTGAGCCGAAGATCTATAGCTCGTTTCAGGATTTACCGCCGCGGGAGTACATGTACATCCCGGAGGGGCAGCTGGAGGTCGGGCGTCCCGGGTCGTTCGGCCGTATCGAGCTGATGCACATCGGCATCGCTTTGGTCGTGTTAACAGTGGCGTTCGCGTTGTCGTTCTCAGCGAACCAGCTGCCGATCCTTGGGTTGAACGTGGCTGGGTTTCTGGCTGCGCTGCCATTGTCGCTGCTGGGGATGGTGACAGGGTTCATGTTGCACGAGCTCGCGCATAAGTTCATGGCGCAGAGGTTAGGGCTATGGGCCGAGTTCCGTATCTTTCCCCTTGGTTTGGTATTGTCATTGGTCGTAGTTTTATTCACGGGGTTCGTGTTCGCGGCACCGGGTGCGGTGATGTTCCGTGGGAATGCGCGGGTTGAGGAGACCGGCAGGATCGCATCTGCGGGACCCTTGACGAACATTGTGATTGCGGCGGTGATGTTCGCGCTGGTCCCTTTGGTTGGTTCCGTGTCGGTGTTCGGGGTGAATCTCGACGAGGTGTTGATCTTCATCTGTTTCATTAATGGTCTGCTGGCGGTGTTCAATCTGCTGCCGTTTGGGCCGCTTGATGGGCGGAAGGTGTTTGCGTGGAATGGGCTGGTGTGGGCGGGGTTGATGGTGGCCGCGGTGGTGTTGGTGATGGCGCGGTTTGAGGCTGGTGTGCTGTTCCCGGGTTTATAAGGCATGTGGGGAAACTCTTATATCCTGGGGCGGGGAATGGTGGGGGAAATGAAGACGATTGGGGTGTTTACTCGGGATTTTTCGCTGTATCATGATGTGATTGCGGTGTTGAAGCGGCGGATGCTGGGGTATGTGTCGTTATCGTCGCTTGAGGATATTCCGCGGCGGGTGGGCGTGATTCTGACGTCGGAGGAGGAGCTGGCGTCGATTCCGTTGTTGAAGGCGGTGGCGGCGGATGCGTATGAGTCCGTGGATTGTGCGGTGGATTTGGCGTTGCAGAAGCTGACGGGGAAGGAGTTGTATTCGCGGTTGGTGGTGGGGATTGATCCGGGGGAGCGGCCGGGGTTGGCGGTGATGGGGGATGATGTGCTGCTGCAGAAGACGAGTGTGGATGACCCGGGGGATGTGGTGTCTGAGGTGCGGCGGATTCAGCGGGTGTATCCGGCGAAGGAGATGGGGATCCGGATTGGGCATGGGTCCGTGATTTTGCGCAATCGGATTATTAATTCGTTGATTCCGTTGGAGGTTCCGATTGAGATTGTGGATGAGTCACGGACCACACTTCCTGAGTTGCAGCGGGTCGCGCGGGATCGGGAGGCCGCGGCCGCGATCGCGTTGTTGAACGGGGGGCGGGTGGCGTCGCGGTTGCCGCTGGAGCCGACGCGGGGCGCGATTCGGAACGTGCAGCGGCACAGCCGGCAGCTGACGGACGGGCGGTTCACGATCTCGGAGGAGGTGGCGCTGCGGGTGCTGCGCGGCGAGCTGAGCCTCTCGGAGGCCGTTGAAGGCGTCCATGGATAATAATTATCTCGTCTCTTTTCAGGAACGTGAAATCTAGAAGGTATCCTTATCATAAAATTTATATAAATGATATGTATTAGCATCACACGGAGGACGTGATATGAAGAAAATTCTTGGAATCCTTGTTTGTATGCTGTTGATGACCACGCTTTTCCCAATCTCAGCTATGGCTGGAGACATGGAACACCCTGAAATATCGGACGCTATGGGAGACGGGATATTGAGCGTTGATATCCAAAAAGCCTGGTTCTCTGAGAACCCATCGACTCCGGATTATCTCTATGTTACGATTCAGCTTGCGGCCCTCGAGCCATTTTATCGAGGGACTCTCCTGAATGACGTCTTCTGGACCATGAATGGTGAAAAATATTATGTTGCCGGTTGTCTCGGACGATATTTGGCCGGCGTCATCCATCGGTTGTATATAGATGTGGGTCTTGTACATCAGTATCAAGGGACTGAGATTAACGGTTTTCTGGATTTAACAAATCAAACGATCACCTGTATTATTCCGAAGTTACTCATCGGCAACCCGCACCCTGGCTATATCCTCACGAGGACCTTCGCCTGGTCATCGCAGCGCACCCCGTTCATGGAAAAGTTGGGGTGGGACGCCATGGTGAGGAGTTTGTTCTTTCAGAGGTTTGGATTAAGTAAGCTCAGCTGGATCGACCAGGCACCGGACAGCGGATACGGAAACGATTACACCATTCTCTACTAAGAACACAGTGCAGCGCAGCACCCTTTCTTTTTTTTCTTTCATCTTCTCTCCTCTTTGTACTGCCTAAACCGAAGTCCGGTCTGTACGACGACAGTCTTTCTTCTGCACCCTTCCGATGAGTGTGAAAGTAACGGTTTCCCGCCATAAGTACGATTGGATTTGCCTCATTTGTACGATTTGTCAGTAGAGTAAATATTTTGTTGAGGCAGGGAGAATGGAGGGGTGGGCGGGCGCTATGTCTCAGTGGTAAACGTAAATACTTTGGTCGTAGTATCTTTACCGTCGGTGACTTGGACGGTCCAGGTGTAGAGGGTGGCGCTTTGCAGACTGCTGATGGGCACGTTGTAGGTGCCGTCTTTGAGCTGGTTGCCGTTCCCGCCGCCGATGTCGGGGTTGGTGACGACGCTGTAGCTCATCAGGTCGCCGTCGAAGTCTTGGATCGCAAATTGGAGCTGGGTGGTGTTCATAGGGACTTGCGTGGCGCCGTCCAGGGGGTAGACGGCTTCGATTTCTGGGGCGTTGTTCGGGTTCCATTGGACGATGTTCTTGGCGGCGACCTGGGTGAAGGCCGCGTAGCCGAACAGGGCGTAACCGGAGATCGGTGGCAGGAAGATGCTGAAGCCGATACCCCAGAATCCGAGGGAGAATCCGTGTTGTTTCCCGGTGGCGATGAACCCGGTGTGGGAGAGGAGGCCGCCGATGGAGGCGACTCCGACTTGGGTTTTCCAGAAGATGAAGATCCGCGGGACGGGGAGTTCGATGAGGGGGAGGTACCTTGGTAGGATGATGAGGGGAAGGACGCCTCCGGTTCCCGTTGTGGCCATGTTGCAGACGAACTCATGGTCTCTATCTTGGCCGAAGAGCGTCGGCTGGGGCATATTGACGAGGCGTTCGCGGTAGTGTTGCAGCTGGGTGTGGACGTCGGCTGCGGTGAGGCCGTCTGGGAGGATGCCGTCTGCCTCCGCGTCGTAGAGAATCTGCTGCTGTACCGCTTGTGTTGCGGTGGATTGGGGACCGGCTGCGATGGCGTCTGCTAGCTTGGTGAAGAGCTCATGGAAGTGCTGTGCCTTCTCAACGGTGATGGTGGTGGTGTGCTGTCGTCCTGCGAAATAGCAGGTGATTGTCGCGGCTCCGTCTGTGGCTGGTTTCGTGGTTTGGATGGTTTGCTTTGTGAGTGAAGCAGCTGGCACTGAGGAGCTTACGAGTACGAGCGCCAGCGCTATGACTGAAACGAGAACCTTGTAGTTCATATGGTTCATCCTTCCTTTAACCCCAAGTTAGCGAATTACCTTTACGTATTTTAAATTATCTCAAAGCAGAAAATCAATAATACCAAGAGAAAAACAAAAAAATATCCTTATAATGAGAACTTACTCGACTTTCCTTGTATCCTCCTCATTATTTTTACAATAATGGCGTTTTACTAGATGTTCCTGTCAAGGGGAAAGCTGATTAATTTTTGTGGATGAAATCCCGTTTCGCCTCAGTCAATCATATTGGATGTGCAGGATCGGCGGGTTGTTCGGATCTTGTCGTGACCGGAAGTACGTACACACGTTTTCTCCACTCGTGTCCGCGAGGCGCCAGCCGTAGTTCGGTGTGCCGTGGTAGAAGCTGATGATGTCGCTTGTGACGTCCACAGTCATCCACAATCCAGGCTGAGATGGGATGTGTCCTGTTGCGCTGGATTGAGGGACATAGGATGGCTGGTTGTTCCATGTCGAAGTGTTTTCGTCCCAGGGGCTCGTGATCCTGTAGAAGTTAACCGGGTTTCCGGCCGGGTTTCCGTCAACACTCTTCCAGTAGTAGATATCCATGGTGGCGGAGCTGATGGTGATATTCGGTGGGAGCATGCTGAGGTCGTATTGAAGGAGGATGTCCCATTCCCACCCAGAGAGGCTTCGGACGACGATGTGATCGAGGGGGCCGCAGTTCCAATCGGGGTGGTTCTCCTCGAGGGTGTTGTCTTGGATTGGATTGATGTGGAATTCGTGTTCGGCAGTGGTCTGGAAGGTATAGACCTGATGGCTGGAGTGGGTGCCGTCTGAGGCGTTGACGTACCATGTGGTACTGAGTCGAATACTGTAAATTGGAGACCGGGATGCTGAATCGGCCGTTATGCTGGTTGGTCTGGCTGCCGTGGCCGATGTCAGGGGAGGTTTCGACGGTGTAGCTGATGGGGTCGTTTTGGTAGTCGGTGAGGGTGAAGCTGAGGTTGCCGAGGGTGATGGGGATGTACTTTGCATGGTCTATTGGCTTGGGGTCTGTGATGGCGGGGGCGAGCATTTCGGTCGTGAAGCTGTAGGTTCCGATGGTGGTGTCTTTTCCATCGGAGACTTGGACGGTCCAGGTGTATGTAGTCGAGCTTTGGAGGTTTGTGATGGGGACCGTGTAGGTCCCATCGCGTTTCATGTTCCCGTTGCCGCCGCCGACGTCCGGGGTGGTGGTGACGCTGTAGCTCATGAAGTCGCTGTCATCGTCCTTGATGTGGAACTGGAGTTCGTTCGTGTTCGTGGAGACATGGGTCGCGCCGTCGAGGGGGAAGACCGCAGAGACTTCTGGTGGGTTGTTAGGCGGCCATTGTTCAATGTAATCTGCGGTGACTTTGGTGTAGGCTGCGTACCCGATGAGGCCGTAGCCGCTGAGCGGCGGGAGGAAGATGCTGAAGCCGATGCCCCAGAAGCCGAGGGCGATGCCTTGCTGGCTTCCTTCGGCGATGAACCCGGTCCGGGAGACAAGGCCGCCGACTGAGGTGATCCCGTATGAGGTCTTCCATCCGACGAACAGGCGGGGGATCGGGAGTTGGATAATAGGGATGAGCCTGGGGAGGATGATGATGGGGAAGGCGCTGCCTGTCCCAGAGGTGGCGAAGTTGCAGAGGAACTCTCGGTCGGTCGTCCCATAGGGGAGAGGCGAGGCGTGGGTTGCAGTATGGGCGGCGAGGCGTTCACCGTACTGCCGGATTATGGTGTGAGCCTCGGTCGCGGTCATGCCCTTGGGGAGGAGGCCGAATGCCTCCGCCTTGGCAAGAATCTGTTGTTGGAGGGCTCGGGTTTCGGTAGATTGGGGATCGTCTCCGGTCGCCTGGGTGAGTGCAGTAAGGAGCGTCTGGAAGTCTTGAGCGGCCTGTCTGGTCACGGTCACGGTTTGCGGTTTACCGCCGAAGTAGCAGGTGATTCTCGCTGCCTCGTTTTTCTCCTGCTCCGTAGTGGTTGAGGCGTGGTGTGACAGCAAGGATGCCGGTACAGTAGAGCTAACCAGCATGAAGGTGAGAACTGCGAGTGAGAAAAGTATCTTGTTTTTCATAAGTCCGTCCTTCCTTTACCCCGTGTATTAGAATTTCCTTCCCATATATTAAGTTTATTCTAGGCAG
Source organism: Methanobacteriota archaeon (assembly GCA_963769885.1). Classification (GTDB taxonomy): domain Archaea; phylum Thermoplasmatota; class E2; order DHVEG-1; family DHVEG-1; genus CAIRCU01. The sequence continues at coordinate 292,313 of CAVYNH010000004.1, forward strand.
AAAATTAATTGAATAGGCTGTGATAAAGGAAGAAAATCTCCTTAAAATCGTTGTGAAAGGGGTTATTATTCGATTATTTTCTTTGGGTAGCGGCCGGGGGAGATCGGGCCTTTCTTCCGTCCGTCTTCCCTGATGACGTTGTTGATGCCGTAGGGGTGGTTCTTCAGGGCGTTGTGCAGGTTGACGTGGCAGGCTGGGCAGACCCTGATCGCGATGTTCTTCTGGTAGTCGATGTGGTGCAGACACAGGCGGCGGTCCTCCAGGGATGGTCTCTCACTGGATTTCGCCCGTGCTGGCGGGACGTCCTCCCTTGGAACAAGTTCGATGCCGCAGACCTTGCAGTGGTACGGTTTCACTGGTCTTTCCTATCAGAAATGAGGCTGATAAACCTATGTTTTGAAAAATCTTTTTTTCACTAGGCGTGGAGGAACAAGGATGTCTTGAGGATGAGGAAGACTTCGTTTTCGGTATAAATGTTTATTGGAAGCAAGGCCTGGCTCCTGCTGTACAGGAGGTATGGCCAGTACCCCGGCTTCGAGACGGTTATCAAGTAATGCCACGTGTGCTGGGTAGAACCTGCCAGCGTGACGTCACATAGACCGGCGGTGTTGGTATAGCCGGACCCGGCGGCAGGGTCGCGGAGAAGGCGGGGAAGAAGGTCGAGTAAAAAGACATGGACTCTTGCCCCTTCGAGGGGCGCGGACCAGTTGCTATTGGGGTCTGTGGCCCATACGGTGACATGGACGATGACCGTCGGCGCTTCTGGCGTGTCGTCGGATGCCGAGAGCCCAGCGTAGTTATAGGCGATTGCCTCGACCGTTATATTTTCGTTCAATGAGTCGATCCATTCGAACGGTGCCTCGGTATCAGTATAGCAATGTCCTCCCATCAAGTGAAATTCGACATAGTTTACCCCGCTTTCGCGATCCACAGCTTTGGCCACAAACACGAGATTATTTACTATCTTTTCCCTGAAGAGTGTGATCTCCGGCGGCGTCTGGTCAAACTTTAAAGATATAGGTTTTCCATAAACCTTGTTCCCCACATTATCTTTGCAATAGGTCTCGAAAGACGGATGATACTGACTGATATTGAAGGGACCAGTGTATGGCTGCCACTCATGGTTGGGAGAGTACCGCCACCAAAGCTCCTTGACGCCAGATCCAGGCGTGGTGCTCCCCGCAAGGATAGGGTCAACAGCTGTCAGCGTGACAGTGACGTTGCTGATGTACCATCCATGTTGCCCGTTCGGCCAAGGAGGATCGCTCGCCGAGACTATAGGAGGCGTTCCATCAATCTTGACTTCTACCTGTTTCACATCCTCAATGTTCCCAGCGTTGTCCACCGAATAAAACTGGACCACCGTAACTCCTTCGATTACGAACACGATGCCCTCTGAATAAACCTGCCAGCTGCCATTATTACACCGGAAGTAAGTAACGTTCACCCCGGACTCATTGTCCGTCGCATTCAACGTCATTGTGACCCCCGGCTGCCAGAACCCATTCCACCCCTGCGGATTAAAAACGGCGACCGTCACAGGAGGCGTCATGTCATCGCGGGATGACATTGACCCTCCACACACTAGCATCACCATGCAGAGACAGAAAAAAATCCCGACTGTTTTCCTCCACATTAACATCTTCCCTCAAATAATAAAGGATGAACACATTAATTAATCTATTCAAACGAACAAATTTCTTCTTATAAAAAGGCGAAGAGCTAAACTCTCATCCCTCAATATACTCCAACCTAGTTCCTCGCCCTCCGCTGTCACCCAAACGTTTATGAGCCTCTTATCAATGCTCCCTGGGTAAGAGTAATGGATCAGCGATTCGCACTCCTCAGCGTTTTTGATAAAACCAGTATTACCGACCTCGCCAGCGCCTTCGCCGCCGCCGACATCAGGATCCTCTCCACCGGCGGCACCGCCAAGGCCCTCAAGGCCGCCCGCATCCCCTACACCGAGGTCTCCGACTACACCGGCTTCCCCGAGATGCTCGACGGCCGCGTCAAAACCCTCCACCCCAAGATCCACGCCGGCATCCTCGCCCAACGACACAACAAAGACCACACCGCCACCCTCACCAAACACGAAATCACCCTCATCGACTACGTCGTCTGCAACCTCTACCCCTTCGAAACCACCATCCAAAAACCCCACGTCACCATCGAAGACGCCATCGAGAACATCGACATCGGCGGCCCCAGCCTCCTTCGCGCCGCCGCCAAGAACTACCCCGGCGTCGTCGTCCTCACCTCACCAGCCCAATACCCAGACGTCATCACCGCCCTGAAAACCAAGACCCCCATCACCCTCGAGCAGCGCCAGCAGTACGCCATCGCCGCCTACGCCCACACCGCCCAATACGACACCCTCATCACCACCTACCTCCGCACCACATGGGCACCCGACCCTTACCCCACCGACCTCACCCTCACCTTCAGAAAAAAACAAGCCATGCGCTACGGCGAAAACCCACACCAACACGCAGCCTTCTACCACACCCTCCCACCACCAACCGAGCCCTGCATCACCACCACCACCCAACTCCACGGCAAAGAACTCTCCTACAACAACATCCTCGACAGCAACACCGCCATCGAAACCCTCAAAGAATTCACCGCCCCCACCTGCGTCATCGTCAAACACGCCACCCCCTGCGGCATCGCCACCGCCCTCACCCCCCTCCAAGCTTGGAAAGACGCGTACGCCACCGACGTCTACAGCCCCTACGGCGGCATCGTCGCCTTCAACCGCCAACTCGACGCCGACACCGCCACCGAACTTGGCCAGTACTTCCTCGAAGTCATCATCGCCCCCGACTACACCCCTCAAGCCCAAACCATCCTTGAACAAAAAAAGAACCTCAGACTCCTCACCCTCCCCGGCCTCGACAAAGAAATCACACGCGGCGGCACCGAATACCGTAGCGTCGTCGGCGGCCTCCTCACCCAAGACCGCGACACCACCTTCACCCCCCCAGACACCTGGAAAACCGTCACCACCACACACCCAACACAAGCCCAACTCGACAGCATGGCCTTCGCCGCCCGCTGCGTCAAACACATCAAATCCAACAGCGTCGTCTTCGTCACCGGCACCCAAACCGTCGGCATCGGCGGCGGACAGACCAGCAGAGTCGACGCCGTCTGGATCGCCACCCACAAAGGCCAAGACCGCATCCGCGGCAGCACCATGGCCTCCGACGCCTTCTTCCCCTTCAGAGACGCCGTCGACGTCGCCGCCCAAGCCGGCGTCGCCGCCATCCTCCAACCCGGCGGCAGCATCCGCGACGACGAAGTCATCCAAGCCGCCAACGAACACCACATCCCCATGGTCTTCACCGGCCAACGCTACTTCCGCCACTAAAAACAAAAACCAAACAAAACGGACACCCATGCACCTCACCATCAAAGCCCGCGACGGACCCGCCCGCACCGGCATCCTCACCATCCACGACACCACCATCCACACCCCCTCCATCCTCACCCTCACCCCCACCACCATCCCCAACACCATCCACCTCACCACCATCCCCACCACCCTCTTCTCCCCACACCCCAAACCCACCAGCTACCTCCTCTACCCCAACAACCTCCCACTCCCCTTCCAAAAAGAGACACTCACCTCCTCACAAAAAACCCCAGACCTCCACCTCATCCCCCCGACCCCAGAACTCCTCACTAACCTCACCACCACCCCCGGCACCTTCTACACCGTCACCAACGCCGCCCAACTCTACCACCACCAAACCGCCTTCGTCGCCTTCATCACCACCCTCCGCCAGACCCTCGCCCCCGAAAGCCTCCTCTACCTCCCCGCCATCGCCACCCCCACCACCCTCGCCATCCTCACCTACCTCGGCGCCGACCTCACCGACACCACCCAAGCCCACCTCGCCGCCCACCACCACACCCTCCTCTTCCCCACCGGCCCCATCCCCCAAACCGACCTCACCGAACTCCCCTGCCACTGCCCAACCTGCACCACTATCAAAGACCCAACAACCATGACCTGCTCCGACATCCTCACCCACAACATCCACGCCCTCACCACCGAAGCCCAACACATCCGCACCGCCATCACCCGCGGCACCCTCCGCGAACACGTCGAAACCCGCGTCCGCGCCGACCCACACGCCACCGCACTCCTCCGACTCCTCGACCACAACCACCCCGCCTACCTCGAAGAAGCCACCCCCCTCACCAGACGCTACCCCCTCCTCGCCACCACCCGCGAAGCCCTCACCCGCCCCGAAGTCCGCCGCTACCAACACCGCGTCCTCTACCGCTACCACAAACCACCAACCGCCCACATCCTCCTCCTGCTCCCCTGTGCCGCCCACAAACCATACTCCGAATCCAAAAGCCACACCCTCTTCCGAGCCGCCCTGCTCGCCAGCCCCAACCCCTGGGCAGTGCACGAACTCATCGTCACCTCCCCCCTCGGCCTCGTCCCTCGCGAACTCGAGATCGTCCCCCCAGCCTCCTGCTACGACATCGCGGTCACCGGCCACTGGGACGACGACGAGAAGACCATGATCACCCGACTCCTCCGCCACTACCTCGCAGCCAACCGATACGACCAGATCATCAGCCACCTCGGCCCCCACCTCCATGCCATTGTCGAAGCCTTGATCCCTGGCGCGACGGTGACCTGCGTAGACATCCCAACCTCGGACGCATCACTCGACCGTCTCAAACAGGAGCTCGGTGTCCGCACCGCTCAGTACCCCCGGGTCAGCCCAGCCCAGCATGCCTGCGAAGAAGTCAGCGCCGTCGCCGCCTACCAGTTCGGCCCAGCCATCGCCGCCGCCCTCATGAAAGACAGCGCCGTCCGCGGTCGCTACCCGTACCGCAAGATCCTCAAGAGCAACAAGCAGCTCGGCATGATCACCGACCGAGGCCTCATCTCCTTGACGTTTGGCGGTGCGCAGGCCTGCGCCGCCGAATCTGGGTACTCCGTCACCATCGCGGACGACTTCCGCCTAATCGGCTCCGTGTTCGCTCCCGGCATCATCCAGGCCGACCCAGGAATCCGCATCGGGGACGACGTCTGGGTGAGACAAAACAACATGGTCCGCGGCGTCGGCGTCGCGACCATGAGCGGACCGGAGATGAACCGCGCACGGCACGGGGAGGCGATACGAATCCGCCATCGCCATACCTGAGCTAAAAAAAGAAAACGGTCCCTTATTTTCTTGCAGCGACCGTAATCGTGCCCATGTACCCGCACTGGGGGCAGGTATGAGTAAACGAGGTCGGCTTCTTGGTGCGGACCGAGAGGGAGAACGTCTTCTTACAGGAAGGGCAACGATACAGATGCACGGCAGAGGCAGGGGCTTTGTCAGTCGGAGACTTCGCAGTCTTCCGCACCCCAAGCAGCATCCATACAAGCGGGATGAGCAGGACAACGTCGACGAAGAGAACCTGCAGCATCCACCCGTTCTCATTGACCATATCATACATTGCGACGATCAGCGTCACCAGACCCAGGGGGATGACGCAAACCGCGATGAGGACGCGTCGGTTCATGAGGCTACCTCCTCCGAATAACGAGAAGGCCGAGGAGGAAGATGACGACGAAGAACACCACCGCGAGGGTGAGGTAAAGAGCATGGTCCTGAAAGACCTCGATCAGGGATGCCTCTTGGCGGCCATGCAGAGGGTCTGTATGGGCAGTGTACTCTTGTAGGTTACTGGCACCGTCCCCGTCCGAGTCGATGAGGGCATCCGAGGCGTTGTACGGGTCAAGCCCGTACAACAGTTCCCAGTCATCCGGCAGCCCGTCGTTGTCGGTGTCGTTGAGATCGAGGGTGATCCAGAACGTCATCTCGGGGCTGCGGGCGGTGTTGTTATAGTAGTCGACGCTGGAGACGCGATAGATGTACTTACCGAGGTCGTGGTAGATCTGGGTGATTTGATAGTATCCGGTCGTGTTCTTTTGGAGGATCACGTCAGAGTAGGTGCCATCAGGCGTGGTGATGCGGGCTTGGACGCTGCGGATGCCGTAGTTGTCGTGGGTCCCGCAGGTGATCTTCACGGGAAGGCCGGGGAGCTGGACCTGGGGCTCGACTTCGATGAGGTCCAGGGACGGCGGGGTCTTGTCGATGACGACGGTGAAGTTCCCCGTAGCAGTGGCCTTGTTTTTAAAGTAGGCGGCGTCGGTCGCGGTGATCGTAAAGCTGTATCTCCCGAGGGCCCAGGTATCCAGCAGGGTGTAGCGATACCTGGTATCGTTGAGGAGGGTCATGTTGGCGGCGAGTTGGGTGTTCTTGGGGGTTTTGATGGTGATGCTGACGAGGCTGATACCGGAGGCGTCGGTCGCCCTGACGGTGAAGATGGCGGGGAATCCTTTTTCGATGATGCCGGGCTCTTCGAGGATGCTGATGACGGGCTTGTTCTTTTCCGCCGGGATGACCACCAGGGGTCGGTCGAGGCGTTTGAGGCGGTTGTTCGTGTCGTTGTAGTCTGGGGTGGAGGCGTTGGGGTGAATCTCGACGCCGACGTAACCATTCCCCCCTGTATTTCTCGTCGCCGTACTTGACGGGGGACCAGGTGAGGTCGACGATCATGGTCTCTCCCACGTCAAGGGAGATGGTCGTGGAGTTCACTTCTCCTGTGTAGAGCACGTTGGGGGGGTCGTGCTGTTCGACGAAGAGGGCGATGGTGTAGTTGACGCCGGTCTTATGTCCGTTGTTGCGGATGGTGGTGGCGATGACTCCGGCGCCGTACTCGTTGAGGGCTGTGCTCGGCAGGCTGATGTCGACAACGGTGAAGTCGGCAGCGCCTTGGACGGTGACGGTGGCGGTCTTGTTGTTGTTGGCGGTGTTCGGCTCGGTGTAGTCCGAGCAGCTGATGGTGACGGTGATCTTGTAGGTGCCTTGGGTGGGGTGCCAGTAGCAGACGAAGCTGGTGTTCTTGTCTTTTGGTAGCACGTTTCCGGTGGAGTTCAAGAGGTAGGTGGAGTTGCATTTGAAGCTGATGCGGACGTCGGGGACGGTGGCGTTGGTGGCAGTGGCGTAGGCGGTGATGGTGACGTTGCCTTCCGTGGGGGTGTTAGGGAATCGCAGGTATGTGAGGGCGATGTCCGGGATGGTGATGTTGAGGGAGTAGTTCTGCCGATTGATGTACCCGGCGTTGTCTATGGCGGTGGCGCGAATGCTCCAGTTGCCTCTGGGGAGGTTGAGGCGCTGGGTCCATTTGAGGGTATCGAGGGTGGAGAACGTCAGGGTCCGGTTGAAATGGCCGTTGAGGAGGAGGTCGGCGGTGACGGATTTGGCTTTCGCGACGGTTTTCAGGGTGATGGTGAAGTCTGTATTCGGCAGATAGAAGGTTTGGATGACGGTGGAGGGCTCCAGCCACCAGCCTTCGGGGTTGCTGGTGGAGTCGATGACGGCGGTGCCGGGGTTTTGGTGGATGGGTTTGGAGAGGTTGGTCCGGGTGCCGTTGTTGTCGTAGGTGTCGAAGTAGACGAGGTAGAAACCGCGGCCGGTGACAGCCCAAGTGAGGTCTCCTTTCGCGTTGGTCTGAGAAGCGTAGTCGTTGGCTCTAGTGAACTTATAGGGGATGACGTTGTTTTTTCCGGCAGCGTATTTGACGACGGTAATAGTGGCGTCTTCAAGGGGCTTACTAGTGAGGCCGAGGGTGTGGAGTGCGGCGGTGAAGTTCACGGTCTTGGTGAGGTTTCCGGTGCCGGTGGCATTGTAGTAGTAGCGGTAGTGCCAGCTGGTGTTCCACCAGGGGATTTTAACCGTGGTGATGGTGGCGACGAGGGTGGCGGTGTTGTTGGTTTCGTTGAGTTCGTAGACGGTATGGTCTGGGTCGAGGACGATGGTGACGGTGGTAAGACCGGCGGTGGTCGGGGTCCAGCTGAAGGTGAGGGCCCAGAGTTGGCCGTGTTGGAGGCCAATGATGGCGGTGGTGTTGATGGTTTTGTCATTGATGCGGCAGTCGGCGTGGATGGTTTCGGTGGTGTTGGCGCCGGTGTTGGTCGCAGTGGCTTGCAGGGTGATGAGGGAGCCGACGGTGGTGGTGCCGGTGAGGGTGATTGGGGTGGTGAAGGCGAGGTCTGGGGGCGGGGGGTGGATGGTGATGGTGGCGGTGCGGTAGTTGTTGTGGGGGTTGGGGTCGTTGAGGCCGGTGCGGGCGGTGAAGTTGAGGGTGCGGTTTTGTGGTAGGTTGGCGGGATGGTGGCTAGTGAATTTGGCGATCCAGTAGAGGGTGAAGGTATGGTGGGTGGTGGTGAGGGTGATGGTGGTGTTGATGCTGGTGGTGTAGGTGCCGTCGACGAGGAGGCTGACGTTGATCCAGGTATTGTTATTGAGGTTGGGGGGGGTGGTGATGTTGACGGGGAGGGTGAGGTTGGTGCCGACGATGGTATCGGTGGGGATGGTGAGGGGGTCGATGGAGAGGTCGACTTGGGTGGAGGCGGTGGCGGGGAGGGCGAGGGATGGTAGAATGATGAGGACGGCCAGTACGGTGAGTATCGTGTGCGTGGTAGAACCAGGGTTTTGCATTGTTCTCCTCCCGATGTGCTGGCGTCATATTTGGTTCGTAGTATTTCTATTTTTTGATAAAAATATCGGCTTTCGGGTATTTATTATTCGGTCAGTCGGTAGGGTCTGAGGTCGACGTAGTCGCCGAGGCGGACCCAGAGGGCGAGGTGGGTGAGGCCGGTGAGGGTGATGTTGGCGCTGAGGGAGGCGTAGAGGCGGGTGGGGGGGAGGAGCGGGCGGCCGTGAGGCAGGAGGATTTTCCAGGAGAAGAAGATGGTGCCGGTGAATTTGGTGGTGGCGTGGGGGGTGAGTTCGTGTTCGGTGAGGTTCCCGTAGGCGAGGTAGTTAAGGCCAGTGGAGAGGACTGAGTAGTAGTCGATGCGCAGATCCTTGACGTAGAGGGGGAGGCTGGAGGGGTTGTAGACGGTGAGGTTGGTTTCTCCTTGAATGCCGCCTTTGACGCGGTGGGTGTCGACGAAGAGGCGTAGTTCGATGGGGGCGGTGTGGGGAAGGAGGGTTCCGAGGTCGGGGAATGCGAGGGTGACGGCGGTGCTGAGGGGGAGGGTTTTAGTGGTGCCGGCGATGATGGCGCTGGCTTTGCTAGTGAAGGTGATGGTAAGGGTTTGGGCGTTGAGGATGCTGAAGGCGAGGAAGCCGTTGCTGTAAAGGGTGGCATTGGCCTTGGCAGGGATGGTGCCGTTGGTGATGGGGAGGAGGGTGACGGTTTCGTTGGTTTCGTTGCCGATGCTGAGGGTGGTGTCGTGGAGGCCGAGGGCGAAGGCGTTGGGGTTGGTGATGGTGATGGTGGTGTTGAGGGCGATGCTGGTGTTGGTGATGGTGCCGAGGGTGGGGGCGATGTGGATGGTGGGGAGGTGGATCTGGTCGATGAGGTCGTCGATGCTGGCTTGGATGGTGAGGCTGAGGGGGAGGGTTTTGTGGATGATGGCGAAGGTGATGTCGATGTCGCCGGTGAGGGCGGCGGTGAGGAGGCCGGTGAGGTTGCCGGAGAGCGTGATGGCTTTGGTGTCGGTGAGGGTGGTGGTGGTGTGGGCGGGGATGGTGCCGTTGGCGAGGGGGATGCTGGCGAGGTCGGTGGTCGTGGTGCGGAGGGTGAGGGTGAGGTGTTGGAGGCTGAGGTCAAAGTCGTTGGTGTTGTGGATGGTGAGGGTGTAAGCGAGGGTTGCCTGGTCGGTGCCGAGTGTGAAGGTGGTGACGGCGATCTCGATTTTCGGGAGGCTGGCGGAGTTGACAGTGAAGATAAGGAAGGCGCTGACGGCGATGTTGAAGATGATGAGGATGAGGAGGACTAGGAGGGCGAAGAGGGTTCGTCGTCTGGGAAGGGGTCGCATGGTGGCGGTTTTTAATTATCTTATATTATATATATTACTGTCGATGCCTCGGTGTTTTTATGGTTTACGGAAGGGGGAAGGCCTTTTCTTTTTGAAATCTGGATTTTTTTGTCTGTGGGAAAATAGTCGTTATACGGTATGGTGTCTATAAAAAATAGAAAAGATGGGGGTCGCCTAGAACCCCAAGAGGCGTCGAAGGACCGGGAACGCATGAGGGAAATGTTCGAGTATCCAGGAGAGGATGCGCGGCGGCTGGTACGGCATCTTCACGGGGAGTGTTGACCAGTTGCTTGAGGCGTTGTAGGGATCGACTGCCTTTGCCTTGATGGTGTAGGTGCCTCGTTTTTGCCATGTGTGGTTCGCCTGCGCCGCGGCCCCGGAGTTGTATGGGCCGATTTGTTCGACTGCGCTGCCGTCCCCCCAGTCGATGAAATACCGGACTTGGTTCCCGTCGGGATCAATCGACGAGAAGGAGTATTGGACAGGTACTCGCGGTTTTCCACTGGATGGTCCATTGATCGATGGGGGTGCCGGTGGGTTGTTAATAGATTCTGAGACGACGTAGTCTATCGGAGAGCCATCGAGGTACCATTGGCCAGCGTCTTCCAAAAGTTGTCCTTCTTTTTCGGTGGTGTCGCCCGCGGTGTCATTCCCTTGCCGTTCGTCGTCGCGGTACTCAAGGAACACGCAGCCTTGCTGGGTGTAGATGCCGGCGAGCATGATGCAGTGGTGGTCATAGCATATCTCGACGTCCTCCGTCTTCAGCTCGTATTGGAGCCAGTCCTTCAGGTTCGCGGGGTTTTCCTCTGTGCAGCCGGCGACATTGTTACTCATCCATCCAGTCAAGTCAACGAACTTGGTGACCGCCCTGCCGTCCTGTCCTTTGAGGTAGGCGGCTTTGGTCTCCAGCATCTGTTCTTCATCGTGGTGTCCTGTGCCGTGGCCGACTCCTAGGCCTGCGAGATCGTTGTAGACGTCCTGCGCGGTTTTCCCTGGTGGGAGATTCTTCAAATCGTACGTGGTATCCAGCCATTTGATGCTGCGAGCGTATGCGCCGGTGATGCAGTTATTAGGTGCCTCTTGAACGCTGGAGATGTTGGTGTGTTTCAGAGCATCTGTGACAGGCCCTGATGCAATGTGTCCGCGGGGGAAGCCGACTTTCTGCGGGGGGTCGACGGTATGGCCCCAAGCGTCGCGATCAGAAGGTATCACCATATACGAGACATTGTTGCCTTGCGGCTGGGTTTGAAGCGGGGCACGCTCATACGAGACGATAGCTTGGAGGGAACTCAATGGCATGCCTTCGTGGAGACCGAGGTCCGCGATGTTGAAGTAGACGACTTGGTCAAGGGGGAGATGATACGCTACGGGGAAAATCGGGTAGTTTTGGACAATCCAGGCAGGGGCATACCCAGCGGTTGCGACGATGTTAACGTACCAAAAGGCGGAATCGGGCACGGTATGGAGATCAATTCGTCCCCACAATGAATGCATTACGAGCGGCATGCCGTTATAATACCAATCGAGCTGACTGAACGCGACGGTATGACGGGGTTGATCTACTTTATCACTGTCTATCCTTTGAGCATTTACCATAGGAATGGCGGTTGCAAGTAACAGCATGCAGATAAAGAATCCAACTATCTTCGTTTTCATGGTGGCTTTCCTCCCCATGCCTAGACATGGCACACCTTCTTATTGTTCAATAGTATATAAATTTTCACAATTGAATGTACTTTGACAGATAGAAAAAAATTTTAACTAATTTGTTTTGACTGGGCTCGGTTTGATACGGTTCACTTGGAAGATAAGAATTTTTCTTGTTTATTTTTCACGGTTGAATACTGCAAGAAAGTAAAAAAAATTGAGTAAAAGAAATAGCCTCAACAGCGTAAAAATCAAAAAACTAAGATTTTTAACAAATGGAATTCATTTTGAATCTCAACTCGAGCCGGCATCCAAGGCTTCGTTGACGAGGGCGTCCGCTTGGGCCTGATGGGGGTTGCTCCTGGGAACGTTTCGATAAATCACTTTTACGAAGGCTTTCTCCCGTCTTTTGACAGCTTCGTAGAGCGGGAGAAGATGGGGAGCCTTGATCTGATAAGACCCTTTCATTTGTCTGATGACGACTTCGGAGTCCATGAACACATGGACTTCCCCTTGAGTATGCCGGACTGCGAGTTGTAGCGCTTTCAGTAGCGCGGTGTACTCAGCGACGTTGTTTGTCGCAGTCCCAATGAATTCCTTATGCCGTTCGATGACCTGGTCGTGTTCATCGAGAATAATGACGCCGATAGCCGCAGGACCGGGATTGCGTCTCGATCCCCCGTCAGCATAGACAGAAACCAGTCGGTGTATCACAGTTACCTCGCTCTCCAACGACTTTTGTAGGACAGACCCCTGGAGTTTAAAAAGATTTCATTAAAAAAATGAGGCTCCCGGAGCAGTCCAGGCCCCGGAGTCTTCCTATACTAGGATTCGTCAGATACCTTGCCTTGAGGAATCAAGCTTGCCCAGATGGCCGGGCTCAACCATGAGAAGAACGCACGGTGCGTCGAGGGTATCATAGGGAAATCAACCGTAGAATTGCACGGAATCCAGGGAAGGACGAAGGTACGAACCATGATCTGCGTCAACATAGAGGGAGTTGTTGGCCACCTGCGAAGTCGTGTTCCGGGCGATGCCGTCCCTCGTGTTGGGGTTCGCAAGGAACCGTGGGTAGTTGGAGCTGGAGACCGCGACCCGGATGCTGTGTCCGATGTCCCACATATACGAGATGCTCATGAGGTCGACCTCGACCCGGTAGACAGTGCCCGGCTGCATGAACTCCCAATGGTCGGTGCCATTGCGGTTCCGCATTCGCAGGATCCCATCGCAGATTAGCATGCTGCGGCCGTCTGGATACACATCCGTGAGTTTCACGGTGAAGTCCGTGTCCGGCCGATCCGAGCTGACATAAAGGACCGCGTGGACCCGGCCGGTCGCCTCGAATGGATGCGTCAGCACCGGGCTGGTGAAGACGATGACGTCGCTTCGGTTCTCGACGGGCCGCTGGTCGTAGGGACCGAGTTTACCGTAGAGCTCCTGACCACCCCGGGTGGGGACCGGGTGGTTTGGGTTATAGGCGTAGGTGAATGGGCTTCCGGCTGTCGCGGGCGACTGCAGGAGGCTGTGGTTCGCGTGGAAGTAGAAGTTGGCCGGTGTGGAGGCGGGAGGCCAGTCTGTGGTATGCCGCCAGAAATTGCCGGAGCCATTAATGTCCCCCATGACGTAATAACTCACCGCTGGGTAGCTGTCATAGCCTTCAGGATTCCCTTGGGTGTACTGATTGACCATCTTCCAGAAGAGGTCTTGGCTGATGTTGTCGACGGAGTCCTTGGGGTAGGTAAGCTGGCCTTGTTTCGTGGAGCCCATGTTGACGTGGATCCAGGGGCCAATAATGAGCTTGGATTTCCCAAGCGCCCCAGATCCGCCGTGGTATTGGTATCCCTCATAGGCGTCGATGGTGCCCTGGGTGAAGATGTCGTACCAGCCGCCCATGTGAATGGCGGGGACGTTGACGTCGGAATAGTGGGTGTCGATGGTGACGTTCTGCCAGAAGGGGTCGGTGCTGTTCTCGTGGAGGTAGACGTCGTCGAGTATGTAGGTGCTGTTCACGCCTTCAAGCCAGTTGACGACCAGGTTCTTGCGGAATTCGCCGCCCTGGTACATGGCCCAGGTGAAGAGGTTGGGGGTTGCGAACTGGATGAACTGGCAGGCGAGGTTTGGCGGGTTTGCGCCGGCGGTGAGGTACTGGGTGATGCCGAGGGCGGAGGCGCCGAAGGTGGCGACCTTGCCGTTGCTGAAGGATTGGTTGGCGACCCAGGCGAGGGTGTCGGGGCCGTCGGTTGACTCGTTGCGGAAGACGGTGTCGTTGCCATCGGAGTCGTGGCGCCCGCGCATGTCTTGGATGACGGTCGGCCAACCTTGGTTGGCGAAGGCTTTACCGATGAGGATTCCTTGATTTTTTCCATAGGGGGTGCGGATGAGGATGCTGCCGTGGGGCTGCTGGCCTCGTTTGGCGTAGACGTCGGTAGCGAGGCGGGTGCCGTCGCGCATGGGAACCATATAGGTCTTAGGTGCGACGCAACCGCTGAGGAGTATGGTGGTGGTGAGCAGCATGCAAAGGGCGAGGATTAGGAGTGGCGTTTTCATCTGTTTCATAATCGTGTTTCCCCCTTGTAGGACTTATCATCCTTGGGTTATTTCATGGTTTCGCTCTCGGAGGGGGCGTGAAAAGGGCGGGGATGGCGGAATGTCAGGGTTGTTTTAAATAGGATGGCGGCGGAAGCAGGGTCAGGTGAACACGTGAAATACCAGCAGAAGAAGACCTATGGTGAGAGATGGGAGCACAAAGGCTATCGGCACCAATACCGAAAGAAGTATCCGCAGAAGAAAAACTCTTCGTATAAGACGCAGTACGCCAGCTGAGCCGGTCTCCGGTCGGTTGGCGCGCAACTCCAGCTGAACCCTCATTCTTCCTCTCTCGCATCTCATTTTTCTTTCTTCTTTTGTTTTTCTGTTTTTTTATCGAAGCGATGGTACGAGTCATTAAGTAATATTGGCTGTTATCCCCTTGTGCGGATGCAGCGGACACAAGGCGACCTCTATCCGCTTGTGAAGGATCTGAGGACGAAGGCGCAGTTCACGCGCGAGATTTCCAAGCGGTACCAGGCGTACGGGGAGTTACTGGACAAGGATACGATCGCGTTTTTGTTGGTTGATGAGTTGGGGCGCAATTCCTTCAGTCTGACGCCGATCTCCCGGTTGGCGGCAGGGATGGATGCGACCGTGGTCGCGATGGTAGGGGGGGTCGCCGAGGTGAAGACGTTTCGGAAGAAGAACGGGACGGTTGGCAAGGTCCTCAATCTCGATATCGCAGACGAGTCCGGGGGCTGTCGATTGGCGCTCTGGAATAAGGACATCGAGCTGGTGAAGAGCAAAGGGATTTCGGTGGGCACCCGGATCCGGGTCATCAACGGGTACACGAAGGACTCGTATGGTTGCGCGGAGTTGAATCTGGGGAAATGGGGGATGCTGGAAGTCGAGCCTATGGCCGAGCAGACTTCTGACTCATCGATTGATCAGGTCCTCAGTGGCGTCCTTGTGAGCCGGGAGGCGACTCGCGCTTTTTTCAAAGAGAACGGCGAGATTGGGTTTGTGACGTCGATAACCGTAAAAACCACGAGCGGGGAGATCCTGCCGGTGACGTTGCGTGATGCGTCGGTGAAGTCGATCCAGGGCATCAAGCTTGGGGAATCGATCGCTTTGCAACGAGGACCGAACGCGATCAAAAACGGGACCGACGAGTGGCATTTCGGTCGCACAGAAGGATAATAAGAGAGGATGTCGATTGCAGGGACTCGATGCGGCCGGGTCATCGTCCTCCGCGGGATAAGCGCTATTTTCATACCCAGAGAAAGTTCGATACCGCGCACCGGGTACAGCTCAATGAACGGATTGATGCGCTCGCGAAACGGCGGATTCGTCAAGTGACCAAAGCCCAGGTGAAGGCCTGCCGGAGCAGGCCGAGGGCGTAAGCTCCCCCGGGGAAAAATAAGGGGGTTGCCCGTCTGAACCACCTCAGGCGGACAACGAGTTTCCTAATGACCAGTGCTGATAATTACAGCCGATGGCTTAATATCAATCGAAAAATAGTGATGAAACACTATTGAATCATTATTGAACAATCATGTTCGCTGAGGATTTGCCGGCGAGAGCCTGCCTGCCCTTCTCAGTTATGTACACGGCCTTGGACCGGCCGTACTTCTTCACGAAGACCAACCCCAAGGACTCCAGCATCCGCAGCTTGATCGTCGTCGTCGAATAGGCGATGACAAACTTCATCCGAATCTTTTTGAACGAAACGACCACGTTGCTTTGATTTTGCTCGTACACGTACCGGAGGATTGCGACCAGGGAATCATCAATCTCCACCGGGGCCTCGACCTGCGACGGCAGGACGTGAAGCTCATGGCTGAGGAGCGCCCGCTCCCGCTCAGAGAAGAAGACGGGGTCCGCCTGCACGAACAGGATGGCGTTCGTTTCAGAGATCGCCTCGGTCGCCTTGTAGATGAACCGGAGAAACTCATCAAAGGAGAATCGACTGATCAGGTAGTCGACCCGGGACAGCAGGATTACACAGTTCTTCCGATGTCTGATGAACTCCTTGATCACGGCCAGCATCTCCTCCAGCGTCGACACCGCCTCAGGACCGCGTTTCATTTCCTTGATGAGGCGGACTTGAACGCCCTCCAGGGGAAGCCCAAAGAGCGTCTCCGGGGAATTCACCCGTGTCATCAACAACCCATGGCTATCGGTCCTGGTCAGGGAGAAGAACGGATGGTTTGCCGTGAGCGGCGGCCGCTCGAAGCTAATATAAGCCCGGCCCTTGAGAAGCTCCTGGTGCCGCTTCTGCTCCGCCGTGATATCCTCAGCGAGAAGCACAAGACTGAGGTCCGTGTCGCTTGCCTGGGTGAGGAAGGAATGCCTCAGGCCGAGAACGCACTCCACGCCGTTTATATCTCGGATACAGATCTCCTGCAACGACACCTTCTTCCCATGAAAGACCGCGTCGATTTCCTCGGCCAGCAGTTTTGGGTCACTGAAGACGCCGCATTCCTCCACCCTCTTCCGCATGATGTCTCGCTGCCGGACACCAGTAATCCGCTCAATGGTTTTGTTCCACAGGAAAATCCGGTGCGTCTGGTCGATGGAGATAATCACGTTGGACGCATTGCCGATGATGTTGTTAAGCTGACTACGGTACTGCAGCAGCTGTGTCTCCATCAGATGCTTGTAGACGGCGATCTCGATGTTGCTTTGCAGCTCGTGGTCTTCCACGGGCTTGATAATGTAACCGTACGGCTCGGTGATTTTCGCACGGCTCAGTGTTTTGGTATCCGTGTACGCCGTCAGGAACACCACCGGGATCCTATACAGGATTCTGATTTGCTTTGCCGCTTCGATGCCGTCCATGTCACCGCCGAGTTGGATTTCCATGAGGATGACATCAGGGTGAAGGTCCTTCGCCTTTTGCACCGCCTCCTGACCGGAGGTCGCGATGCCGGGAACCCTGTACCCGAGTTTCTCAAGACGTTTTTTGATGCTGGCGGCGATGATGAGCTCGTCCTCGACGAGTAGGACTCGGATTTTTTCCATGGTTTTCACCTCTTCCTCCTCTCTTTGCTCGGGAACCCGATGGTAAAGACTGCTCCATTCGACCGGCCCAAGTCGATGGTCTCATGCAGCTGGCTGATGAGGATATTCACCAGTTGGAGCCCCAAGGGTTTTCGCGGCCCGGAAATCCAGCCCGGGTGGGAAACCCAACGCTGCCGTCACCAGCACCGAGATTAGCGCGTACTCAGAGTGATTTATCGCACACGAGAAAACACACAGGACCTATAAAAGCCAACGCCCCAGGAGAAATCCTGACTAACATCCGCCCTGCACATATCTCGCATGATGCTCCCACGCCTCCTGCGCCCGCTGCAGCTCCCGGCCCAGATACAGATAATGCGTCGCCAACAAGGGCGGCACCCGCTTCTCGATCGTATCGCATAACGCGTCCGCCCGCGTCCCCGTAAACACCATCTCCAACCGACCAGACACGATCCGCCCCCCACGAACCACGTTCGAATAGAACTCCACCCGAATCCCACCCTTCGCTGCCTCAATCACGAAGAACCCCGCGGGATCTAATATTACATCCTTCTGCGCGGTCTTGCGCGCCGCATACGACGGCACCTCCCTATCCACCATACACCCTCACCTTCGCCTCCTGCAAATTCCTCAATTTATGAAACGCAACCTCACGCGGCAACATCCGCAGCCCGCAATCCGGCGCCACCTGCACCACCCGACACCCGAACACCTCCTCCGCCCGCTCCAAATGACTGGCAATCTCCTCAACAGCCTCCACCCGCGCATCATCCGCCCGCACCGCCCCCACACACATCCCCTTCTCCGACGGATACTCCCGAAACGTCGCAAACAACTTTGGTGATGCCGCAAACTCATGCGACAACACATCCACCGGCATCCCCACCAACCGCCCCACAATCCCAGAGACGTTCCCGCACACATGCAGCCGCATCGGACACGCCACCCCCCGACTCACGATCCCGATCGCCTCCTCCGCATACTCCGGCAGCTCATTGCTGAACCACGGCTCATCCACACTCACCATATCCACAAACCACGACAACGCCGCCGCCTCCTGCCGCAACGCCTCCGCAAACGCCAGACAGCACGCCCGCTCATCACGATAAAACGAATCCACACACGACTTCATCAACGTAAACGGCCCCGTCACCACCCCCAGCACCTTCACCGACGGCCCCACCACTCGACGCACCACCTCCGCGTCCCGCACCGTGATTCCCCCACAATACTCAATCGGACCCACCACCTCGGTCCGCGCCCGCACCCGACAGCCGCCCAGCCGCCGCGCGAACAACTGCACGAACGGATCCCGCGTCTGCCCATCAGACACCAGCTCGATGCCCGCCTCCACCATATCACCCACCGCGTCCACGATATACGGGTTCCACGACACCTCCTCCCCAGCGAAGTACTGCGCCATCAACTCCATCGGCGGCACCACGACCGGATACGACCCGACGACGCTGCTCAATACGCACCGACTCATGGGGACAGCACCCTCCGCGGATGCCGCACCGCCGGGCAGACCCCGAAGTACGCCTCTGTATACTCGGACACGACCATGTCGAACCAGGCCATCAACGGCACCACCACGGGAGCATGGACGATCGGGCCGAAGACCGCGAAATCACCGCCGAACAAGGCGACCCCCGCGTTCGACGCCGCATCCACCACGTCCTTCACATCCCCATACCGATGTAGCCATTTCGACTTCTCCACGACGTTATGGATCGCGCAGCCTGCAGGCAGCCCGTACTCCTCCTTGATGACCGGCAGCGACGCCAGCGCGGCCCCGCTGTTCTGCCCCGGCGCAAGCGCCGCGGTGTCCACCAGAATCTTCTTCAGCCCCAGCGAGGATGCGACCGCCAGCAGCCCGCTTTCGATGAGGTGGGCCCCGTTTTCGAGGACTTCAACCCGCCCATCAGGGGATGAATCCTTGGGGTTGAACGCGACGATGATCGCCATCGCCGGCGGATGCGCCTTCAACGCCTCGCGTTCCGGTGCGGTTATCCCGATGTGCAGCGAATTATAGATTGTCCGGTCCAACAACCCGTGATCGCGTAGTGCCTCCAACGCCTTGACCTTGATCGCCGGTTCGATGACATCCACAGAGAACGGATGCCCGTCCGGGAGATGCTGTTCCAGGAAATCAAGGATCGGCTCGAGGTACTCCTCCTTGCGGATGAAGACATCCGGGATTGTCGGCATCCCGGTCTCCTCGCCTGCCCGCAGCATCGCCGCAAGCTGCGGAGCCGCGGCCGAGAAATGAGGCGCCCCTTTGAAGAATAGACCGCCGAACAACACCGTGGGATGCTCCCCCGGCTGTCCTCCAAAATAAATCCCGCCGATCTCCATGACCTGCTGAGCCTTCGTAAACGAATACACCCTCACTCACCTCTTTTCCTAACCCGACCCCGGGCGTCAATCATGATCCGCGCATGCAACGCCCGCGCGTCCCCAAGGCCGACTGTGGCCTCCGGCTTAATCCGAATCGCAATGTACGGTTCGCCGAACAAGGGCGGCGCCCGCTGATGAAGCTCTACGATCTGTTCGGACAACCGTCCCGGGTCCACGACCCCCACACAGTCCACGGTCTCTATCTGCTCGCGGAAACGGTTGATGGCCTCCTGTGTGATGTTCTCGATGTACGGGATCGCCCCTGGCGCCTGGATGATCCGATGGTGTTCGTCGATGCCATGGCGGTGCAACGCCAGCAGCGACGCCCCGGACCGATGCCCGCGGATCTCCTCGCCGCAGACGACGACGTAGCGGATATGCGGGTTGGAGATTACGTTCGCCACGACCTTTTCGATGCCGATATTCTCCGTCTTCAGCCGCCCATAGATCGCCACGTCCGACGGAGGAGCGTACTCGATATTGAGCAGCACCACGGCGACGCAGCCGGTTGACGGGCCTGTCGTGAACTCACCGCCCCATGGATAGTACTCGGTCATGACTGACGGAGACTGATAACGAAATCACAGGTTTTTAATCTGCCGAAGCAAGACAGTAGCAGATGATTTCCTCGGCGGCGAACCACTGCCGCCCCACGATAGTCCCAGTAAGTCGACCTTGGCGAAACAAGGTGGTGACTACCTCCGGCGGCGACCGGGAGCTGATGATGGTATAGGCCCGTGCATTGGCAGTAAAGAACCGCCCGACGTCCTTAAGGAAGCGGCCGGTGACCGCAAGGCCGCCAGCCCCACCGCTCGTTGCCAAATCCAGCCATTGATCGAGCAATTCACCAGCAGGGGTCGGCACGTACGGGGGGTTGAAGACAATGAGGTCGAACCGTTCTCTGGGTCGGACGACGGTGAAGAGGTCACCGAGGCGAACGTCCATGATCCCAATGATGCGGGACTGGTTTCGTATAAGGTTCTGCCGGCAGTTCTCCACAGCGTGCGGGTTGCAGTCGCTGGCGACGACGCGGGCGCCGGCGTGGGCGCAGGCCAGCGCGATGATGCCGCAGCCGGTGCCCAGCTCGAGGACCGCCTCCTGCGGCCGCGGATGGATATTCTCGAGGAGGAGGAAGGTGTCTTCGGCAGGGTCGTAAACCCTAGGGTCGACGTCGATCATCAAACCCTGGTACGAGAAGGCCTTCGGGTGCGCTTGTTCACGCATTCCCCAGGATATTTTCTCAGGGTTATATAAGGACTCGCGAATTCGAAAAACAGAGAGGGAGAGAGGGGGTAGTCAGTAAATAGACAAATAATGAGGGAGCGGGGCTCATGGAAACGGGTAGTCAAAGTCTAGGCTACGGTGTATTTTTGGAAGCTGTTGACGCCTATTTGGTCTCAGTTGAAACGCCAGCAAGTCGTGGAATGCACGGGAAGACCGCCTGACTACCTTTTTTATAAGTAACGTTGGTAACAGATACGTTGATATATTTAAATAGGAAACAACAGTACGTACTTGTACTAAAGATTGGGGGAAATTCGTCATGAAGCATTCACTCGTTGCACTCGTCCTCGTCACGCTGATGCTGTGCAGTGCTGTCACAGGTACTGGGAAACCGAATCGCGCCTGAGGCCCGCGCCGTCACGGCTGACGATTGGTGGGCGCAGATGCACCACGACGCGGGGAACACCGGCAGCACGACCGCCGCAGGACCCACCACCTACCAACCGTACTGGCAGACCACGCTGATGGAAAGCATCACCGACGCGGTCCCACTCGTCGTCAACAACCGCGTCTACATCAACACCAACTCTTACTACAAAGATACGACGACGCACCCGCTGACCCTGTTCGGTTCCACGCCGATGACCCCACAGCGGGTCCTCCAAAACCTTGAAGGCGGACCCGGCGCCGCCTACTGCCTCAACGCCACGACCGGCGTGCAAATCTGGCGCCACGCCGTCTACGCCCCCAACCACCCCGTCTACCTTAACGGCAAACTCTACTTCACGGACATGAACACGGGATCCTACACCGGCTACCTCTACTGCCTCAACGCCACGACTGGCACCCAGGTCAGCGCCACCCCCTTCGCCGGCGTCGGCACCAGCCCGACTATCACGGCTAACAGCAAGCTCTACTACGGTACCCTGGACCTCTACTCTATTACCAGCACCATCATCTGCGCTTCATCCTCCGGCACTACCCTCTGGACCTATTCTATCCCCGGCTACCAAGTGGTCTTCTCTGCCCCCGCCGTCGACAGCGGGAACCTCTACGTCATCTCCTGCGACCTCTACGGCTACTACTCTTATACCGGCACCCTGATCTGCCTGAACGCAGACACGGGCGCCTACAAATGGTCCCACACCATCGGCACCTTGTTCTCCTATTACTACGTGGCCCCCACCCCCATCGCCTCCGCCGGCAAGGTCTACGTCACCGACATCAACCTCTACGGCTACTACTCCTACATCCGCTGCTACGTCGGAAGCACCGGCGCGACCGCCTGGTCCTACCCCATCTACATGGGTGTCCCGATCGGCAACCTCGCCCTCTCCGACGGCGCTGTGTACGGTACCTATGCGGACTTAAACGCCTACGGCACAGACCTCATCAAACTCTACGCCACCAACGGCACTCGACAATGGACCACCCTGGTCACTGCCAACTCATACAGTCTTTTCGGTGGAACCATCTGCGGTGCAGACAACGTTCTCGTCACCTCCTCCGACGGTACAACCGAGTACCCCAACATCATCATCACCCTCAACAAGACAAACGCCGACTATGTCTGGTCCTACACCCTCCCCTTCCAAATTCCAGGCGGCCTGTCGCTCTGCGGCGACACCCTCTATTTCGCGGGTATCGACGGCAGCGTCTATGCGGTCAAAGACCAGCTTAAAATCACCCGCTTCGCTGGAGGATTCCTCCGCGCCAAAGCCGTCCTCACCAACAACGGCCCTCACCCATTCACCACCATCACCTGGCTCTTCAACGTGAACGGCGGCTACTACGGAAAAATCAGCCTTTCGACCAACAGCACAATCTCCCTTATCAACGGCAGCCAAACCATAGTAGTCTCCATCGGACCAATCTTCGGCATCGGCAAGATCCACCTCGACTTCTTCGCCACCCCCCAAGGATGCTCACCTATGCGCCGTAGCGGTGAAGGGATCGTCTTCGGCCCCTTCATCCTCGCCCACTGAACACGCGCACCTAAACTCTTTGAAGAGTCACCGTGATGCCCCGCGGTGAGGAGCCATTGAGCCTAGGCTGCTCTCATTGCACCTCAACCCCTCCTTCTTCGAGGAAAAGCAATACGTTTAATACAGGGTGACTTGATAACCCCCCTCAAGCCAACAGCGCCACGTCGGGGGTGAATATTTATCGCACTAGATCTAGCCTATGTGGTTGAACTCGGGCCTCTGTTAGCAACGCTTGTCTTCATCATCATCGCCATCGAACTCGACGACCTCATCAAAGCCACCATCTCCCTCGGCATCAGCAGCGCGATCCTCGCCGCCGTCTTCTTCACCCTCAACGCTCCCTACGCCGCCGTCTTCGAACTCAGCGTCGCCGCCGGCCTCATCACCGTCCTGCTCCTCGCCGCCATCGGCCTCATCGAACGCACCCAAGAACCCACCCCACCCCGGGAGGAGAACCCATGACGGCCATCAAACCCTACATCACCTACGGCTTCGCCATCGTCCTCTTCCTCTTCATCATCATCACCTTCAACCGCCTCATCAGCGAAGGCATCCCCACCCCCACCGTCACCACCGGCCCCTTCTCCCAAGCGCTCTGGACCCAATGGGGCCTCGCCGTCCTCATCCTCGCCTTCATCGCACTAGCGGGCGCCGCAAGCGTCCTCGTCCTCCTCGGAGGTGGCTGGCGATGGGACTAGTCCTCGCAAACTACCTCATGTTCGCAGTCATGATCCTGTTCCTAGGGCTCTACTGCCTCCTCACCAAAAAAAGCCTCATTAAAAGCGCCATCGGCATCAGCATCATGGTCAAAGGCGCCTCGCTAAGCTTCCTCGCCGCCGGCGGCGCCACCGCTCAGGCCATCGTCGTCCTCATCATCGTCATCGACGCCATCGTCGCCGCCATCCTGCTCAGCCTCGCCGTCAACGTCTACCGCCGCACCGGCAGCCTCAGCATCGAAGAACTCCGGAAGCTCTGGGGGTGAACCACGATGACCACGAACGAACTCCTCGTCTGGCTCGCCCTCTTCCTCCCCTTCGCCGGCACCGCCCTCGTCCCCCTCATCGCCAGGGCCGGCGCCAAACCCAAGGTCTACCTCGCCGTCCTCCTAGGATTCCTCACCGCCGCCGCCACCCTCATCATCCTTGACCTCGTCTGGCTCGGCGGCACCGGCCTTTCCTACAGCTTCGCCTGGGCACCCTCACTTGGCAGCACCACCTCCACCGGACTGAGCTTCACCGTCTACATCGACCCGCTCGCCGCCATGATGGCCGCCATCGCCGGCGGCATCGGCGCCCTCGTCCTCCTCTACTCCGTCAAATACATGGAGGGCAACGCCGGCCTCACCCGCTACTACGCCTTGGTCCTGCTCTTCATCGGCTCCATGATCGGCCTCGTCTTCGTCGACAACCTCCTCATCCTCTATTTCTTCTGGGAGGCCGTCGGCCTCTGCTCCTACGCCCTCATCGGCTTCTACACCACGGACCCCAAGGCGGCCCGCGCCGGCATCAAGGCCCTTGTCACCACCCGCGTCGGTGACATCGCCTTGCTCATTGGTATCTTCATCCTCGCCGCCGGCGCCACCAGCCTGGGCGCCGACTTCTTCAGCCAAGCCCTCAGCATCCGCTACCTCATCGCCCACGTCGCGAGCATCGCCCCGACCACCCTTGCGATTGCTGGTTTCTGTTTCATCGTCGGCGCCATGGGGAAGTCCGCGCAAGTCCCCTTGCACGTCTGGTTGCCGGATGCGATGGAGGCGCCCACCACCATCAGCGCCTTGATCCACGCTGCGACCATGGTCAACGCTGGCGTCTACGTCATGGCCCGGTCCCTGCCTCTGTTCGCTTCGGTGCCGTATTGGACGGAGACGCTGATGTGGATCGGCATCATCACGGCGTTCCTGGCCGCGACCATGGCCCTCGTTGAGCCTGACCTGAAGCGGGTCTTGGCGTACTCGACGGTCAGCCAGCTGGGCTTCATGATGTTCGGCATCGGGCTCGGCTTCCCTGGGTTTATCGCCGCGACTTTCTTCCTCCTCAGCCACGCCGTCTTCAAGGCGCTCCTGTTCCTCGGCGCCGGCTCCGTCATCCATAATCTCGGCACCCGGAACATGTACGAGATGGGCGGTCTGAAATCCTCGATGAAGCTTACCTATTACACCATGCTGATTGGTGGCCTCTCGCTTGCCGGACTGATCCCGTTGGCAGGGTTCTGGAGCAAGGATTACGTGCTCCTCGCCGCCTGGGAGACCGGCCAGTACATCCCCATGATTATCATGGTAATCACTGCGGTCTTGACTGCGGCGTACACGTTCCGGATGCTGAACCTCGTGTTCTGGGCGCAGCCGAGCCGCGAGCACCATGTGCATCCGACCCCATGGCAGATGAGCCTGCCGCTATTGGTTCTCGCGATTGGGACGACCATCGCGTGGCTCGCGATCGGGTTTCTCTCACGGTCGTATGTGGTGTTCGGGTTCGCAGAGGCCCATGGGTTCACGGTGCTGAGTTTCATTGTTGATACGGTCACGAAGCCAGCGATTATCTTCTCCCTGACTGCGTTGGTTGTCGGTCTTGGGCTCTTCTATGCCCGAAAGAGGTATGCGGCGAATTCGGTTGGCGCTGCGACCGTCACCGTGGCGCGGAAAGGCTATGGGTTTGATGCGTTCTACAGCGCGCTCGTCGCCGGGTTGGTACGGTTCGGCAACGTGTTCCGCCGCACCCAAACAGGTGACTTGAACTATAACCTCACCGGGTTTGTCATCGGGCTCGTAATTCTCATGGTCGTATTGTTCTTCTACGGAGGGGTCTAACCATGGACCTGCTGTTGCTGCCGTTGGCCTTCCTTCTTTCCGGAGGTATCTTGTCGTATGCGGTGGGTCGGCTGGAGCGGCTGTATAAGAAACGGTTCCTCGCGGGAACCGTCGCATTCCTGTTCTTTTTGGTTGCCTTGGTCGTGCAGATCTTCGTGAGCCTGCAGGTCTGGCAGGGGACTGCCGTGGCGGGAACGATTGGGGGCACGCAGCTGCGGATGGATGCGTTGTCGGTGTACCTCTCGCTCGTCGCGTTGGTCTTGGGGACCGCGGTCTGCCTGTATTCGATCGCGTACATGAAGGATGACGTGGGCCAGGAGTACTACTACCTGCTGCTAATGCTGATGGTCGCGGGGATCCTGGGGTTGAGTCTGGCGACGGATTTCTTCGTGTTGTATCTGTTCTTTGAGTTGATGTCGATTCCGTCGTATGCGTTGGTCGCGTTCCGCCGTAATGATGGGATGGCGGTGGAGGCGGGCGTCAAGTACCTCGTGATGAGCGCGGCCGGCTCGGTGATCGCGGTCTTTGGGATTTCGCTGATCTATCTCCAGACGGGGACCGTGGTCTTCTTAAGCCTCCTGGGCAGTCTGCAGGATGCGCTGATGCTACAGGTCGCGGTGATCTTCTTGATCGTGGGGTTTGGGGTGAAGGCCGCGATTGTGCCGCTGCATACCTGGCTGCCGGATGCGCATTCGGTGGCTCCCTCCGGGATTAGTGCGATGCTGTCCGGGATTGTGATTGGCGCTGGGTTCTTCACGTTGATGAGGAGCCTGCTGGTGTTCTCCGGGTCGGGGATCCCGACGGGGCAGATTCTGATTATTTTTTCATTGCTATCGATGACGGTCGGCAACATCATGGCGTTCTCGCAGCTGTACCGCGAGCGGGTCGATCTGAAGCGGATCCTGGCGTACTCGAGCGTGGCGCAGATGGGGTACATCATCCTGGGCATTGGGGTGGGGATGGCGTACGGCATCCGGACGGGGTATGAGGGTGGGCTGTTCCATCTTATGACGCATGCGTTCATGAAAGGGTTGGCCTTTTTGTGTGCGGGGGTGATGATCCATCATCTGGGGACCCGGTACCTCAATGAGATGCAGGGCATCGGGTTGTCCATGAAGGTGACGGGGTTCACCTTGTCGCTGGCGTTGCTGTCGCTGGCTGGTGTCCCGCCGCTGAGTGGGTTCATGAGCGAGTGGCTCGTCTTCAGCAGTGCGATCATGACGTATAGTGTCATTGGCTGGGTCGGGATCCTGGTTGCGGTGATTGCGTTGGCGAACGGGCTGGTGAGCCTTGGGTATTACCTGCCGATCATCCGGAAGCTCTACCTGAGTCCGAAGGAGGAGGAGAAGGCGAAGATCATGGGCCTGCGTGACCCGTCGATGGCGATGCTGGCGGCGATCCTCGTCTTGGCCGCGGTCACCCTCGTTCTGGGCGTCTGGCCGGAGCTGGGCCTACGGACCATCAAACCCGCGGTGGACGCGATCCTCAGCATCGGAGGTGGCCTATGATTGACCTGATTACGCCGATCGTGTCGTTCCTGGTCTTGCTGGTGATCGTGGTCCTGCTGTATCTGTTCGCGGGGCGGCTGGAGCCGCCGTTCCATGCGACCAAGTACAAGACCAAGAGTTATTTCTGCGGCGAGGAGGCCCCGCCGGTGGAGGAGGCGCACCAGTCGTACGATTTCTTCCATGTCGCGTTCTACTTCACGATCCTGCATGTGGGCGTGCTCGTGGCCGCGACCGCGCCGGTCGGCGCGAGCGCGCTCATCGCGGCGGTACTCATCGGGGTGCTGGGGCTGTCGGCGTTCGCGCTGTTCGTGGGAGGCAAGGATCATGCTTAAGAAACTGGTGAAGTGGGCGCGGGTGAAGTCCCCGTGGATCCTGCATATGAACTGCGGGTCGTGCAACGGCTGCGACATCGAGATCCTCGCTGCCCTGATCCCGCGCATGGATGTGGAGCGGTTCGGCGTCCTGCTGAAGGGGAGTCCGCGGCAGGCGGATGTGATGATCTGCACGGGGCCGGTGACGAAGCAGATGACGGAGCGGCTGCGGCGGGTTTATGACCAGATGCCGGAGCCGAAGTTCGTCGTCGTGGTCGGCCAGTGCGGCAGCAGCGGCGGTGTATTCGCTGGGGCGTACGGCGTCGAGGGCGGGGTGGACAAAGTGATCCCGGTCGATGCCTATATCCCTGGGTGTCCACCGCGGCCGGAGGCGATCGCGGACGGGCTTATCAAGCTGCTTGCGAAGATCGAGAAGGGAGGGTCGGAATGACGAATCTTGATCAGATTGTGGCGCGTCTGCAGGATCAGACGCATCAGACCGTGGTGCAGAAGCGGGCTCGGCGGTTGTTCCTTTCGGTTCCTCGGGAGCAGGTGCATGAGGTCGCCCGCATCCTCGCTGAGGAGGGCGTGCAGCATCTCTCAACAATCACGGCCCGGGATGCGGGGGCGAACCTCGAGGTGTTGTACCATTTCTTCATCGATGGGACTGAGTTGACGGTGAAGGCTGCTGTTCCGCGGGATGACACGACCGTGCAGAGCATCCTGGATGTGTTCCCGTCCGCTGTCCTGTATGAGCGGGAGATCCTTGATCTGTTGGGGATCACGGCGAAGGGGCATCCTGACTTGCGTCGGTTGGTGTTGCCGGATGATTGGCCGGGTGGGTATCCGTTGCGGAAGGATTGGAAGCCGTCGGAGGCGGAGCCGCATGCCTAGAGTGAAGATGCCGATTGGGCCGCAGCATCCCGCTTTGAAGGAGCCGGAGAACTTCATCATCACCCTGGAGGGTGAGCGGGTCGTGGATGTGGACATCCGCATCGGCTACACGCATCGGGGCATTGAGAAGCTGATGGAGAGTCGGACCTACATCCAGAACCTGTATCTGGTGGAGCGGATCTGTGGGATTTGCTCGTATGCCCATGTGGTGAATTATTCGCAGAACGTCGAGGAGATTCTTGGTCTGACGATTCCGCCGCGGGCGTCGTATCTGCGGACGTTGGTGCTTGAGCTGGAGCGGCTGCATAGCCATTTCCTGTGGCTTGGGGTCGCGGGTCATGAGATCGGGTTCGACACCTTGTTCATGTACACCTGGGAGGACCGTGAGGTCGTCCAGGACCTCTTGGAGGATATCAGCGGGAACCGGGTGAACTATGCGTTTAATACGATCGGCGGAGTGCGCCGGGATTTAAGTGAGGATCTGAAGAAGAAGGTTCTCGAGGGGATGGATTACCTGGAGAAGCGTGCCGCGTATTACAAGGAGGTCGCGATCAACGAGTCGACGATCCTGTCCAGGGCGGAGGGCGTCGGGATCCTGAAGCCCGAGGTCGGGAAGCGGCTCGCCGCGGTCGGCCCGACGATCCGGGCGTCCGGGGTCGCGGTGGATATCCGCCGGGATGACCCGTATGCCTCGTACGCGGATACGTCGTTCGACGTCATCACGACCGATACGTGTGACGTCCTTGGACGTGTCGTCGTCAGGGTTCTTGAAATCTTTGAGGCGATCAAGATCATCCGTCAGCTGATGGAGAAGCTGCCTGCTGGCGATATCGTGGTGAAGGCGCCGCGGAAGGTGCCTGAGGGTGAGGCGGTGAGCCACACTGAGGCGCCCCGGGGTGAGGATTTTCATTACTTGCGTGCGAACGGGACGGACAAGCCGGACCGCTATAAGGTGCGGACGCCGACGATGGCGAACCTGCCTTCGATTGCGGAGATGCTGAAGGATTCTTTTCTTGCTGATGTGCCGATTGTCGTCGCGGCGATCGATCCGTGCATGGGCTGCATGGACCGCCTGACCCTCGTCAAGGGTGAGGAAAAGCCTGGGGAGCGGATCTCGTGGGATCAGCTGCGGGCGTACGCGAATAAGTGGTATCGGGAGAAGGGGTGGCGGGCATGAACACACTGCTGGCCGTCGTCTACCTCTTGATATTCCCAGGCTTCCTGTTCTTGTTTGCCGTAAGTCTGTTCACGCAGTATCTGGACCGGAAGGTCTACGCGCGGATTCAGCGTCGCGTGGGGCCGCCGCTGTTGCAGCCGTTCGCGGATCTGGTGAAGCTGGCGGCGAAGGAGGACGTCGTCCCGGACAATGCCGACCGAGTTATGTTTACGATGGCGCCGATCTTCGCGGTGACCGCGGTGTTCGCCGCGTTCCTGTTCCTCCCCATCTTAGGTGGGCGGGGATTGCACAGCTTCCAGGGCGATTTGATTGTGGTGTTGTATCTGTTGACGATCCCGACGCTGGCGATGTTCCTGGGCGGCTGGTTCTCGGGGAATGTGTTCGGCGTGCGGGGTGGGATGCGCGTCGCCTCGTTGTTGTTCAGCTATGAAATCCCGTTCTTCATCGCCTTGTTAACACCTGCCTTGTTGGTGGGGTCGTGGCAGATGTCGGCGATTGCGGGGGCGGAGGATGTGCATCCGATCCTCATGATCATCTCGGTGTTTGGGTTTGCGATCGGGTTGATTGCGCTGCAGGGCAAGCTGGAGCGGCTACCGTTCGATATCCCGGAGGCGGAGACGGAAATCGTCGCCGGGCCTCTGGTGGAGTACTCGGGGCGGCGGTTCGCGTTGTTCCGGCTTGCGAAGGATGCGGAGCTGTTCGTGGGCGCGGGGCTGCTGGCCGCGGTGTTCCTCGGCGGGCCGTACCCCCTGCTGGTGAGTGCGCCGAACTGGCTGGTGTGGGTCAACGGCGGTGTCTTTTTCCTGTTGAAAACGTTCTTCGTGGTGTTCCTGTTGATTCTGATTAAGTCCGCGGTCGCGCGGATCCGGACGGACCAGATGATCAACCTGGCCTATAAGTGGCTGATTCCGCTGGCGCTGGCGCAGGTGATGGTCGTCGTCGTGCTGCGGTTCTTCCTCGGGGGGATGCTATGAGGGCGCCGGGGAAGATGCTGCCGCGGATCTGCGTGTATGTGCTGCGTCGTCCGGTGACGGTGCGATACCCGAAGCAGCGGCTGGTGCCGCCGGAGGGCCTGCGGGGGAAGATGAGGTTCTACCCGGAGCGGTGCATCAGCTGCGGGCTGTGCGCGCGGGACTGCCCGTCGGGCGCCTGCACCATGCATGAGGTGGAGGGCGGGAAGAAGCATCCACGGTTCGACCTGGATTATTGTACGTTCTGCGGGCAGTGCGCGGAGTCGTGCCCGAAGCAGGCGATTGAGATGACGAAGGAGTTCGAGCTGGCGCACTACAAGAAGGGCGAGGCGGTCGTTAAGTAGAAACTCGAACATTTGCTTCAATTGCGCGATTCTCGTTAAATACCACTGTCTTGCCTGAAGTGAAATTATATATATGTAAGACTGCTTTTTTTCTTTGATTGAGATATGGATAAGGGGGATAGCGTCTCTGCTTGGAGGATGATTCTGGTCTTCTTCGCGGTTTTTTTGATGCTGCCGCTTGGCTCGTTTGAGGCTCAGACGACTTCTGGTTCTGTAAAAAATGTGGCGAAAGAAGGTAGTGGTCTCTTGGATTCTGCATGGCCTATGTACTGCCATGACTCCAAACATACTGGGAGGAGCCCTCACGCACCAACCGGAAATTGGCGCATCGAAAAATGGCGATTCAAATCGACCTGGGACATATTATATTCCTCCCCCACCATCGATAACAATGGCACGATATATGTTGGATTATGTGGAGAACACTGCACAGTTGCTATTAACTCGGATGGATCTGAAAAATGGCGAGCTAGTACCGGGGGTGTCGAGCATTCTTCACCCGCTATTGGAATTGACGGGACAGTGTACATCGGCACAATAGCAGGAAGACTCTATGCGATTAACACGAACGGCACAATCAAATGGTGGATTTCGCTTGGAAGCGGATGGGCATCCTCCCCTGCTATCGACAACGACGGTATCATCTACTGCCCTGTCTCAGATAGTTATCGGCTCGCCGCAGTCTTCCCCAACGGAACCATTAAATGGTATTTCCACGCGCAATCCTATATCTTCACTGACCCAACTATAAGCGACGACGGCACCATTTACATCGGCTCCAATGACGGATATCTCTACGCCCTCAACCCGAATGGTACTATGCGATGGAAATTCTATGGCGGCGGGACAAAAGGCGTCGCCTCTGCCTCCATCGCAGACGATGGAACAATCTATGTCGGGAGCACGGGAGGTTATCTCTATTCCCTTGCTCCTAATGGGACACTTAATTGGAAGGTCTACACCGGCTGGATTGGCGGATCGACCCCAGCAATCGCCGCAGACGGAACCATCTACGTCGGCGACCAGACACACTACCGACTCTATAGTATCGCTCCCAACGGGACCTTTAATTGGGCCTTCCAAACCGGCAACGACATCATGTCATCACCAGCCATTGATGCCCATGGGACTATCTATTGTGCCTCATGCGACGGCAACCTCTATGCACTCAATAAGAATGGCAGCCTCCGCTGGGCATTCCATGCCCATGGCGATATCCAATCCTCACCTGTCATTGCCGAAGACGGCACTATCTACATCTCCGGATCTTTTGCAGGATCAGGATCTACACCTGACTATTCATACTTATATGCTTTAGGCACCATGAACGACACACAACCCACCCTGCCAACCATTACCGGCGATGCAACCGGTCACGTCCGACGGACCTACGACTACACCATCACCGCCACCGACCCGGACAACGACACCCTCCAATACTACGTCGACTGGGGCGACGGCACCTTCACGAACTGGACCACCCCGTCACCCTCCGGACACCCTATCACACAATCCCACACCTGGAAGAAACGAGGAACCTACACCGTCAAAGTCAAAGCCCGGGACCAATACCTCTGGGAAACCGACTGGGCCAACCTCACCGTCAAGATGCCCTACGAACCACCACGATTCCCCCTCATTCACTGGCTCCTCAATCGATTTCCGCACGCTTTCCCCATTCTGAGAATGCTTCTTACTGGAACCGAATAAAAAAAATACATCAAATGCCGATCAATCCGGTTTCTTGTGCAATAGCCTCCCCCCTGTTCAAAGACATCAGAATGCACTCTCTTCTCCCCTGTTTTCTAGAGCAAAAATGAAAGGTTTAAGTAGCATCGTGATATAGGGTCCCTCCTGTAGGTAACAGGGGCGTGAGCCGAGACATGGAACGACGCGAGATTCTCGAAAACCTCAAGCGTACCGAGGCCGACGTCCGCGCGCGCATCGACGCTGCGCAGAAGAAGGCCGCCGAGATCAAAGACCACGCCATGAAACAAGCCAAGGCCAAGCAACGCGAAGCCGAACACCAAGCAGCCGAAGAGACAAACCGCCGGCTCACCGAGGCAAAAGCCGCCTTCGAAAAAGACCGCAAGCGCGCCCTCGCCGCCGCCACCACAGAGGCAGAGGCACTCAAGACCAAGGCGCAGCCACAGAAGGCCAAGGCGTTCTTCCTTTCCAAGTTCAACGAGTATCTCCATGCTTAGACCACGGACCATGCGACGGACCCTCATCATCGGTGCGAAACACAACCTAGAGAAAACCATCGAGATCCTCCATCGCCTCGACATGGCGCACATCATCGACTTCCCCCCAGAAGGCGAAGAAGGCCTGCAGCGCGGCTCCCCCATCGGGAAGGCCTCAGAGATGAGCCGCCAGCTCGTCACCCTACGGGCGAGCTCCCAGATGCTGGGCATCAACCCCGAGGAACCTGCCCCCAGCGAATTGATGACTGACAGACAAGTCACCAGAAACCTTCACCAACAAATACAGGACATCGAATTGACTGTCTTCTCCCTGACCGAGGAACGCAAGCGGCTCGATGAGCAGCTGCACGCTGTTTCGGATAACATCGAGCTATTGCAGCCGTTCACCACACTTGATCTCCCGTTGGAAGACTACCGCGGCTATGATTCGGTCATCGTCTTTACCGGCGTTCTCCCAGATGCCGATCGGTTCACCAAGGAGCTTCATACGGTGACCGACGAGTTCGAGACCTTCACAGCAAAAGAACCCAACGCGACCGCAGTCTTCGTCTCCAAGCCGCATGCGGATGAGGCGAAGAAACTCCTCATAGACCACGGGTTTCTTGATGTCGCCGTACCCGACGCCACGGGCCTCCCCAGCGAACTCGTGAAAACCTGGGAGACAAACAGAGCCCGCCTGCAGGAGACCCTAGAGCAGAAGGGAAAAGAACTCTCCGAGTGCCGTCAGCGGCACAAGGAGTTCATCCTCGCCAGCGAGGAGTACCTCAGCATCCAGGTCCAGAAGGCCGAGGCCCCAGTCCGCTTCGCCACCACCGAGCATTCCTTCATCATCGACTGCTGGATCCCCGAAAACATCGCAAAAGATGTGAAAGACGTCCTGGACAAAGAGCTGCAGGGCAGCCTGGACATCGAGGAGTACCCCGTGACAAAAGCGGAGGAGCCGCCGACGCTGCTGGACAACCCCAAACCAGTGCGGCGCTTCGAGTTCCTCCTCAACATGTACTCCGTCCCGGACTACCACGACATCGACCCCACCTTCATCCTCTCCCTCATCTTCCCCCTGTTCTTCGGCCTGATGGTCGGCGACATCGGCTACGGCATCTCCCTCATCATCGTCGGCGCCCTCTTCATGAAATTCTTCAAGAACAGCGAAGGCCTCGCCAACATCGGCTTCTACATCATCATCGCCGGCATCTTCGCCTCCATCTTCGGCCTGTTCCTCTTCGGCGACCTGTTCGGCCTATCATTCGCCCCCATCCCAGGCGAAGCCTACAGCTGGTCAGGCCTCCTCGGCATCTCCATCCCAATCCACGCCCCGATCCACAAGATGGAGGCGCTCGGGCTCGGACAACTCCTCGTCCTCTCCATCATCGCCGGGTTCCTCCACCTCGGCCTCGGCCTCATCCTCGGCTTCGTCAGCGAACGCAAACACAACAAACGACACTCCTACGCCAAAATCGGCCTCATCCTCGTCCTCACCGCCCTCGCGCTCCTCATCTTCGTCATGGCGGACTGGACTATCGGACAGTGGCTCAAGCCGCTGCATAACACCCCCCTCGCCCCGGTCCTCTGGGGCACCCTCATCCCTGCCGTCAAAGCGGGCGTCGCCATTGGCAGCCTGACCATCCCCTACGTCACCATGGCCCTGGGCCTCACCGGCCTCGTCATCATCCTGATCGCCGTCGGCGGCTTCGGCCTCATCGAAATCCTCGAAGTCACCAGCCACCTCATCTCCTACACCCGTCTTGCGGCCATCTGCGTCGCCAAAGGCGCCATGGCGTTCGCCTTCAACCTCATCGGCCTCGGCCTCATCCTCAGCGGCAACATCGCCATCGGCATCATCGGCGTCATCGTCATCATCCTCCTACAACTCATCGTCTTCACGCTCGGAAGCCTCAGCTCAGGCATCCAGGCCGTCCGTCTCCACTACGTGGAGTTCTTCATGAAATTCTTCAAAGGAGACGGCACACCCTTCACCCCATTTGGCTATAAACGAAAATACACCACAAAACCAACAGACTAAGGAGGTAAAACAAAAATGGTAGCAGACACCGGACTCATCGCACTAGGCGCAGGCATCGCGATCGGCGCAGCAGCCATCGCCACCGCCATGGCCCAAAAAGCCATCGGAGCGGCCGCAGTCGGCGCTGCCGCAGAGAACGACAAAATGTTCGGACGAGGACTCGTCTACATGGTACTCCCCGAAACCATCGTCCTCTTCGGACTCGTCATCGCCTTCCTGCTGATCCAAAAAATCTAAACCACACAAGAAACCCGACAGGAACAACACACATGCGACCAACCATCCTATCGCACGGCAGGTGCCCATGGGCCTAGACACCGTCATCACCCGCGTCCAAAACGAAGGCGACCAGGCCATCAAAGCCATCCTCGCCGACGCAGAAAAACAGGCGAACGAAACGCTCGCCAAGGCAGCGCACGCAGCCGACGAGCTCCTCGCCGCCAGACGCGCCGAGACCGACAAAGCCATCAAAGCCCTCAGAATCCAAGAGGAAAACAGCCTAGAGATCGAGACTAAAAAGATCAGACTCAACGCCGAAAAGGAGATCCTTCAGGCCGCCTACCGCCACTGCCTCACCGCCCTCCAAGAACAAGCCACAGAAAAAATCCTCGCCGCCCTCCTCGCCACAGCCGCCAAAGAACTCCCGGACGCCGCCTACATCTCCAGCAACGCCCACGACGCCCCCACCGTGCGAAACCTCACGAAACTCACCTACGCCGGCACGATCCCCGCACTGGGCGGCATCGTCGTCGAAAACAAGGACCGCACCCTCAAACTCGACCTCCGCTACGAGACCATCGCCGCCAGCCTCTGGGACTGCCATCTCAAGGAAATCGCAGACCTCCTCCTGAGGTAACCATAGACTATGCCAACCGCCACCCTCGAAGAACCCAGCCTCTACAACCACCTCCGCCGGCTCCTCCCCTCCACCGGCAACTACCCCTACGTCACCGCCAGAGTCCGCGCCAAACGCGCCCTCCTCCTCGCCCGTGACACCTACGAAAAACTCCTCGTCATGGACCTCAATGAAATCACCCGCTTCCTCAGCGAAAGCACCTACAAAAAAGAAATCACGGAACTCGGCCTCCTCTACACCGGCTACGAACTCACCGAACACGCCCTCAACAAAAACCGCGATGACACCTACCAACAAATCCTCCACTTCAGCGACGGCGACCTCCACGACATGCTCGCCGCCTACCTCGAACGCGAAGACACACAAAACATCAAAACCATCCTACGCGGCATCCAACACCACGTCCCCCACGACGAAATCCTCTCTGCCCTGCGCGCCGGCGGCACCTACCCCCCCGACTACTGGAAACCGCTCCTCGACGAAAGTAAAACCATCGACGACGCCATCACCCACCTCAAAGACACCCCCTACCACGACACCCTCCACGCCATCCAGCCCTTCGACCTCGCCACCGCCGAAAACCACCTCGAACAGCACTACTACACCCACCTCCTCCACACCATCCCGCCAAATAACGAACCCAACCGCCTTTTCCACCACTACATCCAAACCGAAATCGACCTCGTCAACCTCAAAACCCTCCTCATGACCAAATACGAAAACGTCGAACCAGACAGAATCCACGACATGATCATCCCCGACGGCACCATCCCAGACAAGACCATGTACCGACTCATCACCACCCCCGACTTCACCCACTTCCTCGCCGAACTCCAACACCTTCCCGTCTACAACCACATCCGCCCCGAAGCAGAAACCATCGCCACCACCGGCTCCCTCGCCCCCACCATCAGAGCCCTCGAAAAACGCCACCTCCTCGACGCCACCAAACAAAGCTACCTCCACCCCCTCTCCATCCTCCCCGTCATCGATTACCTCACCCGCAAACGCATCGAAGTCCAAAACCTCCGGATCCTTACGAGAGGCAAAGAAAAACACCTCCCCGAACAAACCATCCGAAACCTCATGGTGATCCCATAACATGGCAGGAATAACCGTCGTCGGCAGCCCCGACTTCATCCTCGGCTTCCGCCTCGCCGGCATCCGCAACGTGTATTCGGAAAAAACCAACATCGAACCCCGCATCAACCAAATCCTCGCCGAAGGCCAAGCCAGCATCCTCATCCTCCACGACGAAGACTTCACCAAACTCCCCGCCGCCATGAAACGCAAACTACGCGACAGCCGCAAACCCATCGTCATCTCCGTCGGCAGCCACGAAGAAGACGACCTCCGCGCCAAAATCAAACGCGTCATCGGCATCGACCTCTACACCAAATAAAAAAAACACACAGACTCAAAAAAAAACAGAAAAAAAGGTGCACCCACAATGGCACAAGAAACAGGAACCATCTACCGCGTCGCCGGCCCCGTCGTCACCGCAGTCGGCATCAAACCCCGCATGTACGACGTCGTCTACGTCAGCGACCTCAACCTCATGGGCGAAGTCATCCTCATCAGCGGCAACAAATCCGTCATCCAAGTCTACGAAGACACCAGCGGCATCCGCCCCGGAGAACCCGTCCACGCCACCGGATCACCACTCCTGGCTGAACTCGGTCCAGGCCTCATCACCGGCATCTTCGACGGCATCCAACGCCCCCTCGTCGTCCTCCAGAAAAAAGCAGGCGACTTCATCACCCGCGGCATCAGCGAACCAGGCCTCGACCGCACCAAACAATGGCAGTTCATCCCCACCGCCAAAAAAGGAGACAGCGTCGAAGGCGGCACCATCCTCGGAACAAGCCAAGAAACCAAAGACGTCCAACACCGCATCCTCGTCCCCCCTAACATCACCGGCACCATCGAAGACCTCCACGAAGGCAAATACACCGTCGAAGAACCCTTCTGCAAACTCACCGGAGGCACAACCCTCACGATGCTGCAGCGCTGGCCTGTCCGTACCCCCCGGCCCTACCGCCAAAAACTCATGCCCGACATCCCCCTCATTACCGGACAGCGCATCTTCGACACCTTCTTCCCCATCGCCAAAGGCGGCACCGCCTGCATCCCCGGCGGCTTCGGCACCGGCAAAACCGTCATGCAACACCAGCTCGCCAAATGGAGCGACGCCGACATCGTCGTCTACATCGGCTGCGGCGAACGCGGCAATGAAATGACTGAAGTCCTCACCGACTTCCCCGAACTCAAAAACCCCCGCACCGGACAACCCCTCATGGACCGCACCATCCTCATCGCCAACACCAGCAACATGCCCGTCGCCGCCCGAGAAGCCAGCATCTACACCGGCATCACCCTCGCCGAATACTACCGCGACCAAGGCTACGGCATCGCCCTCATGGCAGACAGCACCAGCCGCTGGGCCGAGGCCCTGCGAGAAATCAGCAGCCGCCTCGAAGAGATGCCCGGCGAGGAAGGCTACCCCGCCTACCTCCCCAGCCGCCTCGCCGCTTTCTACGAACGCTCCGGCCGCGTCACCACCATGAACAACAAAGAAGGCAGCATCACCGTCGTCGGCGCCGTCAGCCCACCCAGCGCAGACTTCTCCGAACCCGTCACCCAAGACACCCTCAGAATCACCAAAGTCTTCTGGGCGCTCGACACCAACCTCGCCCACCGCCGCCACTTCCCAGCCATCAACTGGCTCGTCTCCTACAGCTTCTACCTTAACACCCTGGAGAAATGGTTCGACGACCACATGTCACCAGAATGGAACCTAAACCGCGCCAAAGCCATGGAGATCCTCCAAGAAGAAGCCTCCCTCCAAGAGATCGTGCAGCTCATCGGCTCAGACGCCCTCCCTGAAAACCAACAGCTCACCCTCGAGATCGCCAGAGCCATCCGCGAAGTCTTCCTCCAACAGCACGCCGGCCACGACATTGACTCCTTCTGCCCCATCGCCAAACAATACAAGATGCTCAAAGCAATCCTCGATTACGGGAAGCTGGCCAGCGACGCCCTCGAAGCCGGCATCCCCATCAGCGACATTTTGAAGATGAAATCACGCGATCTCCTCGCCAACTCCAAATATGAGACCAACTTCGACGAATACCTCGAGAAAGCCCTGGCTGCGATGCGCAAGGAATTCCAGACAGCGGAGGCGGTCTAACCATGGTCAAGGAATACCACACCATCACCCAGATCGCCGGCCCCCTCATCTTCGTCGAAAAAACCGAGCCGGTCGGCTACAGCGAAGTCGTCCGCATCCAGCTCCCAGACGGCAGCATCCGCCGCGGTCAAGTCCTCGACACCAGCGGCGACATCATCGTCGTCCAAGTCTTCGAAGGCACCGCCGGCATCGATAAAGCCTCAGGCGTCACCTTCCTTGGGGAAACCATCAAGCTCTCCGTCTCACCCGACATCCTCGGCCGCATCTTCGACGGCTCCGGCAACCCCATCGACGGCGGCCCCCGAATCATCCCCGACGAGCGCATGGACACCACCGGCTCCGCGATCAACCCTTGGGCCCGCGCCAGCCCCCGCGAGTTCATCCAAACCGGAATCTCCACCATCGACGGCCTCCTGACCCTCGTACGCGGCCAGAAACTCCCCCTGTTTTCAGGGCCAGGGCTGCCGCACAACGAGATCGCCCTGCAGATCACCCGACAAGCCCGAGTCCTCGGAAAAGAAGAGGAGTTCGCCGTCGTCTTCGGCGCCATGGGCATCACCAACGAAGAAGCCCAATATTTCATCAAAGACTTCGAACGAACCGGGGCGCTGAAGCGCGCGATCGTGTTCCTGAACCTGGCCAATGACCCTGCCGTCGAACGGATCATCACCCCGAGGCTGGCGTTGACCGCTGCCGAATACCTCGCCCTGCGTCAGGACATGCAGGTCCTCGTCATTCTGACCGACATGGTGAACTATGCAGAGTCGCTGCGTGAGATCGGTGCGGCCCGCAAAGAAGTCCCCGGCAGGAAAGGCTATCCCGGGTACATGTACACGGACCTGGCAAGCATCTACGAACGCGCGGTTCGTATCAAGGGCAAGAAAGGCTCAATCACCCAAATCCCGATTCTCTCCATCCCAGATGACGACTGGACGAACCCGGTCGCAGACCTCACCGGCTATATCACGGAAGGCCAGATCGCGGTGTCCCGTGAGCTGTACCGCAAGGGTATCTACCCGCCGATCAACCCATTGCCCTCTTTGTCTCGGTTGATGCGCCTCGGGATCGGCCCGGGGATGACTCGGGAAGACCATCGCGACGTCGAGCAGGGCTTATATGCGACCTACGCAAAAGGCCGGGATGTCCGAGACCTCATCGCGATCATTGGCAAGGAGGCGCTCTCTGAGAACGACAAGAAGTTCCTGGCGTTCACGGATGCCTTCGAGCAGCGGTTCATCCGACAGGGGAAGAACGAAGACCGCTCCATTGAGGAGACATTAAACCTGGGCTGGGAGCTGCTCAATATGGTGCCGGAGAGCACCCTGACCATGGTCGACCATAAGATCCTTGAGCAGTATTACCCGGAGCATCGGAAGAAGAAATAATGGTGATACAAGAAATCAAGCCGACACGCAGCGAGCTGCTCGCGATCCAGCGGAGGATCTCCCTCTACGAGCGAGGCCATAAGCTGCTGAAGATGAAACGGGACGGCCTGGTCATGGAGTTCTTCTCCGTGCTCGCCAAGGTCAAGGACGTCCGCTCGAAGATCATCGAAGATTACAAAAAGGCCGAGGAGCGGCTGGCGATTGCGACGAGCGTCGACGGCCGGAATGCGGTGCAGTCCGCCGCCTTCGCCATCCGTGACGATCCGCACATCAAGATCGGCAGCAAGAACGTCATGGGCGTTGTCGTCCCGACAAGGTTGGAAGGCGGGACGGTGAAGCGCCGTATCGACCAGCGTGGGTACGGGGTCACCGGCATCAGCGTCCGCATCGACGAGGCCTCGGATGCCTTCGAGCAGCTCGTCGAGGATATCATCCTGGCCGCGGAGTTTGAGACGACGCTGCGCCGGCTCATCGACGAGATTGAGAAGAACAAACGGATTGTCAACGCCTTGGAGTTCCGGATCATCCCTGAGTTGAAAAGACAGGTGTCGTTCATCCGGGCGCGTCTTGAGGAGATGGAGCGGGAGAACATCTTCCGGCTGATTAGGATTAAGGGCAGCCAGGTGTGACGGGCGGATGCGGAAGCGTTTCGAGGAGGCCTGGCGGGATCCGGAGAGGAAGGCGAAGCTGCTGTTCTGGATCTGGATCCTCTCCCTAGTCATGACCGTAGTCGGCTACGCGATCATCTTTTTCACTTTGCTCCAGTAAAAAGGGAAGAAGAAAGAGTGAAGGGCCTGTGGCCCTATCTCGTTTTTTAGGCTTGTTGTCCGGACATAATCCGCATGCCGTAGAAGCTGCGGTAGACGAAGGTCATGCTGACGGCCAGGAACACGGCGAAGAGGACGTAGTTGAGGTTCGGATACTGGTTGGAGAGGCTCACGGCAAGCGAGACGGCCAGGAGCCCGAACAGGGTGGTGAACTTGATGATCGGGTTCATGGCGACCGATGAGGTGTCCTTGAAGGGGTCGCCGACCGTGTCGCCGATGACGGTCGCCGCGTGCAGGTCCGTGCCTTTCTCCTTGAGGTCGACCTCGACGATCTTCTTGGCGTTGTCCCAGGCGCCACCCGCGTTTGCCATGAAGATGGCCTGGAAGAGTCCGAAAACGGCGATGCTGATCAGGTAGCCTATAAAGAAGAATGGCTCGAAGAAGGCGAAGGCGAGGGTGGCGAAGAAGACGGCGATGAAGATGTTGAACATCCCTTTCTGGGCGTACTTGGTGCAGATGGCAACGACTTTCTTGCTGTCCTCGACGGATGCTCTTTCCACGCCTTCGAGCTTGATGTTCTTTTTAATGAACTCGACGGCCCGGTAAGCACCGGTGCCCACAGCCTGGGTCGATGCACCCGTGAACCAGTAAATCATGGCGCCACCGGTGATGAGGCCGAGGAAGAACGGAGGGTGCAGGAGGCTGAGGTTCGCAATGTTCGTCTGCAGGCCGTTCGTCAGCAGGACGATGATGGAGAAAATCATGGTAGTAGCCCCGACGACTGCAGTACCGATAAGGACGGGTTTGGCAGAGGCCTTGAAGGTGTTACCAGCGCCATCTCCTTCTTCGAGGAGGAGTTTGCCGTGCTCGAAATCTGGCTCGAAGCCGTAATCGCGTTTGATCTCTTCTTTGATGCCTGGCTGCTGCTCAATCAGTGAGAGTTCGTAGATGGATTGGGCGTTATCCGCCACCGGTCCGTAGCTGTCAACCGCGATGGTGACAGGGCCCATGCCGAGGAACCCGAAGGCGACGAGCCCGAAGGCAAAGACCGCGTAGATTAAGGGATTGATTGAGAGAGCGGCCAACCCACCTACATTTTCACCAAGAGCGTTAACATGAGCACCGTAGGTGCTGACCCCGAATGCGATGCCCATGAGTAGGACGATGGTTAACCCAAGCCAGTAGGCGCTGAAGTTGCCGTCGACGAATCCGGAGAGGATGCCAAGAGACGGTCCGCTTTTGTCGCTAGTGACGATTTCTTTGACGTGACGGGATTTGGTGGAGGTGAAGACTTTGACGAACTCGGGGATGATAGCACCGGCCATGGTGCCGCAGGAGATCACGATGCTGAGTTTCCACCAGAGGGTTGGGTCGGAGAGGTTGCCGAGGAGGAAGTAGGAGGCGATGAAGGTGAAGGCGACAGAGACGAAGCTGGTGAGCCAGACGAGGGTGGTGAGAGGGGATTCGAAGTTCATGGTCTTGGCGTTGCGGTAGCGGGCGAGGGTGAGGGCGTCGTTGATGAGGTAGGAGAACATGCTGGAGAAAATCATGAGGATGCGCATCAGGAAGATCCAGACGAGGAGGAGGATCTTGATGGCGGGATCCGCGACCGCGACGATGATGAAGGTGATGAGGGCGACGCCGGTGACGCCGTAGGTCTCGAAGCCGTCCGCGGTGGGGCCGACCGAGTCTCCTGCGTTGTCGCCGGTGCAGTCTGCGATGACGCCGGGGTTGCGGGCGTCGTCTTCTTTGATTTTGAAGACGATCTTCATGAGGTCGGAGCCGATGTCTGCGATTTTGGTGAAGATGCCGCCGGCGATTCTGAGGGCGGCGGCGCCGAGGGATTCGCCGATGGCGAAGCCGACGAAGCAGGGGCCGGCGTAGTCGCCGGGGATGAAGAGCAGGATCGCGAGCATCATGAAGAGTTCGACGCTGATGAGGAACATGCCGATGCTGATGCCTGCTTTGAGGGGGATGCGGTTGACTTGGACGGCTTTGCCGGTGAGGCTGGAGAAGGCGCTGCGGCTGTTGGCGAGGGTGTTGAGTCGGATGCCGAACCAGGCGACGCTGTAGCTGCCTGCGATGCCGATGAGGCTGAAGATGAGGATGATGGCGATTTGGAAGGGGGCGTAGTTGGAGATGCCGAAGTAGATGACGATGACGATGCCGATGAAGAGTTCGAGGAGGAGGAGGAATTTGCCTTGGGTGATGAGGTAGGTTTTGCAGGTTTCGTAGATGAGTTCGGAGATGTCGCGCATGGATTTGTGGACGGGGAGGCGTTTGAGGGTGAGGTAGTTGTAGAGTCCGAAGGCGAGTCCGATGAGGCAGGCGACGAGGCCGATCATGAGGAGGGCTCTGGCGTTGATGCCGAAGTAGGTTTGGGTGCCCAGGTCAGGGAGTTTGAGGCTGGCTTCGCCGCTGGGTTCGGCGGCGAGGATGCTGGGGGCGGTTGTGAGGAAGAGGATGCTGAGTAGGAGCCCGATGGCGAGGAGTCGGTGGACTTGGTGTCTGTTTTTCTGTGGGGATCTTCTCATGGTGTGGACCATCTCCTTTTTGTTTACCCTGAATCTGGTGTTTCTATTTAAAGGAACGTCTTGCGTGGGTTGTAGAATATTGTCTCCCAGGTATGAAGGATGGAAAATGGGGTTTAGGGAGCCGTGGTTCCGATGCTGGCTTTCTTTCTTTTCACATCGACGTAGCGTGCGACCATGAGGAGGCTCATGGCGACGGCGCTGATAATCATGAATATTAGGACGCCGAGGCCGCCGTAGCGGTCGGAGATGCCGGCGATGGCGGGGATGCCGATGAACATGCCTGCGCTGATGACGATGCTGTAGACGGCCATGGTGACGCCTCGCATCGACTCCTTCGCCTCGTCCGCAAGCGAGGACAGCGCGGAGGGCCCGAAGGCGAGGGCCATGAACCCGAACAGTGCGAGGAGCGGCCAGTAGGCGATGATGTTGGTCTTGATGGCGCCCTCGGTCATGGGGCTGGCGGTGAGGTAGCCGATGCCCAGGACGGTCATGATGCCGACGAAGCCGATGGTGCCGACGACCATGATGGGCAGCCGGCCGTACTTATCGGACAACCTGCCGTAGAAGTAC
Source organism: Methanobacteriota archaeon (assembly GCA_963769885.1). Lineage (GTDB taxonomy): Archaea > Thermoplasmatota > E2 > DHVEG-1 > DHVEG-1 > CAIRCU01. The sequence continues at coordinate 336,512 of CAVYNH010000004.1, forward strand.
TGGGTGAGGATGAGGAAGGCACCGCCGCCGGCGATGAGCCCAGCGAGGTATATAGGGGGGATGGTGAGGACGCCTTGGGAGGTGGAGACGGTGAGGAAGGTGAGGGCGGCGCCGATGATCATGAAGACGATGAACCAGGGGAGGGTGACGAGGAGGATGGACCGCTGGCGCAGGACCGCAATGATGTTGCGGAACTCGATCTTCTTGGCGAGGATGTCGTGTTTCTTCGGCTCGGTGATGTTGACGGCGGAGTAGATGACGCCGACCATGGCCATGATGCCGGCGACAGCGAAGGTCATACCAAGGCTGCCTTTGAAGAATTCGAGGAAGAGGGCGCCGACCGCGAAGCCGAAGATCCAGCCGAGGAGGTTGAAGGCGTCGAAGGCGCCCATCTCGCGGCCGCGGCGGTCCTCGGGGGCGTAGTCGGTGAGCAACGCAAGCGATGAGACGAGGATGGAGCCGGCGGCGACGCCGTGGCCGGCGTTGAGGAGGAAGACGGCGTAGAGGTTGGTGGTGAGGGAGAGGGCGAAGAGGAGGAGGCCGGCGCTGAGGAGGCCGAGGAGGAGGATGATCTTGCGGCCGTAGCGGTCGACGATGGTGCCGATGAACAGGACGGTGCCCATCTCGAAGAGGGGTGAGGCGGCGGCGACGATGCCGTAGCCCAGGTACGTGGTGGTGATGCCCAGGTATATGGGCAGGGTTGCGAGCATGATTCCGAAGCTGGCGCGGATGAAGAAGGTGGAGATGTAGAGGGAGGAGAGGAGTCTGAGGGGCGGGTGTTGGGGCATCCTAGTAGTGTGTATTTGGGTGGCGTTTAAAAAGGGATTCTGTGTGGGGGGGGGGGGTGTTTCTCCTGTTTCTTTCGTTTGCTGTGGTTTTTCCTTCACGGGATGCGAAGCGTTGGGTGTTTTAAATATGGGTTGTTGTTTTTGGGTGGTTTTGTGTCTTTTTGTTGCATTGGTTAGGGGTGTGGTTTTTAAGCAAAGGCTTTTAAATGTTTATTCGCAATATGCCGGCTCAGTCCTTGTGGTTGGAACGAAGAGCACGATTCCCCGATGCAGAATGATAACGGTGCCAAAGGTGGTTTGCTTTATCGGATTCGCTGTAAGCTGATTGGCCGGCCGCGGAACATCAGGGATCCTCTTTTGTTTCAGACGATTTCTCTGATTGCGCTGTTGTCGTGGATCGGGCTCGGGGCGGATGGGTTGTCCTCGTCGTCGTACGGGCCGGAGGCGGCGTTCAATGAGATCCTCCACCATCCATATATCGCCGTTTTCCTGGCGATCGCGACCGCGGCGACGGTATTCATCATCTCGTACACCTATTCGAAGATCATCGAGGAGTTCCCGCATGGCGGCGGCGGCTACATCGTCGCGACGCACACGCTTGGGCGGGTGCCCGGGGTGGTCTCCGGGTCCGCGTTACTCGTGGACTACGTGCTGACAATCGCGGTGTCCATCTCAGCATGCGGGGACGCAATCTTCAGCTTCATCCCCCCGGAATATCAGGTATATAAGCTTTCGGTGAAACTTGGTTTAATCCTGTTTCTCGTCGTCTTGAATCTGCGGGGAGTGAAGGAGTCGGTGAAGGTGCTGGCGCCAATCTTCCTGTTGTTTCTCGTGATGCATGTGTTGCTGCTTGGCTGGGGGCTGGCGAGTAACGTGCCGCATATCGGGTCGCATGCAGCGAGTGTGACCACGAGCCTACGGTCAGATGTCGCCGCGATCGGGCTTGTCGGTGTGTTCGCGATTTTCCTACGAGCCTTTTCCTTAGGTGCGGGGACGTACACCGGAATCGAGGCGGTGTCGAACGGTCTGCAGATCATGCGTCAACCGCGGGTGCAGACTGGGAAGCGGACGATGATGTACATGGCGATTTCGCTGTCGGCGGTCGCCGGCGGCATTCTGCTATGTTACTTCTTGACCGATATCCAACCAGTGAAGAATCAGACGTTGAACGCGGTGCTGGCGAACACGTTGTTCAGCGGCTGGCCGGCCGGGTACTGGATTGCGGCTCTAATCATCTTCTCGGAGGCGCTGCTGTTGATTGTAGCGTCGCAAACCGGGTTTATCGACGGCCCACGGGTCATGGCGAACATGGCCGTAGACTCCTGGTTCCCGAAGAAGTTCGCGGCGCTGTCAGAGCGACTGACGATCCAGAACGGCGTGCTGGTCATGGGTATCTCCGCGCTACTAGTAGTTGGGTTAAGTCTCGGAAAAGTATCAATCCTGGTGATTATGTACGCGATCAATGTGTTCGTCACGTTCTCGCTGTCGCAGCTGGGAATGGCGCGGTTCACGCTCAAGAATCGGATGAAGAACCCGCATTGGCGGCGGCGGTTCACAATCTTCGCTGTGGGGTTTGCCGTGTGCTTCACGATTTTGATGGTGACGGTCCTTGAGAAGTTCAGGGAGGGCGGCTATGTGACTTTGGTGGTCACAGCAGTCATCATCCTGATCTGTTATACGATTTACCGGCATTACCAGAAAGTGAGAACCGCGATGAAGAAGTTCGACGAGGTCCTGATGCTTTCAAATATTCATCTTGCGGACAAGCCGAACACCAAGGCGATTGACCCGACGAAGCGGACTGCGGTGCTGCTCGTCCGGCGGTACGACGGCTTCAGCGTCAACACCTTCCTACAGCTGATCCGCAACTTCCCAGGGCTGTACAGCAACATCATCTTCACCGCGGTCGCGGAGGTCGACTCCGGGTCGTTCAAGGGCCGCGAGGAGCTGGAGTCGCTGGAGAAGTCGGTGCGCGGTGACATGATGAAGTATGTGAAGCTGGCGCGGGCGCTGGGGTTCGCCGCGGACTACCGCATGGACATCGGTACGGATGTGGTCGCGACCGCGTCCTCGCTGTGCGAGTCGATCGCGCATGAGTTCCCGATCGTCACGTTCTTCACTGGAAAACTGTGCTTTAGACATGAGACGATCTTCCATAAGCTGTTGCATAACGAGACGGCGTTGGCGGTGCAGCGGCGGCTGCAGTGGGATGGGCTACCGGTCGTTATCATCCCCGTCCCCGTCGAAATCTAATCGAGTTTTTAGGGAATCCTGGCGAAGTCCTGCAGGGTCCGGGCGCGCAGGGTCTTGTTCGTCTTCTTCTGGTTGCCCAGCGTATCAAAGGGTTTGTCGCCGTAGTCGTGGCCGGGGTAGACGATGAGGTAGTCCGGGAGTGGGAGTATTTTATGCTGGAGGGTATCGTACATCTGCTCCAGGCTGCCGTCGCCGAGGTCGGTTCGGCCGCAGTCGCCGATGAAGAGCGTGTCGCCCGTGATGAGCGCCTGGTCGTCGACGAGGAGGCAGATGCCGCCCGGGGTATGCCCGGGGGTGCTGATGATGGTGATCGAGATGCTGCCCACAGGGAGGGTGCTGCCGTCGGAGACGACGAGGTCGGGGTGGACTCTGAGGTAGCGGCCGTCGGTTTGGCTGGCGACAACCTTGGCCGAGGGGTGCGCCTTCTTGGCTGTGGGGAGGGCAGCGGTGTGGTCCCCGTGGTAGTGAGTGATAATAATATAGAGAAGGGCGAGGCGTTTGTCCGCTATTTGTTTGAGGGCGGCTGTTGCGTCGGTGCCGGGGTCGACGAGGGCCGCCTGCATGTCGCTTGTGATGAGGTAGCTGAAGTTATCGACGCCGACGCGGATCTGTTCGATGGTCACTCTCGTCACCCGACGATGATGGGAGAATGGCCTGGGTTCTTCAAGCTTTGTATGCGCTCTGGGGCATCTCCGAGAGCCGAAGGACCCCCTGGAGGTGGTGGTGTCTGCGCAGGATCTTGACCTGGATGGTCTCGCCGCTCTTGTGTTTCCAGAGGGTGCTGCGGAGGTCCTCGATGCCGTTGACGTCGTGGTCCTCGGCCTGCAGGATGATGTCGCCGGGCTTCAGGCCTGCTTTGTCGGCGGGGCTGTCCTGGGTGATCTGGACGATCAGCGCACCTTTGTCGGAGCAGAGACGGTAGTAGGAGGCGAGCGTCGGGGTCATGTCGATGCCGATGATGCCGAGCCATGGTCGGACGACGCGGCCGTTCTGGATGAGTTCGTTGGCGATGTCGCGGACGGTGTTGGAGGGGATGGCGAAGCCGATGCCGTTGGCGTAGGGGATGATGGCATTGTTGACGCCGATGATGCGACCGTCGCTGTCGATGAGGGGGCCGCCGCTGTTGCCGGGGTTGATGGCGGCGTCCGTCTGAATCATGTTCTCCAGGATGCCCTGCTGGGTGGGGATGTTGCGGCGCAGCGCGGAGACGACGCCGACGGTGACCGAGGGTCCGCCGACGAGGCCGAGGGAGTGGCCGATGGCGATGGCGGTCTGGCCGAGGCGCAGGTTGTCGGAGTCGCCGAACTCGCCGCTGTAGAAGTTCTCGCCGTCAATCTTCAGGACCGCGATGTCGGTGCTGGGGTCCGTCGCCACAACGCGGGCGTCGAAGCGGTCGCCGTCGAGGAGGTAGACTTCGGCGGTGCGGGTGTCGGTGACGACGTGGCTGTTCGTAACCAGATAGCCGTCAGGGTTGAGGATGATGCCGGAGCCGATGCCGGTGGCCTCGAAGGTGGTGAAGAGGTCGTATTTGAGGAGTAGTTTGGTGCTGATGCTGACGATGCTTGGGCTGACTTTCTCGACGGCGCGGATGATGCGCTCTTCATCGGACATGGTTCGTGGTCTCCCCCTTAGGGTAGGTATGCTCACTAATCTTATGTTAACAATTGTTAATTAAGGTTGCGGTTCCAGCAAGACAAAAGACACCTTACGCCAGATCCCTCCACCCGAGAGCCTAGAAACGGCCCAGCCGGTCCCGCACGTACCCCGTGAGCGTATGCCGCGCCACGCTCCACCCGACATCCCGGACCCGCACCGACCCCATCAACAACGCAATCCCATGCGCCTTCAGCACGGGATCCCGCTCGACGATCCGCCACAGCCGCTCCGTCGGCACCCGCCAAAACCGTGACGCCCGATAATACCGCCGGTTATCGTCCCCAAAATCCTCCATCCACCACCGCTGATACACCGAGAGCGCCGTGGGGGAGGAATCCCTCGTCTTCATCGCCCGGACAATCGCCTTGGCCGCATGCTCCCCCGACGACATCGCCTCATAGATGCCCTCGCCGGTGAGCGGATTCGCCAGCCCCCCCGCATCCCCACACAACAAAAAGCAACTCCCGTACGTCCGCCGCTGCGGCAGCGTCGGAAACACCCCGCCCTTCGGCGAAAGAACAGAAACCATCTCTGGGACGAGCCCACGGCTCTTGAGAAGATCGATGAACTGGGAGTACAGCTGTCTGAGGTTCTTCTTCGGATGCCCACCGAGCGCATGGTAGAACTCGCTGACGCCGACGTTCACATGCTCCGCCTTCGGGAAGACCCAGCCGTAGCCCGCTATCCCCAAGACGCCGAAACACACGTGGACGCAGCGCTCCTCCCCGTACACCTGGTCCATCACCGACCGAGGCACCGGGTACTCCTCCATGACGCAGGCGCCGATATGCCGCCGGCTCAGAGGATAGCCCAGGTCCCGAAGGATTCGGCTGCCCATCCCCGTCGCCACGATGACATAGGGCGCAGGGAGAAACGAGCCGTCCGACAGCGTCACCTGCGCCCGATGCCCAGAAACGGTCAGTCGCGTCACCGCAACCCCGGTCCTCAGCTCCGCCCCGCTGTCCGCCGCCAGCCCGACGAGCGCAACGTCGAAGGGCACACGCCGGATCATCGCGAGCATCGGCGCCGAATGCTCCAGGTTGGTCTGGCTTCGCAGCGACGAGGAATACACGCACATCCGCGAGGAGTACGACTCCACCAGCCCCTTCTTCCCCACGTACGGAAATCGGCGTAGGACCCGGGCAGGCAGACCGCCGCCACAGGGCTTGTCCCGAGGGAACGAATGCTTATCAACGAGCAACACGGAGACGCCGTTCTCCGCGAGCACCTTCGCCGCCGTGGACCCCGCAGGGCCCGCCCCGACGACGATCACCTCAGGTTTGGCAACCACGCTTCCCTGCTCCAAGGTAACGAACAGCAAGGAGTTATTTAAAACATTTTGTCCTGCATGCCTAGAAGCAGGCACCAGCGGGACCCTCACCCTCACCTGCACCAGCGTCGACGTCAAACTCTCCGGCTACGAAGACGCCAGAACCATGATCGGCACCACCGTCACCAGCCAAGTCGACACCACCATGACCGACGCCACCCACCTCACCCTCTACGCCCACACCTCCAGCGGCACCTACACTTTCTACCTGGCACTCAACGGCGACGCCATGACCGGCGGCGGTGTCTACAGCGGCGCCGCCGGAGAACCCAACACCTGGACCTTCCAATTGACCCGCGGCGGCCTCTTCGGCTCCTTCAGCCTTGACAGCCTTACTCCCCTCATGGCCCCCGCCGCCGCCATCGGCGCCATCGGCGGACTTGCCGGCCTCGCCACCTCAATATCCTCCCTCCTCTCCGCGATCAGAGGATATTAGAGAGAACAACAAGCCCAGCAAAGCCAACAGTTTTCTTCTTTCTTAAAACACGATTTGAGGTGACGCCGGGAGGGAGATTTCGATTTAGATTTACTGATAAACAATCAGTTTCTTACCATAATATCTAAGAAATTTCATCACAAATTAATTATCTTAGAGATTCAAAAGACTCGAGCGCAATAAAAAAAATGCGTAAAATATTTCATAATTTGTAAACCCAAAGGATTTATTAATGCCATTTTAGGTTATTGAAAACAGATAGAGGAATTATGAGATTAGCCGTAGTAGACACAGAACGATGTATTGATTGCCAGAGTTGTATGTTTGCTTGTGCCCGGCGACAGAATGAAGCAGGATTATCCAGCTCCTGCATAGGAGTGAAATCGATCGGTGGCATGGAACGAGGGTTTATAGTGTTGGTTTGTAGAGCATGTGATGATCCTCCTTGTTCAAAAGTATGCCCAACTGATGCTCTCAAACCCAAGAAAGGAGGGGGCGTACTTCTCGATGCTGCAAAATGTATAGGGTGTGGTCACTGCCGTGATTCTTGCATTATCGGGGCAATTTTCTGGAATGATGAAATCAATAAACCAATGATTTGCATTCACTGTGGATATTGCACTCAATTCTGTCCTCATGGGGTATTAAAATTAGAAAAGAAGGAGAGAATAATACATGCTTGAGAATGATACGCTCTCCCGTGTACTGTATATCGATCTTTCAAAGAACGAGTTTTGGATTGAAAAAAAACCAGAGCTTTTCGAGAAGCATCTGGGCGGAACAGGTGTTGCAATCCAGCTGCTTCATGAAAACTGTCCCAAAGGATGCAATGCGTTTGCACCAGAGAATCCAATTATATTCGCCGTAGGACCCTTAACCGGATTATTTCCTCTTGCTTCAAAAACCGTAGCCATGTTTAAATCACCTCATACTGGCAATCTGGGTGAGAGTCATTGTGGTGGACGAAGCGCTATTGCCATCCGTATGGCGGGATATGGAGCTATCGTGATCAAAGGATCAAGTGCTACCCCATTATATCTATCCATCAAGGACAAAAAAGTGTTTTTCCGTGATGCCTCTACTTTATGGGGGATGGAAAATTGTTTCACCGTAGGACGTATCATTAGGGAAAATGAGCCTGGCTCGGGTTTAAGAACAATTATGCGTATTGGAGGAGCAGGAGAGAAACTTGTTTCATACGCATGTGTTACAACAGAAACATACCGTCATTTCGGTAGACTTGGTTTAGGAGCTGTTTTTGGAAGTAAGAAACTCAAAGCGGTAGTAATCGCTGGTAAACGCTCGCTCCCTGTACGTGACATGGATCAATATCGGAAGCTGTATGATGATATTTATCAATCAGCTGTCACCTCGTCGGTAATGAAGAAATATCATGATCTTGGAACAGCTGAGAATGTTCTACCTTTAAATGAGCTCGGTGGGTTTCCTACAAGAAATCTTGAGACAGCAAAATTCGAAGGTGCTTCTAAACTATCAGGTGAGGTATTTGCTGAGCAGTATTTGGGGAGACGGCTTGCGTGTTCTCATTGTCCTGTAGGATGCATTCATATTGCCGCACTTAGGGAGTCATATGGAGATGAACCGTATTTCTATAAGACGTCTATGATCTCGTATGATTATGAGCCTATCTATGCTCTCGGTTCCATGTTGGGAATATCCGATGCTGAAGGTTTCTTAAAATTGATGGAGCAGGTAGAAATACGAGGTTTAGATGCAATGAGTACTGGTGTTGTTTTAGCTTGGGCTACCGAGGCTCAAAAACGAGGTATTATATCTGAGAAGGAAACAATGGGTATCAATCTTCGATGGGGTAATTATAATGCTTACATGGAGGCGGTACGATGCATTATTGAGCAACCAAATGAGTTTTACAAAGCGCTTGCACATGGAGTTAAACAGGCTGCTTCGCAGTATGGTGGGGCTGATTTTGCTTTAAGTCTTGGCGGTAATGAAATGCCAGGTTATCACACTGGACCTGGAGCGCATCTGGGGGTCTTGATTGGTTCAAGACATAGTCACTTAGATAACGCAGGTTATAGTATTGATCAAAAAATTCTGTTAACAAAACGGATTAGCTCTGAGGAACTTGCAAAAGTGTTATTAGACGAGGAACGTTGGCGTCAGATTTTGTCAAGCCTTGTAATTTGTTTCTTCGCAAGAGGCATATTTACACCGGATATTGTCTCAAAAGCGTTGCAGGTGGTAGGTTTTGATTTTCAACCCGAAGATCTTCATAAAATCGGAGAAGAGATTCATAGAGAAAAATATAAGTTTAAGATCCGAGAAGGTTTCTCATTGGACACACTTCATGCGCCTAAACGAATTTTTGAAACCCCTTCGCCAGTCAGTAATTTCGATGAGAAGTTCATCCTCGATGCTATAGCCTATGTCAAGAGAGAACTTTTATTAGAATAGATAAGAAGTAACACTGGGCTTACAACAAAAAAATAATGCTTTTTCCTCCGTATTTATATTTTGATTAAAAAAATCTATAAAATAGTTCAGAGGAACGAGATGTGAACGTCAATTTACTGGTTTGCTCCTTAATTCATTGACACCCATCGTATAATGAATGGTTATGTCATCGGCCTGAAAAACTGTATTACATCGATTACAGACATATTTCATGTATTTCAACTAATTATTCCGCTTAATTTATTATTTTTTATGTAAAAACTAGTCATGTAAACTATTTGTCTGCTATATGGCCGTTGTTCTTTCTTCGCGAGTTTTTTAATGAGCACATTTTCTTCCTTTGTTAAAGATATATTCATTCGCATTCTTTTTTCCATGTTTACACAAACATGTAATAACCTTACATACTTATATGCCTTTCTACACAAAGGTATATACTACCTACGACATACTACTATCATCCGATAAACTTCGGAAAGGACCGCTGAAGTCAATGAAGATCAACGAACAAGTAAAACAACCATTGGAAACGCAAACGACTTCAAACTTTGCAATCAGGTCCTTATTTCCAGAGCCGGATACTTAACGCTTACTCTGAAAATGAAAACTAAGAAAATGAGATAAACGAAATATCAAGGGCGATCATATCGTCCAAGTCTCTTTTTTTAGTAGGAAAAATAAGGAAAAAATTTGTATATGCTTTGAGCGGAAATTTAGTAAGAGATAATGACCCCAAAGGTCAAGGAATCGAAGGTTATAAGGAGGGTATATAATGCCATCAGTCTGTCTCTATTTCGAAGTTCATCAGCCAATGAGATTAAATCGTTTTACGGTATTCAATATAGGTGCAAACCATAATCGACCTTCCGAGTATTTTAATAGTAAACTTAACCAAGAAATCTTTGAAAAAGTTGCAAAAAAATGTTATCTTCCAACAAATAAAATATTGCTTGAATTAATTAATAAATATGATGGCAAATTTCGGGTTTCATTTAGTTTAACCGGTACATTCATTGAATATTGTGAACGTTATATGCCTTCGGTTCTTGATAGTTTTAAGGCTCTGTTTGCCACAGGTGCTGTTGACCTCATCGAGGAGACATATTTTCATTCACTTTCAAGCTTGTATGACGATCTGGATGAGTTCGAAAAGCAAGTACATATGCATCGGCAGATGATAAAAAGAATATTTAACTATGAGCCAAAGATTTTCAGAAACACGGAAACAATCTATGATAACCGTATAGCAAGAAAAATAGCCGAGTTGGGATACAAAGGAATTATCACTGAAGGAGCAGATAAGATTTTAGGATGGCGTTCACCAAACTTTGTCTACAAACCAGTGAACGCAAATATCAAAGTACTCATGAGAAACTACAAACTCAGCGACGATGTCGGGTTCCGGTTTTCTTCACGAAACTGGCCAGAATTCCCGCTGATGGCAGATAAATACGCGAACTGGATGTCCAACTCCTTTGGTGATGTCATTAACCTGTTCATGGATTACGAAACCTTCGGGGAACACCAATGGACGGAAACCGGGATCTTTGAATTCCTCAAGCATCTCCCCGGGGAAGTCTTTAAACATGATAACCTTGATTTTGCTACCGTCAGCGAAGTGGTTGAGCGATATAAACCTGTTGGAGAAATAGATGTCCCCTGGGCAATTTCATGGGCAGATGAAGATCGGAACGTCTCAACATGGCTTGGAAATGATATGCAAATAGCATGTTTTAACGAATTAAAAAACATCGGTAGAAAACTGAAAGAAAAGGGTAATGAGGTGCTACTCAAAACCTGGCGTCGTCTCCAAACATCAGATCATTTGTACTACTGTTCAACAAAAGGTTTTGCTGACGGAGCTGTCCATGCCTATTTTAGCCCATATGATGATCCCTACGAAGGATTTATGAACTACATGAATATATTACAAGATTTAAAACAAAGAGTAACTATGTAAAGGTTGGTGATTGAAGATCAGAGGAGGTAACGCATAATGCCTAAATGTGAGCGATGTGGTAAATCCTTTAAAACTAAAAAGGCGCTACACATACACTATACAAAAGCACACAATAAAGGATATGCATGAATGCCTAAATGTGATCTTTGTCATAAATATTTTAAGACAAAGGCACAGATGAAACAACATAGAATAAAAGAACACACTAAGAAAATTTCTGGTACTCAATTTAGGATCCCCAAATAGAATTTTTATCTATGTGCTGTCAATCATTAGCACAAAACGGGGGGATTCTCAGAAAGGAATGTTTTTTAAAGAATAAGTTGTTATTTTCTTGTAATTTGGAGGAGGCATAAAGAATATGAAAACAAGAAGTAAAACGATATACAAAGGAGAATTACTTAATCTGTATGATATATCCCCCAATACTGAAGACTTATTTGATGGTGTAATAGTAGAATATATAATCATCCGAGCCGGTAAAGAGAGTCACCAAATATTCATAGATAGAGCAACATTCAATAACATAATAAAAGAACTCCCCAATGCAATAGCGAATTACAAACAATACAAAAATAAATACCCGAAAAGGAAGGCATAGAGAATTATTGAATGTGCTATTCATGGAACTGAATATGATGCAGTAAATAGTAGGGGCGTGTGTAACGATTGTAATAGTTTCCTAATAACCAATTTATATCATAATCTACTTTAAATATCAACGAGTGTTTTGAAGATATAATTTGCAAGAGGGAAGGGTATGTTTTTAAAGAAAAAGATGCCTTGAAATATTGTAGATTTGAGGGGAGACAAATGAAAGAGAAAAAATATCCCACAACCGAAAGAAGCAGAAAGCGACTAGGAAGACTAAAAACCGAAGAAAAAATATACGAAGAAACGCAGAAAGAAGAAAAGAAAAGAACACAAAAAGATATTATCCTGGACGAAGAAGAAGACGAAGAAAAAGAAGAGGAAGAAGACGATGAATATGCGAATTGTTCAAAAAAAGAAACGTAGAAGATAAAACTATATAGCCGCCCAGAAAAAGCAGTTATGAAATTGTAGGTTTTAGTGGGGGGAATGTGGTAAAAAGAAGATTCCTGAAAAGGATATGATGTGCTTAAGAGGAACACAGACCATTCAAAATTATAAAAATACTCGCACAAAATTTTATGATCAAGAATAAAAAGAAATATCAAAAAAATATTATTTTTTATCTTTCTTGCCGCTATCTATTATTTTTCTAGCTCTATCAACACCGTGTTCGTAGTCGTCTTTTCTAAGTTTAATTCTTCTCGTTTTTCTTTTATTATAATCTGGATGTTTTTTAATGTGAGGCATATATTTTAGAACATTTGCTGATTTAAAAAGATATCTGGTGACTGGAAAAATGTTGAATCAATCCAATAATTTTTCTATGCTCATGACCGTTAGTGCAGAGGACAAGAAATTGACACGATTTTAAAAGTAAAAAAATTGTGTTTTTCTTCTATTAATTAACCGTGCTAATAAAAACAGGTTAAAATTATACTAAAACCTTCAAACAGAAATCTTTATTTTACATTATCGGAGAAACATTAGCATGGTTAAACCCATGTTTTTGTGCAAATGATTATCAAGCAAATAAACGGGTTACCCAAAGGATTTTTTCATATATTTACCATCATCGCACTGTATGCGTTCCCGTAATATTATGAATATTTTTTACGAATTTTTCTCAGCAATGTCACCAACAACAGGCAATTTCCATTTCTGCCCCTGGAACGCTTTAATCATCAGAATAACCCACAAGATTATCACAAGGACCCAGAACAGCCAGCTGATCCACCACAGGAAATACCAACCAGGGCCGTAATTGAATAACCCGAAAAACCCACCGAAAATCCACCCGAGGATGGATAGTGGCAGAAACACCAAAATAGACTGCATCGCATGAAAACGAATCGTCTTATTTTTATCATCGATAAAATAGAAGATTATGCCGGTGATCCAAATCCCAAGGTAACAGAGCGCTGCCTCAACATTTTCCTCAAGTCCTAACGATGTTTTTACCATATTTTTTCCTTCTGTCCATTCACACTCATCTTTTATTTAATGATTTTCATTCATCGCATGTATCGTTTTTTAAAACGCTATCATAATCCGATACTGTGAAAGATACCCACGAGAAAATCGAGTCCGATGAGAGCGATAATTACTATTGCGATGAAGATGAGAACCCATATAGCAAATTTTATTACTCCCCATAGCAGAAACACGATCACAAGAATTCCAAGAAGTACCGCCCAAAACGGAATTGTATAACCAAATACATCCATCTCTTTCACTTCTCCGTCTACAAACGATTATTTTTATTTCTTTTTTTCTGAAACACCTTCATTTACATCTCTCTTTTATTTATTCATTCTCATTCGGTAAATAGACGAGCGGACAAACTAACCAATATTTAAGTCCTCATTATGTTTTTACCTGCTGGACGGTTTTTAACCATCCCCTTTCCACCCGGACGACCGCCTGTCTTTGCTCCTCTTTTAGCTCGGTTTTTGGCTGCCGTCATTCTGCCGCCTCTGCTTTTCTTTGCCATATTTTATCTACCTCCAAATTTTTTCTTTTTTCATTCTATTTTGTCTCTCATTTTGAGGTCCAAGATATCAAACGACTTTTATGATTCCCATTAACACCATGACGATAATTGCCAATACTATCGCTCCGAGAAGACCGAAAATGAACCAACCTGCCAGGAATGCTATTACCGAAAATATTGTGATGTGGGTCCATTCAACTTTTATGGCTGCCATTTTAATCGTCCTATGCTTTGGTTAGCGTGACAGATCCACCGTTAGAATTTGTAAATATCAGTTGATTATCAGTAGGGAATCTATAATCATAGGTCACACCAAAAGATCCACCAGACTGGGTGAAAGTTATTTTTGCACCTGCAACAGCCCACGTATAGGTTCCGCTTAATGAGAAGTCTCCAATTTGACCAGTCATCGTCACATTGTTATCATTGGTGAAGGTCATAGTGCCTTCCCCACCGGTAGTTGTCCAGGTTCCAAGAAATTTACTTTTATCAATTGCGTTCGTGCAACCGCTTAAGCTTATTGTTGTCAACATCACTAGCACAATTCCAACAAGGACGAAATGTTTTTTCATCTAAATACCTCAGCGTATGGTCCTATCAACTCCCGGTCTATATATAGAAATGACTTAAAAACAATAAAAAAACAGTATAAAAACAGTTCAAAACTAATTGATATTGAGGAACGACATGTTTGTACGAAAAGAAATCATGTATGCAACGATTAACGTTTTGTCCTCTGGTTTCTTCTGTAATACAGGAATGCAATATAAAAATTACTTCTTCCATAAGGCATTGAGGTATCGATTTAGTTTAATAAGAAGAAAGAGGAGGAGGTTCTGGGGAAAAACCCAAAAAACCCCCAATCGATTTTATACTTATAATGGCCCTATGACGGTGGGTAGGACGAAGCTGACAATGGCTGCGATGATCCATACGATAATAGCTATACATAGTGCTTTCAGCCAGCCGATTTTATACAAAACGCCAAGAGCAATAAGCCAGGCTATTCCCCCAATGAGGGATGCTAACCATCCTAACTCAGGGCGGAGGAAATAGTAGGCAGCTGCATATATTATTGCGCCAACAAAGGCAGTTATTAAAGCAGTGCCGAATCCCTCTTTTTCTCCAAATAGTTTCGTTACGACATAGATGATAATTGCCGATATAACAAGACTTATTAAAAATACAATTACTGTTGCTAACGTGACATCAATCATTTTTTCCGCTCCAGGCTCCAGTACTGTTTATTTACATTTTCTTAGTTTATCTGAGAACAAGGAATAAGTATTGTGTATTCCGTGAACCAGATAAGGTTAACGTTTAATTTTTTTTGCTTGGTATCACTACGCCTACTATAACCAACACAAGCCCACCAATGATCAATGGAATCATGTATTGCGCATATGGAGTGCTGCTTGTATTGACTAACCCGAATAACTGGGGGGTAGTTATTACCAAGGCACCCGCTATAAGACCAATTATAGCTACTACAACTCCGATGGCGACTAAGATGGTATTCATATTTTTAACCTCCTTATTTCTTTAGTATCGTGTTTGGTGAGTATAGATGATCGCACGCGTTTGTGCGCGCGCCATCTATCTAGATTATGCACTAACGATTTTCTACGTGTTCTATTGGTCTTAAGTACATATGAAGTTGTGCTTTTGAGACCTTCATGTTTAGTCCCCTGTCTGTCCAGCGAGCAACCCCTTCCTTCAGTGCTGAAATAGCCAGCATGTTATGTACTCCATATTTCTTTGCCCCTAGCACAGATTCGGCTACCTCTCTGGTCAATTGGATCTCAAGATGAGTGATGTCCCAACGTTCTGGGTCTATCCCTATTTCCTTAACTGTGCCAATTTTTTCGTCTTGGGCGAAGACGTCTGCGTTCATAAATTTTTTACTTTCCATTATCTATCACCTTGCTTACTTCATTGTCAGTATGTTATATTATCATATCTTAAAAACAACTAAAGAACAGTATAAAAACAATGTATTATGGAAAGAAACGAACGCTATGCAGTCTGTCGTTTATGCAGCAATGTTTTTCCTTTTTCTGTCACATAGACCGTTCGATACTTTCCTTGTTTTTTTAAAAAAATCAGACCTTTTTCTTCAAGGAGATTTAATCGTTTTGCAGCAGTTGAATACGCTACGTTAGAATTGGTTATTATTTTTTTGAAAGAAACCATTGAATTACTCTGATTTTGTTCATAAACATATTTTAACATATCATAGAGAATATCATCGAGAATAAGACCGTCTAATTTCTGGCTCGGTAATAATTGAAATTCATTTTCAAAAATCGCCATCTGACTATTATCGACAATCGACGGATCGATACGTAGTACGACAATCAATTGACTCTTCAGAACAAGATCGTTAATTTTATACATGGCATCAATAAATTTTTCAAAAGAAAATTTAGTGATAAAATAATGCGCGCCATCTATTGCGATAATTGATTTTTTATTTCTCAGACTTATTTCTTTCACCATGGCTACTAATTCATCGGGGTTTGCAATTGTTTCAAATCCTTTGATTTTTTCATGACTTAATAATAAAAGCTGGCTGTTCAAATTATGAGACATGTTACCTGTCATTTCAACACTAGAACGGGAAATAAACATTCCCTCATATCCGGATGTAGTCAAATCTCTATATAAATCTCGTACAGAGCTATTATTTTTACTAATGATAAGATAGCTGTTCCCTACAAGTATTTTCCCGTGAGCTTCGATATCTCCTGTGATGTCTCTGCCGATAAAAAGAGAGCCGATGGTTATCCCATCAGGATTCTTAACCGACGATTCTGATATTCGAATGATCTTTTTTAAATTATTTTTTGTCAGTAACACCAAATCATCATGCCCTTGGTGAGTACCGTTATTTTTTATAATATCTAATATTTTCGAATGGCCATTAAACACAGATAAATTTTCTATAGATCGATTCATGACCTCTTTTTCGGTATAGCCCGTAAGCAGTTCCGTTGTTTTATTCCAGGTATTTACTCTATTGTTCGAATCGAATGAAAAAATAATCTCTGATGCACTATCAATGATGTTCTCCAGATAATCTTTTGTTTTCACAGTTTCATCTTCTGCTTTTTTCCGCTCCTTCGTTTCACTTGAAAGGTTTTTAGTTGTTGTCTTAAGTTGTGCGGTCCGAGCATTAATGAGTTGTTCTAATTTTTTTTGCATTTGTAGCATTTTTTCTTGTTCTTTCTTACGTTCTGTGATATCTCTAATATTACATTGGATTACTTTTGTATGATCGACCATGTAGCTATTACTGACAAATTCCACATATCTTAACTTTTTTTGTTTCGTTTGAAGTGGGAGATGTTCATAACGGACGTATGTTTCTTTTTGAAGTTTTTGAAATAGTTCTATGTTTTCTGCGATATTTTTAAAAGGGCTAATTTCCCAGAGTTTTTTTCCCTTGAGTTCATTCAGAGAATAACCCAGAAGATTTTGAACGAATGGATTAGCGTCTGTTATTTGTCCGGTTTCTCCATCCAAAATAAGGATAGCATCTTGAGCTGCTTCAAAGAGTCGCCTATAGCGTAATTCAGAATTTTTTAATATTTCGTCATCTATCTGATGTTGAGGGTCATTAGATTTTATTCCTGTTTTGAAATTAGTAATGGCGTTATTTTTTGGGACCATTTACTTCGCCCCCGTTTACACAAAATTGAAACTGTTTAGTATGTTTTTATAGTGTCATGCATAAGATAAAATGAAAATACGTTTTATATACTTTTCTCATAAAGCCAGATGATTTTTAAATTTCTGTCTACAATTTTACATTCTTCAGGAACTGTATAGAATTTTATGGTTTATACTGTTTTTCAATTGATTTTTATATATTATTTAGTCATGCCTATATACTTACGAGAACATAGATGGAAGTATCGACCGAGGTTAAAAAATGATAAACGGAATAATAAGATTGCTTGTAGGCGTAGTTGTGATCGTCGTTCTAATATGGATAATACTAGCAGTCGTGCACGCATTTTAATTTGAATACGCATAGAGAAACCTGGAGAAAAGGTCAACATGAGCGATAAAGAAAAAATAGTCTCAGCACTTCGCCTCATCAACGGAAAAAAGGAGAATGTGGAGAAGATAGCGGAGACGGTAGACAAGTTTTTCGAGAATCTGCACCTTGAAATAGAGGACTGGAAATTTTCGATGGAAGAGTTCAGCGATGGCACACGTATCTTTATTCGGTTCCAAATCCTTGTAAAAAAGTAGGTGGTTCTAATTGAATCCTGATACGAATAAGGCAAAGAGTAAACCCAATACGAAGACGACAAAGTCAGAGCATGTCCTCATAGATCCTGAGGAATGGAAAGATCCTGATGGACGGAGAGTTGTCGCGGAATACCACAAGAAGAATCTTCCGGAAACACAAGCTGACAATGGAATGCAAGACGAGACGAATGATGAGGTAAAATCATCGGATACAGAAACCACAGGTGATTCATCAGAACAGAAGTTGCGTATATCACGGATCTTGGATATTTCTACAGTTGAGATGATAACGTACGCTTTGTTCCGCGCCATGTTCGGTAAAAGTATCCATATACCTTTGAAACGCGAGGGCGTCATAGATATGGATATCGCTATTGAGGATAACGATATCATCCTAAACACCAACGATGTCACATTCATACCGCCTGATCTAAAAATCTGGCGCCTCATATTCACATATAAAAATAAACCAATAATAGAATACGGTCGTGGAATCAAACGCGGCATGAAGATTCACTACGGCCATGCGATTATCTTCCTCCTTGCAATGTGGTCCGGGGGTAGAAAGACTAGGAAGGCCCAGGAAAAAGCCGCTAAAATCGCAGAATTGGAAAAAACCCGCAACAGCGAAGGTTAAAATAAGATAAATAATAAGAAAGGTACAGATAGTGATGACCAATAAAACGGGGCAACCTACCCATGAAGCCCATCAGGCCTTTCTACAGGATATACAGCGCAACATCCGACGGATCCTATCCGAAAATTATAAGATGAAAAAGATTTCCATCGAGTATATTGCTGCAGGCGCCGCTCGACTTTCAAATCCGATAAAAATCACAGGGGTGAACGAAAAAGGGGAAAAGATCCGTTACTTCGGCAAGGTCATCGGCAGCAACGATATTTTGTCAGTCCGCTACATCCAGTTCCTTAAAAACATCTATCTGGAGATGAATACACAACAACCGCTCTTCGAGATGTACGAGACGACAGAGGACATGGTCCGAGATCAATACGAGATGATGCAAACTATTTATAAAAGCGGAATACCAGCGATAAAGCCATATGGCTATCATCAAATAAATCGTTCTCAGTGGCTGCTGGTAGCGGAGTTTCTCGATGTAAAACCATTCTCCATGCTTGAGAAGGTCGATCCAAAACAGATAGACTTAGTCTTTTGTTATCTAAAACAGGAACACCGGAAGAAGATCTTCCATGGGGATATCAAACCCGATAATATATTGGTAGGGGATAAGATTTACATTTTAGATGCCGGCCACTTCCGTAAGGACGCGCCCCCAGCAGAGAAACTGTCCTACGATCTCGCCTGTATGATAAGCTCTTTTCTTGAGTACCAGCCTGTTGAAGAAATAGTAAAGATTGCTCAGAAATACTACTCCCAACGGTTTATTCAAGCAGCTGCGGACTACATCGAACTCATTCAGATGCGCCCGGATATCCATTTTACCAACGAAACAAAACAAAAACTTCTGCTCCTTCTGAAAGGTCAACGAGAAGCAGGGTATCGAAAAAAGACATCACGCTAACGTACCTTCCTGTTTATCGGGTAGAGATATGTTAACTGCCATAGCATGCAAATATAATACTTGTTATGGTAATGGTAATGATAGATATGGAAAAAAAAATTAATGTCGTAGATTTGGATAGCACGTTACTGCCCTATGATTCGTTGATACATTTCGTATGGCTTTTCATGAAAAATCGGCGATGTTTCCTTCCATTATTATTGTACTTGACACAACGAATGACTGGAAATATAACAAAAGAGGAGTATCTTAAAAAAATTCTGATTACTGCAAGGAAAACAACGCAATATGAAAAAAAAGTAAAAAAGTTTGGTCTGTCGTTGTATGATGATATTCGTACACCAATGTTACGTTTTATCTTAAAAAATACCGATGAGTTTACGACTAACGTACTCTGCACAGCATCACCTCAAGATTATGTTAAATATCTATGTGAAAAACTAGGTTGGTCGTGTATAAGTAGTACACTGGATGACAATGACGAAAATTTCATTCATATGTACGGACCTAACAAAGTATCTGCTGTACAAAAAATGTACCCCAAACAAGATTATTCCTATCATTTAGCAATGTCGGATAACAAAAGTGACCGCGATCTGTTGAAATTATTTGAAACATCGTATCATATAAAAAAAGGTGTAAAAGTACATATTAAAAAAATCAACAAGATAGAAGTTAAAAGGTAAAAATTTGCTGCACCTTTTTCTAAACATACCAAAGGTGCAACTTTGATAAAAAATAGAGCGTTATACCTACTGGCTTTACTTTTTGTCCTTTGGATGTTTGATAAGAGCTATCGCGTGCATTTCCACCCGCATACCTTCTTTGGTATCCTCGACGGAAAACTTCCACTGCTCCAGCTTCGCATCCATATCCATGAACCATTTCTTAAGCTCTTGACTCTTCGTCTTCAAATTATCTCCTACATTTTTACTCGCCATTAGTTATCACCTATACATACTCCATTGTTACCGTGTTATATCAGTATGACTTAAAAACAACTAAAGAACAGTATAAAAACAATGTAATACTTTTAAAAAAATTAGGCCGTTTGAACATTGATTCAAAATTTCTTGATTGCACAATATGCATTATATAGAACTAATAGTATACCTGCTGCAGAGGAAAAAATGAGGAAAAAACCTTCTGTAAATTCTAAAAAGGATAAGACAAATCTAGCGAATAAACCATCCCTGATAGACAGCGACATAACTGAAATATCTCAAAGGATTTTATTGGAGCTTGAAACCGCAAGTTCCAAGGATTTATCAGAAGCCAAATATGCAAAAAAGATTTTACAATTGTCGGATCTTGATTATACAAAAAACTTATTTCGCGAGATAGAAAGTGTTCCATCTGGACCTGAACGCGTTATCGAAAAAAGAGCGGTGATCCAGGCATTGTTGCTTTCTACATGGTTGCAGAGGCTCTATTTTATTATCAGGGCCGCTCTTATGTCGGTCCTAGGCGCGGTCGTTACATTCTTTTACGTATTGTTCTTTGGCCAAATAGGTGTTGTTCTAGCAGTTATCATGGGCGTGCTTATTTTTATTATTGGATTGATTGTGACAAGATTATTTGATACACAAATAGTCAAGGCTACAAAATATATCGTCAGACGTTTGAGTTATCATAAAAAGATTAGGGAATTTATTATGAATCACTTCTAGGCGAAATGTAGGGCCAATTAATTGATAGGATAATGTATGAATTGTAGAGATTATCAGAATGCCTCATGTTACAAAGAAGCTTACAGTTTACACTTATCTCGATTAAAAAAATATTATTTTTTTTCTTTTTGCCGGCATCCACTATTTTTCTAACTCTATCAGCGCCGTGCTCGTAATCACCTTTTTCAAGTTGGGTTCTTCTTGTTCTTTTTTTCATATAATCTGGATGTTTTTTAATATGAGGCATATATTTTAGAACATTTGCTGATTTAAAAAAATGTCTAGTGTCTGAAAAAAATTCGAATCAATCCAATAATTTTTCTTTAATCATGACCGTTAGTGCAAGTGACGAAACATTGACACGAATTCACTAGTAATGAAATAGGGGCAAAGCCCCTATGACCCCGTTCCGCCTTCGTTCCTCGGCAAGCCCTTTTGGTCTTGCCGTATCTCACTCGGCGGATAGTCGTTTTTGTCGGTCGTCGATGATGGTCACGTTGTGATGTCGTTGCTGATCCCGTAGGTAGGCTGAGGATTCATCGAGGTTGGTCAGGCCGGTGGATTCGTGGTGCTCGTACCCGCTCCAGAATCCACCTCGCGGGTAGCGTTTGCGAAACCCGGGGTGCGCCCCGAACAGCTTCATAGCGCTGTGGGATTTGAGCATGATCTCAGCGCTCTGAATGGAGTACCGTTTTGGGACATTGACCTGGAGGTGGACGTGGTCTTCGGCGAACCCGAGTTCGCCGAACCCGAACCCAAAGCGTTCCAGGTCATGGAACGCCTGGGTGCAGGAGTCGATGTGGCTTTGTTTGCTGAAGCAATGGTAGCGGTTCTTGGTCACAAACATCATGGTAACCCAGTTATTGCGGGTGTCACCCGCAACCTTTTTAGAGCTATCGCTCGATACAATCTCCATAAGTTTTTGAACTCCAGTCGCGCCAATACAGGGGCAGGCGGAACGCCTGCCACGCGCGACAAAAAACGAGTATCGAGTGTTTTGAGAAAAAGACGACGAGCGGCCTTTCATCTGCAGGTCTTACGCTGTTGCTTCAGACCGTGCAGTATTCCCGGCCGCTATTGATAAATTGTGTCTTCCTTCTGTTAATTAACAGTGCTAATGATTAGCGCGGGCAGGGAGATTCTGACTTCATTTTACTAGTAAAAAATTATGTTGCATATCTGTTAAACGATTTTTTTCAATTTTAGAGGTCCCTGTATGGATCTGAGCATCAATTTACCAGTAAATTTATTCATGATTCAATGTGGATAGCGAATATCTTTATTATAGAATGTATTGATTGCACAATTGATTCAGGAGCATCGTATGGTGGATGAAGTTCTAATAGATAACCTGGTTGTTTTTTCTGCAATTATCTACTATGCTTTCTTATGTGTAGTTTATTTGTTGCGCGCCTATGAGCGCGATAAACTGGAATTGATGCTTGCCCCGGTCTTTAGTTTGCTGCTGGTGCCATTTGTTGCTTTGTGGACGTTGAACCTTCTCAATGGAAGCGACAGTGGACGCTTGATTACGGGGCTTCCGATAATCATCTATCTGGTCTACGATCTCTGGTATCGTTTAATTACGAAAAAGAAACCTCAACATCATCCCGACCGTTGGCCTATTGGTTTGATAGTATACCTCATACTCCTTCAAATTGGGAGTATAGCCTTGAATTGGTACGGGTTCATCGTATCGAAATTCTATGGAAATATGCTTATAATCTGCTACTTCGTCATGCTAGGTTGTTTTGGGTTTTACCAAAATAGATACAATAAGAGGAAAAAGATCATTACGAACTGATGGCAAAGGATGCAGGGGAAGAGACTTGAACACCAAAATACAAGCAACAAATACAGGTTTCCTCTTTAAACTGAAAAAATCTTCTAATTCATTTTGTCTTAACAAAAGGCTTTTTTAGAAAAGAAAGAGCAGAAGCGTAGATTGAAATTGTAATCAAAGGAATATGCAAGATACCGTTCCACCATAATTGGTCGGGGATCATAATAAAATTTACTAAAATGTTATAGAAGGCTAGAATGAGCCCAACAAAACTCGTGACTCTCAGTGTTGCTATGTTAACCCGTGGGTAATAAAAGGTGAGTATTGCAAGATACACTGGCGTCATCATACAGAAAAATAGACCCGTAGCATTCGAAAAAATGTAAAGAGGATTGAAATCGGGCAGGTAAGTATTTGGATTCGCAGGATAACAAAACGCTAGAAACGCGAAGGGAATCACCCAATATTTCCATAAAGGCTGTTTTGAGGTGTGAAATCATTTTTCTGAGCCAGTACCTCCCAGAACCAAAAAGCAGCGACAATACAAATCGCAACGAGATTGCTTGTGACAATTCCTAAACCATATTCTTCAGTAACGGCAATGTTTTGAAGAAATGCAAAAAGAACATAGGAGATAGCCACATAAATGCTAAAGAGACGTGTAACCTTGTTTCGGAGAAAGAAAATTGAAAAAATTAAGATGATCGGGATTATTTTAAAAATTGGATATATTACAGGATAGGAATATATTACACCATCCTTTCCAAGTATCGCACTTGTGAGTTTTCCTATTTCTGTTAAATCAACTCCTTTTGATGTGTAAAGTGGAATGAATTGTGCAAGGATAATAACGAGAAAAAATCACCATTTTCTGGTTAGTGATTCCAGTTTTGTTTGAATTCTATCAAGATTTTTAATGTTCAAATAATTTCTCTCCTTAATTACACTGTTTGAGTAAATCAATTATGAGACGGATATTTGTCTGAAGAACTTATAACTTACTGCAATCATTCATCCTCTCATCTATCAGACAAATAACGCCTCCATTTTTTTGTTCAAAAGAGAGGGAGAATATTTATTTAAAAATAGTAATAAGATTGCACCTTTAGGATCTAAGCGTCGATGTACCGATAAAAATTGTGTTTTTCTTCTGTTAAATAATTATGCTAAAGAATAGCGCGGGGAGGGAGATTCGAACTCCCGAGGTCAAAGACCACAGGATTAGCAATCCTGCGCCTTACCAGGCTGGGCCATCCCCGCAAACACCGGGCACCCCCAATATAAACCCCCCTCATAAAAACCTTATCACGGAGGCAACTTAAAATACCCACCACCACCTCCAACACACCACATATCATGGACGACTGGACCGATACACATCGCCCTAAAAGCCTCCGAGATATCCTCGGCAACGACACCGCACTCTCAGAACTGCGCCGCTGGGCCACCCAATGGACCCAAGGCACCCCACCAAAGAAACGCGCCGTCATCCTCAGCGGCAACCCCGGCATCGGCAAAACCATCGCCGCCCACGCACTTGCCGCTGACCTCGGCTGGACCACGCTTGAACTCAACGCCTCCGACGCCCGCAACGAAACCATCCTGCGCCGCATCGCCGGCGCCGGCGCCGCCAACGAAACCTTCGACGACACCGGCACCTACATCTCCACCAAAACCGGCGGCCGCAAACTCATCATCCTCGACGAAGCAGACAACCTCGACGAACACGCCAAAGACGCCACCGACGTCATGAACGGCCATGACTTCAGCGACCGCGGCGCCAAAAAAACCATCACCATGCTTGCCAAAACCACCAGACAGCCCCTCATCCTCATCGTCAACGACTACTACACCCTCATCCGTGGCGGCGGCGACCAACTCCCCAGCCTCTGCCACCACATCCAATTCAAACCCATCACCACCACTCAGATTATCGACCTCCTCAAACGCCTCTGCCGCGCCGAAGGCATCACCACCGACGACAAGACCCTGACCGCCATCGCCGCCAGATCCAAAGGAGACGTCAGATCCGCCGTCAACGACCTCCAAGCCATCAGCCTCAACCGCACCACCCTCACCATCAAAGACCTCGACGCCCTCGGCTATCGCGATCGCGATACCATTATCTTCGACACCATCCGGGAGGTCTTCAAAGCCCGCACCAGCCAGGCTAGCCGTCAGAGCCTGCGTAGCGCGGATGTCGACCCTGAGACCTTCCTCCTCTGGATCTCCGAGAACATCCCCCGGGAATACCTTGATCCAGCTGACCTCGTCAACGGCTTCGACGCCGTCTCCAGAGCCGACGTCTTCCTCGGCCGCGTCCAGCGACGAGATTGCTACGACCTCTGGGCCTATGCCTGCGACCTCATGAGCGCGGGTGTCACGTGCGCTAAGACCCACCAGTACGGGAACATGCGCTACGCCTACCCCTCGTGGTTGAAGGAGATGAGCGGCAGCAAGCCGCCCCGTCAGCTGCGGGATAGCATCGCCCTGAAGCTCGCCTGCCTGACCCATGCCTCAAAGCGTAAGGTCCGCGACCAGCTCCTCCCCACCTTCCAACGGCTGTACCGGGACGACACTCTGTTTGCACGTCGGATGACTGCCGTGCTTGGTCTCACGGAGGGTGAAGCCATATTTCTTCTTGGGAAGGACCAGGATCATCGTCTCAAAGAACTGTTCATGGATGAGGATGCTCCAAGCGAGCGGAAGATCAAAGTGTCTCAGGAAAAGAGGGAGCCGGAGGAGACTCGGCAGCCGAGCCTCATGGAGTTCTAAGACAGTCTATTGTTGGATATTTTCAAGGCGGCGCATGGTGTCGACGGCCTGCGCTTTGTACTCCTCTTTTAGCTTCGTATAGGTCTCATCGGAGATGGCCTTCGCGCGGTACCGTTTCTCCAGTTCCTTGAGCAGCTCCAGGAGCAGTTCTTTTTTCGTCGTCAGCGCCTCGGGGGTGTCGATGGTGCCGACGCGTTTCTTGCGCCGCTGTCGGCGGAGCACGAGGAGCAACATAGTGATGATGATGACCACGACGAGGAAGACGAGAACTAGGGTGGTGATTCCTAGGGGTGCTTCTGAGGGGTTGTAGAGTTGGACGACGAGTTCGTTGGATTTGGCGAAGTTCTTCCCGGAGAACAGCGTTTGGGTGTTGTAGGAGACCGTTGCTTGGGAGGTGTTGTAGAGGAGGTCTTTGATGAACCGGTTGGTGTTCGTCGGCAGTCCGTAGGAGAGTTTGACTTCGAAGGATCCTGCGGGTGGGATGCTGAGGTGCTTCTCGGTGAGGTTGCATTCGCGGATGTTGCCGTTGACGACCCAGGAGAGGCTGGTGCCGCTGCTGGTGGCCGTGACGGTGAGGTCTTGTTTGGCTTCGCTTTGGATCCAGAATCGAAGGAGGGAGATGTTTTCGGTGCCGTGGTTGGAGACACGGATCGTTTCTTCGACGTGGAGGCCGTTGTTGGCGACGGTGATGGTGATGGTCTGGCTGTCGGTGACGATGCCGGCGTCTGTGAGGGCGGAGGAGGGGAACGCCAGCCAGCTTAACGAAAGGAGCGCTATGAGAAGGCAGGTGATGAGTCGTCGCATAGGGGGTCGGCCGCTACGATACCTTGTTTCCTTATCTACTTTTCGACCTTGTGGTGAGGAGACAGGGTGGTTTTAAATAATGTCAGTAGCTTGCCGATTCATCAGTGATGTGAGCGCGTATGACGGTTGGAATCATCTTTTATTCACGGACGGGGAACACCAGGAAAGCTGCGGAGCTGCTTGCGGACAAGATCAAGGCGAAAGGCCATGGGTTGGAGTTCGTGGAGATCGAGGCGGTGCGTAGGCCTGGTTTTTTTTCAGCGGGTCGCGCAAGTATGCGGCAGACAGAGCTTCCAATCAAGAACGGACCCATGGAACTGGGGAAGTATGAGTTCGTGGTGTTCGGCGTCCCGGTGTGGGCGGGGAATCCCTCCCCGATGCTGAAGTCGTTTCTTGGGAAGGTCCCTGGGTGCCAACGGATTCCTGCTGCATGTTTTCTGAATGGTAGCGGGAAGGCGGGGACCCACGACCGCGCCATCGCCGGTGTCAAAGACTTGGTTGTGGGGAAGGGGTTCGATCTGCGCGAGCCGATTCTTGAGGTGCAGATGGGCCGCAGTGGCATCCTCAGTCAAAACATGTCGTTGGATGAGTTTCTTGCTGCTGTGCTGCCGCGGTAGGAGTCATCACATCGCTCGGAGCCGGCGGATGCGTTCGTCCAGGGGCGGGTGCGTGGACCAGATGGAGTCCCGCAGGGCGCGTTTGAAGGGGTTGGCGATGTAGAGCGGGGCGACGGTGGGGCTGCCTTTGGGGTCGTCGGGGAGGTCGTTTTTGATTTTTTCCAGCGCGCTGGCGAGGCCTTCGGGGTTCCTGGTGAGGGCGGCGCCTTGGGCGTCGGCGAGGTATTCCCGGCGCCGGCTGATGGCGAGGTAGGTGAGGCGGCTGAAGATGGGGGCGAGGACGACGAAGATGAGGGCGACGATGGCGATGATGCCTGCGCCGTTGCCGCGGTCGCGGCTTCTGCCCGCGCCGCCCCAGAAGACTATTCTGATGGCGATTTCGGCGAGGAGGGCGATGGCGCCGACGACGCCGACGGTCACGGTCATGACGAGGATGTCGTGGTCGAGGATGTGGCTCATTTCGTGGCCGATGACGCCTTCGAGTTCTTCGGTGTTGAGTTGGTGGAGGGCGCCGGTGGTGGCGCAGATGATGGCTTCGTCGGGGTGGCGTCCGGTGGCGAAGGCGTTGATGTCCCGAGAGTCTTGGACGTAGACTTTTGGGGTGGGCAGGCCGGCGGCGATGGCCATTTCTTCGACTTTGTAGATGAGGAGTTTTTCTTCGCGGTTGGCGGGGTTGGCGGGGCGTGCTTTGGCGGCGGCGATGACGCTTTGGACGCTGAAGCTGTAGGTGATGAGGATGTAGAAGAGGCTGACGGCGAGGGCGATGGGGAAGGTGAAGAGTGGTGGTGCGTTGAGGATGAGGCCGATGAGGAAGATGACGGTGAAGAGGAGGAGGAGCATGACCGTGCAGATGAGGACGGTGATGAGTTTGTTGTGGCGGATTTGGTCTTCGAGGAGCATGCTGCGGGGCATTTTCAGGGTGACCTCCTTTTGATGAGTGAGGGAAGAAGAAAGAGAGGAAGAAAAAGGTTGTGGGTTAGAATTTGACTTTGGGGGCTTCCCTGCTTGCTTCTGGGATTTGGAGCATGGGTTTTTCTGTGCGGCCCATGCGGCGGGCGAAGATGACGCCGGGGAAGGTCTCGATGGTGTTGTTGTAGGCGAGGACGCTGTCGTTGTAGTGCTGGCGGGCGTAGCTGATCTTGTCTTCGGTGTGGGTGAGCTCGTCTTGGAGCTGGAGGAAGTTGGTGTTGGCTTTGAGGTCCGGGTAGTTTTCGGCGACGGCGAAGAGGGTCTTCAGCGTGCCAGTGAGTATGTTGTTGGCGTCGATGCTCTCCTGGGGGGTCTTGGCGCTCATGAGGCCGGCGCGGGCTTTGGTGACGGCTTCCATGGTGCCGCGCTCGTGCTGCATGTAGCCGCGGACGGTCTCCATGAGGTTGGGGATGAGGTCTGCCCGCCGTTTGAGTTGGACGTCGATTTGTCCCCAGTTGTTGTCGATGCGGTTCTCGTAGACGATGATGCGGTTGTAGTAGCTGACGATCCAGAGGATGACGGCGACGACGATGATGAGGACGATGAGGCCGATAATCAGAATCCAGTCCATGTGTCTTCTCCTACCCTGTGATGGTTCGTGGGTCGGATGGTGCAATAGGGTTCTTGTATAAAAACGTGTGCCTCAGGGGGGCCGTTAGGAGCCGTGCTTATAGACCTCGTAGGCCTCCTTGGGCGTGGCCTTCTTGTGGACGATGGCGTTGACGGCCTTCACCATGGAAAGGGGGTGGCTGCTTTGGAAGATGTTGCGGCCCATGTCCACGCCGGCCGCCCCCGCCTGAATCGCGTGATAGGCCATCTCGAGGGCTTCCTGTTCCGGGAGTTTCTTGCCGCCGGCGATCACGATGGGGACCGGGCAGCTGTCCACGACCTTCTCGAAGTCCTTGACATAATAG
This sequence comes from Methanobacteriota archaeon, assembly GCA_963769885.1. Classification (GTDB taxonomy): domain Archaea; phylum Thermoplasmatota; class E2; order DHVEG-1; family DHVEG-1; genus CAIRCU01. The sequence continues at coordinate 365,291 of CAVYNH010000004.1, forward strand.
GTTTTGACGAGGTGGGCGCCCAGCTCCGCGGCTATCCGAGAGGCGAGGCTCATGTACCGGGCGTCCCGGACCATCTCCTTGCCGACCGCGGTGACCGCGACAACAGGGATGCCGTAGCGTTCCGCCTCATCGATGTACTGCGTCAGCCCTAAGATGGTGTCGCGCTCGAACTCCGCCCCGACCATGATAGAGTAGGCGACGCCCGAGGCGTTCAACCGGATCGCGTCCTCCACGGAGCAGACCGTGCCCTCATGCAGCAGCTCTTTGCCGATGATGCTGGTGCCGCCGGAGACCCGCAGGACGATCGGGATATCGACCTCAGGCGGGATGTACGTGCGCAGCGCGCCGCGTGTCAACATCAGGGTGTCCGCGTACCGCAGCAGAGGCAGGACCATCTGATCCAAGTGCTCCAGCCCGCTCGTCGGGCCCATGAAATAGCCGTGGTCCACCGCGAGCATCACCGTGTGCCCATCCTTAGCGCGAATAATCTTGGATAACCGGTTCTTCAATCCCCAGTCCATACGCAAATTGCCTCCAGCCGCAAGGAAACCCATGGCTACATATAAGAGTATTGCCAGACACAAACCGCGGCTGAATAAGGTTAATATAAACCGATGAAATACCATGGCCCATGCCAACCTCACGCACCAATAAGATCCTCACCGCAGTCGTCGTCATCGCCCTCATCGCCGCCATCGCCGTCCTCGTCTTCGCCTACATCCCCTGGGGCGGGTTTCCGAACCAAAACGAGAACAAGGGGCCTTCCATCACTGTGTCTATGGATGCGGTCAACCGCAGCTACACCAAGAGCGACTTGCAAGGGATCGGGAACTTCACCGGAGTCGGCGGCTACCGCACGCAGTTTCCAATGATCAAAGGCATCGGCAACTACACCGGCGTCTACATCGAGAGCCTCATCCATGACTTCTCGCCAAGCCTCACCAGCTATAGCCTCAACATCACGGCCATGGACAATGTATCCTATCTCTACAACCTCACGGTCATCCAGGGAGGCGTCGATCTCTATAACGCCTCGAACGCCACCAACACCACCCCCATTGGTCATGGCGGGGTCAAGATGATGCTGGCGTGGGAATACAATAATCAACCATTGAACAACAGCCGCGATTCCTTCCGGATCGCCTTCATCAACAATCCCTCCCAGCCAGTGCCCATCACGGACGCCAGCCTGTGGCTCAAAGACGTCCGCTCCATCCAGGTCATCCCCCGGTAGACCGCCCAACCCGGCTTCAAATACCCGTAGAAAAAAACCCGGTAGGAAGCCGGGTCCCCAAACCTTTTTTATCCTTTCGCCTGTTACCCAGGGTACCATTTGGGAGAGGCATCCTATGACAGGACTCGAAAATCTCAAACCGACGCTTGTTTGGGCTCATTTTGACCAGATCCGAAAGATCCCCCGCTGTTCCAAGCACGAAGAGAAGATCCGCCAATACATCCTCGATTTCGCCAAAAAACAAGGACTACAAACCCGCACCGACAAGGTCGGCAACGTCGTCGTCATCAAACCCGCAGCCAAAGGCATGGAGAAAAAACCCATCGCCATCCTCCAAGGCCACATGGACATGGTCTGCGAAAAGAACAGCGACGTCACCTTCGACTTCTCCAAGGACCCCATCCAGATCACCATCAAAGACGACATCCTCAAGGCCAAGGGGACGACCCTCGGCGGGGACAACGGCATCGGCCTGGCCATGAGCCTCGCGATTCTCGAGGACAAGAGCCTCAGGCTCGGCCCGATCGAGGCCCTCTTCACCGTCGACGAGGAGACCGGGCTGACCGGCGCGTTCGCCCTCGAGCCCCGCATGCTCAACGGCCGCATCATGCTCAACCTGGACAGCGAGGACTTCGGCGTCATCACCGTCGGCTGCGCCGGCGGGGGCGACTCCAAACTCGAACTGCCCCTAATAATCGAGCCTGTCCCTCAAACCTTCACGGGGCTGAGTGTCACTGTCTCCGGCTTACGCGGCGGGCATTCCGGCGTCGACATCCACGAGCAGCGCGGCAACGCCGTCAAGATCCTCGCCCGGCTCCTCTGGAAGGCTGGGATGAAGTATTCCCTGGCCATCGTAGACATCAAGGGCGGGGACAAGCACAACGCCATCCCAAGGGAGGCCCACGCAGCCATCGGCATCCCCAAGGCGGATGCGCCCGCCGTCTCCAAGCTCCTGAAAGAGGAATGCCAGGCGGTGCTTGAGGAAATCAGGTCCGCCGACCCGAACCTCAAATGCGAGATCAAGGATCAAGGGCTACCGCCGCAGGCGATCAACCAGTCATCGTCCAAGATGCTGCTGTCTCTTCTCTATGGCCTGCCGCACGGGGTCGACAAGCGCAGCTATGATATCCCGATCCTGGTGGAGACCTCCAATAATGTGGCGACCGTGTCTATCTCGGGGAAGACCGCGACGATTTCGACGAGCTCGCGCAGCTCCGTGAAGTCGGAACTGCAGGATATGCGGAACCGCATCCATGCGATCGCGAACCTAGCGGGCGCGAAGGTCTCTGAGGGGGATGCGTACCCGGGCTGGAAGCCGAACATGGACTCCAAGCTGCTGAAGCTGGCGCAGAATGTCTTCAAGGACATGTTCCATGAGGATGCGAAGGTCGAGGCAATCCACGCGGGCTTGGAGACCGGAATCGTCGGCGAGAAGTTCCCGGGCATGGACATGATCTCGATCGGGCCGACGTTGAAGAACCCGCACTCACCGGATGAGTACCTCGTGATCAGCACGGTTGGGAAGACCTACGATTACGTGTTGAAGATCCTGATGAGTCTTTAACCGAGGTCGAACGGCTGCTTCGCTGGATGCCAGTCGAGGTTGATCCATCGAATCGGCGACTTCAACCAGGGGAATGTTCGGGTTCCGTGGATGATGACGGGCATGCCGAAGGGATGGCGTGCCCAGCAGTTCCCCTGCCAGTGGTTTTTCGAGGAGTTTTCGAACCAGGCGTCGACCTGATTGTGCAGGAAATTGTTGGTAGTGATGACCGTGCTATTGGAGTAGCGGAGGGAGATGCCAGGGTTGCTGCCGTTGATCTCGTTGCGGGTGATGACGGTCCCATCGGCATGGGTGAGGACGATGCCGTATTGGGAGTCGTTGATGAAGTGGTTGTCGTGGATGGAGTTGTTGTTGGCGTGCGTCCAGAGGCCGACGCCGCTGTAGGGGCAGTCAGTGATGGTGTTGGAGTCGACCTCGTTGTTCGTGGAGTTCGGCCAGATGCTGACACCGGCGTCGTGGTTCTTTGAGAAGGTGTTGTGCGTGACGTGGGTGAGGGTGGACATGGAGATGACGACGGAGCAGTGGCCGTTATGGGTGATAAGGTTGTTCCGGATGAGAATGGTGGATGAGTTGCGGAGGTAGATGCCTTCGTTGCCGTTGTCGTAGATGGTGTTGTTGTGGGCGGTGCAGTTCTGTGAGTTGTTGAAGAAGATGCCGACGGCGTAGGCGCCGGCGTCCCTGACGATGGTGTCGTGCACGCAGGAGTTCGCCGTCTGGAGGTAGATGTCGGCGTTGAGCATGGGGGCGGGGCCGCTGTGCTGGACCGTGAGCCCGGTGATGGTGCAGGTGGTGGCGTGGATGGTGATGACGTCGCCGGTGCCGTTGCCGTCGATGATGGTGGTTGCTTTGGCTTCGCCGCGGAGGGTGAGGGGGATGGTGACGATGGGGTGTTCGTAGTAGGGTGCGTGGTCGTCGTAGATGTAGACGGTATCACCGGGGGTGGCGGCGTCGATGGCTGCTTGGATGGTGGTGTAGTTGCAAGGTCCGCTGCCGCCGACGTACAGGATTGTTGGCGTCTGTTGAGCGCTTGGTACTCTAGGCATGAGTGCCGTCGTGAAAAGGAAGAAAAAAAGAAGGAGGGTGGCTGCCGTGTTACAGCTAGGGCTTTGATGAGTATGATGCTGTCTGTGGTTAGATGAGCCGTGGAACGTTGAAGAAGATCCTCCCTGGCGTGACGACGGTTTTGGCGTAGTCCGCTCTGATGGTGACGGTGATGCGGCCGAGGCCGTAGAATGGTCTGCCGGTGCAGAAGGTGAAGGATTCGCCGGGTGTGAGGCGGGGGATGCTGCCGGCGGAGCCGGCGTTGATGTTGTGGAAGATGCCGCCTTTGACGTCGATGTGCCAGTGGAGGGATTCGATGGTGGTGTTGCCGATGTTGGTGAGGCTGGCGATGATCTTTCCTTGGGCTGCTTTGATGTCGATGATCTTGATGCCGGTGAGGTTCATGGTGACGGGGATGTCGAGGCTGCCGGCGTTGCTGGTGAGGGTGATGGTGGTCTCGTAGGCGGTGGGGGTGAGGCCGTTTGTGATAGCGGTGACGTTGATGAGGTCTGGTTCGCCGATGGAGGAGCCGTTGGTGGGGGTAACCTGGAGCCAGGGGGCGTTTTCTTCGAGGGTGTAGGTGAGGGTGCCGATGCCGAGGTTTTGGATGGTGAGGAAGGCGGTGGCGTTGGCGCCGTTGGGGACGAAGCCGTAGTCGATGGCGGTGGGGGTGCAGGAGAGGGTGGTCTGTGTGTAGAGGACGATGGTGAAGTTGGCCCAGAAGATGCCGTTGCCGCCGTCGGAGGTGATGTTAATGGCGCAGGGGTAGTGGCCAAGGGGTAGGGTTGCGGTGTCGATGGTGACGGTGATGTTGTCGTGTTCGCCGTCCGAGGTGCCGCTGAGGGGGTAGACGGTGACGTAGGAGTAGTTTTCTGAGAGGCTGTACGTGAGGGTGCAGCAGCCGCCGCCTTTCCAAATCTGGAAGGTGGTGTTGAGGATGGGTCCGGCGAGGAGGTTGCCGAAGTCGTGGAAGATGGGGTCGTAGACGAGGGCCCCCCGTGTGGTTGGCGGTTGTGGTTGGCTCGTGGTTTTGGCCATGCCGATGGCGCTGACGGCAGCGATGAGACAGAGCAAGCCTATGGTGCAGGTCTTTATCTTCAGGTGGGTCATCGTTTTTCCTCTCCCTTTAACGGTGGAAACATCCTCCTTGTTCTTTATTAAATTTTCCGTGAAAACCGGGGGTGTCAGGGGAGAAGAGGGGGCGGGGGTCGATGTTCCAGCGTAGGGAGGCGGGCTGGCCTGGTGGGGTGTATTTGCCTTGGATGAGGGCGAGGAGGTGGGGGCGGCCCCAGTAGTTGCGGGTCCAGGTGTTGTGGCAGGCGTCCGAGGTGGGGCCGAGGAAGTAGGCGTTGAGCTTGTAGTTGTCCAAGTTGTTGTGGGTGACGGTGACGGCGGTGGCGTTGTAGAGGCGGATGCCATACTGGTTGTCCTGGAGGGTGTTGTGGGTGATGGTGACGGTGTGGGTGTTGTGCAGGCTGATGCCGTGGAGGTTCTCCTGCAGGAGGGTGTCGGTGATGGTGACGTTTGAGGTGGTGAGGGTGAGGATGCCGTAGTGGCCGTTTTGGATGGTGAAGGAGGTGATGGTGCAGTCGGGGTGGGTGACGGTGATGCCGTCGTCGTAGCCGGCGCCGTCGATGATCGTGGTCGTTTGGCTTGCGCCTTGGAGGGTGAGGGCCTTGGGCAGGGTGACGCCGCCGGGGTAGGTTCCGGGGTAGACGTAGATGGTGTCGCCGTCGGAGGCGTTCTCGACGGCGGCGGGGATGGTGGTGTAGTTGCCGGGGCCGCTGCCGCCGACGTACAGGGTCTTGGGGGTGACGGCGAGGGTGGTTCCAGTGAGGTTCACGGGTGGGACGGCGGCCGGGGTTTTGTCCCAGGTGAGGACGGGGAGGTTGTGGCCGTTGCGTTTGAGCCGGCCGGGGATGAGGTAGGGGCGGCTGCGGGGTTTTGACCAGTAGTTGTCAGAGAAGTGGGTAGTGCGTTGGAGAAGGGTGGCGGTGATGGTGTAGGCGTCGTTTTTGAGGTTTTGGAAGGTATTGTTATAGATCTGGGTGTGGTTTGTGTATTCGAGGAGGAGGCCGTCGTCGTTTCCCTGCAGGAGGTTGAGCGTGATGTTCGTGTGGGTGGATTGTGAGAGGTAGAGGCCGGTGCTGTCGGCGTTGGTGATGGTGTTGTGTTGTATTTGTGTTCCGGTGCAGTCGTAGATCCAGGTGTTCATCCAGCGGGCGTTGGTGATGCGGTTGTTGGTGATGAGGAGGTTGGTGCAGAGGATGGCGATGAGGTTGGTGCTGCTGCCGTGGATGATGTTGCTGCCGATGGAGGAAGCGTTGAGGTGGTCGACTTGGATGCCGTTCCATTTGCAGGCGAGGGTGTTGTTGTGGATGTTGATGGTGTCGTCGTAGGAGCAGTAGATGCCGGTGTCGTCGTTGATGAACTGGCTGTCTCTGATTTCGTTGTCTGTGGTATTGAGGATGGTGACGCCTGTTTTGCAGTCTTGGAGGGTGTTTCCTTTGAAGAAGTTGTGGTCGGCGCCGTTGGCGGCGAGGATGCCGATGGAGGCGTTGGCGATGATGAGGCCGGAAAGCCAGACGACGTGGGCGGGGTCGACGGTCAGTGAGATGCCGGCGTCCATCGCGGCGAGTCCGCTGTTGCGGATGGTGAAATTGGTGATTTGGACGGCGAGCGTGAGGATGGTGACGACGGTGCCGGTGTAGTTCCCGTCGATGACCGTGGTCGTGTTCGATTCCCCCTTGAGGGTGATGCCCCAGGTCTGCATGGTGAGGTGCTCGTAGTAGGGCGAGGAGTCGGCAAAGACGTACACGCTGTCCCCTGTTTGTGCGGCATCGAGGGCGCCTTGGATGGTGGTGTAGTTGCCGGGGCCGCTGCCGCCGACGTACAGGGTCGTGCTGCGGGGGATTCCGCTCGCGTTTCCTGGCAGAGTAAAGGGTAGCGTACTGACCAGGATGACGAGCACGAAAAAACTTTTGCCGGTTGTCTTCGGGGACGCCATACCAACCCTTACGAAGAGTAAAACTCCAACTGATTATATATAAATATTTGTTTTAGGATTAATATAAAGGCTTGGGCGAGGGAAAAGGTAAGAAACGGGGATTGGTTCCTTGCTAGTACGTGCATGAGGCTTCCCCCAGTATCTCAATCATCGTACCGGTATTGCATGAAGAGAAGGCTATCAACTCCTTCTTGACCGAGCTTCGGAAGCTTCAAGGCTTTGAATCCTGCGAGATCATCGTTGTTGACGACAGCTCAAGGCATGAGACTATTGATGTGATCTCGGACACCACTATCCAAAAACTCGTGACACATGCTGGTCGAGGTCATCAGATGAACGTCGGCGCCAGTCATGCCCGGGGGGACATCCTCCTCTTTCTCCATGCAGATACCCGCCTGCCGAGAGAAGCGTTCTCGCTCATCCGAGAATCTCTGCGAGACTTAAGTATCTCTGGTGGAGCGTTCCGTCTCGCTATCGATAGCCCGGACCCGCGCCTGCGTCTCATCGCCCGCCTGACCACGCTCCGCTCGCGGATCACGAAGATTCCCTTCGGCGACCAAGCCATATTCATCCGCAAAATCGTCTTCGACGCGCTTGGTGGCTATCGCGAGATCCCGGTGATGGAGGACCTTGACCTCATGCGTCGCCTGCGATTTGCTCGGTATCTAGTGGCTATCTTGCCCCTGGCGGTTTTCACGTCCTCGCGGCGATGGGAACGTGAGGGAATCGTCCTGGGCACGCTTCGAAATTGGGTTCTCCGCGGCTTGTATTATCTCGGCGTCCCGCCCTTCGTGCTTGTCGCATGGTATCGATAAAAAATTATTCTCGTGTTTTTACCAGGCGTCTCGCGGATTCCGGGGAATGATGACCCATAGGACCACGTAGCCAAGGATGAACACGCCGAAAGAAAGGACCGCCCCCAGGACAAAGAGAACGCGGACGATGACCGGGTCGATATGGAGATACTCCGCGATGCCGCCGCAGACGCCGCCTAGAATCCGCTCTTTCCCTGAACGGTACAGCCGATCCGACGGGACCCATCCTTCAGCCCTGGGTGGTGCCGGCTGGAACGGATGCTCTGGCGGCTGCGGGGTACGCGGCGGTGCCGGTGGTGACGGTGGCTCGTGCCACAGCTGAGAAATGAGGAGCCCGACGTACCCAAGAATCAGGATAAGCAACGTCAACGGTATTACCAGGAGCACGAACTGATCGGCGATCATCGCAAACGTCGAGTTCGACTGCCCTCTCGCAAGCGTCACCAGGAACCGGCTGACGAGCCAGAACAGGATGAAGAAGATCCCCGCGCCGACAAGAGGGGAAACCCACCGGAAGGGCGGGAATTTCCGTGCGAGGTACGAGCTGTAGCCGCTGATGATCATCAGGCCGAAGAAGAGCGCGAGGTTCTCCCGAAGGAAAGCCGCGACCTGGGCATCGACTGGCGTCATCGGCGCCAGCGCATCTAGCAGCACAATCACCACAAAGAGGACAATGAAGCCGATGATGCTGCCGATCAACGGGCCGAAAATGCCGAACGTCCGGTCGTAGCGCGACTCCGCGGCCGTCCGCCGCTCGCGGAACGCATGGTCGATGCGTCTGCCGAGATGGTCGATCTCCCGGCTCACCTGATCGAGGTTACGTTCGAGACGAGACGTCGTAGACGGTAGGGCTGCCCCACATTTACTGCAGAACAAGGCATCCGGCGGACTTTCGGTACCGCACTGCGAACAATAGACCATTGCTTCTTAGTGGCACGAATCAGGGAGCCGTCATAAAAAGCCTTTGATATGACCAAGCTTTAAGTAAACCCCAGAGGTTCTCTCACCGTACCATGGGACCCACGCCACCGCCATCCCAGCCCAACGACTTCCACCAAGTCACCACCCAGCTCCTCACCACCCCCCTCACCTGCACCAGCCTCGACACCCTCCAACTCAACCTCGGACGCCGCTGCAACCAATCCTGCACTCACTGCCACCACCAGGCCTCACCAGACCGCACCGAAACCATGCCACTACAAGTCATCCACCGCATCCTTCGCTTCCTCCCCACCACCCCAGTAAAAGCCGTAGACATCACCGGCGGCGCCCCGGAACTCCACCCCCACCTCCGCACCCTTATCACCCACCTCACCGAACGAGGCTACCCCGTCACCCTCCGCACCAACCTCACCGCCCTCACCCTCCCCACCTCAACAGGACTGCCCGAATTCCTCAAAGACCACCACGTCACCCTCATCGCCTCTCTCCCCTGCTACCTCCAAGAAAACGTCGACGCCCAACGCGGCCCCGGCGCCTACCACAAAAGCATCGACATGCTCACCGTCCTCAACCGCCTCGGCTACGGCATCGACCCCCAACTCCCCCTCGGCCTCGTCCACAACCCCACCATCCACACCCTCCCCACACCACAAGACCAACTCGAAACCGACTACCGCCGAGAACTCCAAGCCCGCCACGGCATCCAGTTCACCAGCCTCCTCACCATCACCAACATGCCCATCGGCCGGTTCCTCAACAACCTCCAAGCCCACCACCACAACCACCACTACCACCATCTCCTCCGCTCTAGCTTCAACCCCCAGACCCTCCCCGGCCTCATGTGCCAACACCAACTCTGCGTCCGCTGGGACGGCCGCCTCTACGACTGCGACTTCAACCTCGCCCAAGACCTCCCCATCACCAGCCCCAACATAACCATCGACACCGCCACCCTCCACGACCTCATCCCCAGGCCCGTCACCACCGCGGACCACTGCTTCGGCTGCACCGCCGGCCGCGGCTCATCCTGCCAAGGAGCACTCGTCACCCCATGACCAACCCACCACACGACGACAAGAAGACACGACTCTGGTGGCGCCCCACCAGCCTCCTCCTCGCCGTCATCACCATCTTCATCGTCGCCACGATCCTGGGCCTCGACCGCTACCTCCAAGGCATCCAACCCTGGATCACCAACCTGGGTCCATGGGGCGTCATCGCCTTCTTCTTCATCTACCTCGCCGCCGTCATCCTCGCCGTCCCCGCCACCCCCCTCGGCCTGCTCGCCGGCGCCCTCTTCGGATCACTGCAGGGCGTCATCCTCATCAGCATCAGCAGCACCATCGGCGCAGCCCTCACCTTCCTCATCGCCCGCTACTTCGCACGCGACTCCATCACCCAATGGCTCGCCACCAACAACCGCTACCGCCGCCTCGACAACCTCACCAAAAAACACGGCATGATCATGGTCGCCATCGCCAGACTCGTCCCCTTCTTCCCCTTCAACATCATCAACTACGCCTTCGGCCTCACCGCCGTCAAATTCCGCACCTACCTCTTCTGGAGCTGGCTGTGCATGCTCCCCGGCACCATCCTCTTCGTCGTCGGCGCCGACGCCATCAAACAAGGCCTCACCACCGGACACATCCCCCTCACCCTCATCCTCATCATCACCCTCGCTGCCATCGCCACCATCCTCCTCGCCCTCCTCGCCAACCGCTACCTCAAACACCGCACCCCACCACGAGACTAACCACCATGACTCGATCCCTCGCCGCCCGCCGCTACCTCCTCATCCGCGGACCACAACAGACACAACGACGCCTCATCCAAGCCACCTACACCGCCCTCAAACGCCGCCAGCACCCAGACCTCGCCCCTCTCATGGAATACCCCCTAAAGACCCAAGCTTCCCTCCTCTTCTACCCCGGCTGCTCCATCTACTCCCCCACCACCACCCGCAACACCCTACGAATCCTTGACCACCTCGACATCCCGTACCAGACCCTCGGCGGCCTCACCTACTGCTGCGGCCTCCCCCACCGCCTCCAAGGACAAACCAAAAAAGCAGACGCCTGCACCACCAGACTCACAACAGCAATCAACACAGTCAACCCCCAGACCATCATCACCAGCTGCCTCGAATGCCTCGAAGCACTTCAACACATCAAAACCCAGACCAACGCCCCCTACGAAATCCTCCACACCCTCGAACTCATCCACCAACACCAAGCCAAATTCCCCCACACCCACACAGACACGCCGCTCCTCCTCCACGAACCCTGCCGCCTCACCCCCCGCCTCAGAACCACCATCATCGACCTCGCCGCCAGCCTCGGCCAACACCCCATCCTCCTCCCCCCCACCACCCAAAGCTGCTGCAAACGATGGACCCACAACCCCCGCACCATCGCCACCCACCACCACGCCTACCTCACCACCGCAGCCGCCCACCACGCCACCATCATCTGCCCCTGCCTCACCTGCCTCGAAGCCTTCAAAAAAACACACCCCACAGCCCCCCTCACCGACCTCATCGACCTCTATGCCACAAGCCTTCCCGCCAAGGAGGCCACACCATGAGTGAAACCCGCATCCTCCTCTACGTTAAGTACCCGGACCCAGGCCACGTCAAACAACGCCTCATCCCCCTATTGACCCCCCAAGCCGCCGCCGACCTCTACCGCTGCTTCGTCGCCGACACCCTCGCCACCCTCCACCGCCTCCCCCACCCATTCACCATCTGCTACAACCCCACACACTCGCAACATGACTATGAAGCCTGGCTCGGACCCCATGACTATCAGCCCCAAGACGGCCCCGACCTCGGCGCCCGCATGCACCACAGCTTCACCCACGCCTTCACCACAGGTACCGACAAGGCTGTACTCATCGGCAGTGACACCCCCGACCTCCCACCAAAACTCATCCAACAAGCCGTTGACTGCCTCAACACCCACGACATCGTCCTCGGCCCCGCCCTCGACGGCGGCTACTACCTTATCGCCTGCAAACAAGACCGCTACCTCTCCGACCTCTTCACCAACATCCCCTGGAGCACCCCCACCGTCCTCCAAACAACACTCGACACTATCCACCGCAACCACCACACCGTCTTCCAGATTCCAACCTGGCAAGACATTGATACCCCAAAAGACCTCAACCGCCTCATCCAGCGCAACCAACAAACAGCCTTTAAATCCTCACAAACGTTCACTTACCTTACGAACCTGGAACAACAACTCCTATGAAAAAACCCCCCACCGACCCCGACATCACCCTCACCCGCCCCCACTTCCTCCTCTACACCGGATTCCTCACCCTGGCCGCCGTCTCCCTCTACCTCGCCTTCGTCGAAGCCGAACTCGCCTACCTCGGCTATATCTGGAAATACTCCACCCACTACGTCTACCAGATAGGCGTCTACACCGCCGCCCTCTTCATCGCCGCCGTCTTCCTCATCCAAAGCTGCCTCCTCCTCGCCCGCCACCGACCTTACGCGACCATCCCCGGGCTCTTCGGCTGCCTCATCCTCGTCGTCTTCCCCGCCTACCTCCTCGCCATCAACCCGGAGCATACCGTCCCCGTCTTCGTCCTCATCGCCCCCGCCCTCCTCCTACTCCTGCTCAGCATCCTAATCTGGAAAAAACCGCCCTTAAAGACGCCGCCACCACCAGAGCATCCCAAGAAACACAACACCGGCGAACAGTAAGCCGACGGCAACGAACGGGTTCAATTCTTCTTCGATACTTTGCGTATTTCCGGAAAAAACATTGTCTACCAGACTCACATGAAACAGCGGAGGCGGCACGTGAACTCCGATGTTGTTGCCTTCGAATCGATTACCGGTGACGGTAATGTCCGAGGAATCCCGGATATTGATGCCGCAGAAGCCGTTGCGGGCGAAGGTGTTATTCAAGATGCGGTTCCCGTTTGACGCCTCATACAGCCCACAGCCGTTGAACGGGTTGTCGGCAAAGGTGTTGCCGCGGATAAGATTGTTTGAGGAATGAGGGAAATAAATCCCGCATCTATGGTTCGCATAGATATGGTCTGCCTCGAAGACGGCCCCGGATGTCGACCAGCCGAGGATCGCTCCGTAAAAATCATCGGTCAGTGTAACGTCAATGATATGAGTATGATTTGCCTGGACCATGATGCCGGCTCGAGGGAACATCAGCTGGCTTCCCACGACAGTTAGATTACGGATGATGACGTCATCTGCTGCTACGGTGACAACGTTGCCTTGCCTGCTACCGTTAATGATTGTGGAGTTTTGGCCGCTGCCCCACAACTCCAGGGGCTTGTCAATGACGATGGTCTCATGGTATTCCCCTGGATGAATAACGATACGGCTACCGAGTGTGGCATTGGCGATGGCCTCGGTGATGGTGGTGTAGTTCCCGGCTCCTGAACCCCCGACTTGAAGGATGGTCGGATCGCTGGCATGGACGGTGGTACTTAGGCTCATGCCGAGGAGAAGGAACAGTCCGATGCCGGTCAGGAGGACGATGTGCCTTGTCATGCTGGCTGTCTGGGGTTATCGAATGAACGGACATATAGTTTACCCCGGGCGTGTGCCGCAACCTTTTTCACACGGGAGCCGTTTCCAGGGAGAAAACATTGGGAGTGATTTGAGATGAAGACAATCATTATCCTACATAGCGAGGTCCTCGGTCGTGGTGATGACAAACTTGGCACGATGATGATGGGCAGTTTCTTGCGGAAGCTGTGGGCGCACTCGAAGAAGCCTGATGCGATCATCTTCTATAATACGGCGGTGAAGCTGTTGTTGAAGGGCTCGCCGGTGTTGGATGCGCTGACGGGTCTGGCGGACGGCGGCGTGGATTTGATTGCGTGTAGTACTTGCATCAACTTTTTTAATGTCAAGGAGGAGATGCGTATAGGGCGCATCGGGGAGATGCCCGAGTTGGTCTCGCTCCTGCTTGGTTCAGAAAAGGTTATAACCCCTTGACCTTCCTTGTATATGGTACAGTAAACTACTTGAATCATAACCGTATTGGTGGCCGACGGGGTCACGCGGATATGATCTAGTGGTTATGATATCGGCTTCCCAAGCCGGTCACACGGGTTCGAATCCCGTTATCCGCATGAGAAGATCTGCGGGGGAGAAATCAACTACATTGAAGGTGGTGAAGAATGAAAGCAAGTATTAATGTCGGTAACCGCGTACAGCTTGTGTATATGAACGATTCGTTGACGAAACTGCGGCCTGGCGATATGGGCACCGTGGTCGACATCGACACCCAGGGCGACGAAGAGACGCTCATCTGGGTGGACTGGGATAATGGGGAGCGCCTCGCGCTGTTGTCTGAGACGGATAGGTACAAGGTCATCCGCAGGTAAACCCCTTTTTCCCTTCTTTCTCTTTTCTTAGAAATCGAAGAGATTTCTCTGTTTGAGGAGGTACTCGGCCTTCTGGAATTTTTCAAGGGCCGGCATGACGCGGTCTTTGGAGAACTGGTGGTCTTCGTGAAGGAGCTGGAGTGCCTTGTCGATGTCCGGAGGCGACCATTTGAGCGTATAGTCGTTGGTCACGTGTGGATGGAGGAAAATCTCTCGGATTTTCTCTATCTCATCCTGTGGGAGGGTGATCTCGGGGTTGGTCTGGAGGAGGGTTTCGAGGGTGCCGTGTTCTTTGATGGCGGCGAGGCTTTTTTTGGGTCCGTAGCCTTTGACGCCGTCGTTGAAGTCGGTGCCGAGGAGGATCGCGATGTCGACGAGTTGTTCCCTGGTTATTTGGTTGGCTTTGAGTCCTTGGTCGAGGCGGAGGAGCTCGGGGAGGACTTTGACGAAGGCTTGTTTTCCGGGGAGTTTGCGGCGTTCTGAGCTGGTGAGGTTGCGGATGAGGAGAGGGGTGCCGAAGAGGAGGCAGTCGAAGTCCTGGCTGCCGACGGCGTAGGCGTGGTTCTGTTGGACGATGCGGGAGGCTTGGGCTTCGCCTTCAGAGGGTGCCTGGACGAAAGGTATCCCGAGGGCAAGCAGGAGTTCTTTGCTTTCGGCGATCATGTCGTCGGTGAGCCGTGAGGTCTGGCTCGCCTTGGATTTGGCGGTGGCGAGGTCGCCGGCGGCGAGGGCGGTTTGGTAGTCGCGTTCTGCCTGTTCTTTGCGTTTGCGTCGTTCGTCGATGGTGCGTGCTTTGAGGGGATGAGGTTGGCCGTCGAAGACGTAGGCGGGACGGATGCCGGCTTCGACGAGGTTGGAGGTGCGGAAGAGGAGGCCTGACAAGTGGGAGGTGATGCGGCCGGTGGCGTCTTTGAGGGGTGTGCCGTCGCGCTGGCGGATGATGGCCAGGAATTGGTGGATGACGTTGTGGGCGTCGATGGCGATAATGCGGCCGCTGAAATCTTGGAAGCTGCAGGTGGTTTTTGGGAAGAGGTCCCCGAGGTCGACGCCCATAGTGGTTGAAGGAGGAATTCCTGTGGCGTGTTTTATTGTTTTTGTGTGGGGGTAGCGATAGTTTTAAAGAAACCCTCCCCCGAACATAGCAAAGTTTTTAACATAACAGATAATAGTAATGCTAGGAAGGTTATGTTAAAGGCAAACCCTATAGACAAATATCTAGAAACATTCGAGAAACAATCTACCATAAAAGGAAACAAGTCTCATCTGAACCAATATTTCAAAATAATTGAAGCAGACCCACTCACATACTTCCAAGATGGTAGAGACTACAACGCTGATATTGAAAAACTGTGGAAGTCGATGTCTATGTCGAAGGGTTACTCTCCTGGTTCACGGAAAGGAAGACTTTGTTCAGTCGTCAACTTCTTGGCATACAACGATGTAACAATAAAACCAAGTCTTTTGAAGATACTGAGAAACCACACTAAGCAAGTAGAAAACGTCACAGAAGATGTGTTGCCTCAGAAACAACAATTGAAGGAAATCTTGGAAAAAGCTCCAATACTACAAAGAGCATTGTTTCTGTTTTCAATCAGTAGTGGAATGAGGATAAATGAAATTCTCCAACTGACACCTGACGATATTAACACCGAAGTAAGACCCGTTCGTGTTCGAGTGAGAGCAGAAACTACCAAGACAAGGAAACCCCGTGTCACCTTTATCTCTGATGAGTGTTATGCTGCTTTGAAAAAGTGGCAACGGATTCGTAATGACTATCTCAAAACAGCTGTTGCTCGGTGTGAACAAAAACACTTTGTAAAAGATGCTAATGACCCCAACATATTCCCCCTCAAGTATCAGACAGCACGAGAAATGTGGATTACTCTTCTCCGCAAAGTAGGATACAATCAGAAAGATAAAGTTGGTCGCTACAAAATCCACATTCACTCTTTGAGAATGTTCCTAAGGACGACAATTGCTAATGGGAATGGTGGAGTATCAAGAGATGTGGTAGAGACACTCATTGGTCACAAGCCATATTGTTCTACTTACGTAAGGGTTCCTGAGGAAGAGTGTCGAATAGCATACCTCAAAGCAATGCCACTGATTACAATCCTCAACATCATCGATGAAAAAGTAGTAGAAGAAAAGGACAACCAAATCACCACTCTTAAGTCACAGCTGATAGACAACGAACTCAACGAACAGCGCATCATTCAGAAAGTTCTTTCCATCTTAAAGAGTGGCGACCCAACATTGATACAAAACCTGATGAAGAACGTGCCCACAGCGTTTGTTGCCGATGATGGTTCTACTGAATTGTAGTCCCACCATTTCTTTTTTTTTATCCAACATCATCTATGTAGTGTATATAACCAGAAAACAGGGCGCTCGAGTAAAAAATAGTGATAATAAAAATATTTATCACTATCTCGACATCCAAGAGTGACCACGAATTCATGCTCATTTTTCCAAAGACTGCATTCGCATAGTATGTAGCGACAAATAAGAAAACAAAAAATATGTATTCGAATGGTTTTCCTCTAATTCTTTTAGGATTTTGTAATGCCCATCTTCTAATAAATAACCACAATATAGTAGTCATTGTTGTGAAGTAAAATATAGCAAACCATAATGATATTATAAAAGTAGATTTACTTAGTATCCCAGATAAAAAGAGAATTAAAAAAACAACAATAAGTATTCCTGAGAAAATCCAGAATACTTTGTATTCACGTTTATATTCTCTACCACTAAAGATATGAGCAATTTTTAAACTCACCCAAAAAAAATAAGTTCCAATAATAAGGAACAAGATATTCAAGTTGTCAAAGAAACCTTGATAATACACCCAATCCCAAACAGCCCAAATTCCTTTGATTATAAGCATTATTCCTAAAATAATTCCTATCCACGATACTTTTTTAATATCCATTTTTCCCTACCAATATCACATTGTAACGACCCACACTTTAAGAACATATCTTAATCCCAAATCATCCAAGTGAACCAACCCAATTTCATTCTATAATTGATTTCTATGCACGTAGAGCGCCGAACGTATCAAAAATGAATAATCTCCCATGGTCGAGTCCTCAAACGGTTTACGCGGTGTGAGACGTGACGATGTTTTTCCTTTTATCTCCCCCATTTAAAATTCAAAAAATTAAGTAACACTAACTATTAATACCCACCAATATATGGGGTACACACAAAGAGAGGCTGTGCGTTTTGTAGACGTGGTCCTACTCGCAATGTCTCCGCTCTGGTGTCTCTTTTTGAACTTTAGGAGCGGAGATATTGGACAGCAATGAGGACCAAGAAATAGAAAAATTGATGTCAGAAAAAGGCATCGACCGCGAAGCGGCTTGGATGATTGTACAAGACCGAAAAGAAAGGAAGTTTTTGAAAGAATGTCACACCCAGGCGACGAAGGAGGCATTTGAAAACGTCATCAAGCAAGAGGAAGAAACTATCAAAAACTCAACTCTTCAAGATGTGTACAAAACCATTGAAAAATGGTTGGGTATTAAGGAGAAAGATAGGAATCGAATAGACACCGTTTTGGCGGTAGCTCTTAGTAATAAAAAACCAGGGACTCCATTATGGTTGTTCCTCATCGGTGCTAGTGGTGATTGGAAAACAGAACTCACAAGGTCGGTTGGTGGTATGTCAAATGTTATCAAGATAGACCTACTCACTGAAAATACTTTGGCGAGCGGTAAGCCTGGAGTTGAGGACCTTGGCTCAGAACTCCAAAATTCCAGTCATATTTTATTGTTTCTCGACCTCGCATCGCTCACATCGATGAACAAAGATTTGAAAAGTGCGATTTGGGGGCAGTTTCGAGAGCTCTACGACGGAAACATCTACAAAAGAACGGGTGGCGGCATTAAAAAGCAATATGAGGGTTGTCATGTGACCATCATCGCATGTTCTACTGAGGCGCTGCGAGATGAGATTCTTTTACATTCCCAATTAGGTACTAGAGAATTACTCTACGACACCGAGGCAAACATAGTGGATAATGATTTCAAGATGAGCAAAGCGATTGAGAACGAACAGTACCGAGGACCAAATGAGGGAGGAGATTTGTACAGTGGTTCAGAATTTTATCACCTATCACAAGATAAAAGACGTCAAACCTAGCGATGAGATGGTTGGTTTCCTCAAAAAAGAGGCAAACAGGCTCACCATCCTAAGAGCGGTAGGGAACATTGATTATTATTCGGCGGAGTGTATCAGCCCCATCTATCCAGAAGTACCAACGCGCACAATCAAGCAATTCGTAAAACTATACCGCTGTCTAAAATCCCTTGACGACGACTATCCAGACGAGAAGGTAAAAGAAATCATCACTCACATAGTAGACAGCAGCGGAAACAAAGTCAGGCAGTTGGTCCTCAATATCTTAGAAAAAAATCCAGCGACCCAATACAAAATTTCTGACATACAGCAGCTAATTGGTCTTGGTCGTAAGCCAGCAAAGATACAGCTTGAAATCCTTTGGAACCTTAGGGTCGTTGAGAAAGAAGTTCGAGTGGAACCTATCGGTGGGTATGGACGAATTGAGGAGGTCGCCTACTACTCTTACAAACCATCGTTTACCCAAATTCTACTAGACGAAAAAAAAGGACACATCAAGTAGAATCACGGTAAACGACTTTCAATATTTTTTAGATTATACAAATTGAATCTAAAAAACGCCGTGATTGAAAAGCCACCCAAGAAAAAATAGAGTGTTCACCCCCCTTGTTTACAGTGTTGAGATTTTTGTGGAGAAAGCCTCTCTAACACTAGGCAACACTACATCTTGGTATTGACATATTGAACTAGTTGGTAAGACATAGCGACAGGGGCCGCAATACAGCTAGCGATATAGGGGGATTATAAGTTAATCAATAAGGGGAAGCAATACAATTAAGCCATACAGCTAAGCCTTATTGTAAGTTAAGAAGAGGTCCTATTCTGTTATCAATCAATAAACAATAATGGCTAAGTAGAGCTTTCTCGATAGTGTAGAACTTCGCCCCATTTTGGTTTTATGGTGTTTAACACTATAAGAGATTGGTACGAGTGTAATTATTGATAGTTAGTCAAAGGTATCAGAAGTTTTTGTGGACTTTGCACAAGAAACCGTGCTCTAGATTGCGATTCTTCAAGGCCCCTAAACACTATTCTATGCTCTGAATTCTCTCCTGGAAAACTCCGTATATCTCAACGAGTTTGTTCTATATTCTTCGAGGGGATTTCCAGTTAATACAATTAAAACTGGGTTTTTATCGTTTTTTCCATTAGTTTCTATCGAACTGTGCTTTCCCGAAACGGCGCACCGCAATAGGGGCACTTCGAACCCCCGTATTCCTTACCGCAACGCCAACACTCTGAAACTATCGGGTCTGAAGGACGTTTTGGTCGGGAAGTCCAGGATTCCTTCAACCACTCTGAAAATCCTTCAGGTTTGCCCGCGAATGCTGCCTCCTCGCTGTAACCCTGTTGTAATCTTCGTTTAGTAATCATCCGGAACCGTTCGAAATCGTGAATCTGAGAATCAGTCCAGTTAGTCATACTCTACCAATCTTTAAATTTTTTAATCCGACGACGAAATTTATTTTGTTGCTTGTTGCCCCATCTCGAGACCTGACCCCTTGCTCTATTTAGTCTTTCAACAGTTAAAATAATTGCCATGATTCCCGAAATGGTATCAATGACAATCAGAACATCCATTATGATATTCGTTAAACCATTTGTCAATAGAAAAATCGGAATAAGAATAAAGATGACTCCAACACAAGTCAAACCGATTTTTAAACCAAGATTATCTATGATTTCATCTCGAATCCTCGTTACTGAATGACCTCTTGTTCGAGTTTCCCCTCGATTGGTATGACTAAAACTGTTGTCATCAGTGATATAGATAGGACCGAGATTTATTCTTTGATATCTTAGAGTTATTCCAATATAAAGGCATAAGAAACCAATAAAATAAAGTAATAGCGCGGTAAATCCATAAGTTTGAATGAAGCAAATAGTAATAGAAACGGCAATAAATATTAACCATATAACAAGAAATTTATAATGTCTACTCAGTGTTTCTTTTAGGTCCATTCTTCCTCCCGCCCGTTATGCCAAAAAATCCGATTAATCCTTTCATTTTCTTTTCTCTCGCCATCTTTGCCAAAACGATAGTTTTGGTTTCTCTTCTGTAGGTGTTGGTATTACTTTCCCGGCATCTCTTTGTTCAGTGTACTTCTTGCAGGAATGCCCACCATCAATTCTAGGGGTATTATACAATCGGGGTGCTGAATGTTTATCGCAATACCATTGTCCGCAGTACTGACATCGTTTAACTCCAGTCATCTTCAGACAGATATCACACCCTGACGTTGATATTTCATTAAGAGAATTGAATACCTTCTGAGGTTTTACAGGACGTTTTATTTTCTTTTCCTTTATTACATGAACCTTACTCAGTGCTTTCAATGACTCAGCATACTGTTTATCCATGATTTTCTCTTGCTCTTTCAAGTAATCATAGAACGGTGGACATGCATGACAGTTAACGGTGTGCTGATATTCATAGAAATAAAGTTGACCGCCATTCATAGAAGTTGGAACATGAGGTTTAATATGTGTTTGGCAAAAGAATTTCTCGCAATAATCGCACTGTTGTAAGGTGAATTCACAGTTACAGTCGTGGTGATTGCAGACTCTATCGTTGATGGGGAGTGGTTCATCCTTAAATTCTGGGTGATGTGAGTTCCCCACCTGCATGTGAAGTCCTGACTTATTCTCGGGTTCCCATACTGCCAAGAGCGAGGAATCAAGCTCCCTGTAGAAATCTGGGTCATGGTTTGGGTCGAATAAATGTTCCACTTCATGAAAAGCAACCATTCGGATTATTTCAATCCGCATCTCACGAAGGTGGTTCAATGACACGTAAATGATTTCATTTATAGTATCGATTTCGGCACGTGCTCTAGAGTCTTCAAGAAACCCTTCAATGAATTCCACTCGAGGATATCTTTCGATTCCATTTACTTTTGAAGCCTCTTTAACGAAGTCAATGAACGCCTCTTTCTTTGCTGATAACAGGTTCTCATCGAAGTTGGTCATTCCTTTTCCAAACCTCTTCTTAGATTATTGCAACTATAGAGTTCTATTACCTTATGCATTATTGCCTCTCCCTTTTCTTAGTAACTAAAATAATGATGCTACTTATTAATTTTTGTAAGAAAAAATTTGTTTAAACCTGCTATAGTAAACATTTTTAAATCATTTAAGTTATTCTTGCCATATGGAAGAGAACGAAGACAAATTACCTCCGGCTCGACCTTTAGATGAATATACATTAAATCAACTCGAAGTAAAAAGAAGGAAATGTCAGGAAGATTTGGAGGATGCTATTAAATATTCTTGGGGTCATCGCGCATCAGAAAAAATTGGTTATAACATCTATAAAATAGCATGGTATCTAAGTTTAATTGGAATTGTCTTAATGATTACGTCTGTTATCTTTTTAATATTGCCTGCAGTGTTCAATCCTTCGGAAAAAAATCAAATGATATCTACCCTAAATCCTTGGACAATAGGTCTTCTTTTTGGCGGAATAATACTATTTATGTTTACTAGTAATATATCTTTAAATGACCCTGCAAGACCATTAAGAAGAAAACTCGCTGACCTTGAGCAGGTAATCCGGATTAAACAGGATGTTGAACGGGGCGATAATTTTTCAATTGATGAAGATGAACACACTGAATATAAAACATCGTTTAAGTATGATATCCAGACCGGCAATCCTAATACAATATTGGTCAAGGAGGTTGTTATTTCTGTACTTGGATTCCTTAATGCAATTGGAGGAAGAGTTGTAATTGGCGTTTCTCCTTCAAAAGAAATAGTTGGAATTGAAAATGACCTAAAATTATTTGGTGACTGGGACAAATTTCAGTTGGCAATAATAGATTCAATCCAAAATCATTCTGATAGACCACTCTCTGAATTCTTTAGTATAAAAAAAGGACAAAAGAATGGAAAAGAACTCTGTATTATTTCATCTAGACCATACCCAAAACCAGTCTTTTATATTGATGGAAATAACCAAGAGTTATACGTTCGAGAGGGGAATCGGACAAGGAAACTGTCAACAAAAGAAGCTTTCGATTATATTACGTCGCATTGGGTCGATAAGGGTAAATGATAAAAAATCAGGATTCATGAAATCTGCTTAGAATAAACAAATGCTAAAAGAAACCGAAAGTCAAACATGGGGAATACTCACAAAAGTACTCTTCAGAACGCCAATAACAAACAACGAATTAGATACACTTAAAAAAAGACTCTGCAGCTTTCTAGACATTCTATCCGCCTACAACATCACCATAGCAGACATACAAAATATTAGTGATATAGACGAATTCATGGTAATCATCAACTTACTCAAACCAACAGACCTCGCTACCATATTCTACTGACCCCTTGTTTGAAGGGACACCTGGAAAATATCAGAAAAAACTACATTGAAATAGGGAAGACGGTTTTTAGTTGTATTGAGTAAATGAAAGGGGAGTCCTTTTGGAGGCGACCAAAAAAATATAATAGGATATTCTAGGTTATCAGGATTCCCCATAATCTTATTAATCAATGGATATTACATCTTTTAAATAATCTTTAATATTAAATTTCAGGTTCCTGAAAAAAGTACAATCTTGGGGGAATATGGATAGTCGACCTTTATTGAATGACGCTGACACTATTGGCATTTTAATAGATTCCGAAACATTTGCTGATGAACTTAATAAAAAAAATCCATTAGTGAAAGCTATATTAAGTCATAATGACCCAAGATTTTCCAAACCCTACCCTACAAAAAATTTAGAGCTTTTTTTCATAAGAACTCCAATTGATTCTGATTATGAGGAATTAAATAATATTTTAAAATATAATCTAATTAAAGATGATGAAGGCAAAATAAGGTCTGTTGATGTTGAATGGGAAGGTGGTGGTTCTTTTTCACATTTCTATTATAAAATAGAGGACATTGAGAAGGCTTCGAAAAAAATTTTTAATAAGACAGCGGTAAATGATGCAGAAAAAAGAATAGTGGAGCCGATTTTTGTCCAAGCATCGTATTGCTCAATTAAGGCTAATGAAAAAGTAACAAGAATTTTTGTTACTGAAAATAAACCATTTTTGAAAAATCGTCTTTGGCTTGAATGGCATTTACTTGGAACTCCTATTAATCTAATGGACTGTAGTGAAGCTGCAAATTTCTTGGATTTATTTTTCAAACAAAAAAACAAATATTATGTTAGAGGTGGCTATATTTTTAATAAGGGATTTTGGTATTGGATTTCTATGAGGTCTAAAATTCCACATTATAATGTTGGGGATTCTTTGATTGATGCAATGGCTTATCGTCTTCAATATTGTTTAATGGCTTTAGACGAGATTGGAATCCAGCATTTTTCAGGAGTAAGTAATGATACATTAGATGATGCTCTTTACCATTTCAATTATTTAATAACATTAATAACTGGAATTTTTGATAATTTAGCTTTACAAACTAATGAAGCACTTGAACTTAATTTTACTGACTACCGAAAGGTAAGTATATCTAACAGCAGCGGTAAAGAATTTTTAATTGCTATTAGAGATAGCAGACAAGATATCCGAAGTCATATTAACTCTAATGTGAGTTTTATTAATTTGATTTATCTTCTCAGAGAGCTAGTTGTTCATAGAGAAGGACTGGGTAAAACTACTGCTGAAATAAATCAAGTAGATACCTCATGGAAATCTTGTTTAATAAAGATTTCAGATGAAATAGAAGAATGTTTAAGACACTTACATGATAGAAATAGAGAAAATGACCCGTTTACTGAATGGGGATTTTGCCAGTTTGGAACCGATAAATTTATTGTGCCGTTCTATTTTGCAAAAAATTCGATAATTAATTTGATACAGTTTATCGACCAATACCTTGTCTTATTAGGTTACCCCTCATTTATTGAAGACGAAAAGAAAAAACAAACAAGATTCGCAAGATATGTATCCATTTTTGAATCTGGAAATCTAGGATTCTAATCCCTTTTTATACTTTCGAGACCGCGTCTAATACTCCAACTCATCGTCATCCTGGGACAATCCATCCAGATAGATTATTCTTCCTTTAAACTCCATATTTTTCGTGAAAGCAAACACCTTTCTGTTGAACTTCGGTGGTCCTTATTAAGTGTTAGAACTCGCTCATCAGTGTAAGGTGATATGATTGGCAAAACCTAAAGAAGCTATATCGCAGGCGACACTTCTTCAACAACTCGCCAAAGAACAAGCCGCAGAGACACAACCACCAGTCAAAGTGAGCGATTCGACAGAGGTGATGAAGACGCTGTTAGCCAAGAAGAAAACAGCAAAGACCACGCCACCGAAGACAGCCACTAAGTCAAAGGCGACAAAGAGTTCAGACCATCCACATGTCAAAGACCCTGGCTACTGGTCCTGGTACTACAGGCAACCCGGTGTAAAACAGAAGTACTTAGCTTGGAGTAAAAAGTGGCGTGACAGAAAGCGAGCTGAGAAACTCGCAGCAGAACAGAAGTCAAAAAAATCAACCAAGAAGACAGCGAAACAATAATTCGTTGTTTTCTCTCTTTTTTTCATCGTCTTATCATAGGTTTTCAGCTGATGGGAGGTTGGACAAAATTGACAGAGATTCTTCCGGCTCAATCTACCTCACATAAGATTTTATAAAGAAAAATAAGATATCAACAAGGGAATACAAAAATATGAATGAACGAAGTGAAGAAATCAAACGGATTGAATCTGAATTTAAAATCTTTCTTAAAAATTTTTATCCAAATAAAAGAATTAGTGAACAAAAAGACAAAGAACTTAGTGACAAACTTATAGGAATATTTGATTACTGTGCTTATCTTAAAAAGAGAAGCGAGAGTGGAATTTTCATTTCTCGCAAACAAATATATGATGAATTATTCGAAAAATTGGGTTTGCGTTTTAATGAGAACGAAATGAAAAAATTGATTGACTCAATGAGTTTGACAAGTTTATTAGATATATATTATGAGGGTGAATTAGGAGACTATATTGTTTTTATGAATAATCTTGTAGAAGTCGCGTATTTTTCAAAAAAAGATAAAGATTTACAGACGATTTTTTCATGTATTAACATACCTGAAGTGATGGCCTATAATCAATTCCTATGTTCAAAATTTGAGGAAATCAGTTCATTTCTTTTTAAAAAACCTTTTCGAAGTACCTCATCCATTCAAGAATTATTAGAGTTATACAAAAATCTTTGTGGACATTATGAAACCTTCATCAAATTAATGATATTTGCTTATGAGCTGGTGTATGAAAGTAAACCTTTTGAAGAAGAAAGATTCAAGCAATTGTCAAAGAAAGATTTTTATTTGATACTACAACTAACTGAGAAAATTCCTGATTTCGAAGTTTTCCGAGTCCCGTACAATAATAAACTAAGAAATCATCTTGTCCATCCAAGTTTCAAAATAGATTATACCAATAAAATGGTCATCTATTCATCTACCAGGATTTCTTTCAAAGATGTATTAACTCAAACAAGAAATCTTCTAGAAGTGTTAGCATCTAACAACTTTATTTATGTATTTATTTCGAGAAAAAAAATTCAAGAGGCATACTATTTATTACAAGTGGAAAAGAATGAACACAAGAAACAAAACTTGATGAAATAGAAAAGAAAATTTGGTTCAGAAAGACACACCGTTTCATTAGAAAAACCACATCTTTAAAAGTGTCTGCTCCAAAGCAGTAATGCTGCCTTCTCTTTTTATTTAATTTTTTATGGCGACGAGCAAATACAAGTAATTGTAATCCCATCCCAATTCAATGTTCAGAGTAGGAGAATACACACTGTTCAAATACACAACAAAACCAAGAAAGTCGACGACACACTATTTTTTTAGTAAAAAGACACCTCGTGCGGGAACACCACTGGATAATATCCCCGAAGGTTACGAAGTAAAACAAAATTCAACCAACAGACTTCCTTATCTTCACAAAATCAAGAACAATGGGGGCAAACAGTGACGAAACATCATTTTGACTATAAACGATTCATTTTATCTAAGACAGTTCTGTTGTTTCTTTCAATTATTTTTGGAATGCTTACATTGGTGTCGCTAAGAGTCCATCCAATTATAGCCTCAATATGTTTCGTAGTCTTTGTTGTTTTCTTTTCTGTGTTGATAGAAAAGGAGCGGGTGATTAAACTTCTCGATAAAAAATTCAACAATCGGTAGCAGGCAACAAGAGGTGTGGTCATCCATTGTAGATTCTGTAACAGTAAAACTCAATTAATTAGACCAAAACAAATTGGACATAACCGTGATATTGATGGCTTCTTTCTCTACTACTGTCCAGTATGTTTTTCTGTCGATAATTTACAGTTGTTGGAAGAAAGGAATTTGGTATGTGCGCAGACAATGCAACGAGCACTTTTTTCTAATCATACAAGACGGGAAGTCGTATACCTTCTCGCTTCCAATAATGGACATCATTTTGAGAGTAACGAGCAAAGGAAGATGTTTATCGCAGATACAATCAAAAAAGCGAGGAACACCACGGATGAGTATGCATGTCGAACAATCGCCGAGTGTTTTAACTTGAAGGTTACAAAGGTTTTAGAAGTATTTTTTAGAATCCATCGAGTTAAAAACAGATTTTCGTATGAAGTATCGGACAAGATTTTGTAGGACACAGACCAAATATAAACGCTGATTTGAGATTACTATTTTTGGAAGTATCAGTAGCTTCATCTCCGAGAGAGGGCAATCCTCTCACATTCTTTAATTTAGAATGCAGAGGCGTACGCGACCATCCCAAGGGGGGCTTTGCTCAGCGGATGTTACCTCAATCCTGAGTTTTCACCCCCTTATCCTCCAATGTGTTTACGAAAAGAATAATAGTTCCGGAGAACTATAATTGAAAAAATAATTGTTTGTCATCATTCTAATAGAGAATGCTCTTCAAGAAGACAAGTTTGAGTCCGAATAATAGTCCCTGTTGTTATAGTATAATGGGCGAATAGTAGATGATTTCAGCATACATACAAAGACGATGAGACAAACAATATTTGGGAAAAATGGTGGAATTTTTACCTGGTTG
>CAVYNH010000005.1:0-183143 GCA_963769885.1 Methanobacteriota archaeon
CATCCACATCTGCTATCACAATGCTCACAGGGAACTCCCCTTCGCGTTCAAGCCTGGCCATTTCTTCTTCGAAGTAAGCACGGGTGTAGAGACCTGTCAAAATATCGTGGGTGCTTAAATATCGAGATGGTTCCTCTGTTTCGATTGGCTTCTTTTGTTTCCAATCCAGTAATCCTTTAAGGCCATTTACCAATCCTCCTTTAGCTTAATCTTTTATCCTATCTCTTCATCTTTCGCACCTGCCTGCCCTGGCAGGGGTGATGACTCCATCCTAGGAAATCACTTTAACAATCTCCTCCTTCAGTTCGCTGAGCTGGAAGGGTTTTTCGATGAGTGGATTGGTTACCGAGTCAATGAAGGTCCTTGTCTCATCCCCCAGGGTATCACCGGTTAGAAAAATGATTCGGTCTGTCAACGAGGGACGCTTCTCCTTCACAACGCGGTAAAAGTCACCTCCCCCCATCTCAGGCATTTTGATATCACAGATCACAAAGTCAAAGTCTTTACCTTCGATGATGCTTAAGGCTGTTTTGACCTCGGCAGCCGTTTCCATCTCATACCCCTCTTGATTCAAGTATTTTGAAACCAAGTTGATGATCCTAAGATCATCATCGATCACCAGTCCTTTCAACCTCCCGAAATTTCTCTCAACACATTTCTCCCTGTCCATTTTCTTTTCCCCCTTAATCTCATTGATCGGGAGGGAAATGATAAAGGTTTCCCCTTTCCCCCACTCGCTCTCCACCTTCAAAGTTCCACCGTGCTGAATGATCATATCGTGTGAAATTGAAAGACCCAGTCCAGTCACTTTTCCTTTGGTAGTGAAGAAGGGGTCGAAGACTCTGGGTAGGTTTTCTTCTGTTATTCCAGGTCCATCATCCGAGACAACCACTTCTATCTGCCCATCCATTACATGTGTTCCCACCCTGATTTCACCAAATCCATGACTTTCCGTGATGGCCTCTTCTGCATTATTGATCAGACAGAACAAGACTTGCTGAATTTGTTTCGGATCAGCCAGGGTTGAGGGAAGAGAGGGAGCCAATTCTTCCACTAATCTAATTCTTTTACAACTTAATCTGAGGGCTTTTCCCTCAAGTGTCCTCTCAATTAAATCATTCAAGTTCACAACTTCTTTTCGGGGTCTCCATTTTTTCATATGGTTCACAAGATCTTTGAACATTTGAGACACCTGCTCTGCTTCCTCGATAACCTTCCCCAGATCTTCTTTTGTCTCTTGATCCATCATTTTGATAATTAAAAGCTGGGTATGCCCCATCATCGAGGTAAGAAAGCTGTTCATTTTTTGTACAAACTCAGAGAGCAAGTCTCTCAAGTTGGATATGTTTTTTTCTTTTTTGATGTTACGGACAGGCTTAAAGAAAAGGTAGTCTTTAATTGATTTCTGCACCTGTTCCAGTAATTCTTTAAACTCAAAAGGTTTTACCAGGTATGCCACTACTGGCAATTGAACCGATTGGATTGCGGTTTTTAACGAAGGATGGCCTGTTACCAGAATGACCGGCATGCCTGCTGCTATTTGCGGGAGATCTTGAATGAACTCCAACTCGAAGTTGCCTTCCATTTTGATATCAGCGATCAGTAGGTCGTAATCGTTGCTGCGGAGAAGCTCAGCTGCCACAATCGCATCCGGGGCACAACCGCACTCATATCCTTCCCGGCGTAACAGGTCAGCCATTGAGTTAAGGAAGATCTCCTCATCATCGGCGATCAGGATTCGCCCCAATTTAGTCATACTCCACCTCCTTCAAGAGATTCATCTACTCTGGGGAGATAAATCTCAAACGTGGTTCCTTTTTCTGGTTTACTATAAACCCAGATATTTCCTCTGTTCTGCTTAATAAGCCTATAAACGGTCGAGAGCCCTAACCCTGTTCCTTTTCCATTCTCCTTTGTTGTAAAGAAGGGTTCAAAGATCCGCTCTTTCACTTCTGGTGTCATCCCATCTCCTGTATCACTCACTGAAAGCATGACATAGGACCCTGGTTTTGTGGGGATGTGGATCCGAGCATACTCCTCGTCCAATTCGACATTAGCTGTCTCAATAAAGAGTTTCCCTCCAGAAGGCATCGCATCTCTGGCATTGACCACTAAGTTGAGGATGACTTGCTCGATATTTTTGGGATCAACTTTGACCTTTCCCAGATCCTCAGCCAATCGCATGACCAGCTTAATGTCTTCACTGATCACCTGATGAAGCATCTTATCCAGATCCCTCAACAGGGTGTTCAGATCGAGAACTTTCATCTCCATCACCTGATGGCGGCTGAAGTCAAGAAGTTGACGGACCAGAGCCGTTGCTCGTTCCGTGGCTTTCTGTATCTCTTTGATATTTTCCTGCAAAGGATCATCTTCTTTGAGTGTATGGAAAGAGAGATTCGTGTAACCTTTGATGATAGAGAGGAGATTACTGAAGTCATGGGCAATATCCCCTGCTATTTGGCCAATTGCCTCCATCCTCTGGGATTGATGAAGCTGCTCCTGAAGACCAGTCATCTCCATCTCCGCCCGCTTGCGCTCAGTGATGTCTCTCAGCACAGCCATCAAAGCCCTGGGCTTCCCCCCCTTGTCCACAATTAATGAAGCGCTCAACTCGACAGGGCATTGGGTGCCATCTTTTTTGAGCGCATTACACTGAAAATTCCTAATGCTTCCGGTTTCTACCGGCTTCAGTACATTCTCTGCTACCTGTGACCGGTCTTTTGGAGCAATGAATTCCAGAATGCTCCTGCCGATGATATCTCCCGCATTATTATTCTTATACCCAGCTAATGCCATACCCTGCTGGTTGATCATTAGGATGTTGGTGTTCAAATCAATGAGCGCAACGGCATCAGGAGAGGTTTCAACCAGGGTGCGAATGATTGTGGAACCGGAGGTTTTTAGATATTGACTTAGGTCTTTTGCAGTTACAGTATGTTCCATAATCTGAATCTCCTTCACTCAGGTTTCTCCCTGAGAATAAAAAAGGCATAACCAAACTCTTTTAAAGAAGTCCGGTTATGCCTTCGACTTGTAAACCTTTAAATTTGCCCGTCAAGGCGACTCACAGCCAAGCGGTGAGCCTTTTTAAATCTATGGACCTGTCGTCAAATTAAATAACTTTAGATTTCTTCCTCCTTCTTGGTTTTAGGAAATTCCCCGCATATTTCGTGCCAGCCAAATCTATGGTTTCAGTTTTGTGTTAATAAGTTAATAAAACGAACATTTTATACTACTTCTAATTTAAAAAAGCAACAAAAAAATTGATGAGAATAACGACAAAAATTGGCAAAAATTGTCAAAAATTGGCATTTTCAATATTCCCCTCCAGATCTCCATCACCTAAGATCTTTAACCAACTCTTCCAGATTTCTCCGTAAGATCCCGAGTTCTTTAGATTTGAAAGCACTCTTCGTTTTTTCCAATATATCTATTGTCTCCACTAAGGTCTTATTGAGCGTATTCAGCCTGGGGCAATTGAGGAGATGGCATACCTCCTGCTTGGAACTCCCTATGGAGAAAGATTCTGTGAGATGCTTCAGGTCAGAAAGGGCCCCAGCAATGTTTTGAAACGTGAGGGTAAGGAAAGTATCAATAGGGGTTGGAGATCCAGATGGAGGCATGATGTTTTGTGCCTCCTCGATTCCCTTTAAACCCTCACTCCAATTCAGCAAACGTTTCCGGTGGTCTCGGATAGCCTTGAAGAATTGGTAGTTTTTAATCGAAATCTGTACCTGCACCAATAGCTCATCGAACTCAAACGGTTTTATCAGGTAGGCGGCCACTGGCAGTTGAATCGATTGGATCGCTGATTTCATCGAAGGATAACCCGTTACCAGAATGACCGGCATGCCTTCTGCTAATTGCGGGAGTTCTCGAATGAGTTCCAAATCGAAGTTACCTTCCATTTTGATATCAGCAATCAGCAGATCATAATCGTTGGTGTGGAGTAGCTCAGCTGCGACAATAGCGTTGGGGGCACAATCGCACTGGTATCCTGCCTGGCGTAACAGGTCAGCCATTGAGTTCAGGAAGGTCTCCTCATCATCAGCAATCAGGATCCGCCAAAATCTGTCATGCTTCACCTCTTCTCCCAACACTTCTAAGGGGGAGAGTAACTCTGAAGATCGTTCCATGCCCAGGCTTACTTTCAAAATCGATATGACCACCCAATTTCTCCACAATGCTTTCCAAGGAATCCCGTTGCAATTTTTCATTATTGAGATTAAAGTTATCCTCTTTCGTAGTCTCACTCCAGACGTTAAATGTTTTATCTCATTCCCTCACTTCTCCCCTTAAAAATCGATTTAACTCTGATTGGAGAATCCTCCAACCATTTCCTACTTTGATGGCTTTGATTCTTCCCTGGTGGATACATTTCAGGAAGGTGGGTTTGGAGATTTTCAAATATTTGATCGCTTCATTAGTTGTTAGAACCAAATCTTTTTCCGTTAAATACATCCAATTGACTCCGTTTTTTTTGGTTTTCACCAATTTAACAGCAAAACATATGCCGAAAATAAAAACATAGGTTTTTATTTTCTAATAATTTAATTTTTAAGTATAAATTTGAATTTCTAATCAGTATTGAAAATGAAGAAAATGAAGCGTATCTTACGTTTAAGAACAATTTTTGTTCAAAATTGATAAATATTCACATATATTCAATTTGATTTTAAAGCCGATTTTTGATAGAAATGACTATCGAGGACCTATGTATGAAACCTATGAAAATATTGGTGGTCGATGATGAAGCCCCCGTTCGAGAGATACTCCAAAGAGGTCTTACTCGGTAACGTCAAAAAAGTCATGAAAAACCACTCTGAAGAATACGGAAAGAAAAAGGAAACCCTCCCCCTCGAGGGGCTGTGTCACAATGAGGGGAATCCCATTTTTGTCATTCTGAACCCTTCGCCATGTGTCACCCTGAGCAAAGCGAAGGGTCTCGGTTTTCGGCTCAGGGTAAACTCCGTGAAGAATCTCATAGAATCAATAAGTTAGAAAACAGAGATTCTTCGGCTAACGCCTCAGAATGACATTGTGACACAGTCTCCAAGGGGAGAGGGGGAGGCAACTTTTGACAATACATCTTACTCAAATGGGAGGGTTCTCTGTCGAAGTTGCCCAAAACGGCCAAGAGGCGATTGAAAAGATCGAAAAGGATGTCTTCGACTTAGTATTAACCGACCTGAGGATCCGACCCAAATCTGTCATGCTTCAACCCCCCTCCCACTGAGACTGTGTCATAATCAACGAAAGGCTATTTCCGTTTCCATCTTAAACTCCTCTCCACCATCATTACGACACAGTCTCACTTCTGAGAGGAAGAATAATCCTAAAGATCGTTCCCTTCCCAGGCTCACTTTCAAAATCGATATGGCCACCCAATTTCTCCACAATGTCTTTGGAAATGGAGAGACCGAGTCCCAACCCTTTCTCGGGAACCACCCTTGCTCGTAAAGAAAGGCTCGAAGATACGAGAGTGTACTTCCAATGGAATCCCAGCCCCTTGATCAGTAATGGAGAGGATTAAAGTCCTTATCTTCAACCTCTGTCGTTATTCTGACTACCCCATCGCGCGGTGAGGCTTCAATAGCATTCAGAAGAATATTATATAATACCTGCCTCAGTGAACCCTCAGGCATTTCCATGGTTATGGGTTTGGAATCAATCTCGATGGTGATATTATTTCCCCGCCAGGCAGCTTCCAGCAGTGCAACCACCTCATAGATGGTCTTATCAACTGGAAACTCTTTTTTTATTTCCTGTTCCGGTCGGTAAACGTCGAACATTTGACGCACAATGCGTGCGATCCGATTAATCTCTGTCTCGATGCGGCCGACGTATCCATAGTAAGGATGGTCCTGGGGAATAGCGTCCTTTACCAGCAGGAACGAGTTTTTAATCCCTGCCAGTGGATTATTGATCTCATGGGCGATCCGGGCAGCCATCAGACCTGCGGCAGCTAATTTTTCAATCTCGGTTCGCTGAAGTTCCAATTCCCGAATCTTTTGGGTGCGTTCTTCCACTATCTCCTCAAGGCGTTCCTCGTGTTTTTTCAATTCCTCCTCCGCCCGCTTGCGCTCAGTAATTTCTTTTTGTAAATCTTTATTGATAGCTTCAAGTTGTGCCGTGCGTTCAATAACGCGTCGTTCCAGCTCTTCATTCAGCTTTTTGATCTCATCTTCTGCCCTCCTACGCTCGGTGATGTCTCGAACCACACTCACCCAACCGATGCGGCTGTCTTGTTCGTCTCCGAGTGGAGCCACGCTGTGCTCTGTGGGGATGACTGTCCCGTCCTTCCGCTTCATCCAGAACTCAAACAGATGCAGAAAACCACGCTCGAATATGGTTGAGTAGAGATGTCGCTGGAACTCTTTTAGTGCTGCTTCATCAACATGCAAAAAATCCGTCGTCTGGCCTACCATTTCCTGGCGAGTGTAGCCAAAGATCTCCGTGGCGGCTGGGTTGCAATCTAAGATCGTGGGCGGATTGATCGCATCCAACAGGAAGATCGCATCCCGTTGGCTAATGAAGGTCTTCTCAAATAACTCCTTGGACTCTTTTAGAGCCTCCTCCGCTCGCTTCCGCTCAGTGATGTCGCGAGCGATTCCAAATTCTCCTATCACTTCTCCTTTTTCAATATTCGGGACGCTTTTGAACTCCCCAATGAGATACTCGCCAGACTTCGAGAGAATACGTAATTCATAGGAAGGAGGTGTTTCCCCACGCAAAACCTGCTGAAATGTTTCCATAGCGAGAGTCAAATCGTCAGGATGTACAAGGGACTCGAACGGTTTACCAAGCCATTCAGCCCTTGACCAACCCGTAATCCTTTCAAACGCAGGATTCAGTGATGCAATCATTCCATCTCCAGCGGAAAGACTGTAGATAACTTCAGGTGCGGTTTCAACGAGACGGCGATACCGTTCCTCGCTCTCTCGCAGTGCCTCCTCTGCTCGCTTGCGGTCCACAGCCAACTGGTGGGCCTCCACGGCCCGCTGGGCAACCACCGGCAGCCGCTGCAGGTAGCCCTCGCCTTTGACCATGTAGTCATAGGCCCCTCTCTTCATCGCCTCTACCGCCACCCCCTCGTCCCCACGGCCAGTCACCATCACCACCGAGGGCGGGGCTTCATGGCATCCCGAAAAAACCCCTCGTGTTGTATGCAGGGAGGATGAACCAGGAGAAAAACGTGGATGTCCTCATCAAAGCAATACCCACGGTTCTTAAAAGCATCGATGTGCATTTTCTCTTTGTCGGGTCGGGAAGTCTGAAGAACCGGATGATGAGCCTGACAAAAACCCTTGGCGTCTCTGGCCATACCACGTTCGTGGATTTCTTGGATTGGCAGGACTATCCCAAAGTGTTCGCGTTACCGGACGTGTTTGTCATGCCTGGGGAATCAGAACTGCAGAGCATCGTGACGCTCGAGGCGATCGCCTCCGGCGTCCCAGCCGTGGTGTCGAACAAAGGAGCGGTCCGAGAACTCGTCTCAAACGAAAATGGTCTGGTGTTCGAGCCGCAGGACAGTGATCATCTCGCGGCTCAGCTAGTGCGGATATTGAGTGACGATCAGCTCCGGGCATTGATGAAGCAGCGGTGCGTGCAGCTCAGCCAGTCGCATGCGATGAGTGCGGTCGCGGCGCAGTTCGAAGAGGTGTACGCAAAAGTCACCGGCTCAAAAACGACATGAGATATTCTCTGAATGGAAGAGCGTCGTAGTGGACGAGCCGGTAGATTCCTGGCGTCTCGTTAGAGAAGACGGGCTGAAGCAACCCCTGCTGGGGTAACTTCGCAATCTCCTGGGTTAATTCTGAAAACGGCAGGGCGGAGACGGTCCAGAATCGGGCGTTAGGAGGTGCCGCGCCGAGTATATGGTGTTAATCACATCGCTCATGGGATTAGGGTCCTCACTGCCTCTTCTTCGTATAGAGCAAGACCACGAGGAAGACGACGGCGAGTACGACGATGGCTGCGATGAGGAGGAGCCAGGGGAAGCCGGCAGCGGTGGTTTGTGGTTCCTGGAGGGTGAAGGTGCCGCTGGCGGGGTTATAGAAGTAGGTGCCGTTCGCGGTGAAGGTGTAGGTGCCGTCCGCGAGTCGATGGACGGGGGTCGTGGTGCGGCTGGTGTTGCTGTAGAAGGTGTCGAGGATCCCGTCATCGTTGGCGTCGTAGAGGCAGCCGAGGCTGCCGAGGAAGGTGACGTTAATGTAGACCGTGGCCTCACCCGGCGATGAGAGATTGATGTTGTCGGTGGCGGTGGCTGTAATGGTGTACCGGCCTGCGAAAGTCCAGGTATGAGAGATGATGTACGGCGTTCTGTCAGCTAGGAAGTCGCTGGTATTGTGGGTGCCGTCGCCCCAGTTGACGGTGTATTGGAGTGGATAGTTTTCGGTGTCGATGGATGTGATGCTGAAAGTGTATGCGTGACGTTTCGTTCCTTCGCTGGGTCCGATGATGGACGGTCTGGCTGGTGGTTGGTTGACGGTGATAATCTGGATGGTGGTGTTGTAAGTTCCGGTTTTACCGCCATTGTCTGTAACGGTGAGATGTACAATGTAGTTGCCAGTAGTGTGGTATGTGTGATTGGTAATGGGTCCGGTGCCGGTAGTGGTGTCGCCGAAGTCCCAGGCGTAGGAAGTGATATGGCCGTCAGGGTCATAGCTATGGGTAGCATCGAAGGTGACGGTGACATTGACGATGTCGATGGTCTGGGTGGTAATGAAGGCGGTGGGGGGTTGATTCTCTGAAGTGCCACCACCTCCGTTGCCTCCACCTCCGCCGCCTGTGGTGCCGCCGTTGCAGACGATGGTGTAGAGTTGTGGCTTGATGGCGGGGCAGGGGAAGGAGTAGCTGGACTGGGTGCGCATGTTTTGCAGGACGGTGCCGTTCATGGTACAAAGAGTGATGTTCTTGTATTCAGTGTTCGTGAGGTTTGCGGGGTTCCAAGTGAGGGTGACCGTGGTGGGGCTGGCGTAGTCGGCGGGGATCCATTGGATGGTGAGGTTCCAGGTTTTGTCAGTGTCTGGGCCGTGTCGGTAGTCTTTCCAGAGCTGGGTGTAGGGGATGGGGAGGTGGTCGCTAAAGGTGAGTCGGAGGTACGGGGTGAACGGTGGGGGAGGTACGGCGATGTCATAGTGATCCGGTGGGAGGCCGTCGTTGGCGTCGGCGGCTTCGCCGAAGGTGGCGGTGTCGCCGTGGTTTGTGGTGTTTTCGGTGGCGGTGAGGGTGCAGCTCCAGGGGATGGCTGAGGCTGCTCGGGTGGTCGTGGTGGTGGTGAGGGCGGCTGCCGTGAGGAGGATGATGCCGAGAAGGAGGATCGTGGTTTTTGTCAAGGGGTGGACCTCTGTGGGGTTTGTAGGGGGTTGGTACTTATCTTTTTTTCCTTAGGGGGGTGGTTTCGGTGAGGAAAGGAAGATGCCAAGGATGGCGCTTTTTTAGTCATCCTTGGGTTCTGCGTACGAGGTACGGTTTAGGCTCGTTTGAGTTCGCAGGGCTGGTAGGCGTAGATCCAGATGCTGGTGCCGGGGCTGAGGGTGGTGATCATCTCGTAGGCTTGGGTGCTGCGTTGCCAGTCGAAGAGGTCTTTCATGACGAGCGGGGACCCGTAGGCGTTGTCGGTGGAGGTGGCCTGTGCCCAGGTGTATTCCACGCCGAGGTAGCGGACGACGAGGCTGACCTTGTCGACAGGTAGGGTGTAGGGGATGCCGAAGGCGTTCCAGCCGATGGTCAGTGGCGTGATGTAGGTGTCGGTGACCATGGGGTTGAGGTTGGTCGCCCAGATCTCGCAGTCGGCGTAGGCGTACATCCAGTAGCCGCGGCCGGCCTTCAGGGTGCCGGTGAGGCTGTAGTTCTGGGTTGTGCGTAGCCAGTCGTAGAGCGTGTCCATGACGATGTGGTCGGTGACCGCTGTTGCCCAGGTTTTTCGTTGTCCGCCGACGATCACGTAGAGATTGACCTTGGTAATGGTCTGGTTGAAGGGTAGCGAGAAGTAGTTCCAGCCAGTGACCGCGTTCGTGATGCATAACTCGGAGTAGATGGTGAAGTGGTTGGTGGCGCTGGTGACGCGGTTGTTGCTGGTGTCCCGGACCCAGATCGTGAAGTTGTAGGTGCCGGTGTAGCCGTAGGTCGTAACGTTGAAGTAGACGTCGCCGCCGTCACGGACTAGGGAGACGTTGACGGGCGTGAATCCGGCGGGGCCGTCGACGCTGACCCGCTCCTCCTGCAGCATGACGTTGTCGGTGATGGTCGCGGAGAGGGTGACCGGCTGGCCGACAAGCTGGGAGGAGGGCGTGGCGACGATGAGGCTGATCTGCGGGAACTCGTCATCGAAAACGGTGATGGCCCTGGGGTCGTTGGTCCGGGTGTTAGGAACGCTGTCGTAGGCGGAGACCGTGTAGGTGTGGCCGGTGATGTTGTTGTTGGGCGCGATGTAGACGTACTCCCAGCGCAGCGTGGTCGTGTTCCAGGTCATGGCATGGCCGGTGGCGTCGATGGTCGCGGTGGCACCGACGACGGCGATGTTGTCGGTGGCCTGCAGCCAGAGCGTGACGTTATTGCCGGTGCCGACGGTGACGGCCGTGGAGTTCGCGGTAATGGTCGGGGCGTCATCGTCGCTGACGGTGATCGTGTAGAGGTAGCTCCTCGTCGTATAGGCGGCGTCGCTGACGAAGACGCGGTAGGTGTGTGGCAGTGTGCTGCTGGTTGGGGCGACGAAGGTATACTCGTATCGTCCCCCATTCAAGGTCATCGTGTGGTTGACGCCGTCGACGAGGGCGTCGACTGCGGTGATCGCGATGTTCTCGGTAGCCTGGACCCAGAGGATTTCCGAGTTGCCTGTCCCGGTGGAGATGTTGTCGGAGGTGCCGGTGATGACAGGCGGGTCGTCATCCACAACCGTGATTGTGAATGTCGCGGTACTGGCGGTGTTTGGCACGGCATCAGCTAGCGTCATCGAGTAGGTGTGGCTGGCTGTACTCCCGGATGGGACTTGATAAAGATATTCCCAGCGGAGCGTGGTCGTGTTCCAGGTCATGTCATGCGGTGTGCTGTCTATCGTCACCACCCCGGAGACGACCGCGATGTTATCCGTGCCTTGAACCCAGAGGACTTCCTGGTTCCCGGTCCCGGTGGAGATTGCGGTGGAGGAGGCACTGATCTGAGGCGCGTCGTCATCATAGAGCGTGATCGTGTATAGACTGCTAGTCTTGGTGTTTAATGCGCTGTCCGAGAGGCTGACGGTGTAGGAGACTGGGTCGAGGCTATTGGCTGGCGTGGTGTAGTCGTACTCCCAACGGGAGCTGGCTCCGATCCAGGTCATCGCATAGTCTGTGATCCCGATGGTCGCCTTGGCGCTGGTCACCTGGATGTTGTCGATGCCTTGTACCCAGAGCGTAACCACGTCGTTCGTTCCTGCATCCATATCTCCGGAGGCTCCGGTGATGGTCGGTGCCTCGTCGTCGATGACAGTGGCATGAATGGCTGAGGTGTAGATCGAATTTGGGATCTTGGCGCTGTCGATAGCGTAGATATGATAGATGATGTCGCTAACGGTGTAGTTGTCCAGGGTGACGGTCTTGGTGAAGGTGTTGTCGCTGCCAGTGTAAGTGAGCGTGTCGTTGCCAGCGTGACTACCGTGGGCCCAGTTGACTTTCGCTGTGATCTGCTCCGGCGGTGCGATATTGTCGGTGATGTTAACGTTGAATGTGAAGGAGTCACCGGTTTCGCCGCTTGCGGGGGAATGGTTGATGATCACGGGGGGTGCTTGGTCGACGATGCAGCGGATCCTGAAGTTCTGGAGCGTGACCGCGGGGCAGGTGAAGGTGTAATGGTCCGTCGTCCTCATGTCGACGAGGGGCGTGCCGTCGGTTTTGTATAAGTAGACGTAATCGTATTCACTGAGTCCGATGCTTGCGGTGCTCCAGGTGAGAGTAACGCTCGCTGGGGAGGAGTAGTCGTCAGGGACCCATTGGACGGTGAGGTTCCAGATGGTGGTGAGGCCTTGGTAGTGGCGGTAGTCTTTCCAGAGTTGGTTGTGGGGGGTGGGGAGGCTGTCGTTGAGGAAAATGCAGACATAGGGCGGGATGGGGGCCGGCGGTTTGGCGACATCGTAGGCGTCTGGAGGTGGGCCGCCGTGCGCATCGACTGCTTCGCCGAAGGTCGCGGTGTCGGTTTTCCCGCTTGCTGTCGCGGTGAGAACAGCATCCCAGGATGCGTCTCTGCCTTCGGATCCTTTACTCTGCGGGGTTGGTCCGAGGGAGAGGGTGGCGGAGGCGACGAGGCAGAGGGAAAGAAGGAAGAGCGCTAGGATGATGAGCGCTCCCGGGATAGAGTTGTCCCTTGCAAGTCCTCGCCGCATCGGCAATCATCGCTCCAAGTGGCAGTCGACGTACGAATACATCCAGTAGCCTTCTCCGGGGGTAAAGTGGTCCGGCATGGTGTATTGTTGGATCGCGCGGTCCCAGCCGTAGATGACGCCGAGGATGTAGTGGTTCGAGACCGCGGTGTTCCAGGCGTATCGGGTTCCACCGTAGTTGACGTAGAGCGGGAGCGTGGCGGGGTAGACGGTGGTGTCTGTCGGGACGCCCATCATACTCCAGAGGTGCAGGTTCGTGACGGAGCCGCTCCAGACTGCGTTGCTGGGGAAGCGGAGGGTGACTGGTTCATAAGCCCAGACCCAGTAGGCTTCTCCGGGCGTGAACGTGGTCACTGGCGTCGGGCTGTATTGCTGTGTGGACCGATCCCAGCTGTAGACGCGGTCCATGACCTTCCCGTCATCGTGGGCTTGGGCCCATGAGTGGTTGACGCCGCCGTAGCGGACGATGATGTCCGCCTTGTTGATTGGCGCGTCGCAGGGGTTTGAAACCAGATTCCAGTATTGGGCGAGTGCGGTGTTGTGGAGCCCGATGACTGTAATCAGGATGACCGCGGGGTCGGAGATCAGGCCGTCGTTGTCGGTGACGGTGAAGGTGAAGTTGTCTCTTGCGGCGTATCCTAAAGCTGGGATGTAGTAGAGGCTCGGGGTTGTTATAGTTGGGACAGCGGTTATCTGAGACCCGCCGAGTGTCCAGAGGGTCCCGTGCGATGGCAGCTGGGTGACTGTGTAGGTAGTGACGGTGCCATCGGCATCTGTTCCACTAAGGGCAATCGAGGTGTTGTATTCCTGGTATGTGGTGATGCTCTGTGGTGCCGCGACGGGCGGGTTTACGCAACAGCTGACCTTGAAATGTACGATGCTTCCATCAGGGACCGCTAAGGCAGTATAGCTTCCTGCGACCATCATGTTGGCGAGAACTGTATTCGTGGCATCCAGAAATTGGATACGTGTGTACTCGCTGGTGGTGATTGCGCTCCAGGTGATGGTGATGTCATGGGTGCCGGCGTCATCGAAGAAGACCTGGGTGTAGATGTCGTAGACGAGGGAGCCGTGGAGGAACTTCCGGTAGTCCTTAAAGAGCCGGGTATAGGGTGCTGCGAGGCCGGCGTTGCTCCAGGCGGAGATGAAGGGAGCTGGCGGGTTTGAGGGTTTGGGGATGTCTGAGGCGTCCGCGCCGTCTTGGGCCGCGACTTTTTCACCGATGACCACGTAGTCCGTGCAGCTTCCGCTGCTGAAGTAGAGGGTCGTTTCCCAGTCAGCGGTAGGGATGTACGGTGAGAAGAGGACGTTTCCGGTCACATGGTCGCCAGTCCCAAGCATCAATCCAGTGTTGGGCCCGGTGGAGCTTCCCCAATAATTGTACCTAGCATCGAGCTGGGTCGGCCCGTTCCAGATGAGCCCGGCGCCGTTGTCCTTGAATACGTTGTAATGGATTATAGTTCCGATGGGGTAGGCCGTGCTCCCGCCGCTGAACCCGTTTGTCCCTAGGAAGCTCTTATCGCAACCGGTGATGGTATTCTGCAGAATCATGGTGTCTGTGACGTACCCAGAGAGCCGAATCGCGAAGCTTGAGGGTGTCGTGGAGACCCCGGTGATGACGTTGCCTTTGATAACGGTGTTGGAGATTTCACCGTTATGCCCGTCGCCCCAGGCGAAGTTGTCTATTGCGATGCCTCGCTCGAGCGGTTGAACGTTGGTGATGATATTGTCGCTGATGACGACGTTCGAGTAGGTCCCAGTATCCGTCGGATCACCCAAGAAATAGCCCTTCCAAGCGCCGGAGAAGCTAATGCCAGTGACCGGCGTCGCATGCGAAACAGTATGGACGTCGATCGTGTTGTTGCTGATCTTCTGCAGGCTGGTGATGTTGACGTCATCGTAGGTCATGTAATAGATGGCATCACCCGCGTTGCTGCAGGTACCCAGCGTGTTGTAGCTGATGTCGGTTGACCCCGGGTTTGTCTCCACGAGGATACTGTTCCCACTGATCTGTGTGAGAATATTATACTGGAAGACGACATGTTCTTGGCCGCCGTTAAGGTAGAGCCCGTAGTCTTCTGAATCTAAGGGATTGTTCTGTCCGATGATCTTGTTGTAGGTGATGGTGTAGGTCGCTGAAGAGGAGCTGGATGCAGCGAAGATACCGATGTTGGTTTTGCCATCGCCGCCATCGCCGCCATTCAGCGGTCCGCCGGCGTTCTGGACCGTGAACCCGGTGAAGACGACGTTGCCGGTCGCGACGATCCGGATTAACCCCCCAGCAGTAAGGGTGGCGTCACTGCCATCAATAATCGTACTTGCCCAGCCTGCACCCTGAATCGTGAGCGCCTTGTTGATGGTTATCTGGCTTTCATGGTATGTCCCGGCAGCGACCTGGATGGTGTGGCCATCGAGGGTAGCAGGGTCGTCAATAGCGTCTTGAATCTTATAATAGATCTTCCCTGTGTTTGTGTTCTTGATTGGTCCATTTGCGAAATAAATGGCGCTTGTTAATTCAGCGGCAACCTCGGTACAGAAATACGAATTCCAGGGATCGTACCAACCGCCACAGGTATGTTGAGTGGACGCGATCCAGTTATAGGCTTGGTTTATGATTGCCTGATACGCCGTTCTATTGTAGTTCGCGAGGCTCATGACTGCATAGGCGGTGGACTGCCAGTCCCAATCATCAGTATGACAGCCATAGCAATAGCTGAATGCTCCTGGGGTCGCGGGTCCGGTATATCGGCATTCTAGGAGAGTCGTTATCAGATTTGGTATCTTGTCAGTGTGGGAGTTTGAATACGCGAACGCATCAATCAAGCCTGAGATGCCCAGGGTGTACCACCAATAATCCTCGACATTATAATCAGGATCCCAACCTGCACAGCGGTCCAAGTCAAAATACCGCAGTCCTGTCCCGTAGGTGTCCTGGTACATGACATCTGCTATGGCGATGGCATCCGCCGCATAAGTGCCACCATACCGAACTCCCAACATCTGGGCTACGCGTGCCCAAGGAGCAATGTTCCATGGGATGATACCATTGTCATACCCCTGATTATGGCGCCTATTGAGAATGGCGGTGGCCAGCGCGCCTGCCGTTCCATTTGAGGCAATCGCGGCATCGTACTTCGCCTTAGCAGCATCCTTATACGTGGTTCCCGTGACTCCGGGGAGATCGTTGTATAACATGAGGAAGATAAGGTCGTTTCCGGTTCGAATCCCAGAGTCTCCAACCATATAATCAGCTGCGTCTTTCATCGCGACTTTATAGGAGGAAACCGGGTCCGCCAGATAGGCATAATACAGTCCTAGGGCTGTCACTCCATAGGTGTTCTCTGGACTGGGCGCGGAAGTGTGGACGTATTCGCCACTTAGAAGCGTCCAATCCCAGCCACCATCCTCTGGATCTGCAGGAATCTCTGTCGTTCCAGGGTACCCATTTCCTGCATTATCCTCCGTGATATCTGCCTGCGAATGCCTCAGATAATCTGCCCCTTTCGACAGGGCATCGCTCAAATCAAAGCTAGGGTTCTGTGGGGGTGCATATCCAGCTTTTTTAACCTGCGGTGTCAGCAACCAGTCGGTGCAATCACTGGAGGGTGTTAGCCCGGGGTGATGAATAGTCTTTTGCTTACTTGAGTTTGTAAGGTTCCCCGCGGTCGCCATCGGCAAAAACACCATGGCACACATCGTGACTGCGACAAACGCAGCGAGCAGCTTTTTCTGTTGGTTTCCTTCCTCTTTTCCCATATCGTTGTTTCCTCCTTCTTCCTAGAAAATCTTCCAAACGTTGAGTTGCACAGATTTTTGATTCTCGTCATTATCATACGCAATGATTTTGAGGATGCAGGGGAAGATCGTCCGCTGGGTCCATGGCCATTCGTACGGCGACGACGTATCGTTCAGCATCAGGTCACCATT
Source organism: Methanobacteriota archaeon (assembly GCA_963769885.1). GTDB lineage: Archaea > Thermoplasmatota > E2 > DHVEG-1 > DHVEG-1 > CAIRCU01. Next base: position 16,289 of record CAVYNH010000005.1, read on the forward strand.
GAGATAGAACTCGACGCGGTTGACACCGGACTGATTATCAGTGGCATTGACTTTGACTGTGAGGTGCCCCCAGACGACCGTCACCGGGAACGGGAAGACGATTTCTCGTATCCCGAAGAAGTTAAGATAGAAGAATCCCGATAGTGGCTGGGTGATTCGCACGTTCGGCGGGATCGAGTCCACCTGGGTCGTAAACGACCATAGCTCGCTGGCATTCCTGTTGTTGTAACTGTCCCAGGCGACGATCTTCCAGAAATACTGGGTCGAAAACGTCAGCGTCCCCGGGTCGAAGCTCGTCCCCGTCTGATTATGGATGGCGAGCGTCGGAGATGACGATGTCCCGAAATAGACGTCGTACTTGACCGGGTCGCCTTCGGGGTCGCCGCCGGTCCAGCTCAGATTCGTGGTGACCAACACATTGGTTTCGCCGTTAGATGGATTAGGACTAGAGGGCGCATATGGGGGCAGGTTCACGACCGTGGTAAATGACCACAAGGGGCCATACGTCCGGTTGTGATGGGTATCCCAGGCGGTGATTTTCCAATAATAGTGTGTCGAATAGTTCATGGTTCCTGGGTCGTATGTCGTTAATGTCTGGTTGTGGACTACGAGCGGGGGAGTGCTCGTGGTTCCGAAGTAGACGTCATAGGTCACGGAGTCGCTGGGGTCAGGGTCGCCGCCGGTCCAGTTCAGATCATTGGTGATGGGGACGTTGATTGAGCCATCCGCCGGGCCAGGATGATTCGGGACGTATGGGGCTCGGTCTTTGGTGGTGAAGAACCAGGTCGTCCCATTCGTACGGCCACCGTACCCATCCCGCGCTGTGATATGCCAATAGTAGACGGTGTTGTAGAGGAGGCTTGCAGGTGGGTCGTACGACGTTCCGGTCTGGTTATGAGAGACGATAGGGGGATTAGGCGAAGTCCCAAAGTAGACATCGTACAGGACAGCATCACCATCAGGGTCGCCACCGGTCCAGGAGAGCGTCGCGTCGACTGAGACGTTCACCGCGCCGTTCGTCGGCGATGGCGACGAGGGGGTGTTGGGAGGCCGGTTGAGGGTGGTGAACGACCAGGTGGGGCCCGCAGCGCTGTAGCCGTGGTTGTCCCAGGCCTTGATGCGCCAGTAGTAGGCCTTATGAGGCAGCAGGCTCCCGGGGGCGTACGCCAACGCGCTTTGGTTATGGATGACGAGCGGGGGGGTCGTTGAATTCCCGAAGTACACGTCGTAGGTGACGGTGTCGCCGGGGTTGGGGTCTCCGCCGAGCCAGCTCAGAATCGGAGTCAGTGAGACGCCGGTCGCGCCGTTCCCCGGGTTGGGCGTGTTCGGCGTGTACGGCGCGGATTCAAGATGAGTCGTGAAGTGCCAGATGGGGCCAGCGGTTCGGCTGTTGTGGTTGTCCCAGGCGACGATCTTCCAGTAATAAATCGTGTTGAAGGCGAGCGTGGGCGCGTACGTCAATGCCGTTTGGTTATGGACGAGGAGAGGGGGGTTGGTAGCAGTCCCGAAGTACACGTCGTACGTCACGGTGTTCCCAGGGTCAGGGTCGCCGCCAAGCCATGAGAGGGTTTTGTTGAGTGGGACATCGATCGTTCCGTTGGCTGGGGAAGGAGTGTTGGGTGTGTAGGGCGGGTGGTTGCCGTAGGTGGTGAACCACCAGGACGGACCGCTGGTCCGCCAGTGGTGGACATCCCAGGCGACGATCCGCCAATGGTACATCTGGAATTGATAGAGCGTGGGACTGTAGGTTGTTGCCGTCTGGTTGTGGACGATGAGCGGGGGTGTGGTGGTGTTCCCGAAGTAGACGTCGAAGGTCAGGGGATCGCCATCTGGGTCCGTGGCGGTCCAACTCATGGTGGTATTGAGGGGGAGGTCCAGGGATTCATTGGCTGGGCTCGGTGTCGACGGGGCGGCCGGGGCGTGGTTGACGTGACAGACGACCTTGAAGCGCTGGATGGCGATGGCAGGGCAGGCGAAGGAGTAGCTGGACTGGGTGCGCATATTGCAGAGGGAGCCGCCGCCCCAGGTACAGAGGGTAACGATGCTGTACTCGGAGGCGTTGACGCGGCTACGGTCCCAGGAGAGGGTGACGGTGGTGGGGCTGGCGCTGTCGGCAGGCCACCATTGGACCGAGATGTTCCAGGTCTTGCTCGTGCCGGGGTAGTGGCGGTAGTCATTCCACAGGGCGCTGTAGGGGATGGTGAGGTTGTCGCTGGACCAGAGGCGCAGGTAGGGGGGCATGGGGAAGGGTGGTTTAGCGACGTCGTAGCTGTCTTCGGGGGGGCCGTCGCGGGCATCTGGTGCCTCACCGAAGACGACGGTGTCTGTGATGGTGCCGGTCTCGCGGCCGGTGATGATGACGTCCCAGGTAATGCCGCGGTGGGAGGAGGTGGTTTTGCCGGGGCTCACGAAAGCGGTCCCGATGCCCGAGGTGAGCCCAAGGCTAAAAACAATAAATAGAGCGATGGCTACGTCTTGTGTACGCGTCCTTTCCATGAATAGTTCCCCCGATGGATGATGCCAAACATAAGGAATTACCTTATCGTTTAATAATCTTTTTATATAACGATAAAAATCATTTTTGAGGAACTCTTGCGCTGTTTTTGAAGAAAATTTGTATAAAAAGAAAGGGTTAAGGTGGAGGAATTCTCCTGATAGGCCACATTTGTTTTAATTAAACCGTCCGGGGTCGCGTCTTATCGGAAATTGTCACGGGATTATTTTTATATATAAAAATAGAAAAAAACCAGGCTGAAATATCGTGCCGAACCAATTATCGTCAAAAAAAGACGCGCAAAAAAAGAAGAAAAAAAGGGGACGCCGAACAAATCAGATGAATTTGGTTTATTTGACCCAGCCGAACCCCTGTTCGACGATGTTCGCCCGCTCATATGTCCACTCCGGCAGCCGCCGTAGGCAATCCATCACGGACTCCGGAGCCTGATTCTGCTACACCGCCTCACCCCGACACCGGAGCCGACCCGTGCACTCCAACACGATTTGCCCACTCGACTCTCGCCAGGGAATCTGCGACGAATCAGGTTCACAGAACATTCGCACCCAATATGATCCCGCGCTAATTGCATCCTGCTCCACGGTCACATTGAACGAGGCAAACCCATGCACCGAATCATATTTCAGCAAATAGGTGAAATCCCTATTTTCCTTGTATTGAATACTGATGAAAATACCACTGTAAAACGACTTAGGCAGCCTTCTGCAGAGACTGCAGGCGGGCCATGGAGGACTGGAGGGCTTCGTCCATGTCCGAAAATCCGATGCTCACCCAGCTCGAGCCGTCGTCGCGGAGGAGCTCCTCGAGCGGGAACCGGCCGTCCCAGGGTTCCCAGGACTGCTGCAGGGTCATCTCGCCGAGCACCCGGATGTTCGTCGCGCCGCAGGCGCCCATCGCCTTGGCAAAGGGAAGAAGGCGCGGAATCGGAATCGCCACCCCAATTGTCTGTAAGAACCGATGCAATGGCTTAACCAGCATCGGGATTTCTTCGAGATCAGCGATGGGTTTGACGGTGATCGCACGGAACTGGGGAGACGGCTCGACGGGATCCGTCGTCTCATCGTAGACGACGAGATATTCATGAGATTGCGGAGCGTACAGGTGTACAAGGGCACCCAGTATCTGTTTTTTCAAGGCCTCCTGGTAGCCTTCGAGGATGCTGATCTTGCCTGTTTTGGCTCCTTTCGGTAAAATCGTCGCCATCGTCTGTAGTTCCCTGGCGAGGAGCTCAGCGAACTCCTTGGGGGAGGTCTTGGCTTTGTTTTCGACAAAGACGACCTGGGGAGAGAAGCACCCCTGCTGGTCCCAGGCGCTGACGTCAAGGGCCGCGAGGCGCGCCACGAGCTGAGCCTGATCGACGAGGTAGTCTCGTGCGATGGCGATGAAGCTGAATTTATGCCAATGCCCGGCCAAGGGGGTTTTGCAGGATTCCGCGAGTTTCGTCAGACTATGCCGGGCGATCTCGCCGCCGGTGGCGCGGACGAGGTCGGAGCGGCGGAAGAGGTAGTCATGGAGGTCGGCCTGGGACGAGTCGAAGGGGAGGACGGCGATGGTGTGGGCGAGGTCCGGGTCGAGGCTTTCCAGGGATTGGGCGAAGAGGGCGGCGAAGACCGGCTCCTCGGTGGACGGCTTGATCCAGGTGGCGGCGTCGACGAGCTTGTCCATAATCATCTCGACGGCGGGGAGCCCGACGATGTTGCCGGCGCAGATGTGTCCGATGAGTTTGGGCTGGTCGTTAGCGTAGTATTCAGGGGTTTTCCCGGCGGCTTTCACGTAGCCGGTGCAGTATGGTGTGAACTCGTGGTAGCGGCGGGGGTCGAGGCGTCCGGTGAGGGGGAGGTTGCGGGGGTTGAGGGTCTGGAGGAAGACGTTGAAGCCCCATTCTTCGATCATCTGGTGTGAGTAGCCGGTGATGGGGGGGAGGATGTCGTGGGCGAGGCGGCGCCAGGGGGAGTCGGGGTCGGTCCATTGGGTGATGAGGTCCATGACGGTGTCGAAGATGTCGGGGAGGCTGTGGGAGCAGAGGTAGTCGGTGCGGTGTTGTTCGAGGGTGGCGAGGATCGGGGTGAGGGTGTCAGGGGTGAGGATGGGGCGGCGGAGGGTGATGTGGTCGGTGATGTCGGCGTAGGTGTAGTTGAGGCTGTCACAGGTGAGGTCGGGGTCCCAGAAGTGGCAGTCGATGGTGGTGGTCATTGGGTGTCCTCAAATTCCGTGGGGATGCGGGCGGCGGTGGTGACGAGTTCTTGGGCGGCGTGGGCGTAGTCTATGATCTTGCGGGAGTCGCCGGTGACGGTGAGGTAGCCGCGGACGATGGCGCGGAGGGGGTCGAGGGTGCCGAGGAGGATTTGTTTCCAGGTGGTGTAGGGGCCGGTGAGGGTGAAGTCCGTTTGTTGGTTGGTGGTGATGAGGCGGGCGTTGCGGCAGGTGCCATGCCAGAGGTCGAGGTAGATTTTGATTTCATGGGGGTAGGCGGTGTCGGGGGTGATGATGAAGAGGAAGTCGCCTTCCCAGTCTTTGGCTTTAGCTTTGTAGTCGGGGTTGTCGTTGAGGGCGTGTTGGAAGGCTTTGACCCAGGCGTCGCTGGGGAAGGGAATCATTTGGTGTCCTCCATGAGTTCGGCCATGACGGCGGCGCAGCCGCGGCCTTCGGTGCCGGGGAGTCTGGTGACTTCGGTGTCGAGGACGGGGCCTTGGCGGTGGCAGGCGGGGCAGTGGTCGCGGAGGATGACTTGGTCGCCGGTGATGATGAAGCCGGGGTAGGTGGTGGGGAGGGGGTCGAGGAAGGCGAAGCGGCCGGGTTTGTCGGAGCCGAGGGGGGTGAGGGTGTCGTCGAGGACGAGGGGGTGGACGGTGGGGGGGATGTGTTTGTAGTGGCCGTCGCAGCTGAGGAAGACGCTGCTGCATTCGGACATGGCGTAGACGTCGTGGTAGTGGTGTTGGGGGATGCCGAGGGTGTCGTGGACTTTGGCGCGCAGCGCGGGTTCGGTGAGGCGTATGTTTTCTTCTGTTTTCCAGCCGCCGCCGGTGAGGATCTGGCCGTGGGGGAATTTAAGGTCGTGGCCGTCGTCGTGGATGCGGTCGAGGAGGCGGTTGAGCCAGAATGGAGGACCGGCGATGTTGACGTTTTGGCCGTGGTCTTGGAGCTGGTGGAGGATGGTGATCATGCGTTGGTCTGCGTGTTTTTGGATGAGGGGGCCCAGCGTGGTGAGGGCTTTGGCTTTGAGTTTTTCGCCGAGGCCGACGGCGTCGGCTTGTTGGAGGCGGAGGAGTTGGGTGGTGATCTGGGTGGTTTCCAAGGCGACGTTGACGTTGCCGGGGTAGAGGTCGTGGGCGATGCCGAAGAGGCTGGCGATGGTGAGGTTGGTGAGCTGGGGGTTGGGGATGAGGAGGAGGATGTGGTCGGTGGGTTGGTAGTCCATGAGTTCGATGACGCATTTCATGGCGCTGTATTTGACGCGGTTCCAGGATGTGCCGTCGCGGGGGACGAAGCTGAAGCGGCCGCTGGTGCCGCTGGTGAACATGATGTGGATGCCGAGTTTTTGGTAGGCGGCGATGACGTCGTCGTGGTTGGGATGCAGCCCAAGGGCGGGGGTGGGCAGGGTGGTGCTGGTGATGGCCTGCAGCCAGGTGGGGAACTTGGCGGCGGGGGGGTAGTCTTTGAAGAAGGTGTCAGGCAGGAGGGGGATCTTGCCGAGGTCGTCTGTGGTCTTGATCTGGTCGGGGGTGATGTGCTGGGCGTCGCAGAGGCGGTGGTAGAAGACGTTGTTGGTGTAGTGGTGCTGGAAGCTGTGGCGGATGGCGGGCAGGAGCCGGGCGTGGGCTGTGGCGTAGTCAGAGAAGTAGGCGTCGGTGCCGTAGAGAAGGGCGTCAACGGGGTCCCACGAGGCTGTGGGCGGGATGAGCGGCTGGAGGCAGTCTAGGGTCGGCACTGCGGTTATCCTCCGACGATCTGCTGGACGATGCCTTGGAGGGTGGCGAGCTCCTGGGGGGTGAGGCCTTTGGGGAGCGGGTAGAAGACGTGCTCCTTGCGGTGGAGGCCTTTGTGCATGACGTATTCCATGGGCAGGAGGTCGTCCAAGGTGAGCTCGGCGAAGAGAGATTCGACGAGGCCACCGTTGAGCCGTTCGATGCTCTTGGGGTCGGTGTGGTCGTAATAGTAGTCATATTCGATGAAGGCGATCTTACCGTCGTCGGTGAAGCAGATGAACCCCAGGGCGTTATCGAGGCCGTACTTGTTTCCAATCTGCTTGAGGAGGTCGTGGACCGTCATGATGAGCTTTTTGTCTGCCCGCAGGTAGCCGCCGCGGTTGATGAACATCCGTTGGCGCATGATGCGGCTGGAGAGGATCCGGTGCTCGTGCAGCCAGATGGGGTCCGTCATCTCCGGCCGGGCGTACAGCTTCGTGAAGAAGTCGCGCAGCTCCGGCGGGAACGTCTTGGCAATCTGCTCCGGGGAGGCGTGCAAGGCCGCCACTAAGAGGTCTTTCAGGGGGCCGGCGAAGACCGCCTTCATGGGGTCATCCTCCTGCTGAATCGTCTTCAGCAGTGGGTTGTCCTTGAAGGCCGCCAGCGTCGGTGTGGACAGCAGCAGCGTCTTCAACATCGATGAGTCGATGACGACCGGCGCATGCTCGTCAATGTAGCTGCGGTCGCGGCTGTCACAGATAATGTCGACGAAGTAATTGGTTTTGAGATGGGTTGTGACGATGTACTCGAACTGCTTGGCGATCTCCTGGGTCGGGCAGGCGAAGTCGGAGAAGTACCGGCTGGAGAGAATCGCCAGGGACAGCCCGATGTTGCGCCGGGCGAGATCCATCGCTAACTCCAAGGCATCTTCGAGACGCTCATAGGGGACGAACACCGTCTGTTCCCCTTCATGGACTTGATGCAGTTTGATCGTCATCTCGGTGATAATATGCGAAGGCTTTATGGTCAGGGCGGTCATGCCGCGGGGCGACGCGTAGAGGTTACTGATAGCGGGGTCGCTAAACCGCAGGAGCTTGCCAGTCTGGTCGACAACCTGGGCGTCCGTGAAATGGTCCGCGCCCCACCCGTAGGTGTTGCCCCAGGTGGAGACGATGCCGAAGGTGGCGATGTTGACGCAGATGCCCGCCTCCGCCTCGCCGACGCACGCGCGAAGCCCATGCTTTGTGGCCGCCTGCTGCAGCTCAAACGCGGAGACGCCAGGCTGCACGACCGCGGTTTGCGTCACCGGGTCGACCTTGATGTCCTTCATGCGGTTCATGTCCAAGATAATGCCTATCCGCATCCCAGCCGGGTTTGCGAGAACCGTCTTAATCGCCAAGGCGAAAAAGGTCCCGTTCGCTCGAGGCAGTACGGGGGTACTGTGGCGATGTGCGATAGCGACGACCTTGGCGACTTCCTCCGCGGTCCGCGGCATGGCCACGTACACGCCCTCGTAGGAATTTCCCAGATGAATGGTCTGAGTATAGGTACAGAGAATTGTCGGGTCGTTCGTCGCCCAATCAGGACCGACGGCGGCCTGCAGTTCTTTGAGCACTGCATCAAGCTTAGTCTCCGGTAGGGATTTCAGGTCGAGTTTCGAGGCATAGTCTTTCAGGGCTTTTTGGACGACTGTCGGCTGCAGGTTGTTCACGAAGCTGCACTGCTTGTCGCAGGCGCCGCACAGCGTGCACGAGTCGACGATCTGCTTGAGTCGCCTGGTCGGCGTAATCCGCTTGTCGCGAAGAGCCTTGAACAGCTCGTTACGCCCGCATGGCCAGTACGCATAATAGCCGTGCTGTGTGCCCGCCGGGCAGAGTCCTGTCCCCAGATAGTCGATTCTGCACATCCCGCAATGCGTAAACTTCTCTGAAACTGTTCCTGCTTCAGTCATACAAATACCTTATTCCCCTGGAAAGGTTTGTAAATGTTCATACATGTAGTCCACATAAAGTTTTCGAGAGAACAAAGGAGACCTTCCGCATTGATTTTTTGTCGCGTCGAAAGAATCAAAAATGCTTTCTTCAAAAGAAGATTATTGTTTAAAATCCATTTTTGGCAGCCATCGTTCTTTTTGAGTAACCGGGTCCACCCAGATGAGGTATTTCCTGATCGCATTCGGAAACGCGACCTCAAGGTCATCGATAAGCTTCGAGAGTTCATTATGGTCTTTCACATAGGCTTGAAACGACAAATCCCCCCAACCGACGTTCATGATTATAATGTCGTACACATTCGGTTTTTCCTTCAGAAACCCCAAGATCATCGTCCTCATCGACTGGTTCTTTAAAAAAAGATTGACCGCAGTCTCCTGCAGCCCGAACTTCGTGGGATTGATGCCCACGCGGAACGCCTGGATGATGTTCTTCTCCCTCAGCCGCTTGATTCGGTACTGCATCGTCTGTGAGGACGAGTGGAACCGCTTCGCCAACTCAAGCAGCGGCATCCGCGCGTGCAAGACCAGGGCATCAAGGATCCGGTAATCAAGCTGATCGATTTGGACCCAGCTCCCCTCGCAACTCGTCTGATAGAACTCCCGGTCAGGGACAGGCTCATCGATTAAATACGATTTCTTACAGGCCATCACATGGGTCAGTATCGACACCGTGCTCTGGGCGAAATACTGGTCATACAATTGAAGCGTGTTGATCCAGTACCGATTGAAGGCATAGACGTCCTTCACCCAAAGAACCACATCGAGATCCAAAGGCCCTTTCGACGTGATGACCGCCCAGGCGTCCTCGTTGTCCATAAAATATTTGATAATCTCCGATTTGACCTTCGGAGTGACATCGATGAAGTTGATGTAGACCCGAAACACGTAATACCCAAGCTTGAACGTGTTAATCGCAGTCCAATACCCAGTGATGATCCCCTCCTCTTCCATCCTTTTGATTCTATACGTGGTCACCTCTTTTGATAACCCGACCCTCCGGGCGATTTGCGCGTTGGATTGCCGGCAATTCAGGTCCAATTCATAGAGGATTTTCCTATCCTTGGCGTCCACATCAACCATGGGATCATCTCCCTTCATCGTCGAAATCAGCCGTAGTCGACTCAGGAATCAAGTCCGAACAAAATTCCCCGATCCTGAAGGTCAATCTCAGCGATCTCCCCGTTTTTCATAATAGTAAAAAGAAAGGTGGTATTTTAGAATTTTGTGCAAAAACACCGACCCAGGATTAATAATTTCATACACTGTTCAACGTATGACGAATTTCAACCAAGTGAATAAATGAAAAAAGAGAAAAATTCATCAAAACAAGAACACGCAATCCTCCTCAAAGCCACCGTAGTCTACACAGATGGGACCCAAGAACAGTTCAAGGCCATCCAAACCACCCCGAAAGGCATCCTTATCGGAAAAACCCAAGATACCAACAAAAAAGAGACATTCTATGCCTTTGGATTCATTCCAAACCAGAGCATAAAAAAAATCGAAGGAAACGAAAACAAAAAGAAGCCAAGCCAACACAAACCCTAACCACGAACGCCCACCCAAAAAGAAGGGATGCACACTACCCTAAAATCGCTTTCAAACACACAATAATTTAGTCTTTTCTTACATATAGAACCATCCGACAAGCATCATCATTTTCTCAAAAGTAAAATACAAAAATAAATTTTAGAAAAAAAAGAAAAATAATGAAAATACGGTTTTATCTATACCCGAGTAAATTTGACTATTTGATGAATATGAATGAAAGAAACGACACGACCAAAATGAAGGCTGGTGACCGCCCCCGGATGACCTGGCAAAAAACCGGACAAAGGCACCGAACAGTCCACAAGGCGTTCGCCCTCTTCACAATCGCACTTGTCATCACAATCCCAACCATGTCAGTAACCGGCGAAACGCAACAAAACCAAGGAAAAACCATAAAATATTATGAATACAAAAACAACCTCTTCACCTACCGCGCAGAAATCCTCAGCAGCAACACCTCAACAATCACCCTCCGGGAAACATACTACAACTCAACAGCAAACATAAAAGTCTCCTTCACCAACACCTACAGCCTCAACGATAGAAAATGCCTCAACCCCGCATCCGACAACTACCTCTGGATTTGGATCACACCCGCTGATCTCACAAAGGACTCCATCCAAGCAAGCGACAAAACACTCACTATCACAGAGACCACACCAACCTATTACATCCTCACCTACCACGATGCAGCGGGAAACCAGGGATCGCTGTACTATAACCGCAACACCCTCATCCTGGAAAAAACCATAGACCACGTCCAGGACAAATGCCTCTCAACCCAGCTCATCAGCACCGGCTTGACCACCGATGAAGGAACCAACACTCAAAACCCTGTCCAAGCCGGCCAAGTCAGTTCACCAAGCCCCGACATCCACACCCTCGGAACCACCACCTACTACCCACCTTATTACTCAGCGTACGGAGACAAATACTCCTACTCCGAAGGGCCGTGCAACGCGAGAGCTAGCTGGTCAGCCAGCTACACCACAGGAGCCCAATACAACTATTGCTGGGTCGACTCCTCAGGATTCCTCTCACGAGGCATCGCGCAATCCTGGGCCTGGGTCACCGGCCCAAGCGGCGGCAAATTCTCCTGCACCAAGTCAGGCGCCTACCAGATTAAAATGCAGGTAAACCTCTACGGCGCAACCTACATGTTCATCATCAACGCAGGATGGGCAGGGACCGGCTACGCCGCAGGAAAAAACATCCTCTATGGATACCTTTATGACTACGACACCGGATACATCGCTGGGACCACAACCAACACCCTCTTCGACGGATCGGCCGTGCCCACAAACTACAGAGTCTGGAACAACGTGCCAGTCACCCTCACCTACAACGTGAACCTCTTCTCCGGACATCGCTATTACTTTAAGACATTGATTTACGGAGAATTCAGGGCGGGGTCGATCGGCATCGGAGGTGCACACTCAGAAACAGGCTTGACCGCCACGCTTCAAAACGTGAAAACCATCATCTAAGCGGAGGCAGTCAATCCTCCCTTATTCTTTATTAAAAAAATGAGGTGAAAAAAACATGTCGGAACTCGCTCAAATCCTCTTCTCCATCCTCTTCATCCTCTTCCTGATCGGCGTCACAGTCTTCTTCTACTGGAACGAAAAAAAGATCAGCAAAGACCTCCCAAAAACGACAATACGAAAGCAGTACCGAGAGGCTATCCTCATCGGGATCATCATCATGGGACTAGGGACTATCTTAATCCTCCTGACACTCTATTCCACAACCGATTCCTACCCGGGATGGATCTGCTTATCCGCCGGCCTGCTGGTCACCTTCACCAGCCTCATCAGCTACTATCGAGCAATGAGAAAACAGACCTGACCTCTTGGAAGACGATCAACGTTGATCTGAATAACGCGGGGTTGATGCTTGGGACGAAGGAGTCTTAGTCGACCGTAACATCATCTCGAGCTGCGGGCCGCGGGACATTCCGGTATTTATAAAGGCACCCTAGCAGATGCCGCAGGCGAACCGTGTCGAGGTGGAAAGCGTATGAAGATCAAAATCGATAGGGAGGGCTGCATCCAGTGCGGGGCCTGCGCGAGCACGTGTCCGGATGTCTTCGAGCTGCCCGACGATGAGAAGGCGCGGGTGGTCGAGAAGTACGCCGGGAGCGACCCCTCCGAGGGTGAGGTGGGCAGCGACCTCAGCGCCTGCGCGCAGAGCGCGGCCGACAGCTGCCCGGTCAGCGTCATCACCACTGAGTAGAACACCCGGGGACTCTTTTTCCCACGTTTTTCCATCTAACGATAAACGATAGGAAGGAATCTATTTTTAGTGCCCATCCTAAGGAGTGCGTCCTCACCGCCGGTCACATCAAATTATCGCTTAACGTTTAATGCAAAACTATAAATAGGCGCGCCGACACAATATATAGTGAAGAGGTATACAAGGCCAACAAGTGAGGAGATTTATGTCATCTAGAACCATTCAGTATATAGAAGAAAATCTGCGGTGCCCAGAATGTCATTCTCATAAACTCAGTCAGGACCAGCACCACGCAGAAATCGTCTGCCAGCGTTGCGGCTACGTCCTCGACTCAGACCTCATCGACTACGGCCCTGAATGGCGGGCATTCGACCACGAGCAGTACACCAAACGCGCCCACACGGGCGCCCCCATCAACCCCCTCCTCCCCGACAAGGGACTCAGCACCGAAATTGGCTGGAAGAACGTCGACTACCGCGGCGCCAGTATCCCACACCGTAACCGCGCCCAGCTCAATCGACTCCGCCGATGGAACCGCCGCACTCGCGTTAGTAACGCCATTCAACGCAACATCACCCAGGCTATCACTTCCATCACCCGCATCTCATCCCGCCTGGGACTTCCCCAATCCATCCGGGAGACAGCTGCCTTCATCTACCGCAAAGCGACACTAGATAATCTCGTCCGCGGACGACGCATGGAAGGCATGGCAGCCGCCGCCCTCTACGCGGCCTGTCGGCAATGCAACCTTCCACGGACCCTGGATGAAATCGTCCAAGTAACCTCGGCTTCGCGCACCGAGATTGGCCGCGGTTACCGCCACCTGGCCAAAGAACTGCAGCTCAAACTCCTGCCGACCGCACCCCAAGACTACCTCCCCAGGTTTGGCAACCAACTGCAAATCAGCAACGACGTCTTGGAGAAAGCCAAGGAGATCCTCGACGAGGCGGACCGCAAGAACATCACCAACGGCCGCGGGCCCACGGGACTGGCGACCGCCGCCCTGTACATCTCCTCAATCCTCTGCAACAAACGCACAACCCAGAAGAAGATTGCGGACACCATCGGCATCACCGAAGTCACCATCCGCAACCGCTACAAAGAACTGGCAGAAAAACTCAACATCGCCATCGACATTTAAAATTCCTCTGAGAACACGACTCTTCATTTTGCTCTTTCTTCAATTAATTTTGCCTCGACTTTCAGTCAAGGTTCAATAATAGGAGAAAAGTGAAAAAAATGCATGTTTAAGGACAGAGAGGAGGCAGGCCGCTGGCTCGCCCAGGCCCTCCACCGCTATAAGGACACCCCCGGATACCATCCTCCTCGCCATCCCCCGAGTCAGGGTTCGGCGCCATCGCCGAAGACGGCAGTCTCTACCCCAACACCGTCTACTGGCTTCCCCAACAGACCGTGGACCGAATCATCCAACAACAGAAAATGGAGATTGCCAGGCGTATTCATTCCCCGAGAGGCGACCCAGCCACTGCCCAATCTCCAAGGGAAGACCATGATCCCCGCGGTACCACCGGGTTTCCACGCGGTCGCCTGATTCTACGAGCATTGGTACGACGTCTCAGACAAGGAAGTGCTCGACCTATTCCACTCCAAGCAAGATCATGATCCCGAGAACTCAAATGCGACAAGTAACGGCCAGAAGATATCGACAAAAATCACCGTTACTATCGCGACAAGCAGGCAGATGACAGGATATAACAAGCCGGTGACAATGACCGCAAAATTCATTAAAAAGACCCAAACCCCAAGCATCGTCAACGGAGTGAGCAGGACCACAGGGATCCACGTGACCAGACCAACGATAAGTCCCAGAAAGAAGTTAAAAAAAGGCCCCAGGCTCAAGACCGCCTTTGAGTGGCCCAAGGCTGCGGTTATAATAGGCTGCGACCCGGACCGCGGCAGCCTCTCCCTTAATGTAGTGAAGCAAGAACGAAGAGATTGACAAACCTCTCGCACCGAGGCGCGCGCGACCGCCAGGCAAACCGCTGGGAACCTCCCCTTCAGGCCTTTTCCAGCACGGAGGTCTTGGAGGAGCTTCTCGAGGGCCGCCTTCTTGGCAAGAGCTGTCATGGGAGCCGAGCTTTGCACCTGGGCCACGACCGTCGACGCCGAGACCATCAGCGCGACTGCCGCAAGGGAGACGGCCGCCGCTCTGCCCCGCCTACTCATCCATCACCGTCCAGTCCTCCGTGGCCCCGCCACCGTTTGCCAGCATGTAAATGACGAATATAATTGGCCAAAAAATGATGATGAGCAAGGTGATGATGAGAGCCTCGATAAAGCAATACGGGATGACAATCGTCGGAAAGATGACGATGAGTCCGAAGGGCGTCACGATGATCTGAAGCCATTCGAGCACCAATGAAATGAAGATTTTAGGGAAGATATAGATTATGGTGAAGATAGCGCCCGGGATCCACGTGATGATGCCAACGATGAACAAGATTGCGATCACGACAACCGCGGTCAAGATGGGGAAGTACAACGCCAACGCGCCATCCTTCTGGGGGGCATGGAAATGGCTGTAAAAGTACTGGAATTCCTGTGACGACAGGAATCGCTGAAAGGCCTTGCTGTGGACAATCTGTTGGACATTGGGGTTCTCGAGTGCCTGGTGAAGCTTTTCGCTGCTGAGAAGAATGTAGACCTCCGGGCGGTTCATGAGGGCGATGAACGTCTGATTGGTCAGGAGATCGATGCGCAGGAACGTACGAGAAAATGCCGCAGCATGGAGCCTGGACATGCCGAGCCGTAGTTTCCCGTACAACTGCTGCAATTCAGGCGCGAACTGCGCCCGTCGCGCAATCAGGTTCATGGCCGGCGCGCTCTGCGTTTGAGCGACCGCGGTCGCACAAGACAGTAACAATGCAGCGGCGAGCACAGACAGCGCTGACACAAAAATCGACTTTATCATACCTTTCCTCGAGAAAATAAATCGAACTGAACTTATATAAACATTACTTGTCCAATAAATCCCCATTTGTTTAAAAAGGAATCCAACGAGGAAGGAGGCTATTTTTCACTTGTTTTCAAACCGAAATTCAATCACCATTTTATAAAGGAAAAACAAACATAATCACAACTTCGAAAGGGTGAAATTTCATGGAGATACGGCAGTCGAGCCTCCCTATCGATCAGACCATCAACGACTCGGTACTCATCGGCAAGAAAGTCATGGACAAAGACGTCACCAACATCGAGGGTAAAAAACTCGGCATGGTAAAAGAGGCTCGTCGCATTGGCCCTGCCAATGAGTTCGTCAGCTTCATCATCGAATAAAACCACGACGAAAAAGACCTCATCGTTGGAGAAACCGACATCAAGGAGATTCGGCGCCATCGTCGAACCGAACATCCCCGCCTATGAAAAAAACCCAGGCTCTCTTTTTTCCCTTTTCTCTCCTTAGTTCAGTGAACCCTCCCGCCTGTTCTCCGCACCCTCATGATATAAATAAGAGGTGAACAAACTTAAAATACCGTCACCTCTTCAGGAGGACAACAGAAGGGGCTCAATCACCTCCCTTTTGAAGCAAACCAGGAAACCACACCTCAAAAAAAGCAAGGGTTGTCCAATACAATATTTATATTGGAAACACCGACGTAACCTATGAGGCTAGTGACGTGACCAAAGACGTCGTCATTGAAGCGAGAGGACTCACCAAGGTCTACCCCAGTGGCGACAAGGAATTCAAAGCCCTCGACAACGTCACTTTCAAGATTTTCCGCGGTGAATTCATCATCGTCATGGGCCCCTCAGGATCCGGTAAAAGCACGCTCATGAACATCATCGGCTGCCTCGACCGCCCCACCTCGGGAGAACTCTACATCGAAGGCCAAAGTATCACCGGCCTCTCTGACAGCCAGCTCGCCGAGATTCGCGGTGAAAAAAACGGCTTCATCTTCCAATCCTTCAACCTCATCCCCCACCTCTCTGCCCTTCGCAACGTCGCCCTCCCCCTCGCATTTAAAGGAGTCGCACGCGTCGACCGCGATAACAAAGCCCGCGAGATGCTGAAGAAAATGGGCATCGACCAATGGGCACAGAAGCATCCCAACCAACTCTCCGGCGGTGAACAGCAGCGTGTCGCGATTGCCCGCGCACTTGCCAACGACCCCGCCGTCATCATCGCCGACGAACCCACCGGCAACCTCGACAGCGCCATCGGCCAACAGGTCATGCACCTCCTTAAAGTCATCAGCAAGGAAGGCAGGACCATCCTCCTCGTCACTCATGACGCGAACCTCGTCAGCTACGGCACCCGCCTTGTCGGCATGAAAGATGGTAAGATCGTTAGCGGCAGAGAACTCCGCACCCAGTTCACCAGCCGCAGAACCGCCCCTGACACCGCCGCCACCAGAAAGACTACCCGGAGGACCACATAATGAAGGACATCTTCCGGATGAGCCTGCACACCCTGCGCTCCTACAAGCTCAGATCCTTCCTCACACTCCTCGGCGTCATCATCGGCATCGGCTCCGTTATCATCGTCACCAGCGCCGGACTCTCCGTCAGCGCCTACATCGAACAACAATGGGCCATCTTCGACCCCACCGGCATGATCATCGGCACCGGCATCTCCGGAAACCCACCCCAACTCTCCTTCACCGGCCGCGCCTTCACCACCGATGACGTCGACAAGATCAGCGCCCTCCCCAGCGTTCGATCAGTGGCCCCCATCGGCATCTGGCCAATCGACAGCCTCGTCCGACGCAACGGTTTATTGAACCGTTCAACCTCAGGGTCACTGACCGCGTACTGCAGCACCCCAGAGATCCTCGACGTCCTCGGCCTTCAAGTCGAACAGGGGACCATGTTCCAGGATGGAAAAAACGAGATCGTCATCAGCCACGAGATGACCCAGATCTTTGGCCTAGATAAACCACCGCTCAAAGTCGGCGACACCATTTACATCAAAAAGCTGAACCAGGTAACAACTATCAAGGCGACCATCGTCGGCATCCTTGAAAAGACGAAGAACTTCTCCATCATCAACCAATTCCTCCATCCCACCATCATCTGCCCCATCGACCCCTACTACAAGAGCTTCTCCGCCTCGCAAGTCGGCCCCCTCCTCCACAGAGTCACTGTCTTCTCCCTCCTCTACGCCACCTCCACGGACCGGGAGCACGTCAACAGCGCAGAGACCGAAATCCTCCAATACCTCAACAGCAGCTCATCCGACGCGATAAAATACAAGGACCCCAACTCCGACTTCGTCGTCCTCACCCAGCAGTACATCATCTCCCGCATCGACCAACTCCTCAACATCGTCACCCTCTTCATCACCGCCATCGCGATGATCTCCTTAATCGTCGGCGGCATCGGCATCGCCAACATCATGTTCGCCACCGTCACCGAACGGACCAGGGAAATCGGCATCATGATGGCCGTCGGAGCAAAAAGAGGCGACATCATGAGACTGTTCCTGTACCAATCGACCGTCATCGGCACCATCGGCGCGATCCTTGGCGCGATCCTCGGCACCGTCGGCTCGATCTTCGTCGTCCAAATCATCCAGATAAACCTCGGCACCCTCGGGGGTCTGTACGCCCTCGGAGCCATCCCAGTATTATTCGCGTACAACTGGGTCGTCCTCGCGACCTTCGTCGGCGTCCTCACCGGCATCCTCGCCGGCGTCCTCCCCGCCCTCAAGGCAGCACGCATGGACCCCGTCGTCGCCCTCCGCCACGAATAAAGAAAAATTTTAGGGGAGCACACCGCACTCAATATTCTCCCTCACGTACGGGTTAGGGCTCCACACCTTGACAATCATCGGTCTTCTCATACTCAATCGCACGCTCCTCCCAGTAATCCAAAAGAAAACCCACGGGATTAGGTTCTTTCCGATTCCCGCTCCTCAAGCAGACGGCCGAGGACCGCGAAATCCTGCTCCATCGCCTCCCGTACCCGAGGGAACCGCATCCCCGCCGACGGATGGTACGTCACAAAAAACCGCACCCCACCCTTTTCAATCACCGTCCCATGGCGCTGCCGCAAATCCACTGGCCCGATAAGCGACCGCAGGCTCACCCCGCCTAGACACGCGATTACCCACGGCTTGACGAACGCTATCTGCCTCATCAGCCACAGATCCCGGCAGGTCTCCAGCTCACAAGGCCGAGGCAGCCGATTCCCCGGAGGGCGACACTTCACCATGGAGGTGATGAAAAACTCATTTCGCGTCCTGCCGATACCAGCTAATAAGACATCCAGGAATCTCCCGGAACAACCCACGAAGGGCAAGCCGACCTTGTCCTCCTCCCGGCCCGGTGCCTCACCAATGAACATGACCGGGGCAGAATCCGGGCCTACCCCCGGGACCGCATGATTACGACTCAGCCCAAGCGGACACGCAGTACACCGACGAATCCCCGCTTGAAGGTGCTCAAGGCCGGAAGTCATCCAAGAACCCAATCGTCATCACGGTTATGTAGATATCTACGACGCCAAGGACCCCCGCTGACCCACCCTTTTCTACCCGCGCCTGGGTCCCCCCACTCGCCGGTCCAATGCCTCCTTCAGCTCCAGGCAGTTCTCCGGGGCGTACGCGAACGCATCGTTATTGAAGTATCCATAAACGTCCTTCACCGGCAGCCGAGAAAGCAGATCAGCCCACTGCTCAATCTGCCTTCGACTGTACCTCGTCGCGTACAAGAGGGCATCGCCATGCCACCGCACATAGGCAAACGACGCCGTCGCCTTCACCACCACAGGAAGTGCGGGTGAGCTTACGATGCACAGGCCGATGTGATACCGCTCCAACAGCGCATACACCTCCTGGGTGAACCAACTCGGATGACGAAACTCCACCACCTGAGGAATTTCAGGGTCAAGATCCGCTAAAAACGATTCCAGCAGCGGCAAATCCAACGAAAGCGAAGGCGGCAGCTGCCATAAGACAATCCCCAGCTTCTCACCGACCAGACCCACCCGGGCATAGAACCGGGAAAGATACTCGGCAGTCCCCTTCAGTTTCTTCAAGTGCGTGACGACCCGGCTCCCCTTGAATGCAAAGACGAAGCCCTCCGGAGTCTTCTCCCGCCACCCCGTCACCATCGACTCTGAGGGAAGACGGTAGAACGAAGCATTGACCTCCACCGTGTTGAACCTCGTGCAATAAAACGACAGCCACTCCTGCCTCGGCAGACCCGAAGGATAGAACCGCCCAGCCCAATGAGCATAATACCACCCAGAGGTCCCAAGGTAGTTCATAGCTAGATAGGAATGCGCTCAGTGGTATTTGATGGTAGCATCCTCGAAAGGAGGCAAGAGTGACACGACCATTGGGATGCACTGCTGCTCCCTGCATCATTGAGGAAAGAAATTTACGCTATTCCTCGCTTACAAGGGTCGTAAGCGGGTTCGTGCCCTCCGCCATAAGTTTCAAATACGGCTTAAGTCTCCGATCCATGTAATGAATAACCAGGCTGATAGCCCACCGCTTCGAGAAGCCCATATTCATCGCCCGCAGGTTCTCGTCGGCGATTGACTGCACCCATTTGAAATCGTGGCTAATGCAGGCCTCGAGCAGCTGCCAATGTAGCGGCGTCATATCCTTCAGGCTGAAAAACCCCTTACCTTGCAGGTTACCGAGCGGGACGAAAAACAAGGGAACAATCAGCGATTTGTACTTCCCAAGTTCATGGACCAAGTCAATCGTCTGCTGAACATCCTCGGGCTCCTCACCGGGAAGCCCCATAATCAAGGTCTCCGCCGGAATCCACTTGTTATCCGCCAGAATCTGGTGCGACTCCCGGACCACATCCGGCCAAGCCTCCGGGACAAACGGCTTGACCTTGCCTTTCATCTGATTCTCAATGATCCGCGGGGAGCCGGTCTCCAAGCCCACCTGCCCGCTGATGAACGGACAGGACCGCGAGCCCACCTCCATTATCTCAGAGAGCTGCTGAATGAGCGATGGCTTCGCGACCACGGAGGCATGCGCGAAATGGCTGATCCCCACGACTGACGTCAGCTTCCGGCCTTCGGTGAAGAGCGCGGCCACCTCCGTCTCATTGGGCGTGAACCCCTTCGCCTTGTACCGCAGGACATCCTCCGAATGGAAGATGATTCCCGCCCCCGCCTCGACGTTCACGCGCGCCTCCTGCATGATATAGTCAATCGGAAAACACCGGTAATTCGTCATCGTCGGAGTACAGAACCGACAGCCGCGACCGCAGCCCCGGGCGATCTCGATAAGACCGTTCAGAGTCGGCCGGCGAATCAACGGAATATCCTTGAGCGGGACCACTTGGCCTTGAACGACCATCGGCAGTTTCTCCCCCGCAATAGCCTTCTTAATCAGTTCGACAGCGGTGATCTCCCCCTCCCCGATGACCACGCTGTCAACGCCCATCTTCGCCATAATCCGCTCATCGGTCAGCTGCCAGGCCCCAGAGCCACCGACAATCACCTTCACCCCGTAGATACGAATTTGGGGCGTGCGAATGAGCTTACGGAAATAAATTGAGGTGTACGTTTCTCTCCCACCCAGCTGGCCGAACGTCGTGGAGGCCGGACCGAGCCCGAGGGGATCATGGGTGGTGATACCGACGACCTTGGTGTCCTTGGTGATAGTCTTGCCGAGCATCTGCGAAGGGACGACGGCGACATCGTCCTCGGAAAAGCCGTTGGCAAGCAAGGCTGCTTCGATCTTCCGCTGACCGCAGTGCGCGTAACGCAGTCGGCCATCTTCAACTTTGGAGTCGGGAAGGAAGATTCGTTCATACAGCCACTTCGGGATGAAGCTTGGGGCGCATGCCGCAAACCCAAGGAATATATGCCGATTATATTCAGAAGTGAGTGTCCTGTCGGCCGTTAAGATGACTTTGACCATTCATTCGCCAGCTGAGTTTTTTCCACTTTTCCGCTAATATCGTTGGCCCTCGCGATTGCCAACCAGTTCATGACTTGATAATGATTATGGTCCAAAGCCATAATTATACTTCGTATAAAAATAATTTTCAATAGCTCTAACCGATATTAATTCCCTGAGATTCCCAGGGGGAATCCTCAATTGCATCCAAGAGATGGAGGAATTGCGTATAATCCATCAAGTGGACATCCTTGTTGAAGGCCGCCCGGTTCTTGATTTGGGGAAAATAGTGGGAAAAGATGCTACGCATGCGGATCGCCGCCCCCCAGGGCGTGTACATGTCTGTGAGATAGTCAAAGTGCTGTCGGCAGATGGTTCGTCGTTCCTCGAAGCTCGGGGGATGGTACGCGGTGTGGTCGATGGTTGCTTGAATCTCAGGGATAAGCCAGGGGTTGCCGATGAGGAAGCGGCCGGGCATGATGCCAGCGCATCCCGTCTTGTTGATGACAGCGCGGGCGATTTCTCCGGAGGAGACCCCGCCGTTTGCGATTACTGGGATGGAGAGCGCGGAGACGGCCTGCGCGATGCAAGGGTGGTTCACGCTTGGGGAGGTCTTGTGATCTCCGGTTCTGCCGTGGATAGTAATCGCTGTCGCGCCAGCCTCCTGCAGGCGCAGGCAGAGGGGGAGGTAGTTTTGCAGTGCGGGTGTTGGCCCGAGGCGGATCTTTGTAGTGACCGGGACATCCACCGCCTGGACGAGGGCTGAGACAAGGTTTGCGGCGTGCTGCTCGTTGAGCATGAGAGCGACGCCCTCGCCGCGCCGTGTGACCTTTGGGGCGGTGCAGCCCATGTTGATGTCGATGAACTCGAAGCCTTCGTTGACGAGGATCTTGGCGGCGGCAATCATTTCTTGGGGGTCTCGCCCGAGGAGTTGGGCGCCGTTGAGGTGGCCGCCGTCGGTCCGGCGCAGCATCTGCATCGTGCGTTTGTTGTGTCTGACGACGGCTGAGGTGTGGACCATTTCGGTGGTGATGAATCCGGGGTGGAAGGAGGAGAGGATGACGCGGTACGGGTAGTCGGTGTACCCCGTGAGGGGCGGTAGGATGCATCGGGTTTTCTGGAGGGTCTGCAGGAACCTGGCGTTGGTCATTCTCGAGGGGCAGCATCGCGGCTCTATGATAAAAGGTCTTCCGAACAATCCAAGGGGAGCTATTCGTAGCGGACCGCTTCGATGGGGCTCATCCGGGCGGCCTTCCATGCGGGGTACAAACTGGAGAGAACACCAACAATAATAGAGACAGTGACCGCAAGAACCACCGACATCAATGTAATAATAGGAGTAAGGCTCGATGAGCTGCCCATGCTCATAAAACTATTAAGGATCATCGTGAGTCCCTGAGATCCGAACACCCCAAGGATAATGCCGATAATACCCCCAATGCTACTGACTAGCATTCCTTCGATAATAAAGATACTCATGATATCTAGATTGGTCGCACCAATCGCCTTCATAATACCAATTTCTCTTGTCCGCTCCATCACTGAGGTTAACATCGTGTTCATAATTCCAATCGAAGCAACGACTAGCGCGATGGAGGCAATAGCGACAAGCACCAACTGAAGGATTCCTATAATAGTTTGAACAGTCTTGAGAATAGAGGTCATCGTGGTTGCTGTCGCAAAGTCTTTCTGCCCATGGTTTCCATTGATGGTATTCTGAATGGAGGTAGCAATGGATTCTGCGTCATTGACGTTGTATACACGCAAATAAATTAAACTGATGTTACTCTGACCAGTTAATTTCTGAAAATCTCGGGAACTCATCAACACCGATGTATCTGAGGACACACCGCCGAAACCCTGTTTCCCGAAGATACCACTAACAAAAAATTTCTCACCGTTAATCTTAATCCTTCCACCAATAGAAATCGTAGCATCAAAGGTATCATGTGCGATCCCATAGCCAATCATAATTTCATTCTGTTCGCCTTCGGTGAGGAATCCCCCCGCCTCAAGATTCTGACTCGCATATTGAAGCCGCATGACACTGATATCCATACCAGTCAGAGACACAATCGTCGTCTGGCCGTTATATTCCGCGAGACCAGAACCAGATAGCTGTGTACTCACCTCTTTAACACCTTGGAGACGCTGAACATCCGCAATATCGCGCTGCGTAAAATATTCACCAGTTGAGCCTCCACCGCCAAAGGAGGAAAACATATTTCCTCCGGTAGACACAATGATGACATCTGATAACGACGAGAGCTCTCCGGTGACCGCCTGCTGCATACCCTCTCCAAGGGCCATCAGAGAGATAATCGCCATGATACCAATCGCGATGCCAAGCAATGTCAGCAATGACCGCGACATGCGATTCCTGAGATTTTTCACAGCGATCTTCACATGATCCCTAAACATGATCCTCCCGAACCTCTCCGTCCTGGATCCGAAGCACCCGTTTCGCACGCTGCGCTATCGCCATATTATGCGTCACCACGATGATGGTTTCTCCCTTCTTATTGACATCTTCTAAAATACGCATAATATTCTCCCCTGATTTAGAGTCGACATTGCCTGTGGGTTCATCCGCAAGAATTATCGAAGGATTATTCGCAAGGGCACGCGCAATGGCTACTCGCTGCTGTTCACCACCACTCATCTCTGATGGTTTATGGGTCAAGCGTTTCGAAAGCTCGACCATCTCTAAAAGCTGTTTTGCTTTTTTCGTCCGCGTTTGAGAATCGACACCAGCAAACCCCATGGAGAGCTCAACATTCTCCAATGCATTCAACGTAGGAATCAGATTATATTTCTGAAAAATAAAACCAATCTTCTCCCGTCGTATACGAGCAAGCTCTTTTTCATTTAACGTCGATACATCATGCCCATCAATGAAAATCTTGCCAGTACTCGGTTTATCAAGACATCCCAGAAGATTCATTAGGGTTGATTTCCCTGATCCGGATGGACCGATAACGGCGATGTAATCCCCCTGTTTAATCTCGAGATTGGTATCTCGCAGTGCGAAAACCTGCAACGGGGGCTTGCCATAGGTTTTTGAGATGTGCTGCGTGACAATGACGTCCTTGTCCATTACGCCTTCCTTCGTTTTTTCCACCGCATATAGAGGACTACAAGCGCAGCGCTGACAACGATGATAAGAATCAATGACGTGACACAGACAGTTAACGAAGGTGTCTGAGGCATGCCACTTGACCCGGAGTTGCTGCTCGAGCTACCAGTGGTTTGATAAGTAGTTCCTGGCCCGGAGACCACGTTATATGTTTTACTGACCAGCGGGGTCTCGTAATAGTCATTTCCCTGTTTGAAGGAGACTTTAAATCCAATGATCTGCGTCCCGTATCCGACCGTGTCTGTATAGATGTCAAATGATGCTGAGAACACATCATCAGGATCCATTGAGCCGATAAAATATTGCGAGGGAATCACCGTCGCATTGCAGATAGGGGTTACGAGAACGCCTGTGATCTTCTCTGTTTTTGCGTTATACACCTCGATACTGATCTGGGAGGAGCCGCCTTTCGTGATACTACGGGGAAAATTGGTAATAATCGGTGCAACATCCAACGCCTCGATTACGGAAAGGGGAGCGGTTAATGCATTTGTATGTAGATTATCCCCATTCTTGTAGTTCACAGAGAAGGAAATATTACCCGCTCCTGTTTCAATAGGTTTTACCGAAAAAATCACGTCTTCTGATGTTTCTGCGGCAAGTGACCCGATGAAATAACTCTCCGGGACGAACTCGACACCGTCTCCGTGTGGGGTGATGACGACATCTTTTACCGCGTTTTCTCTTTTGTTGACTGCCGTAACGGTCAGCTCTGTTGTTCCTCCATTAGAGATTTTTGACGGGACACTGGTTGGGAGGAGATCAACTGAAGCATTACTTACTTTGACTAAAAGAGGATAGATGACATCGGAACCACCACTGACATCGACATTGACAATGGGAAAATAGATTCCTTCACTCATGTTCGTATCGACAAGCAGTTTGAAGTTTACCTCGATGCTTGCTCCTGAGGCAAGATAACCGATATCTTCATAGTTGGCTGTCGCGCGAATTTGTTTTCCCCCAGATTGTGCAGGACTAATCCAGATATTATTAATATCGACTCCAAGGGTATGAGTAGTAGTTGTTGAATCTCCACCCACGACGGATGTTGATGATTCTGACGCGATTTCCGCATTTTTCACCTCAAGGGTGAGCACTGCGGAATCACCAGGCATGAGGATTTCTGGGGATAACTGGTATTGTGTGATCATGACGGCTGGACTTGCATGTACAATGGGAATACACAGGGAGACGAATGCACTGAGAATCAGTGTCGATAGAATCGTTGTTGTCATTATTTTTTTCATTTTTAGTTTACCTCCTTTTGTAAATCAGATGCGCAACGTTTAAGTATTTTTATTACTTCGCATTTTTTTTCTTTGGATGCCATGAACACGGTGTTTTGTATCCGCATCATAGTTGAGGCGGCTTCATTATCTTCTTCGATAACATCGGTCATTAAATTTCTAAACTTCATGAATTTTTTCATCATGTGTTCCCCCTGTTTTTTTACCTGGAGTATCATTTTTTTTCCTGTGGGTGTGATTTCAAATATATTTTTTGCTCGTTTGCCTTTGGTTTTTACTTTAATGAGTCCTCCTTTTTCTAATTGTTTTAAAAGAGGATAGATGGTTCCCTTGCTCGGCACCCAGGTTCCTTCGGTTTTTTCTTTGATTTCTGAAATGATTTCATAACCAGATTTCGGTTTCTTTTTTAGGGAGCAGAGAAGGTATATAGTGAGTATTCCTCTCTGTTGCCCATTATGAGTTTCAAAATTCATGATGTTGGACACGAGGCTGGGTAAATAAAGATCAATTTATAAATATTTCGGTAATGAACGGTTCGTTACCGATATATTTTTCAATCCGCACGATTTGTGAGATCTCCTGCGTCATCAGACACTCGATATCGCCGTTTTTCTCGAGCTGGAGAGCTAGATAAGCTACACGACGCTTGACCACTTCAGATCTGAATTTGTAGACCTTGAGGAGGGAGGATGATGATAGCAAGAGGTTTTTGGTTGGTGAGTCTCATTTGTGAACCTCATGGGGTCAGGCGTGGTAACACGCATGGCCGATAAAAGGGTTTGGGATGGTTCAGGGGTGGTCTTTGGTAAGGGGGTGGGTTAAATGAAGAGGTGGATGATGGTGTAGGCGGCGAAGCCGATGAGGGCACTGATGGGGATGGTGAGAATCCAGACCCAGACGATGTTGCGGGCGATGCCCCAGCGGACGGCGCTGAGGCGTTTGGTAGCGCCGACGCCCATGATGGAGGAGCAGATGACGTGGGTGGTGCTTACGGGGATGCCGGCGACGGAGGCACCGATGATGGTGGCGGCGCCGGCGGTTTCGGCGGCGAAGCCGTTGACGGGGCGGAGTTTGGTGATTTTTTGGCCCATAGTTTTGACGATGCGCCAGCCGCCAGCAAGGGTGCCGAGGGCGATGGCGGCGTGGGCGGAGAGGATGACCCAGAAGGGGGTGTCCAGGCCTCCCGTGTTGTTCAGTGAAATGATGCCGATGCTGAAGAGGAGGGGGGTGATGATGCCCATGGTTTTTTGGGCGTCGTTGGTGCCGTGGCTGAAGCTGTAGAGGCCGGCGGAGATGAGTTGGAGGCGTTTGAAGTGGTGGTCGATTTTGTCTTTGGAGGTGTGACGGCAGGCCCAGAGGACGGCGACCATGAAAAGGAAGCCGAAGAGCATGCCGATGAGGGGGGAGACGATCATGAAGGTGACGGCGAGTTCGACGGTTGCGTAGTGTATGCCTGCCGCTGCCGCAATCCCTGATCCCATGACGCCGCCGATGAGGGCATGCGAGGAGGAGGTGGGGAGCCCAAGGAACCAGGTGATGATGTTCCAGCTAATCGCGCCGATGAGTCCTCCGAGGATGATGAATGGGATAATGTCGTGACTGACGGTTTCGAGGTTGATGATCTTGCTGATGGTGCTGGCCACGGCGGTGCCGAAGGTGAAGGCGGCGATGAAGTTGAAGAAGGCGGCGAAGGCGACGGCGCGTCGAGGTGTGAGGACTTTGGTGGAGACGACAGTGGCGATGGAGTTGGCGGAGTCGTGGAAGCCGTTGGTAAAGTCGAAGATTAAGGCGACGAAGATGATGGCGATGACGAGGATGAGGAGTGGGGTCATTCCTGTGGTCTCATTTTAGGTGTATTTGACGAGGATGTCTCCAACGACGTCGGCGACGTCTTCGCAACGGTCGATGGCTGCCTCCATGTCTTCGTAGAGTTCTTTGAACTTGATGATCTCCACTGGGTCTTTCCTAGTGAAAAGCTCGGCGGTCGCTTTGCGCAGGAGGATGTCGCCTTCGTTTTCGAAGGTGTGGACTTCTTTGCAGAAATTCTGGATTTGTTTGGCTTCTTTGAGGTTGCGCAACAGGCTGATGCCGCGGTGGACGTTGAACGAGGCTTTTTGGAGTGTTTTGGCGAAGTCGATCATGTACATGGGTGGCTTGGTGACTTCGTAGAGGACGAGGCGTTCGCTGACGGCTTCGAGGTTGTCGAGGATGTCGTCGAGGGCGCTGGTGAGTTTGGAGATGTCTTCGCGGTCGATGGGGGTGATGAAGGTTTTGTTGAGTTCGGCGAAGGTGTCGTGGACCATTTTGTCGCCGTCGTTTTCGATTTTTTTGATGTTTTGGCGTTTTTGTTCGGTGTTTTCGTAGTGTTCGAGCATGTCGACGAGGGCGTTGACGCCTTCGATGACGTTGCTGCTTTGTTTTTCGATCATATCAAAAAAATGTTTTTCTTTTGGTAGTATCCACGAGAGAATACCCATTATTGTCTCACTCCTGCCGCTATCTGGTGGATTTCGGACTCGCCCCCGGGATGGAATCTTTTGGGAGAATATAAACCCCGCATATTTTTTCCAGGTTTAGCCGGGGTGTTCGGCGACGAGGTAATTGATCACGTTCTCTGAGATATCCTCCGCGTATTCCCCGATGCGTCGGATGCTGTCGACCATGTAGCCGATGCTGAGGACGATGCTGCCTTTTTGCTTGAGGATGAGGGTGTTGATGGATTCGCAGAGGGTCTCGAGTTGCTTGACGGACTCGATGGTCTCGTTCGAGGCGGTGATGTCTTTTTTGAAGAAGGCGGTGAGGCTTTTGTTGAATATGTTGAGGGCGAGGCTGCTTGAGGAGAGCATCTGGTCGATGACCTTCTGGTCGATCTTCGCGTCAATGATGTTCGGGATGTAGTGCGTAATCTTCACGACGTGGTCGGCGATGCGTTCCATAATCCTGCCGATGAGAAAGCAGGTCGAGGCCATGCCGACGGTGAGGTTCATTTTCTCGGCAAGGGTGACGTTCTGCAGGATGATATTATATTGGCGGGCGAGGAGCCAGTGGAGGCGGTCCACGTCATTATCGCGGGAAACGACGTCCTGCGCAAGGAGCGTGTCTTTTGCCTGCAGGGCTCGCATGGCGTCCTCCAGCATCCCCTTGATGATGATCTGCATTCGTTTCACCGTTCGGTCCAGCGGCATTTCCGTGGGGTCAAGGAGGTCTTTGAGCGTGATGGAGGTGTCAGTCTCTTCGACGACTTCGGGGCCGATGGCGAGCTGGGTGAAGGAGCGGATGATGTTGCGCTCATCGACGGTGATCCTCGAGGTCGACGTAATCCTCAAGGTCGTGTACCCCGCGATGTACGCCCCGATGAGTCGCTGGAGGAGGTAGGTGGGATTCTTGATCGAGCGGGCTTTGAATTCAATCTCCCGTGGTGTCCGTTCCTGGAGGATCTTGGGAGTGAGGAGCAGTGATCCGTCAGCTTGCACATACAGGTGCAGGGAATCGTTTTTCTTAATCTGGTGAGACTGGACCCAATGCTTGGGGAGTGTAATAATATAAGACGAGCCGCCGGTCATCTGAACGCGCCTGACATCCATAAGAAGGTCACCAGAGGGAAAGACTCATCAGGGTTCATAAGGATTTCTATAGAAATATTGAGACATCATATTACTATATATGCCAATATAGAATATAGCGACAAAGTATATATTTTCATTTTCTTTGTATGAACTAAGGTGGTATCCATAAACCTCAAAAAAAATGCAACAAAAATACACGTACTCCCTCTTCTCGTCTGCCTTTTCGCTACACTCCTCCTCAGCGGGTGCACACAAAATGCAAATTCCACGACAATCTCCTGCGGCGGGTCAACCACAGTTCAACCCATCGCCGATGCCTGCGCACAAGCATTCATGGCCACCCACCCCAACATCACCGTCCAAGTCTACGGAGGCGGCTCCGCCGTCGGCATCAAAGGAGTCGCCCAAGGAACCTACACCATCGGTGACGCATCCCGAGCTGCGAAAGAAGACGACCTCACCGGCATCTCCGGCGTCACCCTCTCCGGCCTCGTGCAACACAAAATCGCGCTGGACGGCATCGCCATCATCGTCAGCAAAGAGATCTACAACGCTGGAGTAACCGGCCTCACAAAAAACCAACTGAAAGGCATCTACAACAACACGATCAACAACTGGAAAGACGTCGGAGGCCCAGACGAAGACATCTTCGTCGTCGGCAGGGACAGCGCCTCAGGAACCTACGGCAGCATCAACGACATGCTCGGCCTCAACTCCACGACCCAAATCCTCGACAAGGCGGCCAGCGAGAACGCCCAGGTGAAAGCAGCGGTCGGCGACCCCAACCAAAGGAACGCCATCGGATACGTCGGACTCGGGTTCGTCGACAACTCCACCCCAGCAGTGACCATGAACGGGATATACCCAACCGCAGACACCGTCAAGGACAACACCTACCCACTGTCCCGATCGCTCTATATGTACACAAAAGGAGAAGCCACAGGAATCGCACAGACGTTCATCGACTTCGTCCTCAGCCCCCAGGGACAACAGATCGTCGCTCAAGAAGAATTCATCCCCATCTAAGAGCGAACACCAAATGCCGATCCAAAGCAGGATCAAAGAACAAATCATCAAAAGCATCTTCTTCGCAGCGGCAGCCTTCTCCGTCTTCATCATCCTCTTCATCTTCTACTACCTCTTCCAACAAGCGGCCCCCGCCTTCCAGCACGACGGCCTCGGGATATTCAGCACCACATGGATCAGCGAACAACAACGCTACGGCATCGGAGCCGCCATCTACGGCACCATCATCGTCACCATCGGCGCGATGATCCTCGCCATCCCCCTCGGCATCGCCGGCGCTATCTTTCTGGCAGAGCTCGCCCCGGAACGCCTCAGACTCATCCTCAAACCCATGATCGAGCTCCTCGCCGGCATCCCCTCTATCGTCTACGGCTTCATCGGCCTCATCCTCCTCCTCGGATACCTCCGAGTATCCTTCATGATGCCCTCCGGATTCTCCTACCTCGCCGGCTCCCTGATCCTCGGAATCATGGCCATCCCCATCATCGTCAGCATCTCTGACGACGCCATCAAAGCCGTCCCCCGCGAGATAAAAGAAGCCTCCCTCGCCCTCGGAGCCACCCACTGGCAGACCATCAAAAAAGTCATCCTCCCCACCTCCATCTCTGGCATCTCCGCCGCCGTCATCCTCGGCATCGGACGAGCCATCGGAGAAACCATGGCCGTCTCCCTCGTCCTCGGCAACATCATCAAAATCCCCATCCCACCATGGAACATCTTCGACAGCCACGTCACCACCGTCACCTCCTTCATCGTCACCGAAATGGGAGAATCCTCAGGACTCCAGACCAGCGCCCTCTTCGCCAGCGCCGTCATCCTCTTCATCATCGTCGCCCTCATGAGCATCGCCTCGAACATCCTCAAAGAACGCGTCCAAAAAAAATATAGAGGTGGATGACCCCATGGCACAAGGCAAACCCCCACGGAGCACCCATAACCCCCTTAAGAAAATCTTCATCCGCAGCGCACTCACACCAAAAAACATCCTCTGCGCCACAGCCGTCTCCTTCTCCGTTGTCACCGCCCTCCTCGGCTTCTTCTCCGCAGCACTCTCCTTCTACATCGGAGACCTCGGAGTACGACTCCTCTTCATCGCCCTCTCCCTCCTCTTCATCAGCCTCCTCACCTACTCCATGGCAATCCAGAAGAAAGGACGACACGCAATCGGACTGCTCGCCTTCACCATCCTCCTCATCCTCTGCGCCTACGCCGCCCCCCTCATCCCACCCGCCTACGGCCTCCAACCGTTCCAGTTCACCGCCTCCATCCTCAAGTTCCTCGCCATCTCGATGCTCCTCACCATCACCGGCATCATCGGCGCATCCCTCGCACTCAAACCCCTCTACAACTTCTCACGCCGCGCAAACGAACTCTCAGCATACTTCCTGCTGACCTTCGCCGTCCTCCTCATCATCTACCCCCTCATCGTCATCATCGGCAACATCATCGTCAACGGCGCCGGAGGAATCTCCTGGGACTTTCTCACCCAGGACGTCATCAAACACGGCGAACTAGGAGGAGTGAACCACGCGATCATCGGCACCCTCATCATCATCGCCGGAACCGCACTCATCGCACTCCCCCTCGGGATCGCCAGCGCCATCTACCTCATCGAATACGCGAAAACCGGGCCCGTCGTCCGCATCATCCGCATCGCCGCCGACATCCTCCAAGGAATCCCCTCCATCGTCTTCGGCCTCTTCGGCCTCGCCGTCTTCGTCCCAGTCTTCGGCATCTCTATCCTCAGCGGCATCCTCATCATGAGCTTCATGACCCTCCCCATCATTATCCGCTCCTCAGAGGAAGCACTCCTCTGTGTCCCCCACAGCATCAGGGAAGGATCGTACGCCCTCGGAGCAACGAAATGGCAGACGATCCGCCGCACCGTCCTCCCCCCTCCCTCCCGGGGATTATCACCGGAGGTGTCCTCGGACTCGGCAGAGCCGCAGGAGAGACCGCACCCATCATCTTCACAGCCTCCATCTTTCGAGCCCCCCTCCCCTCATCACTATTCAGCCCCGCGCAATCCCTCTCGTATCACCTCTACGTCATATCGAAATATATCGGAGCATATCCAGTCGAACAAAACGCCTGGGCCACAGCCCTGCTCCTCATCGGAATTGTGCTAGGGATGAATGCCTTTGCAATCCTCATACGCGAGAAATATCGGGTCGAATTCTAAAGCGGTGGAAAGACAATGAATGAACCAATCATCCGGACGGAAAAACTCAGCCTCTGGTACGGCGAAAAACAAGCCCTCATCGACATCGACGTCGAAATCCTCGCACACAAAATTACCGCCCTCATCGGCCCCTCCGGCTGCGGTAAATCCACACTCATCCGCTGTTTCAACCGCATGAACGACGTGATACCAAACTGCCGAACCACCGGGAAGGTCTATTTCAAAGGAGAGGAGATCTACGGGCCCCAAGCGGATGCCGTCGAAGTACGAAAAAAAATAGGAATGGTCTTCCAGAAACCCAATCCCTTCCCAAAAACCATCTACGAAAACGTCGCCTACGGCCCCAGAGTCCAAGGCATTCACGAGAAAAAAACACTCGACGACATCGTCGAACGAAGCATCCGCATTGCAGCCCTCTGGGACGAAGTCAAAGACCGCCTCAACGAATCCGCCATGAGCCTCTCCGGCGGCCAACAACAACGCCTCTGCATCGCCCGAGCACTCTCCATCGAACCAGAAGTCATCCTCATGGACGAGCCCTGCTCCGCACTCGACCCGATAGCAACCGCGAAAATCGAAGACCTCATCTACGAATTGAAACAACACTACACCGTCATCATCGTCACCCATAACATGCAACAGGCTGCCAGAGTCAGCGACTACGCAGCCTATATGTATCTCGGCAAGCTTATCGAATACGGGGACACAACACAAATCTTCGAAAATCCTAAAGAGGAGCTGACGGAAAACTACATCACCGGACGGTTCGGGTAAGGTGAGAAGACCATGGTCGAAATATTCCACAAAGAACTCGAAAACCTTAAAACAAAGATCGTGAAGATGGGGGACCTCTCCACAAGCATGCTGTGCGACTCCGTAGAGGCACTCAAGAACCTCGACGTGCCACTGGCTGAAAACGTTCAAGCACGAAAGACCACCCTCGCGACACAGAACATCGACGTCGAAGAGGAAGCCCTCAAACTCATCGCCCTCTACCAGCCGATGGCCATCGATATGCGTACCATCGCATGCATCCTGAAAATGGATACCGCCCTGAACCGAATCGGCCGATATGGTAAAGACATCGCGAAAGTCGCCTCGGAAATCGCCCCCGGCCCTCACATCAAAAAAATCGTCAGTATCCCTCACATGACCACCCTGGTCTGTTCCATGATTCACGATGCCCTCGAGGCATTCCAGACATGCAACATTGAGAAACTCAAGAACTTCACAGAACGGGATAACGACGTTGACGCCCTCCGCTACTCCATCTTCCGAGAATGCCTCTCCTATATGTTAGAGAACCCACAGAACATCACCATGTGCACACACTACATCCTCGTCGCCCGCTACCTCGAGCGCTGCGGCGACCACGCCTGCGACATGGCCGAGGAGATCATCTACATGGTCAGCGGCCACCGAGTCCAGCTGAAATGAAACAGACCGTCCTCTTCATCTGCACCCACAATGCGGTCCGATCTCAAATGGCAGAAGGCCTCCTCAACGCCCTCTACGCTGACAACTACCAGGCCTTCAGCGCAGGCACCGTAAAGACCGGAGTCGACGAAACCGCACAACAAGTCATGAAGGAAATCGGCATCGATATCTCCAAGCACCGATCAAAAACCATTGACGAGTTCCAAGGAAAGACCTTCGATTACGTCGTCACGGTCTGTGATCATGCCCGAGAAGCATGCCCGTATTTCCCAGGGAAGAAAATCCTGCATCAAGCATTCTACGATCCTGGCGCCTTTCATGGCACCCCAAAGGAAAGGCTGCAGGAATTCCGCAGGATACGGGACGCTATAAAAGCTTGGATCATTCAGACATTTGGACCCTGAGCAAAGAATAGCAATCAAGAATCGTGAGGAGACAAAGAACCATGCAAGTCATCTGTCGAAAATGCGGCCGCGAGTTCGACTGGGACAGCACCGACATCTTCATGGTCCCATCCTCGTACGGCTATGGGCTCGACTTCGAATGCCGCGACAACCTGAAAAACAGCCGAGGATACAAAAAAGGAAAAATCCAACTAAAACGATGAAGCCCGCTGTTAACTCGTATCCTGATCCCCAGGCTCTGGCGTAGGCTTCCGCTCAACGGATTCGTCGGCAGACTGCTTCCCTTCCTCTTTAGGAGACCGCTTACTTGATGACTTCGGCTCCGGTTCATTGACGGCTTGCGGCTGTTCCTGATTTCGAACCTCCTCGATTACGGACCCGATGACCTTCTTAGCCAAAAACTCCCTGATCTCCTCCGGCTTCGTCGAATCAATCCCAAAATACTCAGGGAACAGCTTCGTTGTCGTCAGAATCTCAGTCGACCCATGCGGCTTGGAGAACACAAGACGCATAGTGATCAGCTCGTCGACCTCCTCATAGATCTTCTCCCCAATCATATGCCGCAGGTTCGACTGCTTCACCGGCTGATGGAAGGCGATTAGTGCCAGGGTCTTCAGCAGCTCAGCCTTGATCTCCGGCTTGGCCACCATCATGGATTGGTCCGTGTACTTCTTCTTCACTTGCATGGTGAACTTATTGCCGGCCTTGATGACCTCAAGGGACGTCACATCCTTCCGCTCCGTATCATAGGCCTGCATGAGCGACTCGAGCGCATGGGTGACCTGGGCATGCGACAGGCCCGTGGCACTCTGAATCTCCTCGATGCTCACTGGTTTTCCTGCGGAGAACAGGACGGATTCAACCAGACGATTCTCACGGTTCCCCATTTTTCTCTACTCCTATATACACCCCAGTGTTTTAATATAAATTTCTCCGTATGGGAAGCGTTTCTGATGCACGCTGATCCGCTTCTCATACGCCAAGAATAAGATGGAGAGGAAGATCCGGATGCGCTCCTCTGGTTCACTGCTATGGCAGAGGTCATGGAAGCCGAGGCTTGGTTTCCCAAGCTCTTGGATGTGCTGCCAGACGATGGCGATGTCCTCCTCCAGGTGATCCTCGTGGGCGGAGCCGCGCATGGAACTGCGTGCTTTCTCCGCGAGTTTGAGGCGTTCTTCACGGCGGAGATCGTCGAGCATCTGGTGCTGTTCTGCCTCCTTTCGCACCTCGTCGAAGGCCTGCAGCAACTCCATGAGCGTGACTTTTCGTGTAGCATCCCGGCGGAGCGGCTCGACGAGCGGCGGCTCCGGCATCTTCATCAACAGGTTCGTGTAGGAGTACTCCTGGTCGCTGGCCAACCAGGTAGACATGGGGATGTCGTCCCAGCCGAACCCCGGGTCTAGTGGCTGCTGTTGCTGTTCTTCCATGGTGACAACGAGGTGGTCGCTTTGCAGGCGGAGGATTTTCCAGGCCATGTAAATGATGCGCCCGGCGACCATAAGGTCGATTTTTTCTTGTTTGGCGCGGGCGAGGTAGAGGCCAGAGAAGTTGACGAGGTCGATGTCCCAAGGGTCGAAGTCCTGGTTGACGACCAGGTCAAAGATGAGGTAGACGCTGCGGTCGAAGACGTTGTCGATGGAGGAGGGCTGTGGCATAGTCTGTGCCATAGTGAGGTATTTGTTGATGTGGCTGCTGTCGTTGTTTTCGTCAATGAGGGCTTTGTGGAAGAGCAGGTGGTTGACGACGTCGTTGTTAACTTCCAAGGGTTTCTACCTCCTGGTGGGTGGTGATTTCTCCTTTGGGTCCGACGGATTCGGGGTCGATGTTGCCGATCATCTCTGAGATGCCGTTGTCGTGCATGGTGACGCCGTAGAGGTAGTCGGCTTCTTTGAGTGCGATCTTTCGGAGACTGACGCTGATGAATTGGGAGTGTTCCGCGCGTTTTTTGATCATGCGGCTGACGACTTCGGCGTTGACGCCGTCGAGGAACATGTCGATTTCGTCGAGGACGTAGAAGGGGCTGGGGTCGTATTGTTGGATGGCGAAGATGAAGCCGAGGCTGGCGATGCTTTTTTCGCCGCCGGAGAGTGCGGCGAGTCGGAGGATTTTCTTGCCGCGGGGTCTGGCTTTGATGGTGAGGCCGCCGTCGAAGATGCTTTCTTCGTTTTCGAGGATGAGTTCGGCTTCGCCGCCTTCGGAGAGTTGGGCGTAGATGTCTTTGAAGTTGTGGTTGACTTCGTTGAAGATTTCGAAGAAGCGTTCTTTTTTCTTGGTGGTGATCTCGCCGACGAGGTTAACGAGGTTTTTCTTCTGGTCGTTGAGGCGTTTGATGTCGTCGTCGAATTTTTTCTTGCGCTCTGCTTGGTGTTCGTATTCTTCGAGGGCGCGCATGTTCACGGGTTCGAGGGCTTGCATTTTTTGTTCGATGGTGAGGAGGGATTCTTTCATGGTTTCTAGTGCGGGGAATTTCTGGGTGGTGAGTTCAACATGGTAGAGGGCGATTTCGGAGTCGAGTTCTTTGATGGCGGATTCGAGGGTGGGGAGGCGGTATTGGCTGCGGGCGATAAGGTCGGCGTAGGATTCGGTTTTGGTGGTGAGGTTGTCGAGTTCGTTTTCGAGGCTGACGGATTTGCGGTACAGGCTGTCTCGTTTGCTGGCGAGTTCTTTGGTGGCGCCTGCCATTTTTTGTTCGACGGTCATGAGGGTTTTGAGGCCGTCGGCGGCCTTGGTTTTGGCGGCTTTGAGTTCGTCTTGGGTGGTTTTGAGTTGGGTGATGGCCTGGGTGAGGCTGGTTTGCTTGTCGGTGAGTTCTTTGTGGCGGGTGTCGAGAAGTTCTTTTTTCTTCTGGAGGGTGTCAGTTTCGCTTTTAAGGGTGAGGAGGGTTTCTTGGTGTTTGGCGAGGGTTTGTTCGAGGCTGCGGAGCTCTTGTGCGATCTCTTTTTTGGTGTTTTTGAGGAGTCGTTTGCCTTTTTCTTCTTTGCTGGCGTCGAGTTCGGTGAGGCGCTGCTGCAGTGTGGAGAGGGCGTTGGTCAGTTGGGTGTCTTCGGTGGCGAGGGCGTCTTTTTCCTTGAGCCTGGCGTGGAGGTCTTTGGTGAGGACGCCGAGTTTGCCTTGGTATTCTTTCTTTCTGACGTCGAGGTTTTTGAGTTGGGTCTCGGTGTCTCCCTGGGTTCGTGCCTCGCGGAGGGTGCCTTCGAGGTCGGTGAGGTCTTTGCGGACGGTGGCGAGCTCTTGGTGGAGTTCTTCTTGGTGGGTGATGGCGGTTTGGAGTTTGTGGGCGAGGTCGTCGAGGGCGTGTTGGTCTTGGGTGCCGAAGCTGATTTTTTCGTTGGGTGGGCTGCCGCCGATCATGGCGCCGCTGGCCTCGATGAGGTCTCCTTTCATGTCGACGAGTCGGACGCCGCCCATGAGGCGGCGGGCGTCGGTGAGGGTATCGACGATGATGGTGTCGCCGAAGACGTACCAGAAGGCGCCTTTGTAGTCTGGGTTGTATTTGACGAGGTCGACGGCGAAGCCGTGCGCGTGTTCGTCTTTGACGGCCATGAGGGCTTGGGCGCGGGGTTTGCCGACGATCATTTTGTTGAGTGGGAGGAAGGTGGCGCGGCCGAGTTTTTTCTTGCGGAGGTAGTCGATGGCGTCGGCGGCGGCGGTGTCGTCGGTGACGATGATGGCCTGCATGCGGGGGCCGGCCGCGATTTCGAGGGCGAGTTTGAACTCGTCTTGGACGTGGGCGAGTTCGGCGATGGTGCCGCGGATACCTTGGAGTTCTTTGGCGTCGCGGGCGGTGAGGATAGCGTTGACGGCTTGGTTGTAGCGTGATTGGACGGTTTGGGCAGCGTCGCGTTCTGCTTGGAGGCGTGCTTGTTCGCGTTGGAGTTTGGTGATGGCTTGTTCGAGGTCGGTGAGCTGTTCTTGGAGGGCGCTTTCGTGTTTCTTTTTCTTGAGGAGTTGTGCTTCGAGGTCTTTGAGTTTCTTGGTGGATTCTTGTTTGCCTTTGCTCTGCTCTTGGGCCTGCCAGTCGATGTCCTTGAGTTCGAATTCGTAGGTGGATTTAGTTTCTTGGAGCTCGGCGATCTGGTGGTCGAGGGTTTCGCGGGATTGTTTGAGGCGGTCTTTTTTGAGCTGGAGTTCGTGGATTTGGGTTTGTTTTTCGGTGTATTCCTCGCGCATTTTGACGAGGTCTCGGGTGAGGTCCATGGAGAGGTCGTCGGATTGAGCGACTTCGTTGCGTAGGCTGGTGAGTTTGTCGTCGGTGGTTTTTCTGGCGGTCTCGGCGTCGGTGGTTTTGGTGGTGAGTTCGGTTTGGTGTTCGGTGAGGTCTTCGAGGTCGGCGGCGACTTGTTCGAAGGCTGTGTCGAGGTCTTTGAGTTCTTTTTTGCGTTCGGCGATCTCATCGGCGGTGTAGTTGAGGCGTTCTTCGATTTTAATGGCGTCTGCGCGGAGGGAGTCGATCTTGGTTTTGAGTTCGCCGGCTTCGTCGCCGCCGGCGTCCGCAATCTTCTCTTCGATCTCGCGGAGTTCGTCGAGGACTTTGATGTGGTCGTCTTGGAGTTTTTGCTTGGTACCGTCGAATTTTTTCTGTTCGGTCTCGTAGCTGGTGATCTGTTTGTTGACTTCGGCAATCTGGGATTCGACTTCCTGTTTTTTCTTGGCGGCGATCATCGCCTTGGTCTCATAGAGTTTGTCTTTGAGTTCCTTATATTGGTAGGCGGCGTCGCGGTCCTTTTTAAGCTGGCGGATCTGGGTGCCGATCTCGTTGAGGATGATGTCGATGCGTTCGAGGTTCTTGTCGACGTCTTCGCGTTCTTTCTCGGCTTTGGCGATGTCTTCGTCGAAGGTGCTGATGCCGGCGATCTCGTCGATGATCTTGCGGCGGTCGACGCTGCCCATTTCGACGAGGCTGGTGACATCGCCTTGTTTGACGATGTTGTAGCCTTCCCCGCTGATGCGGGCGTGGGTGAGGAGGTCGATGAACTCGGTGTAGGTGGCGGCGCGGTCGTTGATGTAATAGTAGCTGTAGTAGTTATCGGGGTTGTCCTTGAGCGGGGCGCGTTTGATGACGCGGGTGAGGGTGACCTCGTCGGCGTTGACATCCATCTTGCGCTGGGTGTTGTCGAAGACGAGGGAGACTTTGCAGTATTTGGAGGGGTTTTTCTGTTTCTTGCCGCCGTTGAAGATGAGGTCGGTGAGTCTGCCGGCGCGCATGACCTTGGAGCTTCTCGGTCCAAGGACGAAGAGGATTGCGTCGACGATGTTGCTCTTCCCGGCGCCGTTGGGCCCGGTGATGGCGGTGAACCCGGGGAAGAACGGCACTTCGAGCTTCTGCCCGAATGACTTAAAATTCTCCATCTGTACTTCTTTCAGATACACTAGTCATCCCTTCCGCGATGAATGGGGTACACTGCGTCTATCTACTCCGGCATCCCAAAGGGAAGAAACGGGGGACCGTATTTAAAAGTTAGGATAATTATCTTTCAGGGGCGTCATGGTCGTTGGCGGAGGGTGGCGATCAAATCCAGGAGTCGCTGGAGGAGGTTAGGCTGGGAGCTGTGCTTGCCGATATTGATGAACTCCAGCGTTGTGATGTTACCTATGTTGTAGGGCTGGTGGACCTTATCGCCACGGAGGTGGAGCGGCCAGCTGGGCCGGTCTCGGGGTGTTCGTAGGGGGAGTGGTTCACCGTTGATGGTGTTGGTGACGAGGTAGCCGGAGTCGTTTGCGATGCTGGCAGCCTTGAAGCTGACGACGAAGTCGTCGCCGGCTGTGAGTCGTATCTTGTATCCTTTTTCAACGAGACTCATGTTGAGTGAGGTCGTTTCATTGTCGAAGTCGTCGATCATAGCGGCAAGGCGCCAGAGCGGGATGCCGTGCCAGGTGTTGTCCCCATCAGACCAGCCCAGGCCATAGGCGGTGACGAGAGCCTCAAATTCACGACGATGGATGACGCGAGAGACGAGGCCATGCATAGTCAGCGACCAGTCTCGGATGGACGATGTGATCCTGACTGTGGTGTTAGCAATGGATGTTGCTCCATCATTGTCGGTTGCCTGGGCTTGGATTGTGTAGTTACCCTCGATGTCGAAGCGGTGGAACAGGCTGGCATTCGTTTCGTTGATGGCTGATCCGTTGATCTGCCAGTGGTATTCGACGATGCTTCCATCGGGGTCCGTCGCGTTAGCATTGAAGAGAATTTGGAGTGGTGGTTCTCCAGCCGTCTGATTTGCCTGTACTTGGATGTTTGGGGGGCGGTTGAGGACATGGATGGTTTTATTTTGATAGAGTACGGTGCCGTTGAAAAGCGTCAGTGAGGCGACGACAGCGTAGGTGCCGTAATAATAGGTATGCGATGATAGTGGCTCGCTTGTGGTCCCTCCGTCCCCATATTGGATGATGAGGCTGCTGTTGCCTTGATCGGTGACAAGAGTCTGGATGCTCACGGTTAATGGCTGGTAGCCAGTCTCAGCACTGATTACGAGACTGAGGCGGGGAACGGCGGGTTGGGTCTTGGGGGGTGGCGAGGTTTCAAGACAGCCGCTGAGCACTAGGCAACAGACGCAGGGGAGTAAAGCAAAGCACCATTTTCGATTCATTTTACTCGTATCACAAGTGTCTTAATGTAGTTCAAGGGAGGAGCAGATACCGCAGAGTCGGATTCGTCCACCGATGGTCTTCTTGACGGCCCACTGGAGGTATCCAGGGGCGATCCCCTTAAAATCCTGCATATAGAGTCTCACCGGTTCTGATGTGATCGTGGGTCGACCATTGATGATCATTAACGTGGTTCCCGTAAACCCAAAGGAGACCCATGCATCCCCAGTCTGAAACCATAAGGGGGTGAAATGCAATCCAGCAGAGCAGCCGAACAAAGTGCATCGTCCGGCAGCATAAACAAGATAGATGCCCTTCGAGGATGAATGTGGCATCTTTTCGTTGTAATGAAGGGGCTCAGCGGCGATTACCGTCGTCGTCAATAAGCTGAAAATAAGCAGGGAAACTAGAACGCCTCTCGTCTGCATAGATATCAAAAACTAGGAACAATACCCATTCTTATATATTTTTTCACAACAATTTAAACGTTTTGTTGACTTTCTCTCTCGATGTCTTTAAAGCGAAATTTGATTTACTGGGATATGAGTATGAACAGATTTCTTGACCGAATCAGAAAAGATCTTCGTGAACAAGCAGACGAGAAGACATACCAAAGCTTCCAGCGGTTCTTCAAGGAACCCATGAAATGCTACGGTGTAAAAACCGGCACGGTCAATACCATTGCCAGGAGACATTATCCTGAGGTTAAACAGTGTTCGAA
Source organism: Methanobacteriota archaeon (assembly GCA_963769885.1). GTDB lineage: Archaea > Thermoplasmatota > E2 > DHVEG-1 > DHVEG-1 > CAIRCU01. The sequence goes on from CAVYNH010000005.1 coordinate 57,631, forward strand.
GAAAGAGATCTATACTCATTGTGAAGCCTTGTATGCATCGGGCTTCACTGAGGAGGCATTTGTCGCCAACATCCTCCTCCCTCGTTTTATTAGACTGTTTGAAAAAACAGATCTGAAGATTTTCAAACAATGGATCGAGACGTATATCGATAATTGGGCGAAATGCGACGGGTTCTGCAATCATACCATTGGCGATTTCGTTAGAAAATATCCAGACACGGTCCAGGAGCTTAAACACTGGACAAGTTCACCAAATCGATGGCTTCGACGTGCGGCGGCTGTCAGCCTCATCGTCCCAGCGAAGAAGGGTGATTTCCTCCATGACGCCTTTGAAATCGCGGATCAACTCCTCCTCGATGAAGATGATATGGTCCAGAAGGGATATGGCTGGCTCCTCAAAGAAGAGAGCAGGATGCATCCAAAGGAGGTTTTTGACTACATCCTTTGCACCAAGGACCGGATGCCCCGGACGGCGCTGCGCTACGCGATAGAGCTGCTCCCTACAGACTGGCGGCAGCAGGCGATGAAAAAAGAAAGGAAAAAAGAGTGAAGGGGTTTCTTAAGAGGGGAGAATCTTCACGAAGATGAGGAAGACCTGTGTCTGGACGGACTTTGTAACATTGCCGACCGTCACCGACAGCGTCACGGGTTTCCCGAAACCGAAGATGAGGTTCGAGCGAACAACCGTGTAATCGTAGGGGTAAATGTTCACGGTGCCCGTGTTCTTCCGTCCGAGGATTATGAGGCCGCCTTGGAAATTGATGCTGTAGTTTAGGGTGAGGTTCTGCGGGCTGTTGTTCCGCACGCGAGCGAAAACGGTGAAGAACCCGCCTTCGATGGAGCTGATCTCCAGGAGTGAGCCGAAGCAGTAGAGATGGTGGTCGTTTGAGCCGACGAAGACCTTACCGTCGGCAATCGCCGGTGAGGAGGCGAAGTAGTCCCCGCCCGTGAAGTTCCAGAGCTTGGTGCCGTTGTCGGCATCGAAGCAGTAGAAGCTGTTGTCCTGGCAGGTGCCGACGTAGACCTTGCCGTCGGCGACGGCGGGTGAGGAGTAGACGGCGCCGTTGAGTGTGCGGTTCCAGATGATGTCCCCGTTCGAGGCGTTCAGGCAGAAGAAGCCGCCCTGCGGCGTCCAGTCGACGCCGATGTAGACCTTGCCGCCAGCGACTGCCGGCGTAGCGAAGATCGCGCCGAGCGTTCCTGATCCGATGTCCTTCTTCCAGAGCTGCACGCCGGTATCGGCGTTAAGGCAGTAGACAGAGTGGCCCCAGGAACCGAAGTAGACCTTGCCGTTGACGATGGTGGGACTGGAGTAGATGATCATGCCGGTGGTGAAGTTCCAGAGGTGGGCGCCGGTGGTGGCGTTCAGGCAGTACATCTTGGCGTCCATGGAGCCGATATAGACCTTGCCATTGGTGACGGCAGGCGAGCACCAGACGAAGCCGCCGGTCGTGAAGTTCCAGAGGTCGCCGCCGGTGGTGGCGTCGAGGCAGTAGAGTTTGTTGTCGCTTGAGCCGATGTAGAGGCGGTTGTTGACGATGGTGGGGCTGGAGTAGACCATGCCGCCGGTGGTGTGGTTCCAGATTTGTGCGCCGGTACTGGCGTTGAGGCAGTAGATGTTCTTGTCTTTGGAACCGATGTAGACTTTGTTATTGATGATGGCGGGTGAGGAGTAGGGGATGAAGTCTGCTTCGGTGAATTTCCAGAGGAGGGCGCCGTCTGCTTCTCGGACGCAGAAGACGGAGCTCGTGTTGTAGGAGGCGCAGTAGACTTTGCCGTTGACGATGGCGGGTGAGGAGAGGACTTCTCCGTCGGCCTCGTAGGACCAGAGGACGTTGTTTTTCTCTGGGGCTGTGCCGTTGGCGATGCCGGTGTGGGTGAGGTCGTGGTGGAACATCGGCCAGGTGGTGTCCTGGGCGAGGGGCGTCTGGAGCCGTAGGTGTTGGGTTGGTCGGGCGGCTGCAGCCGGGATGAGCATGGTCAGGGCCAAGATAAGGGTGATGATGGTCTTGTAGGGTGTGTTATAGTGGTTCTTCATTAGGAGTTCTCCCCCATTGTTAGAACATGAGTCTGATCTTTATATATAAACTATTTGATTTTATATGGTCTATTGATTATTAATAGATTTTCTCTGTGTTTTGAAGATTGAAAAGTGATTTTTGAGTATTTTTATAGAAATGGAGACGATCATTGTGTTTCCTGTGGGGATTTGGCTTCTAGGCGGTGAGCGGTGTGGGCCGTTTGTAGTCGTATTCCTTGAGGGCATAGCCCCAGTGGTTCTCGATCTTTGTGAGGTCCTGGGTGGTGAACTGGTAGTGGTCGGTGCGGACGGCCTTCTGGGTGGCGATGTAGTCCTTGAAGGCGGGCTCGGCGTCTTCGTAGCCGGAGAGGTCGAGTCTCTTGTAGAGGCTGTGGACGGTGTGGAGGGGTTGTTCGAGGAAGCTTTCGTATTTCACCTCGGCGAGGTGGTGCGGGGGGATGCGCTGTCTGTCTTGGAGGTATTTCTTGGTCGTCTCCGAGAAGAGGGCCGCCATCTGGTCCTCGACCGCGTCGTAGGGAGGCGGGGTCTGGACGCAGTAGCGGGGGATGACGGTGAGCATGAACTTGCGCATGGACATGAAGAGGTCGTAGGGGCTGCGGTAGAGGTAGATGAATTTGGCGTCCGGGAACAGCTCGAGGAGTTGGGGGATCTTGCCGGTGTTGTCCTGGTTTTTCAGGAGGAGCTGCCGTCCTTTGGAGTACAGGGTGAGCTTCTTGAGGAGGGCGAGGTAGGTGCGTTTCCAGTCGTCGATGGTTCTGGGGGAGGCGTTGGCCATGCAGACGTAGTCGTTGTATTGTGCCATGTTGCGGGGGAAGCACCAGCCGTGGTAGTAGGAATAGGGGGAGACCGCGCCCAGGGCATATTGGTCCTCCTGGGGGAGGTCGGCGTCCATGTCCGCGTCGTCCATGGGGCGTTTCTTCGGCAGGCTGGAGACGACGAGGGGCTTGAAAAGCTTCTCGCCGCTGAGGTAGATGGTCGGCAGGTACGCCTGGAAGGTGGAGAAGTAGCCGAACTGCGGGTCGCAGGAGAGGATATTGTGCAGGTAGGTGGTCCCGCAGCGCCAGAGGCCGATGATGAAGATCGGGTCCTTGGTGATCCGGGTGTCGTCGACTTTTTTGTCGTACTTGAGCCGCTCGCGGATGTAGAACGGGGTCATGATGCCGCTGAGAGCGATGCTATAGGTGAGCCGGGGGATGTACCGAGGGCTGACGTGGAAGCGGTTCTGGGTGAGAAGGCGCAGGAGGTTCGGGAGGCTGTACCCTGGGAGTGGCGTGTTTTTGACCATGAGGCAGTCGTCACGCACGTTGAAGTCCACGCTCTCGCATACCTCCTTATCGTATATAAAATATCTGGTACGGATATCGGCAATCACCGATTCTTTCGTTTCCAGGATATCGCCAGCGCCCCCGCGGCCAAGGACAGGCCTGCGGAGATGAAGAACAGCAGGCTGAGGCTTTCCATGAAGATGGGGGCAAACACCGAGGTGAAGGCCGTAAAACTCACCCCCGAGGGAGTAAGACCGAGGAAGACGGAGAACAGCGCTGACGCCGCGGGCACTTTACTGAGGGTTGTGCCGGCGAAATTCACTTCCAACGCGATAATCAGGATGGCAAAATAGATTGTCATGCTCAGCGACTGGGCCACGTTCTGCATCGTCGCCCGCATCCCGGAGGCCACCCCGCGGTTGCTCGCCGGTATCGCGCTCATGACCAGGGACGTGTTAGGCGCAACGAACATCCCCGCACCGATCCCCTGGAAGAAAATCGCGGCTGCGAGGAGCGCATAATGCACGTCATAGGGCATGAACGCCATCCATAGGAACGACGCCGCGATGATGACGCTCCCTACCACCATGAACAGCCGCTGACCATATTTGTCCGACAGGTACCCGCTCAGCGGCCCCATGATAAAGAACCCGGCGGTCATCGGCAGCATGTAGATCCCCGCCCAGAACGGAGTGGATTCGATGGAATACCCATGGAGCGGCAGCCAGATGCCCTGCAGCCAGATGACCAGCATGAACAGCAATCCACCCCGGGCGACTGTGGAGATGAACAGGGAACTGGCGCCAGCGCTGAAGTCGCGGATGCGGAACAGCTCCAGCTTGAACATCGGAGACTTCACGCGACGCTCGATGAGGACGAAGGCGCCGATGAGCAGACACCCCAGCACCAACGCGAGAATCACCCAAGGATTCTCATAGCCGAGCTCCGATGCCCCGTACGGGATTAGGAAATACGTGACACCCAACAAGATCAGGGTCAGGCCCACGCCGAACGTGATGTTCCCCAGCCAGTCGATCCGCTGCGCCCGCTCAATCGTCCCCAGCTCCTTGAGGTTGACGTGAGCCCAAATGAATCCGATGATGGCGAAGGGGACGGTCACCCAGAAGATGTACTCCCAGCCGTACGGCGCGATGACCCCGCCCATGATGAGGCCGATGAACTGCCCGGCGAGAAACGAGATCTGGTTGATCCCTAGAGCCTTGCCCCGCTCCTTGACCTCGAACGCATCGGTGATGATCGCCGCGCTGTTCGCGAACAGAAACGCCCCACCCAGCCCCTGGAAGAGCCGGAAGATGATCAGTTCGAGGATATTCTGAGACAAGGCGCAGGCAATCGTGCCGATGATAAAAATCAGAAACCCAAGCTTGTACAACCGGACCCGGCCGAAGATATCGGAAAACCGGCCAATCGTCACCAGGATCACCGCGGTGACCAGCCCGTACCCGGCTATCGTCCACAGCAAGTACGGGAAGTTCGCCGGGTCGGCCGGGTTGATATGCAGCCCACGGAAGATGTCGGGCAGAGAAATCAGGACAATCGTCATGTCGATAGAGGCAATCAACGCCCCCAACGACGTGTTCGACAGCACCGTCCACTTGTACTGAACCATGAGGACACCCTGAAACTTGCTGAGAGATTACGCTGAGAGATTACCACCGGGTAGCCCTGTGGAATTCAAATACTTTGGGTTTCTGATCACTCCCGCGATTCCAGCCAATCGGTCATGAAGCAGGGGATGGGCATGCCGACGAAAGCTTTTAAGCATGGCCTCTATCAAGTCCCCCATGGATGGTCGCATGGGACAGCGCATGCCTCTTGACGTACCCTACGTGCGTCAGACGCAGAGCGCCACCTGCGGCCCCGCCTGCTTGATGATGGTCCTGAAATATTGGGATCCTTCTTTCGTACTTTCTCCACGTGTCGAATACCGCCTCTGGTGGAAGAGCTTCTCGCTGGTATTCTTCGGCGGGACGCTGCCCGGCGGTTTGGCAGCAGCTGCCCACGCCTATGGCTTTCGAAGCGAAATCTGCCGCAAGACGCCCTGGGCCTCATGCTACCCCAAGGCAACCCGACTTGTTGGCCTCCTTGATGACTGGACGTTGGCCCGGGCACGCCGTCAGCACATCCCCATCACCTACGGAAGGGAAAACGACACCGTCGCCCGAGAGGCCCTAAACCAGGGAATCCCGCCAATCGTCATGGTGAACCTGAAGCCGCTCATCGGCGAGAACGTCTTCCACTGGATCGTCCTCACCGGCCTCGATGATGACACCGCCTACATCAACGACCCCTACGTCCCTGCAGGATCCCCAAGCAAGATGAAGAAGAACCACCCCGTCCCCCTAGACCTCTTTGGACAGGCGATGGCGACCGACACCTACCGGCATCTCCGACTCCCGCCAACCATCGTCCTCGTCCACAAATAACAAAATGGGGGTACCAAGCTTCTAATAGCCCCACGGGCATTGAGCACAACGATGCGCATCCTCATCACCGACGAGCTCAGCCTCAGCACCATCCTCTCCCCCGCCCACCGCTCCTTCCTCTACACCTTCTCCTTTATGCCCACCGTCATCACCGCCCGTCAGCTCGCCGCCGTCACCCCACCCCACCACCAGGTCACGATCCTCGAAGGCAGCCGCACCCCCGACCCCACCATCCACTTCGATGTCGTCCACATCAACTTCAAGACCGCCCTCGCCCCCCGCGCCTACCAGATCGCCGACCGCTATCGCTCCCATGAGACCACCGTCATCCTCAGCGGCTACCACCCCACCGCCCTCCCCCAAGAGGCGGCCCAGCACGCCGACAGCGTCCTCATCGGTGACGCCACCACGCTGTGGCCCCGCGTCATCACCGACCTCGAGCACCATACTCTAAAACCAACCTACACCACCACCCCCTCCGACCGCCTCCTCCTCCCCTCCACCCGCGACGTGCACCTCTACGGCATCCAACTCTCCGCCTCCATCGAAGCCACCCGCGGCTGCCCCCACCGCTGCGACTTCTGCCAAGACTCCAACATCAGAGAAGGCGACCTCTTCCGCGCCCGACCCCTCGACGACGTCATCGCCGAGGTCACCGCCCTCCCCCAGAAGATCTTCTTCTTCACCGACTTCTCCCTCACCATCGACCTCGCCTACACCAAAGACCTCTTCTGCCGCCTCCGCCACACCCACAAGAAATTCATCTGCGGCGGCAACATCGACGTCCTCGGCACCGACCCTGAACTCCTCGCCCTCGCCTCCCAGGCCGGGTGCATCGAATGGATCAGCGGACTGGAGACCTTCACCCAAGCAGCCCTCGACCACGCACACAAACCCACCAACATCGTCGACGAGTACGCCGCCGCCGTCCGCGCCGTCCACCGCCACCACATGGCAATCTTTGGGACCTTCATCCTCGGCTTCGACGAAGACACCTCCGACGTCTTCGCCGCCATGCACGCTCACATCAACCGCGTCGGCCTCGACTCCGTCAACTTCGCGCTCCTCACCCCCTACCCCGGCACCCCCCTATTTGACCGCCTCGACCGAGAAGGCCGGCTCCTCACCAAAGACTGGGCCTTGTACGACCGTCATCACGTCGTCTTCAGACCAAAACACATGACGCCAGACGAACTCTACGCTGGATTCCGACGACTCACCCGCGTCTACAGTCGACTTCCCTCGATGGGATATCGGTCGTTGCGCAGCCTCCGTGCCGGACCTTACCCATTCATCGCCACCGCCGCCGGCAACCTCAGCCAATACCTCAAAGCAACCTGACTCGATCCTGGATTCCCGCCTTTGTACTAATCTCCTGTTTCGCCTGCGACTACACCACACGGCTCCCTCGGCGGAACACTATACGTCAACCACACGTTCCCACCAATCACTGAGCCCTGCCCAATCGTCACCCGACCCAGGATCGTCGTCTCGGAGTAAATGATCACGTCATCCTCCATAATCAGATGCCGCGGGAGAAAAATACTGAGCTAGAGTGCAATCCCCATGGAAGTAATAGAGGATATTTTTTAGCGACCTCCAACAGGAGAAAAAAAAGTACAAAGTGCCGCAGGAGGGGATCGAACCCTCGACATCACGGTCTTCAGCCGTGCACTCTCCCTGCTGAGTTACCGCGGCAAAGAAACCCCAGACAAAACACCACGGGTATTTTATCCGAGCTCCGACATGATGTCACTAATAGTCCCACTCATCTCTTTAAGCTTTGCCTTCAACACCGGAATCGCCTTGTTCACCGACTCCGTCGTCACCGCCCCCTGCGGCGACGGCTCAATCAACCCCTCCTGCTCCAAAATCCGCAACGAATACCGCACCATATGCTGCGGATGCTTCGTCAACTCACTAAGCTTAATGATCCCCGCCGGCTCATTCTCCTTCAACGTCTTCAACACCAGCACATGCCGGCGCAAAATATCAAGCTCAGTCTCAATCACATTCGTCAACACAATACGGTCCTTCCGCTCGGATTTCATGTCCTAAAATACCCCCAAAGCTAGGATACTTGCTAACACACGTAATTACCAACCTATATTTAAAATCTCCCCGAAACACAAACTACATAACACCACACCAAACTACCACACCCCACCCATGACGCACGCCCTCACCACCACCTGGTTCGGCACCTTCCTCCTCCACAACAACACCATCACCCAACACATCCTCTTCCCTCCCACTCCCACCGACATCGCCGACCGCCTCCACCACATCCACACCAACCGCATCCTGCCCGAAGAACACGCCCTCGCAGACCACCACCCTGACCTTCTCATTAACGAAAAACGCCTCGAACCCCTCGGCCATTACAACCCCACCAACCCCATCTTCCGCCACACCCCAGACCCCACCGCCTACGGCATCTCCACAAGCCTCCTCCACGACGCCGCCCTCCACCTCACCAAACAACAAGTCACCGCACAACTCCGCCGCCCAGACCTCGGCATCATCCAACAAGTCAACGCCCTCGACAACCTTATCCAGACCGCCAACCTCCTCTCTGAACGACTCACCAGTTGGAGCCAACTCCCCGACACCGAAGGCAAACGACAGCCCTTCGCCGCCGTCCTCTCCACCGTCAACGCCGAAATCGACCGCCTCCAAACTCAGATTGACGCAGACATGTACGCCACCGCCCCTAACTTGGCGACCCTCGCCGGCCCGCTTATTGGTGCCCGTCTTATCGCCTATGCTGGCGGCCTGGACCACCTCGCGATGCTGCCGGCCTCCACCATTCAGCTCCTCGGCGCGGAAAAAGCCCTGTTCCGTTTCAAAAAAGAAGGCGGCCGGCCCCCCAAGCATGGTATCCTGTTCCAACACCCGCTCATCAACCGCGCCCCGCGCACTGAACGCGGACGGCGCGCACGCACCCTCGCCGCGACCCTGACCATCGCGGTCAAAGCAGACGTCTTCACAAAACGACTCATCCACGAGGAACTCAGCAGAGACCTGGAAAAAAAACTCGCCGGGTTCGCCCCACGGACCCGCTAGGACTCTTCCTTCAACGCGTGAAACTGCTCGTCCTGCAGCTCCTTAATGTACTTCTCCAGCTGCTGAATCGCCATCAGCAATTTGTAGATATCCCCATCGTGAGGACCAGGAGGGACCGCAGTCTGCGGAAATTTCTCTTTACGTTTATGGAAATCCGAGGCCTCATACTTCGCCTTCAGGAGATCACGGGCCCGAATCAAGGTCTTGATCTGATCAGATAATTCTTGGAACTTGTTCATAGCAGTCCACGTTCCCAGCGCATACCAACCGATGACGGCTCTGAAATAAATTTTGATTAGTTATAGTTTGTGTCCCGGGACTACCCGGGGAGCGTCTCCCGGGGCTTTACCGCCACGCCCACCGAAAACGCCGCCATCTCATCCGGGGAAAGCAATACGCGGCCCACTCCCAGCAGCTGATCCTCGGAATCAACGATTAGGCATTCATCACCGGGGCGCAGGCTCGGGTCACAGGAGTCGACGAACTTGGCAAACACGCTCTTGCCCTCACGGACAAACGGCATCGCATCCGCATGGACACAAACCCGCAACAGTGGCCGTGGGAATGCCTGATGCAAACGTTCCCCCCCTGCCAGCTTCAAGGTGAACAATCCATCCTCCGCCCGCATCGAGACGACGTGCGTGTCATCAGCGAGTACGTTTCGGATCTTCTGTGTCGTCTTTGATTTTATGATCTTGAGATTGCCAGTGAAGAGGGCGGTTCCAGCCCCACGGCCGAACTGCATATCGGCGACCGCTCGTATCCGACGGTGATCGAGGTCCTCCGCCGTACCGGTGAGGCCTAGGGGGAGGTCTTCTCCGGGCTCCCATGGGACCACGGTCTGTGATTGGAGGAATTCACCAAGCCGTTTCTGGGCCTCGAGCTGGGTCTCTAGGTCAGGCGTGGCCGGGAACACGGATTGCGCACAGGGGAACATCTCGTCTAAAGCGAGGGGGACGGGGCCGAGGGTGGAGTCGACGACGACATCCGCGGCGAGGGTCGGAAGCGCGAAGACGATGGTTGGATAGGAGCTGGAGAACGGCTTGGTGCGTTCAGGGATGACGATCGTCGTCGTGTACATCGGCTCATAGCGTGTCATGAGCTGCGTGTGGTAGCGATGAAGGAGCGGGCGGTGGATCGTGGCGGGGCCGGTATAGCGGATGGCGCGGGTTTTGCTTCGCGGCTCGTGGTGTTCGAGGAATGATTGGATTGGGGGGTCTCTGAGGCGTCGGAGGGCGTCGGCGAGCGCGGGGGTGGTGGCGGCGCTGTGTTCGACGAGTTCCCAAAGCCATCCTTCGGTGATTGCGGTGCGGATGGTGCGCAGCTCCGCGTAGCTGACGTAGAGGTTGTGCAGGGCGAGGGTCTTGACGCGTTCGTCGCCGGTCATTTCCTGCAGCTCCTCGGCGGTGTATTTGGTGCAGATGGGGCAGGGGCAGGGGAGGTCGGAGAGATCGGGGAGTCGTTCGGTGCCCCAAGGGAGGAGGTAGCGGTCGTCTTGGGCGTACTTGGCGTAGGCGGAGGAGTCGAAGAGGTCGCAGCCGAGGGCGACGGCGAGGGGGAAAAGGAGGGGGTGGCCTGCGCCGAAGAGGTGGACGGGCCGGGAGGGGTCGAGGCCTTGTTTGGCGGCGGCGATGACAGTGACGAGGTCGGGGTAGCGTTGGGTCTCCATGAGGGGGACGACGCCGCCTATGGGGTAGACGTCGGCGTGGAGTTTGGAGAGTTCTTGGGCGCAGTGGGTGCGGAGGTCTGGGTAGAGGCCGCCTTGGACGGGGCAGGCGAGCATCATGGGGCCTTTGTGTGGGAGGCTTTGTTGGGCGCGGTGGATGGTTTCGGTGATGCCTGCCTGGGCTTGTGCGTGGGTGTGGTGTGGTTCGCTGAAGATGTCGAGGATGGTGCCGATGTCGCTTTTGATGTCGCGTTGGAATTCGACGATCTGGATGGGGTCGAGGTGGACATCGCCGTAGACGTGGCTTTGGAAGGTGCCGGAGTCGGTCATGATGGTGCTGTGGAAGTGGAGGAGGCGGTGGAGGCCTTGTTTGAGGGCGGCGGTGTGGAGGTCTGGGTGTTTGTAGATGATGTAGGCGTTGGTGATGAGGATGTCGGTGTGGTAGCGTCTGGTGAGTTCGGGTGGGGGGATGAGGAGTTTGTTGGGGTTGATGACGGGCAGGAGGGTGGGGGTGGTGATGGTGCCGTGGGGTGTGGTGAGGCGGCCGAGGCGGCCGGTGGCGTCGCGTGCTTTGAGTTCGAAGGTCATGTGGTGCGTGGTGTATAGGCGGGGTGGTTTTTTTATTCTTCCCAGGGTTCGCGTTCGAAGACTTTGAGGAGGTCGTTGCGGGTGACGAGAAGGAGTAAGAGTTGTGTACGGACTTCGTTCTTTGTTATAAGTGGTGTTACAGGATCTGGATTGGATCGAGGATTTTTCGTAACACTGCGATGGCCGAGAGGGATGCCATGTAGCTGGATTTGGGGTTGTTCGGGTTTGGCATGTTCTCGACTTCGGCGCGTAGTCTGCCGAAGTGGCCGTGGGCGAGGATGCGGTGGTCGATACGGGTGGAGACGGGATCGGCGACGATCTGGACGCGGGTGCGGTCGAAGCCGAGGCCGGCGAGGCTGAGGCAGGCAGCGACGTTGATGTTTTTTGGGTATTTTTTGACGGCGTCGCGGGCGCTGCCTTCATAGACGACGGTGCGTTTGTCGGCCTGGATGCCGAGGGACTCGGGGGGTTTGGTGGTGACGAGGGTGACGCTGTCGAGTTGGGCCATGTGAGCGGCGAAGATACCGTCGATGCCGCAGACGGCTCCAGAGGGCAGGTAGATGCGGCAGTTGTTTTGGCGGGCGGTGACTTCGAGCCGTTTGAGGAGGTCGGAGTCGAAGAGGCTGCCGATGCTCATGATGACGATGTCTTTTCTGGCGTCGAGGATGTCATAGGCGTATTGTGTTACGGCTTCTTGTGAGGCGGCTTCGAAGACGGTGTCGACGTGTGGTAGGAGCTCCTGGAGGCTGTTGACCGTGGTTGCTCTAGTGCATTTTTTTTCGAGTCGGTGCATGGCCTCGGGGACTTTGTCGAAGAGATAGAGGGCTTCGATGCCGGGCATCGTGTCGGCGGCGAGGGCGACGTCGGTGCCGATGGCGCCGCATCCGATGATTCCGAGTTTCATAGGGGAAAACCAAAACCTTAAACCAGAGACCTATATAAAAGCTGACAGTATGGATGCTATTGACCGGTTCTTCGAGGAGGATTTAGGCAGACAGGGTGATATCACGTCTGATGCCTTGTTTTCGTCTGAAAACGCGGTGGGGGAGGTGTGGGTGAAGCAGCCGTGCATGCTCGCGGGTCTTGAGGAGGCGTCGGTGGTCTTCGCTCGAGCGGGGGCGTCCTTCTCTGGGAGGTTTCATGATGGGGATATGATTACAGAGAAGTCCGTGGTCGGGGCCGTTTCGGGTCCGGTTAAGGGGATTTTGAAGGCGGAGCGTCTGGCGTTGAATTTCTTGGGTCGGATGAGTGGGATTGCGACGCAGACGAAGGAGCTGGTCGATCTCTGCCGTACGGTGAATCCGCGTGTTCATGTTGCGGCGACGCGGAAGACAACGCCGGGATTCCGTGCTTTTGAGAAAAAAGCGGTGGTGATCGGGGGCGGTGAGCCGCATCGGATGGGTTTGTATGATGCCATCTTAATCAAAGACAATCATTTACGGGTCATCGGGTCGGTGGAGAAAGCGGTGGCGGCGGTGCAGCGGGCGCGGCCGGGGATGCCGGTTGAGATCGAGGTTGAGGACGAGCATGATGCGCTGGTCGCGGCGCGTCTGGGGGTCGCATGCATCATGTTGGATAATATGGATCCGTGGATGGGGTCTGCGGTCGCCTCGAAGATTCGGGCGCTTGATCCGAAGATTCTGATTGAGGTTTCTGGTGGCATCACGACCGCGAACATCGCGCAGTATGCTCGGTATGCGGATCGCATCTCGGTGGGTGCACTCACGCATTCGGTGCGTAGCGTGGATTTTTCTCTTGAGCTGATCGGCTGAGGAAATATTTAAGAAGCATTCAGCGGTTACCATTATTAGACTTCCGTAATAATTAATGAGGGGTTTTATCGAAGGAGGATGGTGAAGAGAGCTATGATGCGTAAGATGGTTGAGGATGTGATTTCTACTAACGACGTTGCTCAAACTGAGGAAAAGACCCGGACGAAGGGGACGATAAAGGTCGCCGGCGTCCAGGACGAAGAGCTTGAGGAGGTCCTGAACAGTCTGACGACCACGATCAAAGTCGTGGGCTGCGGCGGCGCCGGGACGAACACGATCTCCCGCTGCTTCGAGGCGGGGATCAACGGCGCGGAACTGATTTCTATTAATACTGATGCGCAGCATCTGCTGCTTGCTGATTCTCCGCATAAGATCCTCATCGGGCGGCATCTGACCCGCGGCCTCGGGGCGGGGTCGCTGCCGCAGATTGGTGAGGAGGCCGCGAAGGAAAGTGAAAAAGACATCCGTGAGAGCATCATCCCAGCGGACATGGTGTTCATTACCGCCGGGCTGGGCGGCGGGACTGGGACTGGGTCTGCGCCGATCATTGCCCAGATTGCTCGTGAGGCGGGTGCGCTCACCATAGGTGTGGTGACGATGCCGTTCAACGTCGAGGGGCAGATCCGCCGGGACAATGCTGAAGCGGGGCTGAAGTCCCTGCGGGAGACCTGTGACACCGTCATCGTGATTCCGAATGATAAGCTGCTGGAGATCGTGCCGAACCTGGCGATCAACGCGGCGTTCAAGGTCGCGGATGAGGTCCTCATGCGGTCCATTAAGGGCATCACGGAGATGATCACCATGCCGGGGCTGGTGAACCTCGACTTCGCTGATTTGAAGACGGTGATGAAGCGCGGCGGCGTTGCCCTTATCGGCCTGGGTGAGGCTGAGGGGGAGAACAAGGCCGTGGATGCGGTCGCGGAGGCGATCAACTCCCCGCTGCTTGAGGTGGATGTGACTGAAGCGACTGGCGCCTTGGTGAACGTCATCGGCGGCTCGGATATGACGCTGCGTGAGGCGGAACGCGTGGTGGAGGAGATCTACACGCGGATCGACAAGAACGCGCGGATCATCTGGGGAACGACGATCGATCCGACGATGAAGAAGTCGATCCGGGCGATGCTGGTCGTGACCGGGGTGAAGTCTAAGCAGATTTTCGGGCCGAGTGCGAAATCGAAGGATGAGGCGGAGTTCGGGATTGATTTTATCTCTTAAACCCTGCCCAAATCCTTTATATATCTCTTTCCCTTTGCCCCTATCTAATTACCCTGAGGTGATACTGTGGCTGAGAAAGAGCGATTTCTCGAGAGAGCCTGGCGGGTTCAGCATAAGATTGAAGAGCGTAATGCGCGCATCGGCAAGGGCAAGTACGGGCGCGTCCTGAAGATGGCCCGCAAGCCGACGGACGAGGAGTACAGCCGCACGGTCAAAATCACAGGGATCGGCATCCTGGCCATCGGCGCGGTCGGGTTTCTCATCTACATCGTCCGTGAGCTCGTCGCCCCCTGGATCCTGAGTTTCTTCCATTAATTCTATGAGGTTTTGAGGCGAGGAGGACAGTAGTTTATGGAGAACGAGAACACGGTTGCTGAAGAGGCCCCGAAGTCCTGCATCTTTTCGATTAAGACCCAGGTCGGCAAGGAGCAGAATACAGCGGACCTGCTGACGAGCCGGGCTCGGAAGGGGAAACTGGACATCACTTCTATCCTGGTCACGCCGGAGTTGCGTGGCTACATCTTCGTCGAGGCGTTCGACGAGGAATTGATTAAGAACACGATTAAGACGATTTCCTATGCGCGCAATATGCTGGAGGGGAGCATCCCTATCGAGCAGATTGCGCATTTCCTGACGCCGACGTCCGCGGTCGCAAAGATCACGGAAGGCGACGTCGTCGAGATGATCGCTGGGCCGTTCCGCGGGGAGAAGGCCAAGATCACCCACATCGACTACGCCAAGGAGGAGATCACCGTGGAGTTCTTGGAGTCCATGGTCCCCATCCCGATCACGGTCCGCGGCGACCAAGTCCGGATCATCAAGCGTAAAGAAGAAGACAGAAGAGAAGAGAAATAAGGAGACATCTCACGCATGCCAGAAATCATTGAAGCCCTCGTGGACGGCGGCAAGGCGTCCGCGGGCGCACCGCTCGGACCCGCCCTTGGGCCCAAGGGCGTCAACATCATGCAGGTCATCACCGCCATCAACGACAAAACGAAGCAGTTTCAGGGGATGAAGGTCCCCGTCAAGATCATCATCGACCCCAAGACCAAAGAGTTCACTATCGAGGTCGGCACACCGCCGGCCGCGTCCCTGATCCTCCGGGAGGTCGGCGCGGAGAAGGGCTCCGGGGTACCGTCCAAGTCGAAGATCGGGAACTTGACCATCGACCAGGCAGTCAAGATCGCGAAGATGAAGTACGACAGCATCCAGGGCAGGGACCTCAAGGCGAAGACCAAGGAGGTCATCGGCACCTGCACGTCCATGGGAGTGACCGTCGAAGGGAAGAGGCCCAAGGACGTCAACGTCGACATCGACAACGGGCAGTACGACGCGAAGTTCAAGGAATAAGCCGTCCGCCCTTTTTTTCTCTCCCTTAAGACTCTAGCTTTTTTGTCGATTCTTACCTTATGGAGTGTTGATCTCAAAGGGGGTTTTCGCAGGGTGCTTGTCGAAGATGAACCAGGGAAGAATGATATAGAAGGGATAATGGTGGGGTAACTGTATTTTAAGGATTAGGTTAATGCCGTAGATCAGTTTCCATCCGAAGCGCAGCTCTTGGTAGTAGTTCCCGTCGATGCAGGGACTGCCCGGTGCCTGGGCATGGAACGGTTTAATCAGGGTGAAGAAAAGCGAGCGGTTGTTCTCAACAAAGTTGTTTTCGGTGATGGTGACCGCGCTGCGAAAGATTTCGGTTTGAATCCCGAGGTCGTTGTGTCGAAGTTCGTTGCGTGTAAAGAGGTTGTCCGTATGTATCATGGAGATGGCCATGCCGACCCTGCAATTGGAGATGTTGTTGAGCCTCACCTGCCCATGGGAGCCGTTGCCGGTATAGACAATAGCATAATCATTGTTCCAGAATCTATTCCCATAAATAATGTTATAATCGCCGCGATTGATCTCGATGCCGTGATTGCCGTTTCGGAATGAGTTCTTCGAGATGTTTACCTGATCCGAGTAAACGATGACGCCTGTTGAGCCCCCCTCGAACGTGTTTTCAAAAGCAACGACGTTCTCAGAATCGTAGATCTGGACCGCCATGAGGGTTGCATTGAAGGAATTGTTCACGACAAGACAGTTACCCGAGTTCTTGCACATATAGAGCTCATTAACCAGGATATCGGAAAAACGGTTGTTTCGAATCTGCGTGTTGGGGCTTCCTTCGAGGTAGATACCAGTGGTGCTAAGGATATTGTCGGTAATGTAGGTGGTCGAGGCGTTGTACAGGCCGATACTGCGCCAGGTTCCAGTAATGATGTTTCGCGCGATAAAGTTCTCGTCCCCACGGACCGTTATCCCGGTGGTCATCGTCATGTTCCCGTTCACCGTGCCATTCAAGATGTTGTCAGCGATCGTGTTGCCATCAGATAAAATGAGGACAAGGGAGGCAGTCCAGTTGCCGGACGTGTTTCGAATGGTGAACCCGGTGATAGCGCAACTAGCGAGAAGCACGGTACCGTTCCCTCGTTGACCGGCGTCGATGATAGTCGTATCCTTATCCTCGCCTTCTAAGATTATGGACTGATTAACGACGACGTTTTCCATGTACGGCGAGCCTTGACTATAGACGAACACCGTGTCCCCAAACGCGGCTGCATCGATTGCATCCTGAATCTTGCTATAATTCCCGGGTCCCGACCCACCCACATACAGGGTTGTGTACCTTTGTGACGCCCCATGCCTGTCGCTGGATTGCGCAAGCACCGAGATGCTCGTCCCAAGAAACAGCAGGACAACGCCTACGGCCATGGATTTCTTCATAGCAGTCCCCCTGATTAGTTATCGTTAAAGCAGCTATTAAGCATATCCCTGCCCTTTATATATTAAAAAAACGAGTAATAAGACGTTCAGACCACGCCTCGTAAGGATAATTCAAAATTCGATGAGTTATATCCGCCGAAATCCGCGGGTGAAGAACTGTCGAATCGACAGCGCCATCCGATCGCTCCGATAACTCAGCGGGATGGTCTGCCCCCCACCCCAGCAACGCCCCTTCTGTATCTCCGAGACGACCGTGTCCAACCGATCGTCCGTGGTATCAACCGTGGTGTAGGCGTACCCAACGTACTGCGGCATATGCGAGTCGCTACCACCGGTCCCCCCCAAATGCATGGACCGGGCGATCCGCGCGCACTTGACGTTCGTCCGCGGCAGGCTACACCCGTTGAACACCTCGATCGCGGGAACCTTCGACGAGATCACCTCGAGCCTCTCCACATGGACCCCGGACAGGAACCGGTACACATGCGGCACGACCGGAATCCCACCCCGATCCACCACCGCCTCCACCGTCTCTACTATGGGAAGCCCCCGAGGAACCGGCTCCGTGACATTCAGCGCAAGCAGATGCCCCTCACCCGTGGAAATCTCTATGGCGGGGATGGCGATGAAGCCTTTCGGCGCCGCCGCCTGCGCCTTCAACCCCCCCTCCACCGTGTTGTGATCCGTGATGGCGACTCCGTGCAAACCCCTCTTCTGAAGTACAGCCATGATTTCCTGCGGCGTCCCCGCGCCATCTTCAGAGTAACACGAATGGACATGAAGATCAAGCCGAAGCATAATGAACCGTCCGAAAGCCCCGGCCGTTTTTGTAGCTTCCGGTAAACACTCACAATAAAAAGAAAGTGTTAAATAAGCCAACCCAATTGACGGGCAGTGGGAGAGGCAGAAATTCCTATGATGGCCGAGAAGCCACGACAACTGAGCAGACATAAGTTTGGGGACCTCGAACTCGTCGACAAAACCCTCTTTTTCATCTGTGCAAACCGACGAGACAACTAGCCCACCCCAAAAAAAAGAGCCGCACACGGCAAAAACTTATTTAAGCCTCCGATGGATTAATACACCCTACGTGAGACCATAGGAGGAAAGATGCAAATGGAGAAATATTTAGAGTCAATGACATCACAAAAAGGAACTCGGGTCACCACCGGGATCAAAGGCCTCGACGAACTCCTCCACGGAGGACTCCCCACCGGCTCCATCACCCTCGTCTCCGGCACCCCAGGCACCGGCAAGACGATCCTCTGCTTCCAATTCATCAACGCCGGACTCACCAACGGCGAAAAATGCCTCTTCCTCACCAGCGACGACCGCATCCCCAACCTCATCCTCCAAGCCCGCGAATTCGGCTTCGACTTCGACGCTCCCACCAAAACCGGCCAACTCCGCTTCGTCTACCTCAACCCCGAAAAACACACCCTCCACCGCGACCTCGAAGACGAACTCCAATCCCAAAACTATACCCGCCTCGTCCTCGACTCCCTCACCCCCCTCTCCGAAATGCCGGTCTGGGTCGTCAGCCACGGCACCGAAATCATCCCCTCCGACGACAGCACCGCCAACTCCCCCTACCCCCTCAACTCCATCCAAGCCATGCGCGTCCACCTCCGCCGCCTCATGACCATCCTCAAATCCGAACACTGCACCAGCCTCGTCACCAGCGAAGTCCCCGAAGGCTCCCGAGACCTCTCCCGCGACTCCATCTCCGAATTCATGGTCGACGGCATCTTCGTCCTCGACCTCGATCCCACCATGGACCGACGCAAACTCACCATCCGCAAAATGCGCGCCACCAAACACACCCTCAAACCCCACACCATCGAAATCACCGACCACGGCGGCATGCAACTCCAACTTTAAACCCCGCCCTACCCCAGCCTCGTTTTTCCCGCAATAAAAGTAAAATAGTCACAGCCCATCACCCACCCAGGACGCCATGCTCCCAAAAAACAGCCTCACCCGATCCCCACAGATCCTCGTCATCACCCGAGAAACCAGCCACTGCCCCCTCATCACCAACATGAGCCGCCTCGGCACCCGCTGCACCGACCTCGGCATAGCAGACGCCGACAAAGTCCTCATCAGCTACGACTACGGCCGCCGCCTCCTCACCACCGCACAACACGCCGACGCCAAAACACTCCACCAAGACGACGTCGTCGAAATCGTCGACTACAACCCCCTCAACGACATCATGATGATCATCGGCCCCCAAGACCCCACCCCCGAAGCCCCCGTCCAATGGATGATCCAAAAAGCACGCCACGACATCAACATCACCCTCCACATCACCAACCCCGCCCTCAACGACACCCTCCCCCCCACCACCCCCCGCATCACCGACCCACTCCCCACCTCCACCATCGACAAAGCCAAAACCCTCCTCAAAGTACTCCACCAATCCCCCGTCATCGGCACCCCCACTGGCCCCCTCTTCATCGGCGTCAACGCCGCCACCATCGAACACCTCATCCAAACCCGCCTCCCGAAGTGAACCATCTATGAAATACCAAGGCAAAGACTACAAAGCACTCTGGCGCGAAGGTGACCGCATCCACTTCATCGACCAACGCCACCTCCCCTTCACCTTCGACATCTACACCGCGCGCACCGTCGACGACATCGCCTTCGCCATCAAAGACATGATCGTCCGCGGCGCCCCCGCCATCGGTGCCACCGCCGCCTACGGCATGGCCCTCAACAGCCACGACCCAAAACGCGCCGCCCAACTCCTCGAGTCCACCCGGCCCACCGCCCATGACCTCTTCTACGCCGTCCGCTACATGACCCACGCCCTCCAAAAAGGAGAAGACCCCTTCATCGCTGCAGACCAATACACCGACGAGCTCCTCCGCCGCTGTAAAAAAATCGGCGAACACGGCGCCCAGCTCATCTCCGACGGCACCCGCATCCTGACTCACTGCAACGCCGGCGCCCTCGCCACCGTTGACTACGGCACCGCCCTCGCCGTCCTGCGCGAAGCCCATCACCAAGACAAAAAGATGTACGTCTACGCCGACGAGACCCGACCGCGGCTCCAAGGACTCCTCACCGCCTGGGAACTCTTCCACGAAGGCATCCCCTTCTCCCTCATCGCGGACAACGCCGCCGGCTACTACATAGCCAAAGGCGACATCGACCTCGTCATTGTCGGAGCCGACCGTATCGCCAAGAACGGCGATATCGCGAACAAGATCGGCACCTACGAAAAAGCCGTCCTCGCCCACCACAACGACATCCCCTTCTACGTCGCAGCCCCAGAGAACACCTTTGACCCCACCCTCCTGCACGGAGCCCAGATCGTCATCGAAGAACGCTTCGGCAACGAACTGAAGGAAGCCCACGGGGCGCGCCTCATCCCCGACTGGGTCCCCGTGAAAAACCCGGCCTTCGACGTCACCCCCCACCAGCTCATCACCGGCTACATCACCGAGAATGGCATCCGAAAAACCTGGCAATAACACTCCAGGCTTACCTCTGTTTTCCCCATGAAGCCTGAGATTTAAATAGCCAGAACCAGATGCATCCCTTTGAGCTTGATGAAGCTAGAAACCTGGGACGAATGCGAAGACCAGAACCCCTTCTTCTGTTGGTCCTGCGGTAAGCAACTTATAATAACTGACGAAATCAAGGAACGAATCTGCGCAGACTGTAAAAAAAGCCCTCGTAAGAAACCAACCGACAACACCTTCTACTGCTGGGCCTGCGGCAAACCACTCCGCTCTATGGACGAAGTCGCCCAAGGCATTTGCGCCGCCTGCCGCAGCGCGATCCTCCGAAAACTGCGATAAATAAAGAAAGGAGGAGGGGGAGCCCGAACTATGAGGCTCCATCCAAACTGCCCTCGTTACAGGGCTGGTACGGGTTGAACGCAGGGTCGCCATACAAGGCGAACTCATGTAAGGCGACGTACTTCTTGTCCAACACCCTCGTCCGCTCATTCTGCAGCTGCGGGGCGATGGACGACGCCAGCATAGCATTCAGCGCCGGACAATCCGTGAACAGCGACAGCGGCGGCGTCCACAAGAAGGTCGCGTTCGCATCCGCGGGGAGGTACGCGTTCTTGGAGTCGCGCAGCGCCCGGCCGATGTCCGCATCGTTGTCAATCAGGTTCTGGATGGTCTTCTCCGCTATGACCGCACCGAAATGCAGGTCGGGGAACCGATGCCGCAGCTTATACTGCAGGATCGCCTTCAACAGCCCGAGGATGCCGAAGCCGAGCCCGTTGGCGAACAGCCGAGGCTCCAGGTACCCGGGGTCCGCGGTGACCCGCGTCGACCCGATGTAGGCGTTCACGCCCACATGGAGGTACTCCTGGGACAGGACACTCTCCGCGAGCATCCCATCCGTCCGCGCCGTGATGCAGCTCTCCACGAAGATGACGGCCGGACCGTACTTCATCCCGCTCACCGCCCGCAGGTCATAGGCGCCCTTATCGGATAGGCTGCTGCGGGCCTTGGGGTAGATCCGGGCCCAGGTGGTTACCCCTGGGAACCCCCGGGAGTCGATGAAGACGTCGCCGAACTCATACATGTTGAAGAACCCATGGGAGAACGCGAAGATCAGGCTGCTGTTTTCCTGCATCGAGCCGCCCTTAACCTTCTCTGTTGCACTCAAGAGGTTGATGAGTTTCTTTGGGAAGAGGAGTTTGCTGAGAAGCCCTGTGTTCTTGATGCGGTCCAGCCCGGTGAGGGTGAAGCCTTCGCGCTGGGACTGCAGCCAGAACGTATGTTTGGCGTCGTACCCGCCCGTGGCCATGAGTTCGGTAAGCTTGGTGTTAATGAACCAGCTCTCACCGGTGGGGAACTTCGTCGGCTCCCCTCGGCCACTGTAGAGGATGGATTCAAGCTTGGTCGCGATTGGTAGGTTTTGGAACTCCAGGCCGCAGCCGGTCTGCACCAGCGAGGTGTTCTTCCACTCGCTCATGTTCGCGATGATGTTCTCATAAAAGAAAGTCCGGTCGAGCAGGGCGCTGACGTCCTGGGCATCAATCCCGGTAACCCGACCGACGGCGTTCTCCTGGACCGGCCAATAGGTCAGGGTGTCATTCTCTGGGTCAGTGGGCCGGGGGTCGATGTCCCCGAAGTAGAAGTCGCTGGGGACGTAGTAACCCATGATTGCCCCGTTGTGCGTGTCTGCCATCCCGTCGGGGTTGTGGTAGAAGTACATCGGGACCATGGTGGGGTCTGCGACAATCGCGATGTAGGCGGGGTCCTGGTAGTAATGCTCTCGGAGGGATTTCGTGTCGTTGGTGTCGATGTGGGCGAGGCTTGCGAGGAGTGTGTTGAGCTGGTCGTGGATCGCCTTAGTATGTTCGTTGGAGGCGGGCCCGAGGTAGAAGTTACTGCCGGGCTGGGTGACGCCGGGGCAGGGGCTGCCGTTGTAGAGAACGTTGTCATCTGCGGCGAAGGCGAATGAGGTGTTGGCGAAGACAATCCCCTGGTGGTACGCGGCGAGGTAGGCTGCTGTGCTGGAGATGTTGGACATGAGGGGGACGAGGGGGGAGTCGATGCTGTCGACGGTGATACGGAGGTTGTATTTGCCGGAGGTCTGGGCGAACCAGCTGCCGTAGACCTTGACGTGGTACGTGCCTGGCTTATTGTACATGACGGTCTCGAAGTGGACGCGGTCTTCGACAATCAAGCCCTCAGGGTCCCGGATGGGGGTGCCGCCGGCCGAGGATCCGTAGAAGTAGGTCTGGTTGGCGGAGTCGGTGAGCATGAACATGATGCGGTCGCCGAGGAGCTGGACGTTCTGGGAGTCGAGGTTGCGCAAGTCGAAGCTGAGGACGGCGTACTTATATCCCTCAGGGATGGTGAAGTCGTGGGTGGCGAGGGCACCATGCCGCAGCACGGCCCACGCCTGGCTGGGGAGGACGACGGAGGAGGTCGCGGTGCCGTTGAACTCGTAGCGGGTGCTGTTGAGGATGGCTGGCTGGTGGGCGTCGAGAGGGTTGGTGATGACGATGTAGTTGGAGGGTGAGCCGAACTTGGTCTTGATGACGGCCTGGGTCTCGGATAGGATCTGGGCGGGGGAGGTGAAGTAGATGGCGTTGTAGGTCTCGGTGCAGGCGATGTTGCCGCAGACGTAGAGGTTGTGGATGCCGAGGTAGTCGAGGACGTCGACGACGTCGCTGTCGAACTGCGCGGCGACGATGACGGGGATGCTGAGATACGAGGCGAGGGGGGTGATGCAGACGCCAAGGTCGTAGCCGGTCTGGTCTTCGCTGAGCAGGACCGCGGTGTCACTATGTTTCCAGAGGAGGACGGCGGCGGCGAGGGAGGCGCGTTCGGGGCTGGCGCCACCCACGATGTAGTCGGCGTAGATGCCGGTCATGGATTCGGCGCGCTGGACCGCGGTGGAGGGGCTATTGAAGTTTTTGATGTAGAGCGGGATAATTTCCTGGTTTTTCCCATTGTAGTGGATGGCGAGGGGGGTGGCGATGAGGGCGTAGAAGGGGCTGGCGTCAGAGGCGGCGATGGCGGTGGGGAAGTCGGGGATGAACGCCGCGGAGGCGTTGAAATACGGCTGTGGGGTGGAGGGGGCGCTGGTCGCGGGGGTCAGGGGGACCGCCGTGGTCAGGAGCAGGACGACGGCTGCAATTGAGAGGAGAGAAGTGTTCTTATGCATAGAAATCAAGAGTAATTTATCCGAGAAGGTTATTTAAAAGTATTGAATATATAAAAGATTGATATAAATAGGTACAGCAAAGAGTCCTGGGATGGGAGAAAAAAAGAAGAAGGGGGAGGGGGGGTGCCCCTCTCGTAGTCTTAGGTGATCTTGACGAAGATCAGGTGTACTTTGCCGGTCGCGGTCTTCGAGGCGGCTTTGGCCGTGCACTGGACGTTGATGCTGCCCCAGCCGAAGATGAACTTGTCGGTCTTTACTGTGACAGACGCGCTCTTGTTGAGGCTGGGGATGGTCCCGTTGCTGCTGACGTTGATCTTGTGCAAGATGCCGCCAGTCACGGTGATGCTCCAGTCGAATGGGGTGGTCTGGTCGCCGGTCCCGGTATTCGTGATCTGCATGGTGACCTTGCCGATGGCGCCGGCGATGGTGCCGATCTCGATGACGGGGACCGCGGGCGTGTAGGCCGTGTTGTAGTAGATGTCAGTGTTGGTGGGGACGCGGGCGTCGTTCCAGACGGAGTAGATGTAGGTGCCGGAGCCGAAGAGGTCGTGGGCGTTGTTGTCGATGGGGCCGACGGTGTCGTCGGTGTTGATGAGCTGTTCAGTGCCCCAGTTGGCGCCGTTGTCGAGGCTGACTTTCCCGTAGATCTGGGTGCCCTTGATGTAGGTGCAGACCGCGGCGTTGCCGAGGATGGTGATCTGTGGGTAGAGCTCATCGTCGCCGGAGTTGGCGACGGTGACGGGGGCGAAGCTGGAGAATCCGTTCGTGGACCGGTAGCAGACGACGTCCTGGTTCCCTGCCTTGTCTGCGTTCACGACGAGCAGGACGGTGTTGTTGTTCGCGGCGACGTCAGGGTATTTCAAGTTGCCGGTGTCCGTGATCTGCTTGTTGAAGACGTATGTGTGCCGACTGTTGACGTCCCAGACGCCGAAGTTGTCCTTACGGAGCAGCAGCTGGTAGTTGCCGCCACTGGGGTTGCGGTCCCAGACGGCGTAGGACATGTTCGTCACCTGGTCGATGTCGTTGGCCGCGTGTACACAGTTCGTTATGCCGGTCAGCCAGGAGATCGTCGCGGCTCCCGCCGAGCTGGTCTCATAGGTCATCAGGCAGGAGCCGGCGAGGTTGGCACCGCCATAGTTGTTGTAGCCGGAGAGGGCAATCTGGCCGAAGTTCCAGAGGCCGGGGTCTCCCCCTGGGCCTGTATGGGAGTAGGCCGCCAGGTGGAGGTTCTGGAACTCGCTGAAGTTGTTGTCTGACCATTCCCAGTAGACGCCCTGGGGGTTGGTCGGGTCGGTCGCGTCGGCGAGGAACACTTGCCCAGAGGTTGTGGGGTCCTGGTTCGGGGTCATGGTGCCCCAGAAGCTTCCCGTCTTGTAGTCGGTGCGGGGGAGGGTGAAGCCGAAGGTGTCAGGCCAGTAGACCGGCGTGGTCCAGTCGTTGGAGCTGGCGAAGACACAGAAGTAATCACTCGCGTCTGGGACGTAGGTCTGATAGCCGGCGAAGAAGACGCCTGCGGTGGAGTCCCCAGCCATGCCGGGGTGGGTGTCGTTGTAGTCGCCGCCGCTGATCGCCTCGCCGCCTTTGCCCAGGCACGCCGTGGAGATGTGCACAGATGGCAAGGAACGGCTTGTGGTCGTGCAGTATCTGGCTTCGATGTTGGAGTCAGAGGTCGTTTGTGCGGTCAAGCTTACACAGCTTGTAATCATCAGCCCAACAAACACTACAAGTGTTGTCCATTTCACGAGGTTGCGTTTCATAGGTAGAATATCCCCCTATCTTGTTTCTGGCTGCATTTCCGGAATAGATTATATAAGTACAAAGATATATTGAAGAGATATTTAAAAGTATCGAAAATAAAATTCATGTCCGCAGATTTTTATACCAAAAACCTACCTAGGTGGACCACACAGTCTCGTAGAGATTGCTAAAAAGGCTCAGGCACACTTCAGGAAGGAACAACAATTAAATAGGGGCTTCAGTAATATATATTCCGAAAGGAACATTGACGTTTGCGTCAACAAGGGGGAAGTGAACGAGAGGTGAAACTCATGAAAACCGCATGGTTAGGAACCATCCTGTTAGCTACCTTGCTCTGCCTGCCGCCCATCAGCGCGGCGCCCATCACCCGAACGCCAACCGAGGCCACGCCCACCGCACCCAGCACCCCATATCAAGCGACAGCCCCGCTGACGGCCAGCATCCACATCGCCAGGCCCGTCGCCGGCTACGCCTACTTCTTTAACCTCAAACCCGTCCACCTCCCACGTCTCACCCAGGGCGCCCTCGTCGTCGGCCGCCAACTTGTCATTGATACCGTCACCGACGGCATCGACCACACCAAGTTCGTCGCCACCCGCAAGGTCACCGGCTGGACCACCACCGCCTGGGACTACTCCGACCTCGACGGCACCGGCACCAGCCTCGCCGTCACCACCGGCATCTACACCGTCACGGCCATCGGCTACGACGCGGACGACCACGAGATCGCCAGCGACGCCGTCAAGGTCTTCTACCTCAAGCTCGGCAACAGCGACTTCGGCGTCTGGGCCCACACCAAATACGACAACGGTATGACCATCACCACCCCCCTCAACATCGGCATCACCGACTTCGGCTCCATGCTCACCACTGGCACCGAGCACACCTACGCCGTCTCCCTGCAAAAACACGCGGACTCCACCCTCCGCCTCCGCTTCTCCCGCACCACCATCATGAACGACACCCACAACGTCGTCCAAGTCAGCTGCGGCCTGTCCACCACCGCAGACACCACCAAGGCCTACGAGATCTCCCTCGAAGTCCGCTTCCCCTTCGACACCCTCTCCGGCAACACCAGCCGCACCAAGAACGTCTCCGTCTTCAGCGCCTCCATCGGCTACCGCTCCACCTCCGGCACCACCCCAGGCCTCAACAACGTCAACACCACCTTCTACTTCGGCCGCGAGAACCTCTCCGACCCCCGCATCTTCCGCCTCTGCCTCCAGCCTGAGAACGTCGACGAACGCTCCAGCGTCACCTACTTCAGCCGCTACCAGACCGTCGACACCGCCGGCCAGGAGCGGTTCTTCCGCGAGTTCTCCGTCGCCTTCACCCCCGCCACCGACCTTACCATCACCACGATCCCCCGCGAGGCCAAGGTTTCCTACGACTTCGGCCGCAGCGCCGGCATGCCCACCAGCATCGCCTTCCGCGCCGAAGGCGGCCTCCTCGACGACATCGTCCAGACCTTCCACGTTGACCCGCTCCCGCAGTACATGAACTTCGACCTCACCATCCTGGGCAGCCGGGAGTTCATCTACCAAAGCGACCGCGCCTACAATATCTCCTACGCCCTGGACTCCGACCAGAACGGCAACCTTGTCACCCTCCAGGCCCAAAGCCTGCCCACCAACATCCACGCCACCTGGGGCGTCGACTTCGGCCTCCTCAGCGGCCACTCCTTCCAAAGCTTCCTCGACATCAACATGAGCGCTGAGATCGCCGGCCTCATCATCACCCAAGCGAACCTTACCACCCCCCTCGTCAACATCACCCACTTCCCCCGCCACTTCCGCGTCGACAGCCAAATCGACCTCCAAGCCGGCACCGGCAACATCACCCTCCATCGAAACCAGCCGGAACCCCGCACCGTCGCCCTCACCCTAGCCTATGACCACTTCACCATCTCTAAGTCCTTCATCCTCGCCAACGAATACCTCACCCTCGCCTGGCAGCTCGACGTCGACAACGGCACCGGCCACGTCACCATCACCCGCGACAACAACGCAACCCTCCAATACCACACCGAGCTCAACTATCAGGGCTGGACCTTCGCCCACGACATGACCCTCACCAACCCACACGTCTCCTTCGCCTGGACCGTCGACCGCCTCACCCGCAAGGGCCACCTCGTCTTCACCCGCGACCCCACGGGCGACGCCCCAACGTTCTCCTCCCGGATCTCCTACATAGGCTGGGCGCTGCAGAACACCCTGCAGCTCAACAACCCCAGCACCGACCTCTATTGGGACCTCGCTGACGCCTCCGACCACCATGCTGTCATCAACCTCACCACCGGCGGAGGCCTGCTCCTCACCGACACCCTCAGCCTCATCGACAACGGCAACACCATCCTTAACGTCAGCATCGGCCTGCAGACCGACAACCACTTCCAGGTCTCCTGGGACAACATCAACGGCACCATCAAGAACTTCCAATGGTCCGGCCACCTCATCAAGCTGACCAACCTCGCCCTGGCCGTCGACCTCCCCGGCGACCTCCTCACCATTCAGGGCGCCTGGCAGATGGGCAGCGGTGGCACCGTCGACCTCACCATCAACAAACCCGTCACCGTCACCTTCGCCGACGTCCAGACCCCCCGATTCCAAATCCTCGGCTACGTGTCCTTCGCCGCCACCCGGCACCTCACCCTCCGCTGGAGCTTCGGCAGCCTCGGCTACCTGCGCGTCTACACCAACGGCCAGCCCCTCGGCGATGCCGCCGGCTTCAAGATCTTCTACAACCCCAGCAACAGCGGCAACTACCAATACGGCTTCAACGCTACCACCACCAGCTTCCTGAATGCGAACTTCAACATCACCTGGAACACCAACCTCCCGCTCCCACGGGTCTGGTGCGCCGGGACCCTACCCCTCAACTGGCTGCTTAATTGGAACGCGGCCGTCATGCTCAACTCCGTCTGGTACCAATGCGACGGCTGGATCTACACTTAAAAGAACATTACCAAAGAACACATCCAAACCACAGAAAGAGTAGGAGTACACACGCCATGCGACGACAAATCCTCTCCGGGACCATCCTCGTCCTCATGCTGACCGGCGGCCTTACCGGCACCCTGGCCGCCCAAGCACACGAACCGGGGATTCTCCACCTACACCTTCCAGGACGAATTCCTCGACACCAGCCTTATCGACCCCACCCTCACCACCGGCGTCCAGATCCAAAGCGGCGTCGTCTCCATGCTGTACACCATCCCCGCCTGGGCGACCTACCCCGCCTGGCAGCGCCTCCGCCCCGTCTACCTCACCAACAACGGCTCCGCCGCCACCAACGCGATCGTCCGCATCGTCGTACCCTACGACGGCACCATGCAGTCCGACTTCGACGACCTCCGGTTCACCACCAGCACCGGCGTCCCCCTCCTCTACAACCGCATCATTAAAACCGACGGCGACTCCGCCACCGTCCTCATCAAGATCCCCAGCCTCCCCCACGGCATGACCCAGATCTACATGTT
Organism: Methanobacteriota archaeon; assembly: GCA_963769885.1. Lineage (GTDB taxonomy): Archaea > Thermoplasmatota > E2 > DHVEG-1 > DHVEG-1 > CAIRCU01. The sequence goes on from CAVYNH010000005.1 coordinate 86,338, forward strand.
TTACGCGAACCCCACCGCCACGGACGGCAGCTCCATGCTGCTCACCTGGACCAAGGTCACAGTCGACGACGTCCGCATCTCCTATGTGGGAGCGACAGAAGGCTGCTGGGGCCCTGCCGTCGCCCACGGCGTCAACCAGTTCCTTGTCACCTGGGCCGAAGGGCTCCCCCCAGAGACTTCGAGCGACGAGAGCCACCGGCTCATCCACCGCGAAATCCACGGGCGGCTCTACAACGGCCAGGGCGGCAACCCGATCCCCGTCCCCGGCGTCGGCGGCGACATCGTCATCAGCCCGACCACGGCGGTGCACGCCGAGAACCCTAGCGTCGCCTATAGCCCGCTGACCTCCCGGTATCTTGTCGCCTGGGAGGAGAACCCCACCCTCGCCCGCTATGCCATCGGCATCCATGCCACCGTTGTGCGGGCCTCCGACCACTTTGTGTACACCCCTGTGACCGTGGACGACCCCATTTTTAGCGGCGGGTCGTACTGGCCCTGCCGCAACCCCTGCGTGGCCTTCGACAACCTCAGCGACCGGTTCCTCATCGTCTGGAGCAAATGCGACGCGAGCTCCAACATCGACGTCTACGGCCGGCTTCTGGACTCCTACGGCGGCTGGATCGGCGGCGCCTTCGCCATCGCCAGCGGCGTCGGCTACCAGGGACAGCCGTTCGTCGCCTCGGACAACGACGGCCATTTCCAAGTCTCCTTCGAGAACGGGACGAGCGGGACCAACGGGCCGCTCAGTGTGCGGTCAATCCTGTTGAACTCGAACGGCGCGCCAGTCAGCGCCTTCTACACCCTTGAGACGGGTAGTACCTATACAGACTGCATCTATCCCTCCTCAGCGTACAACCCCGCCAAGCAGCAGTACCTCACGGCCTGGAACACCGGGGACATCAGTGGATTGAACTACGCGGGCCGTATTGACGCCTTCCGGCTCTCCTATTACGGCATCCCGCAGGCGAGCATGCTGACGGTGAAGTCTAGCACAATCGCCAAGAGGACCAGTGTCGTCCCCTACTTCACCCCCGACTACCTCGTCTCGTATGATTATTTGGCGAAGGTCTACGGCCGGGTCGTCACCGACGACGGTATCCCCATCGAGACGGAGCTGCAGTTGTGTGACTCGCTCGCTGCGGGGGCGGACAACGCCGTCCTCGCCGTCAACGGCAGTAACGTCTTCGCGATCTGGGAGGATGAGCGGAACCATTACTACACGGAGGTCTACGGGAGTGTCTGGCATGTGGACCAGACCATGGTCACGACGCAGATGAGCTTCGGTGCGGAAGCCCCACTACTGTTGGACGCGACGTTGACCTCAGTTCCAATCACGCCGGAGAACTTCGTCCATTGGAAGCATTTCGGCGACCGTAGCACGTTAAATAACTGCACGATCAACTTCCGGCTTCTCAACCAGAGCGGCACTCTCGTGCTGAAGTCCTGGATGAACAACGGCGAGGACATCAGTCTGATCACCCAGCCTATCGTCCGAGTGCAGGCGCTTTTCCATCGGACCCAGCCGGTCACCAGCCCGGCGGTCGACTACTGGAACGTCACGGCCCTAGTAGGCGGCGACCTGGAGGCTCCGCACACGTGGGCGAACGTGTCTCCCGCGGTGCCGAACGGGGAGAACGGTTGGTACACGACGCCGATCCAGGTGACATTGCAGAGCTTTGACAACGATTCACCGCCGCAGAACGTCAGCACCTACTACCGGCTCAACGGCGGTGCGGTGCAGAATTACACGGGTCCGTTTAACGTCTCTGAGGAGCAGGCGAACAACAGTGTCGAGTACTGGTCGCGGGACCTGGCGGGCAACGAGGAGCTTCCCCATAAGCTACTCTCAGGTTTGAACATCGACGGCACCATGCCTTTTGTGACCATCACCTCTCCCAGCATGGTTATCTTCCTCGGCGAGGCGCAGATTGCGGGTGTGTCGGTGGAGGAGACGTCCGGGTCCGGGATTGACTTGGTGAGCGTCCTCATTAACGACGAGGAGGTCTATAGCCAGTCGTTTAATCAGACCCGCTGGGCGAATGTCTCGTGGAACTTCACGGCGCTCACGGGGGATTCCTATGATATCAAGATTCGGGCGTTCGACCATGCCGGGAATATCGGCACAGACCGCCGGTTGGTGAGCGCCTCAGAGTACGGCCTGTATCTCCCTGGGTACCTCTACCTGTTCGACTCCCCCAAGATCGGGCCCCTATATCAGCTACAGAAACTAATGATGGCCGTGGTGATCAACTACGACATTTTGCATGTGGTCCTCCATTCCTTCCCAGCGGACGCGGTGTCCGCGGAGTTCACGGCGACGCGGCAGCTGCTGGCGGGGAACTACTCGTTCTATGATATGAACCTCAGCGACGGGGCGTCCTATGACATGCCGCTGCCGGTGGGGGTGTACCAGATCAGCGTGACCCTCTACGACGTCCAAGGGAGTCCAGTAAACCAGGAAGTCCTGATCTATAAGGTATTCGTGCTGCTGCTGAAGACCGCGTAGGTTTGGTTGCAGTCTTTTTTCTCTCTTTTTATATATCTTTTTGTATATTCTTCTGTATAGCTTAAGGAAAATCATGGGGGTGTCCGCCCCCGACGGTAGAAAACGCCCCGGTCGGGATTCGGACCCGAGTCGCGAACTCGACAGGCTCGCATGATAGGCCGCTACACTACCGGGGCAGCGGGGGGATAATCACTTCGGTTTCTTTAACCTTTTGGACTCCCCCAACAGTAGAAAAAACCCGATATTCAGCGGACTGCTTTACTCGATGGTGTCGGGGATCTCGCGAATCTCGCTAAAGAAGAGGTAACCGTCGATTTGCTGGCGGTAGTCGTCGTAGCCCTGCTGCTCCTGGCTGATGATATCCTCCAGGCCGGTGAGGTTCTCGAGCAACTCGGCGACGGCCGTGCCATTGCCCAAGGAAAGGTTCTCAGCCGCCTGGCGCAGCAGCGCGGTCGCATTGTACCGCAGCAAGGAAATGTTGCGGCCGGCGTTCGCAAAGCCGATATAGTAGCCGATGACTTCCAAATACTTCGAGGTGTTCGTCATCCCGCGGGCGGTGATGAAGTAGGGGACCGATGCGTTGAAGTTCTGGGCCGCCGTAAGGTACTGGCCTGCGGCCTCCGAGCAGTTCTCCAGGCTCTGGGGAATCAGCGAGAGGTTCTCCGTGTTCAAGGCCAGATTGAACCAGAACAAGGCGAAGTCGAAATGATAGTTCGCGATTTCCCGGGTCTCGCGAGCCGCATCTAACTTGATCGAGCCCTGGAGCATATGGTTGGTGAAGTTCTCGTTGCGGCTATTCAGGCCGACGATCTCGTTGAAATGCTGCGTATTGAGGATGTCGATTTGAGAGCGATTCACGATGTCGGCCGCGAAAAAGGTGATAATGACGGCACCGACCATGATGGCTACCAGCATGATAAACATGTTCCTAGTGAATTCACGGGCCATTGGACTCAGACCTCACGAGATGGGGAGCAGCGTCAGCGTGTGCTCATCCCAGAAGAGGATTGGACAGACCGTCGGCTCTCGATTCGACGTCCAGACGACCTGGGAGAGATTTGACAAAGCCGGGCCCTGACGGGGCTCTGTGGCTTGACTGATGTACCCAGTCGCATGGTTCACTAATCTGTAACTAAGGGTTGATGCGTCGATCTTCTCCACCCGCAGGTTATACCAGCCGTTGTATAAATACCCGTTTGGGCTGCCGGAGGACAGCGTAATCCAGCCGGAGGCCGTCTGGTACGACAGCCGCGGTTGGTACGCCGCGGAGCCGATCGCGCCAGCGACGTACACGTACTCGAACTTGAGCTTCGCGATGGTCACCCCGCCGAGCGCCTTGAAGTCTAGAGTGAGGTCCGCGGGCTCGCTGCTGTTGCCGCAGGTGAACCAGCAGGACCAGGCGATGAGCTCGCTGTTCAACGAAGTGAGGGTATAGTTCCAGTATTGTGCCCCGGCGGAGGCGCGCAGCTTAGTCTTGAACGATTGGGCTGTGGAGAAGAAGTAATCAGAGGCGACCTCGAAGTTGCTGGTGACGTCCCGCTGGCTGGTTTCGAACCAGACCTGGCCGCAATAGGAGTCGAGGGCTTTACCGCCTACGGTGTCGTCGGCGTCCGCAAAGTCTTCTATGAGGGTCGTCGGCGGCGCGTAGGACCAGACTGTGATGACCGTAGGGTCGTCGTCCCCGGTGTCGCCGTCCCCGTCCTGGTCAATGAGGTCGTCGATGGCCGGGTCGTCAGTAAGTTCGCTTTTCTCGTTGATCCCATCTTCGTTTTCGTCCCAGTACACAGTTCCCTGGTTGGAGATCTTTGTGGAATTTATCAGTGAATGGTTGACGGTGACCTGGAAGCTTATTGCGACGCTGCTCTGTGAGGGGATGGCGCCGTCCCAGTAGACTTTTTTCGCGGTGGCATCATAGGTGATGGTCCCAGAGCCGCATGTTGCGGAACCGGGGACGTATTGGGAGTACCGTGGGATGTGGTCTTCGAATTCATGGCCCGGGTTGTTGTTCTGGTTCGCAGTCCCGATGTTGCTGAGCGTGAGGTCGTATTCGATGATGTCGCCGCATTGGACGAGGCCGCCGTTGAGGTCCACGGCGGTTTTGCGGGCCATGATCTGGGCTTTGGCGTAGCCGGAGAAGTGCATGTTGTCGATGAAGGCACCGCTGTTGAACTGGTTGTCACCAGCATCGAAGAGGTCTATGGTGACGGTGACCACCTCGTCTGGGGAGACGGGGTGTTCACGGCCGACGAGTGCGGTTGCGCCGGCGTCGGCCCCGTGGACAACCGGCGTGGTCTGTAGCCAGTCTACGCCTGTAGGGTTTCCATCCTGCGCATAGAGGTTGAAACCGGTGCCCAGCAAGGGTGGGTCGTTGGCGTGCAGGACGAAGTCGCCGCCGTTGACGTCGATGAGGTAGGTGGAGAGGCCTTGAGAGGGCGAGTTGACGGAAATGGTGAGCTTGTCGTTGTATTGGGTGCCGATGTAGTCGGGGTATTCGACGGTATAGAATTGGACGTCATAGTAGAGGAAGTGCATATAGTGGGGGACGCGCAGCTGCATCTGGAGGTTGGCCTCATCTCGTGGGGTGCCATATTGGCCTCCCACGAACCAGTCGCCGCGTTCGTTGCCGGGGTTCAGGCCGTTGGTGGTGGCGAATGTGAGGTCGGCGCGGCCAGTGCTGAACCAGGCGAAGGTGGTGCCTTCGGTGGGGATCATGGCGCCGCGTGAGGCGAGAACGGTGGACAGGCGGTGGCCGACAGTGTCGCGATCCCAGTAGCTGGAGCTGACGAGGGTAGATTGGTTGGTCAGCATGGCGACGGCGAGGTCGTGGCCGTCGTAGGATCCTGCTCTGGCGATGGGTGCGAGTGCCGGGATGATGGTGGCGGTCAGCATGAGTGTGATTGCTATGGCGAGTAGGTGTCTAGTCATGGTCCCTTCAACCCCCGATGTAGTGATGTATGAGTAGTGAGAGGGATTCGGAGTAGAGGTCGTCGCGGATGCTGTTGTTTGGGGTGACGCGGCAGACCCAGGTTTGGCCAAGGCTGAGTGATTCGGAGACGAGGACACTGCGGTCTGAGGAGCCGGTGCAGGAGCAAAGGTAGTCTTGGTAGCATTGTTCTGATGGGAGGATGGTTGGGTAGATCTTGACGTCGTCGATGGTGCCGGTGAAGTTGTTCTCTCCTCCGAGGGGGATGCCGGTGACTTCCAGGTCGTCAATGGCAAAGAAGCTGGTGAGGGCGCTCGTGCGCCATTTGAACTGCAGCGTCAGGCTGGTCAGGGCCCGGGGCAGAGTAATGGTGACTTTGGCCCAGGGGCTCTGTCCGCTGTAGGTGGGATTTGTGATTTCGTAGAGGGGAATCCACTGGCTGTTGTTGCGGTAGTAGAGGCCGAAGAAGTCGGCGGCGGCGGTGTTCTTGCGGCTGTACCAGAATGAAATCTGGAAGTCTTTGTAGCCGGTGAGTGGGATGGCGGTGCGGTTGTAGATGGCGTATTCGGGGTCGAAGTCACCGGTGCCGCCCAGCGAGTAGCTGCCGGTGTGGGGGACGAGGATGGAGGTTGGGAGGAGGTCGAAGTCGCATTCGAGGCGGCCGTAGCTGGTGGCGTTGAGGTAGAGTTGGTCGATGTAGACTTGGCTGTTGTCACCGTCAGCGTTGCACATGAAGCGGATGAACATGTTGGTGGGGAAGCGGTAGGTGGATTCGTTGACGTAGACAATCTTGTGGTACCAGGTGCTGGTTGCGTAGCCGCTGGGGTAGGTGATGGTGAGGATGTTGGTCCAAGCGGTGCCGTTGTAGTATTGGAGCCACCAGGTTTTGCCGGTGGACCAGGTGTTGCCGCGCCACATCCACCAGAAGTCGATTTTGAGGGATTTGTAGCCTGGTGTGTCCATGTCGATGGGGGTGGTGAGTCGGAAGGAAGAGGCGACGCCGCTGTCGTCGCGGATGCCGGCAGAGGCGGTGCCTTCGTGTTTGTAGGTGGCGGAGCGGTAGGCGTCGGCGGAGGAGCCGTTGCTGCCGGGGATGTAGTTGCCCCAGCCGGTGTTGAAGTTATCGTACCGGAGAGTGGACCAGGTAGGGGTCTGGCTGCCGCTGGTGTTCTGTTCTTTCCAGGTGTCGCGTTCGGCGGTGGTTTCGAAGCCGGTCGTGAAGAGGGGACGGCGGGTGGAGGGGCCGGTGCCGGTGCCGATCTTGCCGGCGGGTCGATCGCCGGAGCCGAGGGGGCGGCCGGCGGTATGGGCTTGGGTGGTGGCGTCCTGGAGGCCATCGAGGTAGATGGCGGCGATGCCGGTGGTGGCGTCGTAGGTGGCGGTGGCGTGGTGCCAGAGGTTGTCGGTGACGATGCGGGTGCCGAGGAGGTCATTGGTGTCGTCAGAGGCGGTGGTGCTCCATTTGAGGCGGCTGTCGCTGACTGCGAGTTCGAAGTAGTCGCTGCGGTTGTAGGAGAGGATGGTGCCAGAGGCTTGGGTGGTTTTGAACCAGACTTGGATGGTGACCTGGGTGAGGGTGGCGGTACTGAAGGGGTAGGGGAGGGTGATGGCGTCGTGGCCGCTGTATTGGTAGGCACCGCCGAGGCGGCCGTTTTGGGTCCAGGTGGGGCCGGTGATGGTGCCGTTATGGTTCAAGGTGGAGTAGTCTTTGGTCGTGTCAGTGGTCTGGGTATCAAAGGGGAGGAGCAAGCAGGCGCGTGGGATGTAGGCACCGCCGTTGTATCGCATCCAGTTGTAGATGTAGGAGGTGGGGAGGGGGAAGATGGAGGGGTGGATGGTGTAGCTGTAGCAGATGAGGTCTTCGTCGGGGGTGTCGGTGAGGAGGGTAGAGATGGACATAGGATCGAGGATGTGGGGGACTGGGCCGGGGGGTGTGGGTTTGGGTTTGAGGGTGCCTTGGAAAATGATCTCGGTGGTGCCGTCGGTGTTGCGGTTGACGACGGTGACGTTGATTAATTCGTCAGGGGCGAGGTGGTAGTCGGTGAGGGGGATGGTATCACCCATTTGCCAGGGATCGGTGTGATGGTAGGCGACGCTGTCTTGGCCTTGGGTGACGAGGATGTCGTAGTCGGTGATGGTGGTACCGCCGACGTGTTGGAGGATGGGGGTGGCAGTCTCGTTGACGTAGCCGGCGATCTTGATGTTGGATTGATGGGAGGGCATGGGGAGGGGGAAGACTCTGAGGTAGATGACGGCGAAGGCGGCGAGGGCGATGACAACGAGGAGGAGTACGGCGATGACTTCTGATACGGCATAGGGTCTTCGGTAAGAAGGTTTGTTGTGCATCTGCCTACCCTGAAGTTCTTTCTGTTGCGCTTTGTTTATATGGGCTTCGTGGCATTTTCTCAGGGGTGTCATTTTATTGGGTTTTTTAGAACAGGAGTTTGAAGATGATGAAGCTGATGATGACGAGGATGAAGCCTTGGCGGATGCCTGCGGAGAGTTTGCCTTCCATCATGAAGCCGCCGAGCATGCCGCCGCCGAGGGATTGGACGAAGACGAAGGTGAAGAGCATGTTTTTGACTTCGACGGGGTCGATCTGGGCGATTCTGAGGTTGCCGATGGCCTTGCCCGCCATTTTGCCTTGCAAGCCTTCGATGGCTTGGAAGATGGTGCCGTTGATGATGAGGATGACGGCGAGGAAGACGAAGAAGCTGATGAAGATGACGATGCTATACATCGACATCTCGGTGCGGCGCTGCTGCTCGACTCTCCGTATTTGGTCGAGTTCTTTGGCGGCGGCGTTGAAGACACTGCTTGTGTTGCCGCCGATTTCGAGGGCTTTATTGATCGTGATGGCGAGGCGTTTGACTTCGTTGCTGTTGAGGCGTTCGCCGAAGTTGGTGAGGGTGTCGGTGACGGGGATGCCCCAGGAGAGCTGGGCGCTGACGGTTTTGAGCTCTGGGGTGAGGGCGCCGTATTCGCCTTCCGCAGCGCTTCGTATGGAATCGTAGATGGTCATGCCGGAGGCGCTAGAGTTGGCGATGTCTCGGAGGAAGTCGGGGAGTTTCTCCATGACTTCGCGCTTGCGTTTCTGTTTTTTGCTATTGTAGAAACCGAGGGGGCCGATGCAGCCCAGGACGCCGAAGACGAGGTAGTCGACAGTGGACAGATACGGTAGGATGGGGTGGTTGATCATGGCGAAGAAGCCGAAGACGAAGAAGATGCTGGATATCAGGATGCTGCCGGCGATGATGAGGTCGACGGTCTTGTCTTTGCCGTAGTGGCGGCTGACGTCGTATTGTTTCGTATGGGCTATACGTCCTCACCCATCCCTGATTTCATCATGACGTAGAAGCCGAAGTAGGCCATCGGCAGAATCATGAGCGACAGGACATAAAGGAAGCTGAAGGAGATACCGCCGCCGGTGAGGCCCATGACGGAGAAGATGATGACGAGAAAGAGGGGGAAGGCGATGACGGTGACGACGAAGCTTTCGGCCATGATGGCGAGGCTTTCGAGGTTTTTTTTGCGTTCTTGGAGGTCGTCGAACATGTAGCGGTCGACGCAGCGGTCGAAGAAGGGGGCGAGTTCGCTGCCGGATTGGAGGACTTCGACGATGCCTTGGAGGAATTCCTTGAATTTGCGGGAGGGGCTGATGGCGATGGCGTTTTTAAGGGCGGTGACGGCGTCAACGCCCATGAGCTCGATTTCGGTGGTGATCTTTTTAGCTTCTTTTTGTACTTCGCCGTAGAGAGGGATGCCGGCGAGGGTGCCGAAGATCTCAGAGGGGCTGACACCGGCGACGGACATGGTGTTGATGAAGTTGGCGACGTAAGGGAGATGTAGGTCTATCTTTTTTCCGCGGGCTTTGGCTTTGGAGGCGGGGAGCTGCAGGTAGACGAGGCTCATGAACAGGGGAATCGTCGTGGAGATTACCAGGAGGAGTAGGGAGGTCGTGGTGGTTGGGAGGAGGATGTAAAGGACGAGGGTGGAGAGGAAGCTTGAGGTGAAACCAACGAGGATGTTCATGATGACCATGGAGTAGTATTCCTGGTACACCATGCTGATGTCCGCTTTTTCGAGGAGGCGGTTTTTGCTGGTTTCACTGATGTTGAGTCGTGCGAAGATGGGGGAGAAGACCCGGCGGCAGAAGCGGGTGTAGTTCGTGGATTTCATTGCGCAAGCTCCTTTCTGGCGATTTCAAGGACGCGGTCGGGGAACTTGCGGTATTCGGCGATGATGCTGCCGAACTCCTTGTAGCCGCGGATGTTCTTTTTCTTCATCCATTCGAGGACGAGAATGCGGTTCTTCATCTCTCCCTGGAGTTGCTCGTCGGTCCAGTCGTTCCTGAGTTTGAGGTTGTTGAGGATCTTGCTGGAGCCGCTGGCTTCGAAACGGTCGTCGAGTTTGGAAATCCAGGTAAAGGGGGCCATGAAGATGAGTTGGTTGGTGTCGCTGTCGAGTTTGATGATTTCGGTGACGCTGGTTATGCGTCGGACCATCTTGCCGCCGATGTCGACAGCGTTCTGGAAGACGATGACGTCAAGGGAGGTCAGAAGCGCGCGTGGCAACTCGATTGGTGGGTTCTCGAGACGCTGGATGAGGGTGTGGATGGTGCTGGCATGGACGGTGGCGTACGCGGTGTGCCCGGTGGCCATCGCCTGGAAGAGGCTGTAGGCTTCCTTACCTCGGACCTCACCGACGATGATGACGCGCGGGCGCTGACGCAACGCCGCTCGGATGAGGTCGAACATGTCGATGTCTTTGCCGGTCTTGCTTTCGTCGCTCGCCGCGAAACCACGGCGGGTGGTGCCCGCGATCCAGTTCTTGTGCGGGATGTTGACTTCCCTGGTGTCCTCGATGCTGATGATCTTGTGCGAGGTGGGGATGAAGAGCATGAGGGCGTTCAACGCGGTGGTCTTGCCGGACGCGGTGCCGCCGCAGAAGAGGATGCTGGCGCCGTCCTCTATCGCCATCCAGAAATAGGCGGCCATCTCCGTGGACATGGACTTGAACTGGATGAGGTCTATCGGGGTGAGCGGGGTTTCCTTGAATTTTCTGATGGTGAAGGTGGATCCTTTGGTGACGGTCTTCGCGAGGGTCGCCTGGAGACGGCTGCCGTCGGGAAGTTTGCCGTCGACGATAGGGGAGAAGATGCTGATCTGTTTGCCGCTGATCTGGCAGAGCCTGCCGAGGAAGTTATTGAGTTCGGGTTCGTCGTCGAAGTGGATATTGGTCTCGATAGATTCGTATTTGCGGTGGTGGATGAAGATGGGGGTGTCAGGGCCGTCACAGGAGATGTCTTCGATACCGTCGTCGTGCATGAGGATGTCGATGCGGCCGTAGCCGAGGAAGTCGCGGAAGATGTGGTAGAAGATGGTGTCGCGGCTTTTTTCTTCGAAGACGATGTCGTTGTCTATGATGATGCGCTCGATAGTTTCGAGGAGGAAGTGTGCTTTTTCTCTGGGGTCCATGTCGAAGGTCTGGATGTCGGCGAGCATCTTGAAGAGGTGGGAGATCTCTTTCTTGGTTTCTTTCTCCTCGTCGGTGAGTCTGGGTTCCTCGACTTCGTAGCGGTATTCGTTGATGGTGTGGTCGAAGATGACGTGTTGCTTGCCGAGTTTCTTGTAGCCGAAGCCGTCCTGGGTCTCGATGACTTCGATGTTCGGGACGGCGGTGTCGGTGGTGGTCTCCCTTGCTTTTTTGGTGCGGGCGCGGGCGAGGAGGCTAACCTGCTCTTCGCCGCTTGGTTTTGGTTTGCGTTGTGTCTTGGGTTTGGGGGGTGCGTCGATGAGTCGGTAGGGTTTGTTGTCTGGGGCGAGGGGTTCTTTGGGTTTGGGCGTCTCTGGCTCGTCTTTGTGTTCTTGGAGGACTGGTTTGCTTTTTTGGGCTTTTTCGAGGAGACCCATGGCTGCTCACTTTAGATGGTATTTGGTCATGATCTTTTCGTAGAGTTCGAAGTCCTGGCTGTTCGCGAAGCGTTCGATGACGTCGTCGGGGAGTTGGCCGAGGAGCTTGTCGGTGAGTTGGAGGAATCGGAGGAGGTCGTCAAGGTCCGGCGTCGTGGTGGCGGGGGTATCGTGGTGGAAGTGAGAGGGTGTGGTGGTCTTTTTGGCGTGTTTTGCTGGTTTGGATTTTTTCATTTGTCTTGCCATTTTGGTCTTGAGTCTGTCTTTTTTGCGTTGTTCTTTGAGGAGGAGTTTTTCGTGTTGTTTTTGTTTCTTTGTCTCGAGTTTGGCTTTTTTGGCCTCGAGTTTCAGCTGTTTCTTTGTGAGTCTATCGGTGGCGGGGCCGATTGGTTCGTCCGGGATCTCGGGTTCGGGAGGCTCGTCGTCATCGTCGGCGGTAGTCGCTGCGGGTTTTTTGGGTGGTGTTTGTGGTTTGGCGCGGTGAAAGAGGGACAGTTTGGGTTTGGTTGGGGTTTCTTTCGGGGCCTCGGTTTTCTTCTGTTTTTTCTTTTGTTCTTTTTCCTCTTTTTCTTTTTGACGTTGGGCCTCGGCCTCGGCTTTTTCTTGGCGTCGGCGTTGTTCGGCCTCGTCGTGTTCGCGCTGTTTTTTTTCTTTAGCGACTTGTTCTTGGCGGTGTCGTTCTTCTTCCTGTTCGTGTTGCTTAATCTGTTGGATGCGGTCGGTGAGGTCGGGGATGTACTCAACGTCTTTGTCCTTGGTCTTTGCCTGAAGAGTGTATAATTGGGAACGGTCCATTGCAGGTTCTTGAGTATCAGCCATGGCGGAGAGGAAGGCGATGTCGTCATGAACGTGACGTGGGGTCGCGAAGTCGTCGTCATCCGATTCCTCGGGGATCCTCATGAGGCTTGGTTTTTCTCTGAGGTCGTTGAGATCGATGATTTCGACCTTGTTGGCATCGTGTCGGTGTGGGGTGACAAAGTCTTCGACGGAGTCAAGGGAGGTGATGAACCGGAAGCTGGGGTTGGTGCTGAGGGGGAAGTCGGTCTTGAACTCCTCGGGGATTGGGTGCGGGCGGGTGAGCGGCGACAGGGGGGCGTCGAAGGTGACCTCCTCGTGGCCGGGATACCGTGCGAACGGGGCCCGGTCTTCGACAGGCGGCGGCGTGCGGTTGAGTTGTGGTTGAACTATCGGGGGGGCGGGTTGCCGTGGTTTTGAGTCTTTGAGGAGTTCGTCGATTTTCTTGACGATCTCGAGGTGGAAGTCAACGTTGGTGGTTGGTTCTTGCTTTGCAGGGATTTTCTTAAGGATCAGTGAAGCAGTTGACAGGAAAAACAGGGATAAGCTAGCCTTCTCTCTCCTCTTTTCAGTAGTCTGCATGTGATGTTCCCATCCCATCTCTCATTCTTGGTGTACTAGAATGCACTTCTAATTATTTTGTACAGCTATTGCATCCCAGGACGTTGCCGTAGGTCGGTAACGGCCTATTTTTTAATAAAGATTTCTGTGGGGTAGGGGATAAAAATGTTCGGCGGTGGTTTTTCGGAATCAGCGGTTTACCGATTCGGGTGTGGTTGGTGGTTTGTGAGTTTACCAGGGAAGGTATTAATAGGATGCCAGGGAAAACATATCTTCATTGGCATGATATGCCATTTCACGGTATGCGGGAGGTTCCTTTAAGTACATACTGTGGTGTAAGGGGCGATTTCACAAACCTTAAATACCGAGCATGGCATTTCACAGCCAAGTTTACAGCTGAAGCCCGCATCGTCTGGGCATAAGGCTAGGAGAGAATGGGAAACATGAAAGCAAATCGTAAGTTTAAGCAAGAGCAGGAAGCAGTCTCCGCTGTTATTGGTGTCATCCTCATGGTCGCCATAACAGTCGCGATCGCAGCAACCGTGTACGTCTATGTCAGTGGAATGATTGGAACAGGCACACAATCAACACCTTCCATTAGCATGACTGCAAGCCCCGTAGCAGGCGGAGGTGTTTGTTCAGTCACGATTGCCACTGCGTCTTCACCCAACATCAACTGGACTAGCTCTGTCACTGCGAACCTCAACTGTATTACAAATGCTACAAAAATGTCTGCTGGTCATTTAGGGTCATTACCCACCGGAATGGTGGCTGGCGGAGATCTTCTTTCAATGATTGGCCTGACCGCAGGTAACCAATATTCCTTAACTTTAACCTATAAACCGACCGGCGGAACAATGGGAACAGTGACCTGGAGCCAGGTCTAAACCTTCCCTTTTTTTATCTTTTTTTTATTTTTCTTTTTTCTATCTTCTTTTCGTTTATCGTCTCATAGCAGCCGTAATCAATTTTACTGTCAAATGCACAATTTGGAAAAAAAATTAATTAACTATTTATAGCGGAAATGAATAAAGAAAACATTGAGTTGGGGTTCGAGAGATGAAACAGATTAGAAAAGATTACGAAGCGGTATCAGCAGTTATTGGCGTAATTATAATGGTTGCTGTTGCCGTAGCCATGGCAGCAGTAGCTTATGCATATTTTACCGGAATGATCGGCCAACAACAAGAAGTCACTCCAACGTTTAGCTTTAATCCAGATGAAAATTTGAATACATTAACAGTAACTCAGATGGAGAAACCGACGAATTGGGAACAATTAAAGATCATTGAAAACCAAGGATCAACATCGATTGAAATTCAAAATCAAACAGGCCCAAAAACAGGACCCATTTCGAATGGAGACGTCGTTCTAATTAACGGTCATGGTTTGTCAGGAACAGTTATGGTCATGGTTGTCTATATACCGACTGGAACCATGGTATATCAAGGGACTTTTGTTGATGTTACTTCCTAGTCGGAATATACCGATTTAATTAGTCAACAAGATTTTCATTTGAACTTGCTTTTTTCCTTTCCTTAACCTTCTTCCCTATTCACTTAGGGGAAGTAAATTTCAGGCACAAGCCTAACCTGAAGAGCAGCTCCTATGAAAAAAAGGCTCCCGTTCGCCTCACGAACCTTGATCACCGTGAGCCCGAACTCGGGGACCCTGATACCACGTTGCAGAAAAAATCCTGCTTTACGCAAATTACCAAACCGTACAAAACACCAACACCGAAATAAAACCAGGACAAACCATAAAAACCAGATCGAGGAAAGTACAGGTACGTATGGTAACGGAGTGCGAGAACTGCAAAAACCTCATGGTGAAACCCTGGAAACCGATGACAAGCGAGGATCAACACAAAAAACTAGACACTCTTGACAACTGCAGGTTCGGCCACAAGCAGGTACGACTGGACTTCGCAATCATCTATCCCGGCGACTGCCCAGACTTTACCTCAAAAAACACCCACATGAAAACACCATCCCAAATCTTCAACACCATGCAACTCCTTATTCTCTAAACCAAACCAACCAATCCCCCTCTTCTCAAACATTCTACATAGCATCCCTAACCATAATATGTGATCGTCCAACCATAATCGATATCTTAATAAAAGCCGTCCTGTTCCAGGGGCGCAATGCGCTTCACCCTCAAACCCGACGAAATCAATACGCAGACCACCGGCGTCACCATCATCATCCACTCGGCACACTAACATCGAAGGATACCGCAGTCTCAGCTCTTTTTAACCACGATAAAATGCAATCAAATGCCGTGAATTAACATACCAAGCAACTGAGCATCCATCATTCCAACATGCCTATTCATCAACCCATCCGTTTCTCTTAAAAAAGATTAGGCATTGAACACCAGAGACTCCCCTTCACCGACTACCTCAACCTTCCCATCCCTGACCTTGACCGCCGACTGATCATCCAAAGCGTATATCGGCTCCTTTACTTGCCTCGCCATCTTCTCCAGGCTCTCCCGCCGCACACTCGGGAAATACGGCGAATTCAGATGCGGCCGGACATGAAACCGCACAAACCCAAGCGGTCGCTCATGCTCGTACCCCATCGGCTCAGAACACGT
The DNA here is from genome assembly GCA_963769885.1 of Methanobacteriota archaeon. Taxonomy (GTDB): domain Archaea; phylum Thermoplasmatota; class E2; order DHVEG-1; family DHVEG-1; genus CAIRCU01. The sequence continues at coordinate 101,636 of CAVYNH010000005.1, forward strand.
CATCCGCAGACTATGCGTCGCCACGATACTCCCCGCACTCGTCCCCACATACACCCGACTCCTCAATAACTCAGGTAACAACCCCGCCAACCCAGACGTATTCAACCAATGCATCAAAAAATACGTATTCCCGCCCCCAATCATCACCACATCCGATTCCCGAATACGCGGTTCCCACACCGACCGCGGCACCGCCGCCACATCCACAATATCCATTGACGCCAACCCCAACCCCCGACACTGCACTAGATCCTGAATCAACCACCACTTATCCCCCGGCTCCACATCCGCCGCCGTCGGCACAAACACCATCCGCACCTCCCCAAACGGCCTCCCCACTAACTCCAACAACGCCTTCGCGATTGACTTGTTCGCAATCCCCGACGACGTCAACAACAACCGCACGATACTCACGCCCTCGACAAGAACCCAAGCACCATCTTCACCAACTCATCGGTCTGCCCCTTCGGCACCACCGCCCCCATCACCTCAGCCTTCCCCCCGCACCGACACCCCGTCGCCCGCCCCTGTTCAATCAACGGCTGCAAATTCTTAGTACTCCGAACATACACCTGATCGCAATCTTGGAAAAACCCGGTGTTTACCGTCACCGTATCCTGCTTTGTCTCCCAAAACACCTTCCGGGTCACCGTCGAAATAATATTGCACTTCGTTCGCATCCGCTTCACACACACCCCACCCACCTCCTCTCCCGGCATCTCTACCCACCGCCGGATCTCTTCCTCAAGGAACGCCAAGTTCTTCTTCCACCTCACATTCCCCAGGATCTCCTTCGGATCGGAACTGCGCAACAACAGCCGCGGTGCATCCATCACCGCCTTTCGATTCCCCACCTTATAACTCGAATCCAACAGATACACCATCGCCAACAACTCCTTCATCGTCAGCTGATGCTGTAGACAAAAACTATACAGGATCCCCGCAAACTCCTTGTTCGCCTCAATCCGCTCCTCATGATCCCCCACCACCCCCAACACAGCAAACAAGTTCACCGGATTCCCAAAAAAGGTGTTGATGATCCAGCTCGCCGACGGAAACTTCTCCGCCGGCTCCCCCCGACTGACCGGATTCTCATGGGTTACTCCAGCAATTAACGGCTGCAGATGATGATCGAAGATAAACACCTGAGCCGATGCGGCCAGCCGTCGGATGTTCTCCTCCGGCAATGCCATATCCGCCACCACTACAAACTCATACTCGGAGTACGCCGCAAGCTCCTCCTCCGTCAAAAAATAATTCCCAAGGGCCGGCGTCTTGTTGACGACATGCTCACCAAGCCGCTGCAACAACAGGACCGCTGAACAGATCCCGTCCGTATCCCAATGATGAATCAGCAGCCCCCGCTTCCCTCGCAATTCTTCAAACATACGAAAGACCTGACCAAATCGTACTTTCGTGACCGTTCCTGGTAAGAAACCAACATTCCTTAATATTACCTCCGCGATATCCACTGTAGGGATACCTCATATGGAGATGTGGATGCTCGATGGAATCAGGCTTATTCTCGGAACCATCATCCTCCTCTACGCCTCCTACACCGACATCAAGACACGGCACGCCTCCAACATCCTCTGGATCGTCATGGGCACCACCGGCGTCATCCTTCTCGCCATCCAATACTTCTTCTTCGGCTTCTCCAACTTTTGGTACCTCGTCTTCATCCCTATCATCATCGCCCTCATGTACGCCCTCTTCCAGATGCGCCTCATCTTCGGCGGCGCCGACGCCAAAGCCATGATGGCCCTCGCCGTCCTCGTCCCAATCGAACCGAAACTGAACAGCATTCCTCTCTTATGGACACCAATCTCAATGCCCTGGTCCTGGGTCATCTTCGCCAACGCCGTCCTCCTCTTCCTCATCATCCCCCTCAGCCTCATCATCTACAACGCCGCCAAACACAACCTCAAAATGCCCTACGCCTTCCTCGGCTACAAGATGAACATCCAAAAAGCCAAGACCAAGTTCGTCTGGCCCCTAGAAAAACTCGTCGACGGCAAACGCAAATTCTCCCGCATCCCCGACGAATTCGACGAAACCAGCCACCTCAAAGCCTTCGAAGACGCAGGCATCGACGAGATCTGGGTCACCCCCAAAATCCCCTTCATGGTCCCCCTTCTCGCCGGCTTCCTCACCGCCTTTTTCCTTGGCGACCTCATCAGTGCCTTCTTGCAAGCCATCCTCTAAACAAAAGGATAAATCAAACAACACCATATATGAACAATCCCCCCGAGGTATAACCCATGGGCTCACTCTACACCGCGGAATTCATTAACAAAGGAAGTCACCCCGTCTCCGGCTACTATGCCCTCCACGTCCTCAACGAACCCGACAAGCACCACGACTTCCACATTGAGCCCGGCAAGAAACTGCAGCTCAGCCTCGACTTCAGCGGCTTCTTCTACTGCGCCTTCTCCATCAACGAAGACGGCGGCAACCGCAAAACCCACTACCTCGAAATCCGCTCCACCGCCGACTTCCTCCTCCTCGAACAATTCCTCGTCAAAAACTACCACCTCGAACTCCAGAACGCCAGACCAGACTACCGAGAATTCCTCGAATAATCTAGAATTCTAAGAAAAAAAAGAAAGGGAGGCTGGCTAGGGATACCCGCCGATCATCAACGTCGGGTCCCCGAGCAGCACCCACTGCTGCACGGTCTTCGGATGCCCAGCGGCCAGGTCGGTCATATCGAAGCTGTTCAGGTACGCGGTCAACGTCTGCGCATACGCCTGCCCGAGCACTTGATGGCCGTACTGCCCGTACTGCCGGAAGAACTCGATTGTGATCCACGAGTCCCCACCGCCTGTCGTCAAGTCGATCCCGGGCATGCCGTACCCGAGTCCCGTGTTCCCCATCGAGGCGATTGCGCCACCATGCGGGTTGCGGATGAGCCGCCAGCTGAACGTCTCAGGAACCGGGAAGCCATTGCACCAGCATGTTAACTTCGGGAGTTTGGGGTAGTAATAATTCAGGATGTCCAACAGTCCCCGGACCATGGAGACATTGAACTGGCTATTGTGACATCCTCCGACGACCGCGATGGGCAGTTTCTCCTTATTCTTCATCGTATCCATGGGGAATAGCGGGAGCGTGGCATAGGGCGCCCAGGGATGGATTGTCGTAACCTGCATCCCGGTGATGCTACCGCCGACGCGGTTCCCAGGGATGCCGGGGTAATGGTCCGCCCAGACGTTGGGGCTGCCGTGCCCGGAGAGGAACACGAACCCGGCGCCCTGGTTCCAGGCGTCGAGGACGCTCTGGATTCCGGTCAGCCGCCCGTTCGAGGCCCAGACGATGTCCCGGGTGAAGTTTTGCGGCATGTAGTAGAGGGCGCCACCGCGGCCGAGTAGGGCTTTCTCGCCGGTTCCGTATTCGCCTTCCCAGTACATCACGGTGTTGTTGCGCCAGTCCTCGAACACGGTCGCACCCGTACTGTTGGTGATCCAGACGTGGATGTTGCTGAGGTTCCCGTACGGCTCGGGGTCGTAGCTCTTCCCCCGGATTGTCAGGACGCCGCCGACGTAGCTTTGGTTTGCCCAGTGGTAGAACTGGTTGCAGTAGGCCTCTTTCTCGGTTGGCGTATAGTTGAAGTCCGTATTGCCCAGGATGTTTCCTTCGGAAACCGTGCAGATCTCCGCCATGGGCAGGCCGGGGTAGGAGTGGATTCTGAGGTTATCGTCTTGGTTGAAGGTGAGGTTGGTCGGTTGGGTGTGGTCGACGGTCACATTCGTGGTCTCAATCGGGCCGAGGATGTTGGCGGGGTTCGAGCTTTGGGCGTTGATGGTGTAGGCGCCGGCGGGCAGGCTGTTGGTGTCCCAGGTGATGTTGAGGTCTTCTTGGTCGAGGAACCCGTCGCCGCTGATGACGGTCATCTTCTTGAACCAGTCGGCGTCGTAGGTTGTGTTCTCGTACTTGATGATCTTGTTGACAACGGTGCGGACTTCGGCGACGCTGGTGCAGGCGAGCCGGCCGAGCATGACGTCGGGGTACATGTCGATGCCGGTATCGTTTTGGATGCCGGGGCGTCCCCAGGCGGCGTAGACGCCGTCGCCGTTGGGGTCCCATGAGGAGAAGGTGCCGTTGGGGCCGTAGATGTCGGCGTAGTAAAGGTCGCTGATGACGCCAGGGTCATGGAGGGCTTCGGCGAGGGGGAACTTGGGGTTGTCCCAGAGGTTGGTGTAGCGGACGGGGAGGTACCAGCCGGAGGAGCCTTGGTTCTGGTCGTCCTTGGGCTTGGAGTAGATGATGTTCTTGACGCCGCCGACGAGCAGGACGCTGGTGATGTTCTGGGTTTCGATTGCGTCCTTGATGAAGTGCTTAATTTGTTCGGGTTTGTCCGCGCCCTGGTATTGGGCGTAGATGTCTTCTGTGGTCTTCAGAGTAGTTGGGATGCCGTGGCTGATCTTATGGGCGATGAGCGGCTGGAGGGCGTCTGTGAACTTCTGGGGGGCGATGATGACTAGGTGGGTTACGTTGTTGAATGTTCTCTGGTTCTGGGGTGGGGTGTAGGTGATGGTCGCGGTCGCGGATTGGGCGATGAGGAGGGTGTTGGTGGCGGGGGTGTAGCGGATGGGGGTGTAGCGGAGGGTGACGAAGGTGACATGGTTGTTGTGGGCGTTGAGGCCGACGCCGATGCTAGTGGTGTACCAGGTGTTGGGGTACGGGGTCGTGGAGGCGTAGACTGCGGTGTCTGTGGTGATGGTGGTGGTGGTTTGGATGTCGTCGAGGAGTGGGAGCATCTGGGGGCAGGGTCTGATCTGGCCGGTGATTTGAGTCGTGGTGACGTCGGTGGGGGTGAGGGTGACGTGGATGTTGGTGGCGGCAAACGGCAGCTCAACAGTCCGGGTGAGGGTGGGCAGCTTGGGGCAGCCGGGGTCGGTGAGGTAGGTGGATTCCCCGGTGAGTTGGAGGCTGAGGTCTGTGGTGGACGTCGGCTGGATCTGGTAGGGTGGGGTGGTGAGGGTGAGGGTGCATTGGCTGCCTTGTGTTTGTTGGGCGGTGAGGGTGGCGGCGATGCTGGTGCTCAGGAGTGTTCCGACGAGTAGGAGCATGATGATTTTCTTCATAGAGTAATGGTCCCCTTTATTCTAATAGTATTTATATTGGTTAATTAAAGTTTGCCTGGTTTTTTAGGTGAGGACGGGAGATGAAAAAAGAGGCTCATGGTATGACCAGCAATGTCTACGCATCTGTAGAGTTCGGAAAAAATGAATGAACAGTTCGAAATGTCCGAACACGGATTTTAGTCAGCTACCGCAGCCTCTCCCATTGAGGACGCGCTATTCTTCTCTTAAGATACCCATCAGAAAAAAGAAATACCAGGGGTCTCTATACCCTGCGGACCAGACGTGTCGGAAAAGAAAGACTACTATGAGGTCCTCGGTGTCTCTCGCGACGCCAGCAAAGAGGACATCAAGAAAGCGTACCGCAAGCTCGCGTTGAAATACCATCCAGACAAGAACAAGTCGCCGGACGCGGAGGAACGCTTCAAGGAGATCAGCGAGGCGTACGGTGTCCTTTATGATGACGAGAAGCGCAAGATGTACGACGCGCATGGACACTCTGGCATTGACCAGCAGTACACGCAGGAGGACATCTTCCGCGGCGTCGACTTCGGCGACATCTTCCGCAGCATGGGCTTCGACATCGGTGGCGGCTTCGGTTTCGACGACATCTTCAGCCAGTTCTTCGGCGGCGGACGCGGGCGCGGACGTCCGGTGCAGCGCCAGCGCGGCAGTGACCTGCGCTACGACATCCAGATCGGCCTGGAAGACGCCTTCAGGGGTGTCACCACCGAGATCCAGATCCCGCGGACCGAGGGATGTCCGACCTGTCACGGCAGCGGTGCGGCCCCGGGCACGCGCCCCGTCCAATGCCCTCAATGTAAAGGGACAGGGGAAATCCGTAGTACCCAGAGGACGGCGTTCGGCGTGTTCACCCAGGTCAGCGTCTGCCCCCGTTGCCACGGCCGCGATGTCATCATCGAGATGCCGTGCCCGATCTGTCGCGGCACCGGAACGATCCAGCAGACACGAACCATCGATATCAAAATCCCGAGGGGGATCGATGAGGGGGCGCAGCTGCGGCTCACAGGGGAAGGGGAGGCCCCAGGCAACGGTTTGCCTCCAGGGGATCTCTACGTCGTCGTTCATCTCAGGCCTCACTCGATGTATGAACGTCGCGGCGATGACCTGTACCGAACGTTGAACGTGAGTTTTCCGAAGCTCGTGCTCGGCGGCACCGTCTCGTTGACGACGCTGCATGGGGAGGAGCGGCTGAAGGTCCCGGCTGGCACCGAGAGTGGCTCTGTCGTCCGGCTGAAAGAGCAGGGGATGCCGCACGTCGGCCATAGCGGGTACGGCGACCTCTATGTCGAGGTCCGCGGTACGATCCCCAAGTCGTTGAATCGGCGGGCGCGACAACTGCTGGAAGAATACATGCAGGAAACCGAACAGACCTAAGCGAATTTTTACGTGGACTATTTAAAGACCCTTTCCTCTCGTCATGACGTCCTCTTTGATGAAAAATTACATTCTTTCCCTCCTTATATCGGAGGTTGATTTATTTTGAAATATTCAACCGAAGGGCCGAAACTTTTATATAAGAATTCGTGTGTAGTATTTATGGCGAAAATTCAACGCCACTACGGAGGCATGGAAGAGTATGGATCCCATTGACGCTGAAGACCGTGACCGTCGCCGTCGACTGCCCTTCGACCTCAAAGACGATGACTTCTTCAACAGCATCTTCAACGACGAGCAGCTCAAAGACCTCTTCAACGACAAGCAGTTCAAGGAAGACATCCGCAACATGTACGAGGAGATGATGAAGCTGCTGAACAACGCCCAGCCAGGGAAGTCCGTCGTCCACGGCTTCAAGGTCCAGTTCGGCCCGGACGGTAAGCCCCACCTCGAGGACTTCGGCAACAAACCAATGCGCTCACCAGAAGGAGAACTCGCCGTCTCCGACGAGATCGAGCCGCTGACCGACATCATCGAAAACGAAGACTCCGTTTCCATCACCATCGAGATCCCCGGCGTCGAACAGAAGGACATCGACCTGCGGGCGAAGGACGACTCCCTGGAAATCACCGTGGACTCCCCGAAGCGGAAGTACCACAAGGTCGTCGGTCTGCCCTGCGACGTCAAGGCCAAGTCCACCAAGGCGACCTACAAGAATGGCGTCCTGGACATCGTCCTTGAGAAAAAGAAGAAGGACAAGGAAACCGGCGGGTTCCGCGTCAGTATCGAATAGACCAGACCGCCCTCTTTTTCGTCTTTTTTCTTCTACATTAGGTTCAGAGTATTCGTTCAAGAAAAGAAGAGAGGGGAATCTCGCAAGGACGCCCCTATCCCAGTATTGCGTTATTCAAGGATATGGATATTGTGTTTCTCGCAGATATCCTTGAGGATTTTAGGCCAGATTGTGACGCTGACCTCGCCGAGATGCGCCTTCTTCAGCAGCAGCATGTACGTCCGCGACTGCCCGATGCCGCCACCGATAGAGAGCGGGATCTTGTTGTTCATGATGGCCTGGTGGTACGGCAGGTTGAGGAAATGATTCTGCCCGGACAGCTCCAGCTGCTTGACAAGCGTCTCCGGCGTCACCCGGATTCCCATGCTTGAGAGCTCATGCCTGCGTTTGGTCACCGGGTTCCAGACGAGGATGTCGCCGTTCAACCCGTGGGTCTTCTTCCCGGACTCTTTGCTCGTGTCCGTCACCCAGTCATCGTAGTCCGCGGCCCGCATCTCATGCGGGTACCCATCAGCAAGCACGGAGCCGATACCGATAATGAACACCGCGGGATGCTCCTGCAGAATCGCAGTCTCCCGCTGCTTGCGCGGCAGCTCCGGATACATATCCAGAATCTCCTCCGCATGGAAGAACTCCAGTTTCTTCGGCAGATTCGGGTACTTATCGGTATCCAGCTTCGGGTACATCTCCAACGCGAGGTCCTCCGCGCCCTTCAGGACCTTCCAGATCCTTGTCACTGTATCTTTAAGGTACGCGAGGTTGCGCTGGCTCTTCGTGATCACCCGCTCCCAGTCCCACTGGTCCACATACGAACTATGATCGTGGTCCAGGAAGTAGTCCTTGCGGACCGCACGCATGTCGGTGTTAATCCCCTCGCCGACCTTACAGTCGAACTCCCGCAGCGCCAACCGCTTCCACTTCGTCGCCGCCTGCACTACCTGCGCGTTAATCCGCTTCTCCAACCCAAGTCCGGCAGGAAACGCCACCGGCGTCCGCGACCCGTCACGATCCAGATAATCATTCACGCCGCTCTCCTCACTCACAATCAGCGGCACCGTCACCATCATCAAATTGAGCTCTTTAGCCAGGTTCTCCTCAACGTAGTACTTCATCGCAAACAGCGCCTTCTGTGTCTCCTTCGGCGTCAACAACGACTCGTAATCCGTCGGCAGCACCCGGTCAATCTCCTGATACGTCCCAATCCCGGGCCCCGCCAGATCCTGTTTCTTCTTATCCGTCAACATAGGAGAAAGCCTCCAGATACCCCCCAGGAACAATCCCACTCATATAAATCTTTACTCCAAGAACACCCCCCCACCGAAAGCCTATAAAACCGCCACCACGATAAAAGAACCCAACCACACATCAACGAAAAACACAACACTGGGGAGGTGAAACACCAAGAGATGGTCGAACTCACATTCTACGGAGGAGTCAACGAAATCGGCGGCAACAAAATCCTCCTCCAAGACCACGACACCCGCATCCTCCTCGACTTCGGCATGAGCTTCTCCCGCCGCGGCCGCTACTTCGAAGAATACCTCAACCCCCGCACCGCCAACGGCATCGGCGACTTCCTCGCCATGCGCCTCCTCCCCGACATCCCCGGCATCTACCGCGACGACCTCCTCACCCACCACCACCGCCAACCAGAAGACCCCACCATCGACGCCGTACTCCTGTCACACGCCCACGCCGACCACGCCAACTACATCAGCTTCCTCCACAAAGACATCCCCATCCACCTCAGCCACACCACCCACCGCATCCTCACCGCCGTCGCCGAACAAAGCCAACGCGACATCGAACACGAAATCCTCGACTACCGCAGACGGCCCATCACCAAAGACAACCGCACCACCCCACCCATCAAACGAACCTTCCACCCCTTCAAAAACCACCAAACCATCAAGATAGGCTGCCTCGACATCGAACCCATCCACGTCGACCACAGCGTCCCCGGCGCCCACGCCCTCCTCATCCACACCACCGAAGGAACCGTGGCCTACACCGGCGACCTGCGCACCCACGGCCTCCACGCCAGCCTCACCACCGACTTCACACAAACCGCCACACAAGCCAAACCCATCGCCCTCATCACCGAAGGCACCCGCATCGACCGCCACCGCACCGGCGAATCCGAACACCGCGTCTACACCACCAGCAAAAAAGCAATCAAGGCCTGCACCGACCTCACCTTGGTCGACTTCAACTTCAAAGACGTCGACCGCTTCACCACCTTCTACCGCATCGCCAAAGACCTCGACAAAACCCTCGTCATCAGCTTCAAACACGCCTGCTTCCTCGAACAATACCACCACGACAAAACCCTCCATGTCCCCACCACCACCGACCCCCACATCATGCTCCTCAAATCCAAACGACAAACCGGCACCTACTGCGACGACGACTACCACGACCCCTACATCAAAAACCGCCTCCACTACCCCAACATCCTCACCGCCGAAGACATCACCACACACCCCTGCGACTACATCGTCGTCCTCAACTTCTGGTACTTCAACACCCTCATCGACCTTAAACCCCGACACGGCACCTACATCCACAGCCTCTCCGAGCCCTTCAACGAAGAAATGGAGGTCTCCTACCACCGCATGAAAGAATGGATCACCTTCTTCCACCTCACCTACATCCAATCCCACTGCTCCGGACACATCAACGGCGACGACCTCCGCGACCTCATCCGCACCATCAACCCCAAACGCATCTTCCCCATCCATACCGAACACCCCGGCATGATCCACCTCCCTATAAAAACCACACGTGTCAAGGAAGGAAAAACGTATAAACTCTGAGCAGATAAAAATCCGTAGAATATCTGGGAGCGTAACCGAATGACAGACATCGTTCAATACGAAAAGAAAAGAGACGAGCAAATGACCATCAAACCAGACACCGGCAAACGCAAAAAAGAACAATACATCGAAAACCTCCGAGAAGGCGACGCCGTCAACGACTATTTCGCCGTTAAAACAAAAAAACCACTGCGCTCCTACAAACGCGGCGTGTTCTTCGAATTCCTCGGCTCAGACAAGACCGGCGCCATCGCCATCAAGTTCTGGGGAGGAGAAAACAAAGACCGCATCAAACGACTCTGCGAAAGCTTCACGGTCGGCGACGTCGTCCAAATCCGCGGCGGCGCCGTCGAATCCTACGACGAACGACTCCAGATCAGCATCAACGAGAACACCGGCGGCATCCGCCGCTGCGCGGCCAACGAGTACGACATCACCGACTACATCCCCTCACTGGATGATAACCGGATTAAAGAACTCTACACGGTTGTCGAAGAAGAGATCAAGGCCATCACCAGCCCGCCGCTTAAAGTATTATTGGAGCATTGCTTCGTCAACTCTGAATTCGTTAACGCCTACACCCATGCGCCCTCTGCCATGGCACATCACCATAACTACGTGGGCGGAAACCTCGAGCACAGCATCGGCGTCCTACGGCTCTGCAAGAATCTCGCGGAGATGTACCCGGCGGTAAATAAAGAGATGCTGGTGGCCGGCGCCCTACTCCATGACGTCGGGAAACTCCAGGAATATTCCTATGGAGCGTCAATTGAGAAGACTGAGGACGGCAACTTCATCGGCCATATCATCCTTGGCATCGAATGGGTCCGCGCCCGCATTCAGGAAGTGAGGGAAAAAGGAACCGAGTTCCCTTCGATGCTTGAGCGGCATCTACTGCATTTGATCGCCAGCCATCATGGGCGGCTAGAGTGGGGCTCCCCAATCGTGCCAAATCTTGCCGAAGCGTGCGCGTTGCATAACGCAGACCTCATGGACTCCCAAGTCAAGAACTACCTGCAGTTGGTGGAGGACGCACGGAAGTCCACGGATGAGGACTGGGTGTTCATTTTTGACGCGGACATCGGGAGGAAACGGCCGGTGTTCCTGGGAGAGTATTAAAATACTCGTAGAGGGATAGCCAGAGGCGAACATGAAGAAGACGCTACTGGACATCCTCTGCTGCCCGGTCTGTAAAGGAAAATTAACGCTTCAGACAACAAAGGAGGAGCACGACGAGGTAGTAACAGGATCCTTATCCTGCATCACCTGTAAAACGGTTTATCCCGTTAGCGAGGGCATCCCGGATCTTCTCCCGCGGGAACCACTAAAAGTCTAATCGTACTCGTCCCAGCTTTTAATCCGCAACGCTTCCAGAGGTGTTTTCGCAAGAGCTTCAACGAAACGTTTGGCGAGTTGAACATTCGTGATGAGTGGGATGTCGAAGTCGACGGCCTTGCGGCGGATGAGGTAATCGTTGTCCAGCTCCTCACGGTCGATGTTCTTCGGGATGTTGATGACCAAGTCGACTTCATGGTTGGCGATGGCGGTGAGGGCGTTGGGTTCCTGATGGTCGAGTGGCCAGTGAAGGCGTTCGACGGGGATGCCATGGTCGGTCATGAATGCGGCAGTGCCTTCGGTGGCGTAGAACCGGAATCCGAGGTCCTTGAGGGTTATGGTGCTTTCAAGGAGATCAGCTTTGCTGCTAATCGGGCCGGTGGAGAGGAGGATGGCTTTCTGTGGGGTGGTGAAGCCGACGGAGAGGAGGCTTTTAAGAAAGGCTTCATTGAAGTCATCGCCAAGGCAGGCGACCTCGCCAGTAGAGGCCATTTCGACGCCGAGGATGGGGTCGGAGCCTTTGAGGCGAGTGAAGCTGAACTGGGAGGCTTTGACGCCGACGTAGTCGAGGTCGAAGGCGGAGCGGTCGGGTGGGTCGACGGGGTGTTTCATGATGATGCGGGTGGCGTAGTCGATGAAGTTGAGTTTGAGGACTTTGGAGACGAAGGGGAGGCTGCGGGAGGCTCTGAGGTTGCATTCGATGACCTTGACGTCGTTTCCTTTGGCGATGAACTGGATGTTGAAGGGGCCAGTGATGTGGAGGGAGGCCGCGATTTTTCTGGTGATGGTTTTGATACGGCGCATGGTTTCGAGGTAGGTGCGTTGAGGGGGGAGGACCATAGTGGCATCGCCGGAGTGGACGCCCGCGTTTTCGACGTGTTCGCTGATGGCGTAGCAGAAGAGGGTGCCGTGGCGTGCGACGGCGTCGATTTCGATTTCTTTGGCGTCCGTGATGAATTTGCTGATGACGACGGGGTATTTGGTGCTGATGGCGGAGGCTTTTTTGAGGTAGGTTCGGAGTTCGGTGGGGGAGAGGGCGATGCTCATGGCGGCGCCGGAGAGGACGTAGCTGGGGCGGATGAGGACGGGGTAGCCGACGGCTTTGGCGAAGGCTTCGGCGTCGTCGAGGCTGGTGAGTTCTTTCCAGGCGGGTTGGTCAATGCCGAGGGTGTCGAGGAGGGCGGAGAATTTGTGGCGGTCTTCGGCGCGGTCGATGTCGTCGGGGGTGGTGCCGAGGATCCGTGCGCCGGCGTTGTGGAGGGGGATGGCGAGGTTGTTGGGGATCTGTCCGCCGACGCTGACGATGATGCCGCGGGGGTGTGCCTTTTCGTAGATGTCGAGGATGCGTTCGAGGGTGAGTTCTTCGAAGTAGAGGGAGTCGCAGGTGTCGAAGTCGGTGCTGACGGTCTCTGGGTTGCAGTTGACCATGATGGCGTGGTAGCCGAGTTTTTTGAGGGTGGTGACGGTGTTGACGGCGCACCAGTCGAATTCGACGGAGGAGCCGATGCGGTAGGCACCGCCGCCGAGGACCATGACTTGGTTGTGATTGGTGGTGGTGAGGTCGTCGGTGGTGCCGTGGTAGGTGAGGTAGAGGTAGTTGGTCTGGGCCGGATATTCGGCGGCGAGGGTGTCGATTTGTTTGATGACAGGGATGATGTGGTGCTTGTGCCTGAGGTTTCGGATGGTGGTTTCGTCGGTGTGGAGGAGGTCGGCGAGTTGGAGGTCTGAGAATCCGTGTTGTTTTGCTTCCCGCAGAAGGCGTGAGGGGATTGTTTTTAGGGTGTTGTTTTGTAGTGTTTTTTCGAGGGTGATTATGGCTTGTATTTTGGTGAGGAACCAGGGGTCGACTTTGGTGAGATTATGGATTTTTTCGAGGGGGTAGCCTTGGCGGAAGGCTTCGACGATGGCGAAGGTGCGTTTGTCGGTGGGTTCTTGGAGGGCTTTGTCGAGGTTGTCGAAGGAGAACGGGGTGCCGGTGAGGCCAGGGAGGCCGATGTCGAGGCTGCGGATGGCTTTTTGGAGGGCTTCTTCGAAGCTACGGGCGATGGCCATGACTTCGCCGACGGATTTCATCTCGGAGCCGATGGTTTGGCTGACGCGCTGGAATTTCTGCAGGTCCCAACGGGGGTATTTGACGACGATGTAGTCCAGGGCGGGCTCGAAGCAGGTCATGGTTTTGCCGGTGATCTTGTTGTGGATGTCGGTGAGGCTGTGACCGACCGCGAGTTTGGCGGCGGTGAAGGCGAGTGGGTAGCCGGTGGCTTTGCTGGCGAGTGCGGAGCTTCGGCTGAGGCGGGCGTTGACTTCGATGATTCGGTAGTCGTCTGATTTAGGGTCCAGGGCGAATTGGATGTTGCATTCGCCGATGATGCCGAGGGCGCGGATGACGTGGATGGCGATGCTGCGGAGCCTGAAGTTTTCGGTGGCGGTGAGGGTCTGGACGGGGGCGACGACGATGCTTTCGCCGGTGTGGATGCCCATGGGGTCCATGTTTTCCATGGAGCAGACGACGATGCAGTTGTCATAGATGTCGCGGACGACTTCGTATTCGAGTTCCTTCCAGCCGCCGAAGTATTCTTCAATGAGGATTTGGGTGGTGTGGGCGAAGGCCTTGGTGGTGAGGTCTTCGAGTTGGGCGCAGGTGTGGACGACGCCGCTGCCGAGGCCGCCGAGGGCGTAGGCGATGCGACACATGACGGGGTAGCCGATTTGGTCGGCGACGCGGGTGGCGTCGGCGACGGTGGTGACGGCCTGGCTTCTGGGGACTTTGAGGTTGAGGACGGTGAGGCGTTTGGCGAAGAGGTCACGGTCTTCGGTGTCTTTGATGGCGTTGATGGGGGTGCCGAGGACGGTGACTTTGTGTTTTTTGAGGGTGCCGTTGTCCGCGAGGGCGACGCCGACGTTGAGGGCGGTCTGTCCGCCGAAGCCGAGGAGGATGCCGTCGGGTCGTTCTTTCTTGATGACTTGTTCGACGAAGTGGGCGGTGAGGGGGAGGAAGTAGACTTTGTCGGCGAGCGACTCTGAGGTTTGGATGGTGGCGATGTTGGGGTTGATGAGGATGGTGCGGATGCCGTCTTCTTTGAGGGCTTTGATGGCTTGGCTGCCGCTGTAGTCGAATTCGCCGGCTTGGCCGATGCGGATGGCGCCGGAGCCGAGGATGAGGACTTTGCGGATCCTCGGGTGTTGGATCATCGCATCGCCCTCACGAACATGTCGAAGAGGAATTCGGTGTCGTCAGGGCCGGGGCTGGCCTCAGGGTGGAACTGAGCGCCGAAGAAGGGCCGGCTGATGTGGTGGATGCCTTCGTTGGTGTGGTCGTTGTTGTTGTAGAACCATTCGCGCCAGTCCTGGGGGAGGGTCGTGGCATCGACGGCGTAGCCGTGGTTTTGGCTGGTGATGTAGCAGCGTTTGGTGCCGGCTTCGACGCAGGGCTGGTTTTGGCTGCGGTGGCCGTATTTGAGTTTGTAGGTCTGGGCGCCGGCGGCGAGGGCGAGGATTTGGCTGCCGAGGCAGATGCCGAGGATCGGGGTGGTGCCTTGGAGGGCCTGCTCGGTGTGTTTGATGGTTGGGCTGCATTTTGTGGGGTCGCCGGGGCCGTTGGAGAGGACGATGCCGTCGGCTTTTTCGTCGGTGAAGTCGTAGTCCCAGGGGACGCGTTTGACGGTGAAGCCGCGGTTGAGGAAGGCGCGGATGATGCTGTTTTTGACGCCGCAGTCGACGAGCAGGATGGTTTTCTTGCCGCGGGGGTAGGTGATGGGGGCGGGGATGCTGA
The DNA here is from genome assembly GCA_963769885.1 of Methanobacteriota archaeon. Lineage (GTDB taxonomy): Archaea > Thermoplasmatota > E2 > DHVEG-1 > DHVEG-1 > CAIRCU01. Next base: position 116,834 of record CAVYNH010000005.1, read on the forward strand.
CGTCGGCGACGTGGGGGCGGCGGGGAAGCGGCCGTGGAGGCGTGGTTCGGCTGCCGTTGGTGATGGTGCCGGGCATGGTGCCTTTGCGGCGGAGTCGTTTGGTGAGCTCGCGGGTGTCGACGCCGGTGATGGCGGGGATGCGGTGTTCGTGGAGCCAGGCGGCGAGGGATCTGGTGGCGTTCCAGTGTGAGTAGGCGTGGTTGTAGTGGGCGACGACGAGGCCGGCGACTTGGATCTTGGTGCTTTCGAAGTTGGCGTCAAGCTCGTTTTCGATGAGGGGTGGTGGGACGCCGTAGTTGCCGATGAGGGGGTAGGTGAGGACGAGGATTTGGCCGTGGTAGGAGGGGTCGGTGAGGGTCTCGGGGTAGCCAATCATGCCGGTGTTGAAGACGACCTCGCCGGCGGCCGGGTGTGAGGCGCCGAAGGAGAACCCGTGGAAGATGGTGCCGTCTTGAAGTCTGAGTGTACTTTTTTTGTATGGGTCTGGTAGTGGCTGCATCTCTCCCCGGTGAAGGATTTCTTTAAAATGCTGTAATCATTGATTGGTTTAAAGTTGTGTCGTGACAGGCGGTGTCAGCGGTTGTGGCCGTGTCTTTTCTGGGATGATGGTTTCTCTTTTGTTTTCTTTCCGTGTGGCCGCGGGACGTGGTGAGTGCATCGTTGTCGTGGTGCAGCTTCCATGAAGGTTTGGATGTCGTCGAGGAGGCTGGTGGATTCGGTCATGTCGGGGAGGAATTGTTGGAACCGGGGGGCGCGGCGGTCGAGGATGACGGCGACGCCTCGGTCGTGCTCGTCGCGGATGAGCCGTCCGATGGCCTGCAGGAGCTTGCGGGCGGCGGGCGCGTGGACGGTGTATTCGAAGCCTTTGCCGAATTTTGCCTCGTAGTACTGTTGTAGCCCGCGCTGCCTGGCCGAGGGTTTGGGGTAGGGGATGCCGACGATGACGGCGATCTCGAGCTGCTCGGCGGGGAAGTCCATGCCTTCGCTGATGCGGCCGCCCATGACGCTGAAAAGGGTGGCACCCTGCTCGGTGCCATGGGCGCGGAAGCGGCTGACGAGTTCCATGAGCGCGCCCTGGCCCATCTCTTGGTCTTCGATGAGGAGGCGGCGGGACATGCCGGGGTACTCGCCGTTCTTGCGGAACGTGGTCATGGTGTTGAAGCTGGGGAAGAAGACGATGGTGTTCTTGGGGAAGCGGTTGCAGATGGCGGTGATGTGGTCCCAGAGGCGGGGCAGGGTGGTGCCGTCCCTGGTGAGCTCCTCGTACCGGGTCGTCACATCCTTGGTGTAGAGGATCTTTCGGTTTTCTCGGGGGAACGGGGAGGAGTAGGTCTGCAGGATCGTGGCTGGCGGCAGGCCGAGGGAGTCGCGGTACTCGGTGAGGGGGGAGAGGGTGCCGGACATGTGGATGGAGCTGTGGACTTCGGCGAGGACTTCGCTGCCGACGCTGGGGTCCAAGCAGTAGGCCTCGACCCTGGGGTTCTTGCCTTGGTTGGCGTCGACGACGAGCTTGATGTATTGGTCCATCTCGACGGTGGTCCAGAACTGTAGGAAGATGCCGAGTTTGTGGAGGTAGGAGCGAGGGAGTTTGCCGGCTTTCTGGCGGTATTCCTGGATCTTTTCGCCGTAGGCGATGAGGTCGTGGGTGATGGCTTTGAGGGCGATGCTGGTGATGGTGAGGCGGCTGAGCAGTTCGGTTTCGAGTTCGTAGGAGGGGATGAAGGCGTCGGTCTTCTCTAGCTGGGTGCGGATTTCGCCTTCCATGAGGTTGTAGACGTAGGTGTCGCGCAGGTCCGTGATGATCTCTAGGAGGGTTCGGCAGAACTTGGAGGCGGGGACGCGTCCGTCCGCGAGGGTGGGATCGCCGTAGCGGTCGATCTCGCTGTGGCAGCTGGTGAGCATCCAGGTGGTGAGCTGGGCGGAGTAGAGTTCTCGGAGGTAGTCGGGGAGGTTGTGGGCTTCGTCGACGACCAAGATGACGTCGTCTTCGGCGCAGGCGAGCCAGTCGAAGAGCTTGAGGCGGATGGTCTTGTCGAAGATGTAGACGTAGGGGACGACGAGGACGAGGGCGTCGGGGATGAGGAGTTTGTTGACTTCGTAGGGGCAGAGTTTGGCGTCGGCGCAGGCTCTGCTGAAGTCCTCGGCGGTGGGGAGGTGCTGTTTGGTCCAGGCGAGGAGTTTTTCGACGGCTTTGGTGTTGTCTTGGAGGCGACGGTAGTAGGGGCAGCCTTTGTCCTTGGTGGTGTGGGTGAGTTTCTTTTGGTAGCTGCAGAAGCGGGAGAGTTCCTCGGCGGTGGCGCGTTCGACCTCAGGGTCGGTGTGGGCGAGGAGGCAGAGGTTGGCGCGGCCTTGGAGGCCGACGCCGAAGAGGCGGTCGTCTCTGGTGTGGTCGCGGATGGCGCGCAGCTCGCGGATGACCTGCTGTTGCTGGGCGTTGGTGCGGGTGGTGTAGATGAGGCGTTTCTTGTGGGCGAGGGCGTACTGGATGCAGGCGCTGAGGGTGCAGATGGTTTTACCTGAGCCGGTGCCGGATTCGAAGATGAAAGGCTGCCGCTGGGTGAGGGACGCGGTGATGGCGTCCATGATGTCGCGCTGGTACGGGCGTAGGTTCGTACGGGAAAAAATCCATCCTTGCAGGGGTGAATCCAGTGTGTATTCATGAAGGTTTGGAAAAAGTGTGCGGGGAGAGGGGGTTTTATAGGGGAGGATGGGTTTGTCGGAGATGAATGCGGAGGACGCCGTATGATGAGATTGTGGCCGTTCTTGCGCCGCGGCTGGGCGCACGCTGTGCGTTGTTGCCGCGGAAGTGGGAGAAGGTCGGCGACGTCCTGATTATTCGGTTTCCTGCGGAGCTTTCGGGGGAATGTGAGACGATTTGCAGGTCGTATGCTGAGATCTTGGGTTGTGCATCGGTTTTGAATGACGTCGGCGGGATTTCTGGCCAGCATCGAGTTCCGCAAGTTCGCCATCTCTGGGGGCGGCATGAGACTGTGACCGTCCATCAGGAGAACGGGGTGCGGTACAAATTGGATCCAGCGGTGGTGATGTTTTCATCGGGGAACATGGCGGAACGAACCCGGATGGGACAGGTCGTCAAGTCTGGCGAGACGATTGTGGACTTGTTCGCTGGCATCGGGTACTTCACGCTGCCGATGGCGGTCTCGAGGAAGCCCGTGCGGGTGTACGCCTGCGAGATCAACCATGTTGCGTTCGGGTTTTTGAATCAGAACATCGTCTTGAATCATGTCACCGAGGTGGTTGTGCCGTTACTGGGAGACAACCACGTAGTGGCGCCGAAGGGGGTCGCTGACCGGGTCGTGCTTGGGTATCTGCAGGAGACCGCGCAATATTTCCCCACGGCCGTCGAGTGCCTGCGAGGCCATCAGGGGCTGGTGCACTACCATGAGGCGGTGCCGACGGAGCTGTGCCCGGATCGCCCACTTAAGGAGTTAGAGAAGAGTGCCAAGCGGTACAACAGACGTGTCCAGCTGCTCTCTTGGAAAGAGATCAAAACCTATGCCCCCGGGGTCTCGCATGTGGTCCTCGACGTGGAGGTGACGCGGTAGTGGCCGGCGTCCGGTTGGTCGTGGTGCACTGTGCGGAGGATGACCCGCGGAAGTGCACGGCGCGGAAGATGCAGCGGTTCGGCCTGACGGCGCTGGTCCCCAGCGTCCGGCAGGTGCCCCATGAGGCAGTGCTGCTCAGCCCGTTTTCTAAGAAGAGCCTGTCGGCGGAGGATGCGGCGGCGGTACGGCGGTTCGGGCTGGTGGCGATCGACTGCTCCTGGAAGACCGCGGAAGAGTCGTTCGGCAAGTTGGAGGCGAGGAACCCATCGCGGGCGCTGCCGTTCCTGGTGGCGGCAAACCCGGTGAATTACGGGAAGCCGTTCCAGTTGACGACCCTGGAGGCTTTCGCCGCCGCGCTGTACATCATCGGAGACATCCCAGGGGCGGAGCGCCTCGTTTCGTTGTATAAGTGGGCGCCGCATTTCCTGGTTTTGAACCGGGAGCCGCTGGAGGCGTACCGGCGGGCTCGGACGAGCGCAGAGGTCGTCGCAGCGATGCAGGAGTTCCTTCCGGAGCAATGAGAGAAAGGCAGTCTACCCTTTTGCCCATTTTCCCAAGAGAACCTAAATACAGGGTAAAGCATGCCTTGTACTACAATGGGCAAACTATTGGGAAAACCCAGACCATTAGACAGCAGAAACCGCGTGACACTCCCACCAGAGGTCCTCAGCCTGCTGAAGCTCAAGGCCAACGACGAGGTGTTCTTCCAGATCGAGAACGGGAAGATCACGATGGGTAAGGCCCTCGTCCGCTACGAGCTCATCGACGAGATACTCGCCGACAAGAAGAAATAAGTACTCAGAGGCCCAGTTCACGGCTCATCTGCTGCATCCGCTCGTTCTTCACGTACCATAGTACGGTCTTCGTCTGATCGATCACATCAGTCAGGCTCTTCCCTTCGTCCCGGCTCCGCTGCAGCATCACGATGCCGTACTCGAGATAGTTCTCCAGCACCGCCCGTCGGTGTCGTTCCAGCTTCGGGTCCACTTCCCGGATGTCCAGGATCCCGTAGGTCTCATTCGCTTGCACGGCTCATATCCCTCCAAGCCTGACTATCCCATCGAAAATAGATAAAACGGTACGCCCGGGTTTTCCAGCAAAACCACAAAAAAACCGCAAAACCCACTCGTTTGTCGACCTTCCCCGAGCAGGAAGTCCACCTACTTTACGCAAACGGGAGATAAAAAAAGAAAAAACAAAAAAGAGGGGAGAGGATAGAAGACCCTCTAGCGCAACCTAAGGATGAACGGCCCGAGCAGGAACCCGCTCGCTGACTTGTAGGCGTCACCGATGTGCGCATTCACGGTCAGCGGGCCGAACCCGACGAGCAATCCGGTCGTCACCGTCGTCTCATTGCCAGGGCCAAGCGCGGGAATCATCCCGCTCATCCCCTTCATGATGAGCATGAGTGTGGCTTGTGGGTTCACGGTCCAGGTGATGTTGGTCAGATCAGCGTCAATCATGTTCTTGACCGTGATCTTGAGCTTTATGCCTCCTGTGAACGCCGTGATGTTAATCTTGGGCATATCGTTGATTGTAATCTGGAGCGGATCCGACCACGCGCTACTGGACCCATTGACATCCTTCGCCATGACCTTGACGTTATAGGTCCCGTACACCGGCCAGGCATGGGATGCGGACACTGTCTCGCCCGTGTCATAGGGTCCGATGAAGTCACTGGTGTTCCCATCGCCCCAGTCGAACTTCATGAGGATCTGCTGGCCCTCGGGGTCCGAGGGAACCGTGGCCGAATACGTGTAGGTGACGAACGTGACTCCTTCCGTCGGCCCGGTCGGGGCGTCCGGCGTGTTCGGCGGCAGGTTCGGGTTCGGCGTATCCCGCCAGACAACCGCGGAGGGGTCCCCGAGCAGGTTGTACTCCTCATAGTAGTATTTCGACATCCCACCGCCGCTGTAGTAGGTGTAGACCTCGTGCAAGCCGTAGTTGGTCATGCCGCAGATGAACTCGATGTTTTCCACAAACCAGCCCTTGTACATCCCTCGCTCCAAGATATCGTCCTCGTCCCAGTAAGAGTAGTCGGTCGCGCCCCAGAAGGCGAATCCACCCTTATGAGGGGCACGAGTCCAGGTCTCCCCGAAGCACTCCCCTACTGTGAACTGGTTGGTCAGGCAGGCGTGGCTGGCGACAAACGAATACATGCCGTCGTTCGTCAGGCTGTTGACGTTACTTTGGCTGAAGGCCGGCCCGCCCCATGACGTCTCAGACCCATGACCGGTGTAACAGACGATCCCCCGGCCGGCATTCACCGACGCCAGGACCTGCGCGGTCCCTGCCCCATAGGTATGAGCATAGAGCTTATCAGAGGTGAACCCAGCAGGGTCGAGATAGGTGGAAATAACGAAATTCTGCGTCCCCTCAGCTAGACTCCAATAGGTTCCATCATCCGAAGCCGTCATCGCCGCCTTCTTAATCCAATCAGTCGACGGGAAGTCGCCCGTCTCGTAGTACACCGTCTTGTCGACTATCGTGGTCACCTGCGCTTCCGTCGACGCCGAGAATCGGCCGATGAAGACATCAGGGAAATAATCAGACCCAACCAATGTCGTATAATAGAGATCCGTGCACGTCCCGGTTTCCGTACCGGTATAGGTGGGAATCTGCGGCGAATCCCCGACCAGCAGAACATAGGTGGGGGGTACCGGCCAGGTGGTATACGCCGTATTGATGTACGCCTTGATGTTCTCCTTTGTGACCCCGCCTGGGATCTGCGACGTCTTCGTCACCGTCACGCCATAACCCTGGGTGGTCTTCAAGTCGGCGAACGGCTGGATCTCCTCCACGAACGAGTCGTAGACGATGATGAGGTACCCCTCAGTCTGCCGGGCCGGAACGCCCTGTTCAAGGGTCCCATAGTTGTCAAAGAAGTTCTGATCAAAGGTATCGAAGGATGGCGAGCAGTACCGCGTAAGGACCGCCCGGGTTTGGTCCATATCGCTGCCCGGCAGATTGACCGAAATCGAGCAACTGGTCAACAGCCGCACCTCACCGGTCACCGGGTTGTACTGGACCGGGGTGACCTCCACCATCACGGCCCGGTGCCCGCGGACTTCGCCGATGACCTGCGCCGAGGCGATGGCCGAGGGTTGGAAACCGTCAGCCGCATACGCCGCCGGGTTCATGGTAAACTCCGCCGTGGCCCCCGGCAGCTTCACCACTGACGACTGGACCGGGACGACAAGGACTGGGACGCCCTCGGCGGCAAGCGATGTCTGCGTCCAGACCGCATCCGTAACCGTCACGACCGGCTGCGCCCCAATCGGAATCTCAAAAATGTAGGTAATCATCGGTAGCTTGGGGTCACCGCGCACCACCGTATACCCCGTCGCCGTGGACGCCTCGATCGTGGCGAACGCCCCCTCCGAGAGCTGTACGCTGCCGAAGGTATACACAGGCTGGTCCACCGTGATGCGGATGCTTGGCTCTGATACAGGTCGTGCGACCACCGCGGTCGTGCCCGTCAGCAGCAGTATCAGGATGCAGCAAACGAGCTTAGAAAATCCAGATTCACTACTCATTAATATCAACCCTAGGTATTATAATATAAAGGAGAGCTTTTTATACATATCGCCCTGCCTGACGTAGGCATGGCACAGGGAAAGGCACCGTTCCGACCTTATCCACCTTAAAAGGAGAGGAAAAACCCTAGAATCCCTTCGGCGACGCCATCCCCAGCGCCACCCTGAAGCCCGCCGGCGGACGCACCAACGCCTCTTTTACGAGCCGCGTCAGCACCCGGCTCTCAACGACCGGGCCATCAACCCACAAATATCGAAGATGAAGCCGAACCACCGTGATCCCTACTAAGAAACTCATTGTCAAGCCCACACACCCGTACACCGATAAACACCCCCCCGGGAGCTGAAAAAAGCGTAACGCACGAACGATTCCAACACAATCCAACACCCCCTTCACTCACTAGATTTAAGTAACGGAAAACGAATGCATGCCCCCTACCCGGGGACAACGCCCATGACCCAAGACCTCACCACCTTCTTCCAGCCACGCAGCATCGCCGTCGTCGGCGCCTCCAAAAACCCCACCAAAATCGGCCACGCCTCCCTCAAAAACATTCTCATCTCCGACTACGCCTGCAAACTCTACCCCGTCAACCCCAACGAAAACGAAATCCTCGGCATGAAATGCTACAAAACTGTCCTCGACATCCCAGGCACCATCGACCTCGTCATCATCGCCGTCCCCGCCCCCATCGTTCCCCGCATCCTCAAAGACTGCGTGAAAAAAAAGGTCGCCTGGGTCATCATCATCTCCTCAGGATTCAGCGAAATCGGCAACCACCAAGAAGAAGACGAACTCAAACAGATCATCGCCGGCAGCACCACCCGTATCCTCGGCCCCAACACCATGGGCTATAAAAACGCCTCCGCCGGCATCGACGCCTCCTTCGTCTTCGGCATGCCCCGCAAAGGCAACCTCGGCCTCATCAGCCAGAGCGGTGCCCTCGGCATGGGCATGATCTACCTCGCCAACAACGAATACGTCGGCCTCTCCAAAATCATCGGCGTCGGCAACAAAATCGACATCGACGACGACAACCTCATCACCTACATGGCCCACGACCCCGAAACCGAGGTCATCGGCCTCTACATCGAAGGCATCAAGCACGGCAGAGACTTCATGGCTAGCATCAAGGCCTGCGACAAACCCGTCCTCGTCGTCAAAGCCGGCAGGGGCAAGGCCGGCGCCCGCGCCACCGCCTCACACACCGGTTCCATGGCCGGCAGTGACGAAATCTACAGCGCAGCCATCACCCAAGCCGGCGGCATCCGCTGCCGCGACCTCGTCGAGCTCTTCGACATGGCACGAGCGCTCGCAGGCCAGCCACCCGCCCGCGGGAACCGCATCGGGATCATCACCAACGGCGGCGGACTCGGAATCCTCCTAACCGACGCCTGCGAAGCAAACGGCCTGGTCGTCCCCCCGCTCTCAAAGCAAACCTACGATCGGATGCGCAAGATTCTACCTTCACTAGTCACCCCGAACAACCCAATCGACCTCGTCGCCGATGCAGGGTTCTACCGCTATTGGTCGTCCTCGCTTGCGTTGCTGCAAGACCCGAACATCGACGGGATTATCGTCGCGTCCGTTCACGCCGGGTACGCCAGACCCAGGGAATACACGGGCGCGATCCAGAAGATGATCTTCCAGCAGAAGCTGCATCATGAATATCAAAAACCAATCCTGGGCTGTTGGGTTGGCGGCCGGGAGTTTGAGGACCTCGTCCAGGACCTCAAGGCGGTCGGCGTCCCGATCTATCCATCCTCCTGGCGGGCAGCACGGGCGATGTACGCGCTGGTGAAAGAAGGCGAGCGGAAAGCGAGAAAGAGCCGGCCGAAGAAAAAGAAACCCTGCTAATCCACCCAGTCGACCCCGAGAATCGACTTCCAGTCAGTTTTTTTGTTCTTCCATCGCTCGACGGTTTCCTTGGAGAGGCAGTTCTGGCAGAGTCCAATGATGGTGAAGTAACAGGAGGGGCAGGTGGGTTTGCCGCATTTGATGCAGATGGCGGTAGCCTCGTTGGTGTCACAGACATGACATTTGCCGGTTGGCGGCTGGTTTTTGAGGACGGTGTTAATCTTGGCAGCGATCTTCCCTTGGTCTTTCTTGGAGATCCACTGCTTAAGGGCATCGTTCATCGTCGCGGTATCTGTCTCCTTCGTCACCAGGTATCGCCTGTTCCTTCCGTGCGTATAGTGAAAATCTTGGTTGGTTTGATTAATGTTGTGTCGGCTGCCGGTGCGCCCTTCTCCAGAGGAGGTTTGCGGAGATGTGGATGAAGGGGGTGAGGACGATGAGAATGAGAAGGTGCCAGATGGTCAGGGTGTCGAGGAACCAGTTGACAGCGGTAGCGCCTGAGAGTTGGAGGATCGTGCTTGCGAGGAGGCTGAAGAGGAGTGCGCCGAGGAGGAAGTCAAATTGGTCGAAGGGGATCCAGTCGGCACCGCGGGCGATGTTGCAGCGGCGTTTGAAGAAGCTTTCGATGATGTCTCCGAGGAGGGCGCCGAAGCAGAGGGAGAACAGGATGGGGATCATGAGGGGGAATCCCTCGAAGTTGGTGAGGCTGAGGAAGGCGTAATCGCTGGTGTGGAGGTAGGTGGCGGCGACGGCGCAGCCGAAGCCGGCAATCATGCCCAGGAGCGTGCCGACGATGAGACCGTTCCAGGTTTTTCCGTCGCCGAGGATGCGTCGACCGTCGTGCCAGGTGCGGCCGGCGTCGATAGGTCGTCCGCCGCCGACGAGGACGGCGGTGGCGTTGGCGGTGTAGACGGGGATGATGATCCAAAAGGCTTGGGCCAGGACGGTGGGGTCCATGGCTTGTGCGAATCCCCTAGTGTTTTAAAAGGCCTTTGCCGCGGCGGTGAGGGGGGTGCGGGTGATTTTAAGGCCGGTGTATTGGAAGCGGCTTGAGCGTTTGACGAGGGCTTTGAGAGCGGTGTTGGAGATATGGAAGTTCTCGGAGACCTTGTTGGCGAAGGTGCCACTATCTCCGATGAAGTCGTAGATCTTCTCTTCGAGGTTTTCGAAGGATTGGTCGTCAAGGGAGGAGATGTTGAAAATCTCGCTGATCTCATTGACGGGGCAGGAGATGTTGATGTTGAAGAGGGAGTAGAAGGAGCGGTACATTTTTTGGGGTTTGCCGTTGACGCCTTCTTCCGGGGTGGTCCATTTGGTTTCGGCGAGCTTCATTTTTTCGAAGAATTCCAAGGCGTCGTGTCCCTCGTCGCCGAAGCGGGTGAGGATCATGCTGGAGGGGATCCAGTCCTTGGAGATTTCCATGAAGACCTCTTTTTTGACTGGAGAGTCGAAGGCGCGAATGATAGTTACGAGGTCGGTGGAATCGTTAATCACCTTGGTGCGAATCATAGTCCGTCATCTTTTTATAAGAGCCGCCATGAATCGACTTGTTACCTATTTAAATTTTTTCAATACAACGGTAAACAGAGAATATTTATATATAATAAAAAAAATTTTACCTGGAAGGGGCTCCTCTCCGGCATGATGCAACAGGCATCCTCCATCGACAACCAATCAGAAAAACACAGATGGACTCGTCGGGATTTGAACCCGAGGCCTCCCGCATGCCAAGCGGGCGATCTTCCGCTGATCTACGAGCCCTTCAAGAGAGACCTACAACACCGAAGGGCAAATAAAAGTTACTGGTGAAAAAAAACAAAAACAGAAAATCACGGCGCATCCACCCGACAACCGCCATACAAAAAAAACGGCACCCAGCCTTTAATACCGAGCACCCCGATACCGTCGGACACTGATCCCGTGAACATCAAGAAAAAAGACCTTGAAATCTCCCTCCAACAAGTCCCACCACCACCAACCCCGAACCCGCGCCTCGAACAGTACACCACCCCTGCCCCCATCGCCGCGGACATCATCTTCACCGCGTACCAACTCGGAGACATCCAAGAACGGTCGGTCCTCGACCTCGGCTGCGGCACCGGCCTCTTCGCGGTCGGCGCCGCACTCGCCGGCGCAAAGGACATCGTCGGCATCGACATCGACCCCACCCTCATCGCCATCGCCAAAGCCTTCAGCACCCGCCATCACCTCAGAATCACGTACCACGTCCAAGACATCAAGACCATCACCCAAAACGTGGACACCGTCCTCATGAACCCCCCGTTCGGCGCCCAGAAAGCGAACCAGGGCGCCGACCGCCGCTTCCTCGAAAAAGCCACCCAGATCGCCCCCGTCACCTACTCCCTGCACCTCACCAAGACCCTACCGTTCCTCCACACCCTTATCACGGCCCTCCACGCCGACATCACCCTCGAACGCCCCTACCAATTCCCCATCCCCGCACAATTCACCTTCCACACCAAACTTAAAGCCACCCAGGACGTCACCCTCCTCCGCATCGTGACACACCATTCAAAGTAACCCGAGAAAACCCGTCATCCCCTTACTAGAAGTTTTATTAACCCCGACTTATTCTCGGTAACCTAAATCGGAGGCAGACCCACTCGGGAGAAAGAACCCGAAAGGCTAATAACGAAGTACAGTATCTGCTTTCGACTCAACCAGTCAAGCACAAGAAAGGGATAGTGATCACTGTGGCACGGACTAGAACCAAACGATTCCGAGGCTCCATGACCCATGGCAAGGGCAAAAAGGGCGGCCGCGGCGCCGGTCTCAGAGGAGGCCGAGGCAACGCCGGCCTGCACAAGCACCGCTTCCTCGAGATGCTGAAATACGACCCCGACCACTTCGGCGTCCACGGGTTCACCCGAGAGCCAAGCCTCGTCAAACGCGACAAAATCATCAACGTCGGCGACATCGAAGAACGATACCCCGGCAAAAAACACGTCAACCTCACCGACGAAGGCTACGACAAGCTCCTCGGAGCAGGCCACATCGCTAACGCCTACACGATCACCGTCAAATCCGCTTCTCCCAAGGCAGTCGAAAAGATCGCGGCCAAAGGCGGAGAAGTCCAACTCCCCAAAGAGTAAGGTAATCCACTATGGCGGAAGAAAAGAAAAGTCGACTCTATCTGCTAAAACCACTCGTTGAACGCTGGCCAGCGGTCTCCAAACCCGAAGTCCACGTCAACTTCCGGACAAAAATCCTCTGGACTATCCTCTGTCTAATCCTGTTCTTCATACTCACCAACATCATGATCTACGGAGTGAGCGGCACCGTCCTGGACATGTTCGCAAGCTACCGCGCCATCATGTCAGGGGCATCCGGTTCTATCATGCACCTAGGGATAGGACCCATCGTCACTGCCTCCATTATCCTGCAGCTGTTCGTCGGTGCTAAGATTATTAAGCTTGACCTTACCAAGCAAGAGGACAAGTCCATCTACCAGGGCACCCAGAAAGTCCTGGTCATCGTCATGATCTTCGTCGAGGCCATCCCACAGGTCTACGGCTACCTGACGCCGAGCGACGGCCTCATTGGCCTCGTCGGCGGACGAGGCATGGCAGACCTTATCATCATCCTCCAGCTCTTCCTCGGCGCGTACCTCGTCTTCCTTATGGATGAGCTCATCTCCAAGTGGGGCATCGGCTCTGGAATCTCCCTGTTCATCGCCGCAGGGGTCTCCCAGCAGATTTTCACCGGCGTCTTCAACTGGCTGCCAGCCTACGCCACCCAACCAATGAGCCTCTCCAACCCGCCAGCAGGGACCATCCCGGGGACGTACTACATCGCCTCACACATGAGTCTAGGAGATATGGTCGACGGCGGCTTCCAACTTATCTTCATCGGTCACGGCGGATTCGCCAATGCCATCGTACCGTTGATGGGGACGATCGCGATCTTCTTCATCGTCAGCTATACGGAGTCCTCGCGCATTGAGCTGCCACTCGCGCACGCCACGGTCCGTGGCGCTCGTGGCCGTTACCCGATACGCCTGATCTACTCCTCCAACATCCCCGTCATCCTGATGTCGGCTTTGCTTGCAAACGTCAACATGTTCGCCTTGCTGTTTTATACGCATCCGGCGCTTAGTAATCTGCCGCTGTTGGGGAAGCAATGGTGGATAGGAATCTACGATACCTCGTCAGGATCCACGATGCCCATCGGAGGAGGAGCGTGGTATCTGTCAAGCCTCAATGGCGTCAACACCTGGCTGATGCCGATCCTTTCCGGAGGGTCGGGTGGTCATGCGCCATGGCAGTTCGCCGCGAAGGCGCTCATCTACATCACCATCATGATCGCCGGCTCCGTCCTGTTCGCCAAGTTCTGGATCGAGACGACGGACATGGGACCGCAAGCGGTCGCCAAGCAGATCCAGGGCTCCGGGATGGTCATGCCCGGGTTCCGTCGAGACCCCAGGGTCTTGTCCCGGGTCCTTGAGCGGTACATCCCTGTCGTCACCGTCATCGGAGGTGCAGCGGTCGGTGCGCTGGCCGCGGCCGCGGATGCGGTCGGCACCGTCGGCAACGCCAGCGGGACTGGCGTGCTGCTGACGGCAGGCATCATGATTCAGCTCTACGAACAGATCGCCAAGGAGCAGGCTATGGAGATGCATCCGATCTTGCGTAGCTTCTTCGGCGCTGAGTGACGAGGTGAGCCAGAATTGGGCGTTATCGTCGTCACCGGCATCCCCGGCGTGGGGAAGACCACGGTCATGAAGCAAGCGGCCAAAGGCATGGACATCAAGTTCGTGACCTTCGGCACCGTCATGAGCGAGATCGCGCTGGCGCAGAAGCTCGTCAATAACCGCGACGAGATGCGCAAACTCACCTTGGCACAGCAGCGTGACCTCCAAATCAAGGCCGCGAAGGAGATCAGCCTGATGGGCAATGTAATCGTGGACACTCATTGTACTATTAAGACGCCGCAGGGCTACATGCCGGGTCTCCCAGAATGGGTCCTCCGGGAGCTGAAACCGATGTCGATCGTGGTTGTGGAGGCTGACCCCGAGGAGATTCATGGGCGGCGCGCCCGTGACACCACGCGTAGCCGTGACCCGGACACCAAGGAGCAGATTACAGAGCATCAGTTCGTGAACCGGGCGGTGGCTATGGCGTATGCGGCTTTGACCGGGGCGACGGTCAAAATCGTGTATAATCATGATAACGGATTGGATGAGGCCGTGAAGCAGGCAGAACCGGTGATCCGATGAGAAAGATGAATTCACAGGGGCAGCAGGCCGGGCAGATGCTGCTTATCATGCTGTTGTTGTTCATATTCATGTTTGTCTTCTGGAGCGCGAGTGTCCGTAACTTCGTCGCCAGTGGCCTGAATACCGGGCTTGCGCCGCTCATTGGGTTTGGCGGACATAACCCGTTGATGACTATTCTGCTTGCGGGCGTCATCATGGTCTTTCTGTCGTCGCTGTTGACGCATGTCTTCACGGACTGGAAGGCGATGGGGAAGGCGCAGGAGGTCCAGCGGGCGTTCCAGAAAGAGATGAACAAGGCACGTCGCGAGGGCAACACGAACCGGATGCAGAAGCTGATGAAGATGCAGCCGGAGATAATGAAGATGACGACGTCCGCCTCCGGCGGGACCATGAAGGCGATGGTCTTCCTTTTCCTGTTCATTGCCCCTATCTTCATCTGGCTGAGCTTTTTCCTTGGCAGTGTGTCGTACCAATATTTCACGACGCCGTGGGCTATTCATGTGTCGTTGTTTGATAGGACGGTCGTTATCTCGAACTGGTTCCTCCTGTATCTGGTCTTCTCGTTCCTGGTAAGTTACTTGATCCGTCAGGTGTTGAAGTGGGTGAGCTGGTCGCAGTGGTGGATGAACCTGCGGCATCCCGTGAAATCCGGATAAATGGTTTTCCGAAAAAGTCGTGAAGCGGCATGACGGTCGTCACCATCAGTGGTCTTCCGGGTACGGGGAAGACGACGGTTGCCAGGTTACTGCAGAAGAGGCTTCATCTGAAGTACGTGTATGCTGGCAAGATTTTCCGTGAACTCGCCGAGAAGCATGGGATGACGCTGGAGCAGTTCGGGGCGCATTGCGAGGAGCATCCGGAGGTCGACCGGGAGTTGGACGACCATCAAGTCAAGTTGTTGAAGCAGGGCAACATCCTTTTAGAGGGGCGTATCGCGGGATGGCTGGCGGTGAGAAACCACGTGCCGGCTATGAAGATCTGGCTGAGCGCTGATCCCACAGTCAGGACCGCGCGGATTGTGAAACGGGAAAGCGGGGACCTGGAAAAACGACGCCAGGAGATCGAGGAGCGGGAGCGCTGCGAGGCGGCACGATACAAAAAGGTACTATGGTATCGAGGTGAATGATACGTCGATCTATGATGTGATCGTGGATACTTCAGTGCTGACGCCGGAGCAGATCGTCGACCAAATCTGCGCGTTTATCTCGAAGGAATCGACCTAAGTCTTGGTTTTTGCTCATATGCCTACGTTTTTATAAGTGTACTGTTTGAGGGGAGAGGATGACAGAGCATCGGTTGCCGTCGCAGCGCGAACGCAAGCGACTCATCAAGGTCATGGCGAAGACCAACCCGCATTACGGGAAGCGGCCTGAGGAACGTAGCGTCCGCGAGTTATTCTCCAACGGATGCATTATTCTTGATAAGCCGTGCGGGCCGACATCGCATCAGGTCGACGCCTGGGTCCGGGAGATCCTGCACGTGGACGTGGTCGGGCATCATGGGACGCTGGACCCCGCGGCTACGGGGGTGCTGCCGATCGCGGTCGGGGACGCGTCCCGCGCCTTGCAGGTCCTGCTCCTCGCCGGCAAAGAGTATGTGGCGTTGATGCGGCTGCATAAACAGGCTGATTCGGCGCTGATCCGCAAGACCATGGAAGGGTTCGTCGGGGAGGTGACACAGATGCCGCCGGTGCGCTCCGCGGTGAAGCGGGTGAAGCGGAAACGGCGAATCTATTACCTTGATGTGCAGGAGACACTCAACACCGAGGTCTTATTTACGGTCGGCTGTGAAGCCGGCACCTATATCCGGACGTTGTGCGTGGACATCGGGCGTTCGCTGGGGATCGGGGCGCAGCTGATGGAATTGCGGCGCACCAAGGTCGGGCATCTCACGGAGGAGTCGACGGTCACGTTGCAGGAGGTGAAGGACGCGTACGTATTCTGGAGTGAGGAGAAGGATGAGGCGAGAATCCGTGCGGTCCTGAAACCGATGGAGATCCTCTTGGGGAGTGCGCCGAAGGTGGTGGTGCGGGATTCCGCGGTGGATGCTCTGTGCCATGGGGCGAGCCTGGCGGTGCCTGGCGTCGTCGAGGTGGATTCGGAGATCAAGAAGGGGGATGTCGCGGCGGCGATGACGTTGAAGGGCGAGGGGATCGCGCTCGTATCGATGCAGATGTCGACCGAGGAGGTCCTGCAGAAGGACCAGGGCATCGCAGCGAGCCTTGAGCGGGTGCTGATGAATAAGGGGACGTACCCCTCCGTCTGGAAAAAATAAGAGAGACGCGAGGCCCTTCTCATCCGTGACATCGTTTTGTTAGAAACAGTTCAGCGTTTTTTGAATTGGGAGCGGGTGCTCGCGGACCGGGGCTGCTATCCGTCCGTATGGCAAAAATAGATAAGAAGGAGATGGGTACAACCCTCTGGTTTTTTGCCGAGGTGGCTCAGACCGGTACGGCGCGAGCCTGGAGAGCTCGTGGGGCTTGTTCCTCGCGGGAGTTCAAATCTCCCCCTCGGCGTCACCCCTTCTCACCCCGAATAGCTTCTCTCAACCCTGCCTTTAAAAACACCTAGAAAATACTACTCGAGCATGGGCACTATCCAAGACCTCCTCCAATCCAAACAAAAACCCAAGGAAAAAACACTACGCATCACCCAGACGATCATCGAAGACCCAAGACTTATCAATGACCTCTTCACCGCCCTTGCAACAGGCACTGACCCGCAGAAAGGGACCTGCACTGACGTCATCAAAGAACTCTCAAAGACCGACCCAGATCTACTACTACCCTACCTCGACACCCTCATCCACTACGTCACCTACCGCGCCCCTCACGTGACCTGGGGCGTTCAGGAAGCAATAGGAAACCTGGCGCAACACCACCCCGCAGCCGTCGCCGCCCTCCCCCAACTCCTCAAGAACACCACCCATCCAAGCACCGTGGTCCGCTGGTGTGCCGCCTATGCCATCACCAACATCGCCCTCCACAATCCAACGAAAAAGGACGAGTTAATTCCGATACTTAAACGGCTGAGCACCAAGGAGACGAACAATGGGGTCAAAAAGGTGTACCTCAAGGCGTTTAAAAACCTCAGCCAGACCATAACGTAAGATTACCACGGTTTTCATTTGCCTATAGACACTAATTATCTTTTTATACAAATAACAAGATTCAAGAATGAGAGGTGATGTGTGATGAAGATGGGAATTGAACAGACGAACACTATACCGAGAGAAAAAAAGGCAGAGGCTCCTGGGCCCAGCGCTCCCAATAACGGGTTGAAGATCGATACTACGGTGTTCTGTCTGGATACCGGCTCCGCAAAATACCTATTTACCTCGGAGGATGCCGCCATCGAGTACCTCAAGAAACTCGATAAAAAAGACATCAATCCGGATAATTCACAGATCGCGCAGGTGCTGGCCACCGGGAACGCCTGGAAGCTGACCCCAGTCCCCTGGTCGCGCATCGCGATCAAACTGCTGTGAAAAAAAATACAGAAATCCACGGGAGCCGTTCGACGGCAGCCTTGATCTCGGAGCGCTTGGAGTACTATTTATCGGGTTCGCAGTACTAATAAGTCGTGATTCTTCTCCTTAAACTCTGCCTACGAAGATGATCCTGTGGCCGCTTTATTGAACGGTTACTGCAATACCTGCTGTTTTACTTAATTTGCACGATTGTTTTTTAAAAATAAATAACAATATAATGATTGCATAGCGGGTTAAAAGACGAGCGCATGCCTTAAAGGAGGAATTCGATTGCGAGGACGCCGAGGCTGACAAGAAGTGCAAGCGGCGTGACCAAAAGACCATACTTAACGAACTCCTTGAACGAGACGCGGACGCCCTTGTCTCGGAGGAGGCTTACCCACATGATCCCCGCTAGCGCACCGATGGGCGTCAGGCAAGCTCCAAGATTGGAACCAATAACGGTCGCATAGATTGCGGGGAACTGCATACTGGCGCTAGCGGATTGGATGATAGGAGCGAAAGCGACCGTCGCCGGGATATTGTTGACGACGCTAGATATGAATGCCGAGGCGAAGCCATATAGGAGGATACAGACGGGGGTAGATTGCTGAATGAGGCTGTCGAAAAACCCACCAATCAAAGTAGTAACGGCAAAGGACCGGAGGGCTTCAACAGTGATGAACATTGCTAATACAAAGGGAATAATCTCAAAGGGCATCCGTTTCATAGTGCGCCATGTCACAAGGAGGTTGGGGGAGGTCCGACGCAGGCTGATGAGGTCTCGAATAACAAGGAGGAGGAAGAGTGCGGCGCCAAAGATGAAAGCGACGAACCACATCTCGAGATGGAGGTTCGGGGCGATAGAAAGACCGAAAATACATCCGAACAGGGTGCTGACGCCGATGATAGCACCAGGTTTATCGGTGATGGCTTCCGAAGGTAGTCGATTATCGTGGTAGATGATTGATATGGTGATCCGCTTGCGGAAAAGTAGGTAGAGAAGTGTAAGATTGATAATACCGGCGGCGAGGGTGGGGAGAACCATCCAGCGAAAGTAGGTGAGGAAGTTGAGGTTGAAGGCGGAGGCGAGGACGATGTTGGTGGGATTGCCAACGTAGAGCATGATACTCCAAGTGTTAGCAGCGAAGAATTCGGCGAAGAGGTATGGGATGGGGTCAATGCCGGTATGTTTAGCGAAGTAGTAGATGAAGGGGGTGATTGTGAGGATGATAACGTCGTTGGAGGCGAAGATGGTGAGGATGCTGATGACGGCGTAGAAGGCGAGGAAGAGACGACTGCCGCGGCTGTCGGTAATCCGGAGGGCGAGGCGGGCGCAGTATTCGAAGAAGCCGGTGGTGTCCAGGTAGATGCTCATGAACACCATGGAGAGGAATAGGATGAGGATGCCGAAGGGGTTTAGTCCGCCGGTGCCTCGCAGTCCCTGAAGGATCTGCTCTGGGGTGAGGAGCCCGAGGCCGGCGATGAGTACGGGGGCGATGAGGGCGCCGAGGAAATACGAGTCAAGATGAAAGGTCCGAGTGCCAATCCGTAGGGAGAAGGATGATTTGCGGAGGATGAGGAATAGCATGGCTGCTATCGAGAGGAGAAAGATGAGGGTGACCAGGAATGCTCCATCCACGCTGCCTCGTAATTGGAGGGCTGGGTAAGAAGTTTGTTATGTGCTTAGATGTCGCGGCGGCGGAAGAACAGGTAGGCGAGGAGGAGTGGAATGGAGATCCAGAGGAACATGAAGAATAGCAGGAGGGGGGCGGAGAGGAAGTCTGGGAGCGGCATGGTGAAGCCGAAGGCTTGCTCGACGTTGAAGGCCTTCATGACCGTGGTCTGGTACAAATCAGAGGGACTTACAGCGAGTGACCACCACATCCAATCGGGTACCGAGATATTGCCGCCCTGCATGATCTGTGTAGGTGAGATGTTGGTGGTCGCAAGGTAAACAGCGAAGGTGATCATGCCGTAGATTGGTGACCAGAGGAACATGAAGATGCCGCTGCCGATGGCGGTGACGCGCCGTTTCAGCAAGGCTGAGAAGAAGATCATCGGGCCGAGGTACATGAGGCCGAAAAGGATAGTGAGGCCGATGAAGGCAAGGAATCCGAGAATCTGAGATGCGCCTGCACTAAAGGCAATCACGATGCCTCCAACCCCGAAGCCGACGAGCGCGGTGAAGGCAAGGATTCCTCCGAGGCCGAGGAATTTTCCGAGGAGTACTTCTGAGCGCCGTATGGGGTAGGAGAGAACCAAGGCAAGCGCGCCGCTCTCTGCCTCGCCAGCGATGGTAGCGAAGCCAAGCATGATGGCGATGAGGGGGATGAGGAAAGCGGCGATGCTTAGGAGGGTCAAGACGGTTTCTTCGGCTCCGCCGAGGGTCTGGTTGTTGAGGGAGCGCTGTCCGGCGAGGAAGGATGCGACCAGGGTTAGCGCGATGAAGACGATGATCAGGATGAGGATCCAGCGGTTCCGGATATGGTCGGTGAATTCTTTTTTTGCGACGGTGTACACGGATCTGGCGTTGAAGTTCATTGGGCGCTGCCTCCGACGAGTTTGATGAAGGCGTCTTCAAGCGACGGCTCGATGGTCTTGATGTTGCCAACGGCGAAGCCTGCTTCTTCGAGCAGGGTGATGATTTTGCCGCGAAGGGCGGGGTCGCAGGTGAGAGTGATAACGTCGCCTTTGACGAGGAGGTTGCTGATGCCGTGTATGCCTTGCAGGACTTTGGGCGTCTTTCCCTGGAGACCCGGGATGGTGATTTCGAGGCGTGGCTTGGTCTGGACGACACTTTGTATCTTTTGTAGGCTGTCTTGGGCGATGAGGTGACCTTTGTCGATGATGGCGACGCGGTCGCAGAGGCTTTCGACTTCGCTGAGGATGTGGGAGGAGAAGATGACGGTAGCGCCGTTATCGTTGAGGTGCCTGATTTTGTCTCTGACGACTCTGGTCCAGCGGGGGTCAAGCCCCGAGCTGGGTTCGTCGAAGATGCAGATGGAGGGATGTCCGATGATGGCTTGGGCGATGCCGAGGAGTTGGATCATTCCTTTGGAGAAGCCGCCGACTTTGCGGTCGCTGGCCTGGTCGAGCCCGACTTCCTTGAGGATTCCGGGGATCTGTACGGGGTCTTCTCCGCGGAGTTCACAGAAGAACCGCAGGGTCTGTGTCGGAGTGAGGTTGTCGTAGAGTGCAACGCGCTCGGGGAGGTAGGCGATCTGTTTTTTTGCTTGGATGCCGTCGTGGTAGATGTTGTGGCCGTTAATCGTGATAGTCCCGCCGTCGGTGCGAATCAATCCGAGGATTGCCTTGAGTAACGTGGTTTTTCCTGCGCCGTTGGGTCCGAGGAAGCCAAAGATTTCACCGGGTCTGACAGAGAAGGAGACGTCGTCAACCGCGGTGGTATCCTTGTAGCGTTTGGTCACATGGGAGACGGTGATGACCGCGTTCACTGGGCTTGAAGGCGGGCTAGGAAAGGTGAACTGTCCGGCGGTCTTGCAGGCAGGGCAGGTGACGATGAGCCGTTGTCCCAGGGTGCCCTGGACCGTGATGCTTGTGCGGCATTTTGGGCAGCGGATTGTCTGGGTGACCATAGGGTGTCTCTCCCTGGCTGGGTCGTGGTATACCGGGTCCTCCTACTAATAATTTGTCCTGGGCGATTAAAAAGGGAAAGCAGGCAGGGGTTATTTCCATTTGGTGAGGATTTCTTCTCTGTTGAAGATGGCTTTGGCGAAGTAGAAGAGGACAAGGTCGATGCCGAGGTAGACGGCGGTGAAGGCGAGGATGGTGAGGGGCGAGAGGAGGATGAATCCAGAGAGGACGCCGAGCATGAGGACGACGACAGGCATGACGATGAATCCGCCGACTTGTTGAGCGGAGCGAACGTCGCTGACCTTGGAGGAGACGATGACGCAGCCGAGGATGCTCATCAGGCAGGCGGTGGGCGCGAGGATGAGGATAGAGAGGAGCCAGTTGAGGTTGGGGAGGAGGGGGAGGCCGAGCTGGGGGAGGAAGAGGGCATCGAGGAGGATGTTGCCGAGGCAGAAGGCGAACAGGGTCGAGCCCATAGAGGGGAGGAAGCTGGAGAAGATCTTGCCTGCGAGCAGCTCTCCGTCTGTGATCGGGGTGGCGAGGAGCGGTTCGAGGCTGCGGTTGTTCTTCTCGCCGACGATGCTATAGGAGGAAATGACGGTGGGCAGGGTGGCGGGGACGATGATGAAGATGATGAGGATGAGGTTGAGAATCATGGGGAAGATGAGGGTGGTCTCCGAGGGTCTGGTTCTAGTGAAGGTGAGGGCTGCGTGGTCCGTAATGATGTTGCGGCCGGAGAGGTTCGTGCCCTGGGAGGTGGTGATGATGGTGTTGGTGCAGGTGGTCTGGGATAGGATGCTGAGGGTCACGGTGGTGTTCTCGAGCGTCGAATCGTGGATGTCGCAGGAGACGAGGACGCAGTTGATAATGGTCGTATGGGTAAGGCTGGTGTTGGTGATGGTGGTGTTGGCGAGGGCGGTGTTGGTCTGGGTGTGGTTGGTGATGGGGGCGGTGAAGGTGTCGGGGAGGGCGCCGTGTTCCTGCAGTCCGGTGACGTCCCAGGTGGGGGCGGTGGAGGCGAGGCTGATAAGGGGGTAGAACGTGAAGAGGGGGAGGATGACGCCGAGGACGATGGGCATGGCGATGATGCTGCCGAGGACGAGTTTTTGGTGGCGGAACTCGGCGAGGTCTTTGCGGGTGAGGGTCCAGACGTTGTGCCAGGCCATCTAAAGCCCTCCCTGGGGTGCGGCGATGAGTTTGAGGTAGACGTCCTCGAGGCTATGTTCTTCTTCGGCGACGTATTCGACCTTGATTCCCTGGGTGATGAGCCACTCGATGATCCTGGGGTTGTCGGTCTCAGGGTCTTTAACCTCGAGGAGGATGCGGGTGCCTTGGATGGCTTTGAGGCGGGTGTCTGGGAGGGTGGTGAGTTGCTGGGTCAGGGCTGGGGGGATGTGATCGACGGTGATGGCGATGGTGCGGCTGAAGACGCTGCGGGCGAGTTGCTTGGGGTTGCCGACTCGGATGAGGGTGTTATTGATGAGGGCGACTTGGTCGCAGATGCGTTCCGCTTCGGCGAGGTTGTGGGTGTTGATGACGATGGTGACGCCGTGGGCTTTGAGGTCGAGGATGTAGTCGCGGACGAGCTTGGAGGCCTGCGGGTCGAGGCTGGCGGTGGGCTCATCTAAGAAAACGTATTTTGGGTTGTGGATGAAGGCTCTAGCGATCGCGATCTTTTGTTTCATGCCTTTGGAGAAGCCGCCGACGGGTTCCATGCGTCGATCCCAGAGGCCGAGGTTGTCCAGGGTCCGTTTTATTACCTCTTCGCGTTGGGGCTTGGGGAGGTGGTAGAACTGGGCGTAGTAATCCAAATTCTGATATGCACCGAGGGTTTCGTAGAGGCCCGGGACTTCGGGCAGGAAGCCGATCATGCCGCGGATCCGGTGGGCATCACGGGGGTTGGTGATGTCGAGGCCGTCGATGCTGGCAGTCCCGGCGGTTGGTCTGATGAGGCAGCAGAGCATCCGCATGGTGGTGGTCTTGCCGGCACCGTTGGGACCGAGGAGGCCGAAGATCTGTCCTGTTGGAATCTCGATGGTAAGGTTGTCGATGGCATGAATGGGGCCGAAGTGCTTGGAGAGTCCCGTGCAGGTGATCATAGGGGGTGTCTCGCCTCTGGTTCTTGTGTATTGTGCGGTGCTATATTAATGCGGCAGTCAATGGGGCTGGTATATATATTTTTATGTATATGAGCTGTGGTGATGGGGTTCTGTAACGTTATAGGGTGATGATGTTAGGTAGATTTTCTTTGTAACAAATCGGGTGATGGCTTCTTTTTTGAACTTGAATGGTCGGATACAGGAGATTGTTTGAGGTTCAAGAAGTTAAAAGTAAAAGCAAAAAACACTGTATAATTTAACCTTTTACTCGCACCTATTACCCAAGTAAGATTTTTTTATTGAAACGTAGCGTGGACGAAGAATCGCCCTAGATAGCCTGTATAGTTATTTGGTACGACGAAGGTCTGGGAGATTATCAAAAAGTATGGAAAAACCGGATGGCCAGTTAGGGAGAACGCACTGTTTCCTGCATTATCATAGCCGATGACCATGGGTATTAACATGTTAAAGCACTTCCCGATTCCGAAACGAATCGGGATTGTGATGTTATTATCAGAGATGATAGGCTTCTTTGTGAATCCAGTAAGCGTCAATGGTAAGGTGGGTTCAATAACACCATCCCAAGTCCACTGGTAGGGTGCCTCATAATCGGTCCCCTGATAGACTTCGTCTATGTAGAATTCTACATAGTTCACGCCACTCATTGTATCAGAACAATTCGCTGTGATAATGATATATGTATGTGCAAATGAACACGTTATATTGATGCACGGGGGTGTCGTGTCGATGTTGATTTGATATTCCTCTGTCCAGTTTGGATTGTAATTATTATCAGTCGCAATTAAAGTGTATCTTCCATCTCCTGGCATCACAAAAGGAAATGTGTAAACC
The DNA here is from genome assembly GCA_963769885.1 of Methanobacteriota archaeon. Lineage (GTDB taxonomy): Archaea > Thermoplasmatota > E2 > DHVEG-1 > DHVEG-1 > CAIRCU01. The sequence continues at coordinate 141,046 of CAVYNH010000005.1, forward strand.
ATCCAACTCCCATTATTAATTTTATACAGAGCAGGACCATCTATGCTTACGTTGACAGCACTAATATACCATCCATTCAGTCCTTGAGTTCCGCCAAGGTGAACATGAGGGTCACCTACAGGCATTGAAGCAAAAATTGGGATACTCGAACATATCAAAATTAAAAGGATTCCAATAACCATCCATTTTTTCATCATGGTTATAATTCCTCCGGAGAAAAATATGATGTCAGCTTTATTTAAACTTTTTGAAGAAAAAACATCATATTGTATACAGTGTTTAGTTCCATCAGGATTCGAAATCACCCGAGAAGTTACAGAACCCGGTGATGGCAAACTATAAGACAGCGTCCTGAATGGAAGGTATTGTCTATGGCAAGCATTGTTCCGCAGATGAGCCTGTTCCTGGGCATCATCCCCGCGTTGCTGCTCCTGTGGTTCGGGCTGCGGGGCTACGAGGGATACTACAAGGACAAGAATATTTTCCTGATGTTCATCGTCGGCATCATCCTCGGCTTCATCATCGCGCTCATCGAGCTGTTCACGGCGAGCATCGGCGTCATCTACATCATCCTTTTCCCGATTCTTGAGCAGATGAGCAAGGTCATCGTCCTGAACCTCGGCCGGTTCCATGAGAAACGGGAGACGGTCATCTATGGGCTGGTGCTGGGGCTTGGCTTCGGCTCGATTTTCACGCCAGCCTCCCTGCTGGTGCTGGGGACGCAGCTGCAGGACACCCTGACGGTGCTGCTCATCGTCGTCGGCTCCATCGGCATCATCTTCTTCCAAGGGGCATCCGGCGTCCTCGTCGGCTACGGTGTGTACAGTAGAAAACTAATGCGGTACATCTTCCTAGCCGTCCTGCTGGAGATTCCGTTGACCGCCACGGTCTTCGTCAGCGAGTACTTGCAGCGGCCGTATCTGCAGAGCCTCATTATCGTCTACGGTGTAATCATCTTCTGGTACGTCGACCGGTACGTCATGCCACGAATCCGCGAAGACTCGGAGCGTAGAAAACGGACGCTCAAAGAAGAAAAGAAAGCCTAACCTCAACAAGGGGGAAGAACACCACCTCCCAAGGCCTTTCCTTACACGCTTTTTCCCCGAGTACGAAACCATCGTTCCGGTATTGATAAAAACAAGATAACGATACTTTCACCCGAAGACAAAGGTGCCAGCCATGGACGAACCCACCCCAGTCCCCGAAGGCTACTACCCCCCAGAAGGACCTCAGGAGTCCTCCGAGCATAAACCCTCCACGTCGCTCCCGGTCATCGCCGGCATCCTCCTCATCATCGCCGCCCTCTCAGGATTCATAACATGGTCGAACATCCTCGCTTGGGATGCCTCCCAATTCCAGAACTTTCTTCCAAATAACTCACAAATACCCGTACAAACCTATCAGTCCATACTCCAGACCTGCAGCATCATCGGCGTCGTCTTCTCCGCCCTCGCCCTCATCGGCGGCCTCATGGCCATCCGCAAACGCTCCTGGGGCCTCAGCATCACCGGCAGCATCCTCGGCCTCTTCACCATCGGCGTCTTCTTCACCGCCAGCGTCTTCTCCCTCATCGCTTTAGTCTTCCTCATCATGACCCGCCGTGAGTTCACCCCAAAAACCTAGTCTTCCTTCACCGGCTTTTTCCGCACAACGTCAGCAAACTCAGTGACCAGGATACCAATCCCCAGCCCGCCCACAACCCCGGCCAACACCCCGGTCACCAGACGCACCACGTTCGTACTCTCCCACAGTCCCAGCAGCTGCCCGCCCCCATCTACCATCAACGGCAGCAGCCCTACCACGAACACCCAGGCCAACCGGGAATCCAGCGGCACCGCCACAAACGCCATCACCACCAACCCCAGGAACAACCCCAGCCAGACTCCCGTGCATCGCGCACAGAACGGCAGCTCGTTCCCACCCAGGAAGAACGATCGGTCCGCCCGCTGATGACACAAGCGATCACCCACGCTGTACACCAGCCCCCACGGCTGCGGAAACCCCGAAAACACATCGGCATTGTCCGAGACGCCGACCGTCCCGGAGAGATCCTGGCACGACCCCGCAGGGACCGCATTCGGACTCACCACAATCAACAAGAACCACACCAGGAACACCGCAGAGGCGAAAAACACCGACGGCCGGAACCACCACTCCACCCGCTTCACACCCACCACGAACACGCTTCGTCTACGAATACTTTCCCCACCCACACCACCAAATGTACCTCCATCTTCTCCAGGGGAAACCGGACAGTATGTTTAAATAGGGTATGCCTGTTCACAAGAAAAGAAAGGCGGTCACCCTATGACGCGATTTCCAGAGGCAGAAAGCCGACTGTTAAACAAAAAAATCTGCATGAAATGCGGGGCATCCAACGCCATCCTCGCCAAACGATGCCGCCGCTGCCGATCCACTGAACTGCGCATCAAGGCCAAAGAAGGACGCGGCGCCTAAACCAAGGGAGCCTCATCTACCGCCAACCCATAGATGACATACCATGCCAGCCACCAAAGTCAAAAAAGATGAGGATTTTAACGAATGGTACAACGAAATCGTTGAACTCGCCGACCTCTGCGACAAACGCTACCCCATCAAAGGCATGAACGTCTGGAAACCCTACGGCTGGACGCTCATGACCAACATCGACGGCCTCATCCGCGACGAGATGCGCGCCACTAACCATAAAGAAGTCCAATTCCCCCTCCTCATCCCAGAATCCCTCTTCAAAAAAGAAGAAGAACACATCGAAGGCTTCGGCAAAGAAGTCTTCTGGGTCACCCACGCCGGCCTCACCCCACTCGAAGAACGCTGGCTCCTCAGACCCACCAGCGAAACCGCGATGTACCCCATCTTCTCCCTCTGGATCCGCTCCCACAACGACCTCCCCCTCAAAACCTACCAGATCGTCAACACCTTCCGCTACGAGACCAAACAAACCCGCGCATTCATCAGAGTCCGCGAGATCCACTTCTTCGAAGCCCACACCTGCCACACCGACTTCCAAGACGCCGAACGCCAAATCAAAGAAGACAAAGACATCGCCACCCGCCTCTTTCACAAACTCTGCCTCCCCTTCATCTTCAACAAACGCCCTGACTGGGATAAGTTCGCAGGCGCCTACTACACCATCAGCATCGACGTCCTCATGCCCTCCAACCGCACCCTCCAGATGGGCTCCATCCACCAATACAAAGACAACTTCGCCAAACCCTACGAGATCTCCTACGAAACCGAAGACGGCAAACGCGCCTACGCCCACCAGACCACCTACGGCATGAGCGAACGCATCCTCGGCGCCGTCATCGGCATCCACGGCGACAACAAAGGCCTCGTCCTCCCACCCGAGATCGCCCCGATCCAAGCCGTCATCATCCCCATCATCTTCAAAGGAAAAGAGACCATCGTCCTCAGCGCCTGCACCCAGCTGCACTCCCGACTCCTCAGCGCCGGCATCCGCAGCCACGTCGACAACCGCGAGATCACCCCTGGCAACAAATACTACGACTGGGAACTCAAAGGCGTCCCCCTCCGCATCGAGATCGGCCCCCGCGACCTCGACAACAACGTCGCCACCGTCGTCCGCCGCGACACCAGCGAAAAGAAAACCATCCCGCTCCCCAGCATCGAAGACGGCCTCAAGACAGAGCTAAAAACCATGGCGGCCGCGATGTACACAAAAGCCGATAAACTCCTCAAAGACAACATGCACACCGTCTGCTCCGTCGACGAGGCCCAGACCACCACCGGCATCATCACCATGCCCTGGTGCGGCACCAAAGAATGCGCCCTCGAGATAGAAAAAGTTTTAGAGGGCAATACGTTAGGGGAACCAATCGAACCGCACAAGTGTACCGAAACCTGCCCCGTATGTGGACAGAAGGCGGAGAAATGGATGCGGTTCGCACGCTCATACTGAGGTGACCAAGCACAATGGGAAAAATCACCAACTTCCTACGCGAAATCGTCTACCCCTCTAGCATCATCCTGACCATCATCGGCATCATCATCCTCATCCTCGAACTCATCTTTTATGCGCACTGGCTCGCGACTGAGCCAGCATTAAAATTCCTCTATGACTTGGGCGCATGGAACGCCTACGTCCTCATCGTCGGCCTCATCGTCTTCGGCATCGGCGTCTACTACCTCTGGAGCTACCTCTCCAAGAGCCGCTTCGTCAAAAAAGAGCTCAAGACCAACAAGCGCTCAGAGATCCAAATCAAGCATGCCGAGCTACGCCGCACCGTCAAGCACCTCCCGAAAAAGTACCAGCGGATGCTCCAGGAAAAAGAAGACGAGCTCAACATCAAGTGAACCTGTTTCTAGGGGGCGGGGCCAAATACCTGAAATCGTCGTCGTATTGGTAGAACCGAAGTACAGCGGGAACGTCGGAGCCGTCGCCCGCTCCATGATGAACTTCGGCGTCCACCGCCTCATTCTCGTCAACCCCGCCTGCCCGCTTGACCAGACCTGTTACGCTCGGGCGATGCATGCCACCAAGATCCTGGATGAGGCCGCCACCCTCTCGACGTTCTCTGAGGCGGTCAAGCAGCTCGATTTCCTCGCCGCGACCTCCGCCGTCGACGCCGCCAAGGAAAAATATTATCTCCGGACCCCGATCCCACTGGAGAAATTCGCTGAGGACTGCACGAAGGTCGACGGCACCATCGGGCTGGTGTTCGGCCGTGAGGACTACGGCCTGTTCAACGAGGAGATCGCGGCCTGCGACGTCATGCTGAAGATCCCGACCAGTGACGAGTACCCCTCATTGAACCTCTCCCATGCGGTGACGCTGGTGCTTTACGAGCTCTATAAGACGGGGAAGGGGCCTGGTCGGCGCCGGCAGCTGGGGCGGGTGGAGAACGACACGCTTCAGGGGTTCTTCTCTGAGCTGCTGGACACGATCGATTACCCGGCGCATAAGAAGGCGCAGACGAAGATCATGTTCCGCCGGTTAATGGGTCGGGCGATGCCTTCGGTCTGGGAATACCATACCTTCATGGGTGTCATCAGCAAAGCAATTTCACGTGTGAAAAACCCGAGGAAATAAGGCTTTTTTCCTAGGCAATCGTCTCGATGGTGAAGGAGACGTTGCAGTGTTTGAGGGCGGAGTGGACTTTGTCGGCGAAGAAGACCAGTTCGTCGATGTCCGCGTGGTCCTTACCCCAATCGAAGACGAAGTCGTAGCTGCCGCGTGCCGCCTGGAAGCCCATGTTCATGAGCTGGGTCTTGACGTCGGAGGGGCTGGCGCCTTCGCTGTTGAATAGGATATGGAGGTAGGTCTTCATGCCCATGGTCCTAAGAATTCTTCTTACCTATTTAAATCATTGCGAAAAAATTGCCCTCGAATCAAATCAGTATTAGGAAGAAAACGGCACCGGTGCGAAACTGAGGACGAAGACGAGGAGGATTGCGAGGGCGATAAGGATGTCCCGCCTTCCCAAAGTTGTGATCTCATTGAGCGGTGGTTGGTGCTGGGTGCCGAGGAACAGCAGGACGATGAAGGCGAACATGAACCATCCGGTGTAGAACAGCCCAAGGATGATGAGGAGGATGATGATGCCCCAGCTGATGTACCGAGCTTTGTCCTTGAAGACCGCCCGGGAGACGTGGCCGCCGTCGAGCTGGCCGACGGGCAGGAGGTTGACGGCCGTCAGGAAGATGCCGACCCAGCCGGCGTACAGCGTTGGATGGATGAGGGCGGTGCTGGGGATGGTGAAGAAGCTGCCGATCCATTGGATGAGCAGCGGGGGGATGAAGTTGATGGTCTCGGTTGTGGATGGTAGGACCACCGGGTTTTGCTGCATGAGGAAGAAGCCGATGATGACGACCGGGATCGCGGTGAGGAAACCGCAGAGGGGGCCGGCCGCGCCGATGTGCAGGAGCGCTTTGCGGTTGGGGATGGGGTCGCGAGTGGAAATGACGGCGCCGAAGGTCCCTAAATCCAGATAGCCGGGGATCGGGGGTAATGGGATGAAGAAGGGCAATGAGGCGTCAACGCGGTGCTTGCGTGAGGCGAGGTAATGGCCGGTCTCGTGGATGCCGAGGATCGCCATGAGGGGCAGCGAGAAGGTGAGGAAGCCGATGAAGAGGTAGTGGGGTTGGAAGCCGATGGCGAACATCTCCAGGATTCCGGGGTTGGCGGCGTTGGTCTTGACGAGGTCGAGGATGACCCATTGGAGGCTACCAGCGAGCGTCGTGGTGAAGATGGTCGCCGCAAGCAAGACGATGTTGACGTAGATGGATCTCGTCTTGCGTTGCTGTTTCTTCATGATGAAGAGGAGGTGTTCTCCCTGATGGGTCTGCAGCATCGGGATGTAGTCTTTTTCTTTGAGGGAATGGCGAAGGTCCTCGAACTGGTCCCCTACGGTGGCCTCGTCGATGTGGCAGAAGAAGACGACGGCCTGGGGGGTGATCTTCACGTCGTAGAAGGGGAACCGCTGGCCGACTTGTTGTTGGAGGTATGGGATGTCCACAGGTTCGTTGGTGGTAGCGGTAGGGTCCTCTGTGGCCGGCATTGTTGTCGGCGTGAATGCGGGCCTCCTTTTAAATATCCTTCGGAGTGTTCAGCAGAACCTATATATATATCTGAATATATACTTAGGTCACGGATGGGGTAATGCACCGACGCGGTTTGCCTGCGAGAGCATGGACTAGCGTTCACTGGGTCAGCCGTGGGCTTATCGAGGGAGGTGGTGCCGATTGAAGCTGACCCTGAAGGTTCTCATCGGCAACCTCTTGTTCATTGCGGTCTTTTTCCTCATCATTGCGAGGATTTTTTCCGTCGTCTCTGGCGCCGTGTTCCCGGTCGATATTGTGACCTCGGATTCCATGAGTCCGTCGCTGATAACGGGGGATCTGGTCACCTGGTCGCCCGCGTCCATTCAGGACGTTAAGGTCGGGGATATCGTCGTCTATAAGAGCTGGCTGCACTGGCCTGACACGAAGTTCATCGTGCACCGCGTCATCGAGGTCCGCGAGGACTTCGGCAAGATCGCGCTGGTCACCAAGGGAGACGCGAACCGGTGGACCGACCAGGCTGGGCCGCATGCGCCCGAGCCGTACGTGACCGAGAAGAACTTCGTCGGTAAGGCGATCATGCTCGGCCCTGTGCCCTTGAAGATCCCGTTGGTCGGCTACGTTGGCATCCTGGTCAACGAAGGTTTCCGATTGTTGACGCAGTCCTCGGCGGCGAAAGGGACCTCGACGACGATCTGGGTCTTCACGCCCCTGACCGTGTCCGTCATCCTCCTGGTCATCGCCATCTTCCTGGTCCCTGAACGCCGGAAGACCATCCAAGAGAAAATCAGGTACTACATCCTGAGTTCACGGTCCTTGAACCTGAAGAAAACCGCCGTGTTCTTCTTCCTCCTGTTCACCGCCTTCTTCTTCATCATCCATCTGTTCGCGTATGATACGGTGACGGGGGCGGTCGGCGTCGGCGAATTCGCCTCAAAGAATGGCATGGACCTTGGGGCACTGGAGCCGGGGCAGACCGGGTTCCCTCGGGAGATCTCCGTTGTCAATCCTAGCGTTTTCCCTGTCAAAGGCATTATCTTCGGGAGGCAAGGCATGGAGCCGCTCCTCAATCACGTCGTCTTCACGGTGGGAGCAGGTAAGATCAAGCCACAGAACATCTCCGCCTCCGTCCCAAACGGGACCGCGAACGGCTCGTACGTCGGCGACATCGCCATCTACTCCTCCCCTCTCTGGCTGCTCTTCCCAGACGAGGTCCTACTCACGGTGTCGCAAGCAGACCCCAGCCTCGTGGTTATTATTCTGGATCTCATCAGTGCCGCGATCCTCACGGCGGTCACACTCCTGATCATCCTTGCCGCTGCCCTACTCGAGGAGACGGCCTACGTTCTCCAGGTCAATCTCTCCTGGCACTATGCCCCACGGCCGATGCTGAAAACCCGATGGAGAGCGCGGATTGCCCATGCGCGCCTCCGATTTCGCCGCGGACTGGCGAGGAACGTCCTCTGGGTAAGCCAGGTAAACCTCGCGTCGCTGCAGGCGCGGCCGTTCCTGATCGGCGGCCTCATCGCCGTCCCCTTCTTCTTCCTCATGCAAAGCACGCTTACAGCTTTGGTGGTCGCCGCGGTCCTCGCCGGGCTGGTCGCCTACCTCTTTCGCTGCCGGCTGCGGGAAAAGATCGTCCTTGCGGTCGTCATGTCCCTGTGTGTCTCCCTGTGTCTGCTCATGGGCAAGATCGGCTTCGACATCCTCACCGCCTCCCGCTCGGTCATAGAGACCCTCGGGCTGGTCATGGGCGCGCTCGGGATTTATCTGCTCGTCGTCGCGTTCCTGCTCGTTCCTGTGGTCCTGACGTCGTGGGGGCTAACGCACCTCTGCCGAAATGTTAAAGAACAGCGTGACCCATTACTGGCCCTGGAGGGTGGATGCGACCTCTAACGGTGAGGGTGATGCAGTAAAATGCCTCTTTTAAAGCGAAAGACTGTCCCCGCATCGCCCGTCTCATCCGACTCGCCTGCACTCTCGAATCAGTTGTCTCGATTTCAGCGTCGAAAGCCCTCCGCGACCCCGCAGGAGCCGCAGACGCCCAACGAGACGACCTCGTCTGATGCCTACTCATTCCTTGACTCCGAGCAGCCTGACCAGAACGCCTTTGAGGACCTCGGAGACCTACCAACGACCACGGCGCCGAAGCGGCCGGCCTACTGGCAGAAGGAGATGGCCGGCAAACCCGTGTTCCTCGAAGACACCGGGGAGCGGCTCGGCGAGGTCGCGGACCCCATCCTCGACGCGGAACAGCACCTCATCGGCTACCGGATCAAGGACAACAAGTCCGACGCCGTCCTCAGATTCCCCCTCGAGCAGTTCGACGAAGACAAGAACGGCCTCATCTTCGTCCCCAGCTGGTACAGCAAAGGTGTCAAGACCGTGGAGAAGCTGGAGTTCAAAGACCGTATCACCCCGGAGCTCATGTGGCTGATCACGGACAACACCGTCCCGATGCAGGACCTGTACCGCGTCTTCGTCCGCCATGACGATACTATCACAGGGTACTTGGAGGAGGCCGGTAGCCTCCGCGAACTGCTCACCCAGCGCCTCCGGATTCTGGAAAAAGAGCGGCTGTCGCTCAAAGAAAGCCTCATGGACCTCACCGAGAAACGCCTCATCAAGGACATCGACCGCAGGGAGTTCTCCGACATCATCATCGAGCACCGCCGCAAGGTCAACGTCCTCGATAACAACATGAAGAAATGCAGCGACCTGCTCGCCCGTCTCCAAAAAACGTCCTTCGGCATGCTCAGCCTCGCACTCCACGCCGCCACCGCACCCTCACCAGGTCCTCACACGGACCGCGACCCGACCACAGACCAGGCCTACCAAGAGAAATACAACCAGCTCAAACAACAGTACGCCAAACTGCACGAGGGCTACGAAGAACTGAAGACCGCCGTGGAACGCCTCCTGACCAGCACCGACGTCTAATCCCCAGTCCATTTCCAAAAGGTAATAAGCAAAGAACCGCATTTCCTTTAAGTAGACAACACCGAGTGGGATACCCTGGGGTGAGGAAGAATCATGTCGGACGATTTTCATACAGAAGCCAAGGAAAAACCGACCACCGGCCAGGACACCGCGCACTTCATCCTCAACAGCCGTGGCGAACTCCTCGACGCCAGCGACGCCTTCTGCCGCCTGGCCGGCAGACGCCGCGATGCCCTCATCGGCACCACCCTGGAAGACGCTGGACTTCTCACCGACATCTCCGCCAAGGCGCTCCGCCGCCGCCACGTCTCTGTTCTCATCGGCAAAGCACCTCACACCTACACCCTCGAAGTCCGCGCCAAAGACGGCGGCATCTCCCTCCTCCACATCGACTCCATCCCCTACCTCAAAGACGGCAGACTCATCGGCGAGCTCGCCACCGTCCACAGCATCACCCCCCAACCCCCATCCACCGACCAACCACTCACGACCATGACGACTGAGCCGCGCCCAGGCACCGACCCCACCGCGATCCTCCAAGACCGCCTCGAAGACCAACACCACAAACTCCACCAGACCCAACAGAAACTCCGCAAGGCACTTCTCGACCTCGAAACCAAGACCTCACACATCCAAGGGCTCCAAGACGAGCTCGACGACACCGAACAGCAGCTCCGCCAACGCCTCCACGACCTCGACGACGCCACCAAACAACTCAGACAACGCCAATTCCTCCTCGACCAAAAAGATCAAGAACTCACCCGCCTCCGCGACGACCTCACCGCCGAGACCAGCCAACACCAAACCAAGAACATGGAACTTGAACACCTCAACGCCAGGCTTCAAGACGCCCTCACCACCGCCGAAAACCTCGGCGAAGACCTCACAGAGGCCCAGCGACTCCTCCTCCAGAAGACCCATGACGCCGACCAAAAGGCCGCCGAGATCAAAAACCTCACCGGCCTCCTCGAGGACACCCGTCAGACCCTCGCCGCCCTCCAAGCCGAGCAAGAAGGCATCATCGAAACAAACCAGGCGCTCACCAGCCAACTGACTCAAACTCGGCAGGACGCCGAGACCACCGCTGACACGCTCCGGCAGACCCAACAGCAGCTCCAAACCAAAGACCAAGACCTCGCCGCCGTCCAGGCCGCGCTCCACGCTAAAACCCAAGCACTCGCCGAGCAAACCATCCACTTCACCGAACTCCAAGAAGCCGTCCGAAGCCTCCAGGAGACCATCGCCGAACTCCGTCAAGCCCACACCGACAACGAAACCGCCCTCGCCGGCCTCACCCAACGCCTCACCGAAAAAGACCAAGTCCTCCAACAAGCAGCCCAGGACCTCGACCGCACCCACGCCGAAACCCACACCCTCCTCGGCAAACTCGACAGCAGAGAAAAATACATCAGCTACCAAAACAACCAGCTTGACCGCTACGTCCACCAACAAAACATACTCACACAACAACTCAACGACCTCACTGCAGCCCTAGAAAAACAGACCGCGGACCACCACGCCACTGTCCTCGCCCTCGACCACAGCCACGATGAAACCGATCTTCGCACCGCCGAGATCCGCCGACTGTCCCGCCTCCTCGCCGACGCCCGACGCCACGCCGACGCCATCACCATCGATCTCGCCGACACCAAGACCCACGCCCTCGAAACCACGGCACAGCTCCAAGACCGACTCACCGAACTCCACGCCCTCCAAACACAGCACCACGACCAGGAGGACGCCATCACCCGCCTCCGAAGTCAGATCACCGAACGGAACACCATCATCCAACAACTCACCGACCAGGTTGAAAACCTTCACCAGGCCGCGGCAGCCGCCGCCCACGACCACGACAGCCTCGCCACCGCCCTCACCGACACGAAAGACGAGACCAACCGCCTCCAGGACGCCCTCACCCAAAAAGAAGGCGACCTCCGAGACAAAGACGCTGAAATCACCGACCTGCGGACAGCGCTGCGGACCGCAGAACACCACCTCAAGACCATTACCCAGACCGCCACCTGCCTTGAACAAGAACTCCAGAAAAAAGACGCAGTCCTCGAACAAAAAACCGACCTCATCAACACCCTCCAATCCGACCTCGAAGACCAACACCGAGACCTCCAAGAACACCTTCGCCATGCAACCCACCTCCACACTGAGTTCACCGATACCCAACACCTCCTCGCCGACCTCCAAAAAGAGATAGCCGAAACCACCGCCGTCAGCGCACTCCTCCAAGAGCAACTCACCGCCACAACTGAGGACCGTGACCACCACGCCCAACTCCTCACTCAGACTACCCAAGACCTCCAAACCCGAACCCACCTCCTCGACACACAGACTGAGGAACTCACCCGCCTCAAGGCCGACCTCGCCAAATACACCCAAGACCTCGACCACAGCCATCAACGCATCATCGAACTCGAAACCGAGCTTGAAGAAAAAACGACGGCCCTCGACGACACCACCCGACTCCTCACCCAAGCCACACAAGAAGCCCAGGCACGCACCCAAGAGGTCAGCGAACTCACCGCCGGCCTCAACGCCCGCAACCGCGAACTCGACCAACAACTCCAACTCATCGCCACCTTCAAACAAGAATCATTCGATAACCACCTCAGCCTCACCGGACTCAACGAAGAACTCGCCGCCCGCCAGCACGAGCTCCAAACACAGACCGCAGCCCTCACCCAACTCCAAGAAACACTCACCGCACTCCAGAAAGACAACGCAGACCACACCGCCCTCATCGCCATCCTCAAAACCGAACAAGCCACCAAACAAGCCCTCCTCGAACAACAGACCGAGGCCCTCACCAGACAACGCCACGAGCTCACCCACCTCCACGACAACCTCGACGCTCAAAAACACCTCCGAGAAGAAACAGACCAAAGACTCCACGAGACCCTCACCCAACTCCAAACCCACAAAGACCACATCTCCAAACTCTCCACTGAGCTTCTCGCCAAAAACCAACAACTCCAAACCATCGAACAGACCCTCCAGCAGCACCAACACGACCTCCAAGAAAAAACACAGCTCATCCAACACACCCACCACCAACTCGCAGACCTCGAAAAAGAACTCCACAGCCACCACCAAGAAATCAACGACCTCCACCACTCCCTTGACGAACGCAACCAAATCATCGCCGACCTCACCGGCCAACTCACCGACACCCAAAGCAGCCTGCTCCAAGAGGCCAAGGCCGCCGACACTCTCAACGACAACCTCACCAACACCAGAACCCTCCTCACCCAGACCCAAGCAGAGCTGGAAACTAGCCACCACCAGCTTCACCAGGCCAAGAGCGACTGTGAACGCCTCACCGAACAGCACACCGCCCTCACCGCCGAACTCCAACGAATCACCACAGAGCTCGCCGCGCAACACCTGGCATCCCAAAAACAAAAAACCGAACTCAAAGACCTTCAAACCGAGATCCACACCCGAGACTTCCTGATCTCCGACCTCACTCATCAACTCACCAAAGAACAGACCACAATCACCCAAAAAACCCAAGAAAACCAGACGTTAACCGAGGAGCTCGCCCGCACATCCGAACTCCTCCTCCAAGGTCAAGAATCCCTCACCGCCAAACAAAATGAACTAACAGAGGCCACGCAGACACTCGACGAGCTCACCACCACCATCCAATCACTTAAAGAAGAGATAGAAACCCGGGACATCATCATCAGCGACCTCACCCAACAGGCCAGTGAAGAACAATCAAAACTCGTCACCACCGCAACCCAGATCGAAGACCTCACCAGAGAACTTACCGAAACCCAAGACAGGCTACACGGCAGCCAAACCGCAGGCCTTGCACAGGAAGCCGAGCTCACCCGACTTAAGGAAGAACTCCACGACCGCCTCCAGGACCTCGCCTACCGCAACAACGATCTCAACGACCATAAGGCTCGAATCAACCAGCTCAGCACACAAATCGAGACCCAAGCCCAGGCCCTCCAGCAGGATCAAGCAGAACTCGCACGCCTGAACCAACTCAACCGCCAACAAGCTCTCGACCTCAAACAGGCGCGCGAGGAGACTGAAAAACAATGGATGGAATTAGTCCTCAAGAACATCGACATCCAGGATAAAAGCGAACTTATCACCGAACTCAACGAAAAAATCACCCAAGACCAACAGATCATCACTATAGCAGAGAGCGACTTCCAGACCAAGACCACGCATCTCTCAAGCCAAATCCAGGACCTCCAGAGTACACTGCAAAACACCCGGACCATGCTCGAACAATCCACCGACGAAATCCAAAGCCTCAACCAAGAGATCATCGGAAAGGACCGGCTCCTCCAAGACCTCAGCCGACAACTCAGCGACGAACAGACCTCCCTCATCGAGACTGTCTCAAAAAAACACCAGCTCGAATCGGAAGTCGAGGTACAACGACAGCACAATGAGACGCTGCAGGGAACGCTCCGTGACAAAGAACAACACCTCCACCAAATCGAGGAGGCTCTCAAGTCCAGCGAGCTTCAACTCACGGACCTACAACGGGAACTCACGGGTAAAACTCGAGACCTCGAGATCGCCACAACCGAGTTGACCGCCAGGGAGGACCATCTCGAGAAACTGCAAGCCTCCCATACTTCACTTCTCCAAGATGACGAGAGACTGAAAAAGCAACTCGAGGACCTCACACTGGAGAAGCAGAACCTGCGATCATTGCTCGACAGCATCGAACAAGGAAGCGCCTCCTCCATCATCATGACCGATGCCAAAGGCATCATCACCTCGTGGAACCCGCGCGCCGAGCAGCTGTTCAACATGCCCGTCACCTCCGCAATCGGACGACAGCTTACAGACCTTCCATTCCTCAAAGACGCCCTCTCAAATACCGTGAACATCCTCACAAAGACCTCTGAACATTCGATCATCATCAAGAACCAGCGGAACGAGGAGCTCCTCACGGATATCTCACGGATTCCTCTGCTCAACGACGTCGGAGAAGGTTATGGGTCTCTCATCATCATCGATGATGTTACACCGATGGCTGGGTTGCATGCAGAACTCTGTAAAAACAAGGCGGATCTTGAGGCGCTCAGCAATCGCTATCAACAATCCTTCAGAAAAATGGCGATTGCCGAGAAGGAGCTACAGGAGAACGAAACCGAGTTGCGTGTTAAAAAGCAGGCTCTTGCTGAACAAGCCCAGGAGATTTCGGGGCTTCAGAAGGAACTCGAGCGTCATTTTGAGGTGGTGAAAACCAAGAATTCGCAGTTGGAGCAAGTGGTTAGAACCCTTCAAGAACGAGACTCGGAACTCGATGAGTTGCGTCAGAAGACCACCAATGGCCAAGACGAGCTCCTGCATGCCAAGAACCTTATTGCGAATCTGGAAAACGAGCATCATCGAACGGTCGATGAGCTGCATGATGTTTCGACAAAGTTGAAGGAAGCACAAAAGGAAATCATAAGATCCGAGGATCTATGCCAGAGGTTCCAGGCGCACCTCCTCAAGCAACAATGCGAGGTGAGCCAAAAGGAGCTTGAGATTAAGACCCTGGGGGATAGCGCTGAGAATCGGACGAGGGAACTGGAGATTGTCACGAAGCGGCTTGAGGACAGCACGCTGCAGCTGTCGGCCTCTACAATCAGGATTGAGAGAGCGGAGAAGGATTTGAAGAAACGAGAGGAGGAAGCATTGCTTCTCCGCCAGCAGGTAAAAGAAAGGCAGACCGTACTTCTCAGGGTCACTGATGAGAGAGACAACATCGTGCAACAATGTGAAACCCTGAAGACCGACCTTGTTTCTGCTCGGAAGGACATGGAGGAGCTCTCGAGTGAATTAAAGGCGAATAAGGCATCGGTGCTTTGGTTCAAGACGGAACTTGAGGGGACGAAGGAAACCTTGCGGCTCAAGGAGAACGATGTGCATGTGAGACTTGCAGAAGCGGAGGATCTGCGAAAACAAATCGGTGAGCTTAAGATTGCTCTTCTTGAAAGGAACCATGACGTAGAACACGTACGGGAGGAGGTCGAGGGCCGGCAACAGCAGATAGGCATCCAGGAGCAGATTGTGCAGGAGTTAAAGAAACAGCTTGCGGCACGGCAGGTCCAGGTGAAGCAACGAGAGGATGAGCTGTGGCAAAAGACCCAGCTCATCGAGAATTTAAAAGGCGAGCTTGAACGTTATCAGCAGCGAATCTCGGACCTTGAGAGTTCCTCGCTGGAGCAGGAAAAGGAGGCGGCGCAACGCAGCTCGGTGCCGGCGCTGAAGACCCAGGAGATCAGCGTTTTACAGGAAGAACTGGAGAAAATCACCGAGAAGCTCCGGGAAAGGGACGGGGAAATGCTCGAGGTTCGGAAACAGTTGGAGGCTGCTCGCTTGGAGGCAAACAAGAGGAAACTGGAGGTTGAGGATCTCAGCCTCAAGTGCCGTCTAATTCAAAACGAGATTCCTTCATCTGTGATCATGGTGGATGAGAAGAATCAGATCGCAGCGTGGAACAAGAGGGCGGAGATGCTGTTGGGTGTGGAGGCGAAGAAGGCGATTGGTTGCGACTTGTTCAATTTGTCGTTCATGGAGCGGGAGCGGCTGCGGGAGGGCTACGCCCAGAGTGTCTCGAACCGAAGGGATGTGACAATCAAGGCGATCATCTTTCCCTCGTCGAATGAGGAGAAGGCCTTGGTGGATGTCACCATCCATCCGGTATTTGGTGAGGCAGGAAATCCTATGGGTGCACTATTGGTCATGGATGATGTGACGAGCCGGGTGGCGGTCGAGGCGGAGCTTCATCGGAAGGAGGCTGAGGTCGGTGAGTTGAATCAGCGGTTGGCGGATTCGTTTAAGAAGAATGTGTTGTCGGCGTTGGAGGGGGATGCGTCGAAGCGTCAGGCGGTGGGTGAGGTGGCGCGGCCGGCGTTCGAGGATCGGACGGTGATTGCGGGGGATTTGTCGGTGGTGGCGTCGCGGCGGCCGGCTGAGGAGGGGCCGGTGGATGAAGCGTGGCAGGAGCGTGTGCGGGTGTGCGGGGAGATCGAGCGTCGGTTGGATGAGGCGGGGGTGGTGAAGGTGAAGAAGGAAAAGGAGGAGGGGAAGTAGGGGCTGGGTTTAAGGGTAGAGGGTGACGAGGCTGTTGGTGGTGTAGGGGACGTCGAAGGTGAAGGTTTGTTGTTGTCCGGGGGTGGGGGTGATGGTGAGTTGGAGGGTGTCGTAGGGTCGTAGGTAGGTTTGTTCTGGGAGTTTGACGAGGAGGAAGCCGGCGTCTGTGTTTTTGTTGAGGGTGTGAGCGGCGAGGGCGGAGCCGTCGTCGTCCGTGATCATTTGGATGGTGAATGACCCAGGTTTGAATTGGTCCCAGGCGGGGTTGTGGAAGAGGGCATTGGTGGGCTCGTCTTTGGGGACGTCTCGGTAGGGGAGGATGAAGGCGTCGTCGGGGAGGGTGAGTTGGAGTTGTATTTTGGTGAGGTCGATGGTGCCGGTGATGAGGGGGCGGATGTGGATGGCGAGGCGTTGGATGCCGTTTGGGGTGTCGTATTTGCCGATGATTTGGTCGATTTTGAGGTAGGTGGTGAGGTCGTTGGTGATGTCGGTGACGGCTTGGTCGAGGGCGTTGTTGGCAGTGGTTTGGTTCTTGATGAAGATGGAGCCGGCGGTGGCGCCGATGGCGATGACGGAGGTGATGAGGACGATGGGGAGGAGGCCGAGGGTTGCGTCTGACATAGGTGCTCTGGGTGTTGGGGTTGGCGGGCGGCTTTATATGTCTTATTGAACAGTTGGTACCGAGGGTAGGGGGCTTCTCCTGGTTTTTCAGTGGTTTCGGTTTTTTTTGGTTTTGGGATTTTTCCGCCATACGATTAAATAATTGGCCGTGTGAAACATTTCCACGATAGTCCTTGTCCTGGCATCAGGTCGCAAGGATAACGAAAGAACAGAAGGTGAAAGGAAATGGAAAAACGGTATATGGAAAGGCTGGTAGGCAGGTACTGTAAAATCGTGACCAAGGAACCTGGCGAAGACCGCGCCAGTGTCGTCACAGGTGTTCTCGAAGATGTTGACTACAAAGACGGGTTCCTCATAATCGATTCCTCCCAGGGCCTCGGTTGCCTGCGCATGGACACGGTGATTGCCATTAAACCAGGAACCAAGCGCCAACCCGAGAGGAAGCCCCTGAAAAAAAATGCCCAGGCCGAGGTCGGTATCGGCACCCTCATTGTGTTCATCGCATTAGTCCTCGTCGCAGCGATAGCGGCAAGCGTCATCATGCAGACTGCTGAGACCCTGCAGCAGCGGGCCTATGCAGTCGGTAAACAAACCATCCGTGATGTATCCAGCGGTATTCGAATTATTGGTGTCACTGGATACACAGACGTCAACAAGACCAAGGTTGATTACCTTGCCCTCGCAATCACTCCCCGCGCTGGATCGTACGATATCGATCTGAACAAGACTCTCCTCTATCTCCAACTCGACAATTTTACTATCCTAAGCCTGAACCCGAATGCCAAAGCAGGCACGGTCGCGCAAGGCGGGGTGTTCTCGACCCTCAACCTCTCCCAACTGAACGCCACGAACTATGGGCTCATCTCTATTCATGACTCCGATAATTCAATTATGAATAGCAACGGTATTAGCACTTCGGATCAGGCAATGCTCATTGTGAACCTCACGGCGGCCCTCCCGATGACTCAGGGTCTGAGAGCAGGGGACACCCTGGAAGGTAAAATCGTCCCCGAAGTGGGGGTTAGCGGTATCTTTGTAGTTAACGCGCCCAATGCCTTTAAATACCGCGTGGTCGAGGTTTAAGGAAGAACTCATACGACAAGAGGCGGAATTTCGCCTCCCCTTCTCTTTCTTTTTTTCTCCAGAAAAGCATCCTCTCAATTTGACAGAATGCCGTTTTGCTGTTCAACCCGAGCATCTATAAATACATTCACCAGCGAACCATACTTGCTACATGCTGGCAAACAGCATGGGAACGAAGGTGAACGAAAATGGAACGCAAGAACATGGAAAGGCTCATCGGAAACTATTGCAAAATCGTAACTAAAGAACCCGGAGACAACCGCGCCAGCGTCATCACCGGCTATGTCGAGGATGTCGACTACAAAAACGGGTTTATCCTCGTCAACTCAGCCCAAGGACTCGGGTGTCTACGCATCAACACCGTCGTCGCTATAAAACCTGGGACGATGCGACCGGATAAAAAGAAAATTTTCATCAATTCACAGGCCGAGGTCGGCATCGGCACCCTGATTGTCTTCATCGCCTTAGTCCTAGTCGCAGCCATTGCTGCGAGCGTTATAATGCAGACTGCAGAAACCCTTCAACAACGGGCGTACGCGGTCGGAAAACAAACTATCCGGGACGTCTCTAGCGGAATCCGAATCATCGGCGTCACCGGATACACGGACACTAACAAGACCAAGATCGATTACCTTGCCATCGCCATTACTCCCCGCGCCGGATCCTACGATATCGATCTGAATAAGACCCTCCTCTACCTCCAACTCGACAACTTCACCATCCTTAGCTTGAACCCGAATGCCAAAGCAAGCACGGTCGCGCAAAGCGGGGTGTTCTCGACCCTGAACCTCTCCTTGCTGAACTCGACGAACTTCGGGGTGATTGCCATCCATGACTCAGATCAATCCATCAACAAAAGCAACGGCATAAGCACCTCGGATCAGGCAATGCTCATTGTGAACCTCACGGCGGCTCTCCCGATGACCCAGGGACTGAGAGCAGGGGAAATCCTGGAGGGGAAGATTGTCCCCGAAGTCGGCGTCAGCGGCGTCTTCGTGCTCAATGCACCCAATGCATTCAAATACCGCGTTCAAGAATTATAACCATATCTGGGATTGAAGGAACATGTCCTTCTCCCCCCCTTTTTTTACGACGTTACTGATTCTACAATAAGCATTTCCGCTTTTTCCCCATTAAAACGAGTAGATTTAATCCGCACATTGATAGGAATATGATTGTTTGTTTTTGTGGCAAGAATCGTCGAATACCCATCTATCTTGTCACCCTTGAGACGATCCAGATAATACTTCTCTATTTTACCTAAGCCGTCGAGTGCGATGAAATCGTACAGACTGTGTTCAAGAAGCTCGTCTCCCGCGTAACCGATGAGTGAATCAAAGCCCGAATTGGTTTGTTTAATGATTCCTCGTTGCACGACAACGGCGCACTCCTTGATTTCACCCAGCGGTTGAAGATCGTCGATCTTATCAGTCTCGTTCGTCTGACCGAGAAGAACCGAATTGATATTTTCGCGAGAAGCTTCCGATTGGGTGCGGCGTCGCTCGATCTCTTCCTCAACTGACTTTAATTTTTCTTTCCATACACAGAATTCATCTAATCGAAGTTCTAACTGCTGTGCCTTGCTGAGAAGGTACTCCTCTTTTTGATTGAGTTCGAGCTTCCGTTGGTCCAACTGTGCAGTGAAGTCAACGAGTTGTTTTTTCTTGGAGTGAATTCCAAATAGATTTCGTAGAGAAAATGCGCCTGGTTTCAAGAGCCGCTTTTGTTGCGTTGGAACTATCCGAAGCTGCGTGATGCCCTTAGAGATACTCTGCAGCTCGGCGGATAGCTGCGCAAGCATGGTGTAGGTAGAATTCGTTGTGGTAGTGAGAGTTTGCAGGAGATCGCCAAGCGAGGAGATCTTCTCACTGAGGTCATGGAGGTCCAATAGAATTGCTTCTAACGTCTTGGCTGATCCCTGGAGTTCGTTGGGCTGCTTTAGAATCTGATCCGGAGCGAAAATCGGATCGCCCTGAACGTGCTCAACCAGCTCGGAGTGAGCTTGGGTTTCAGAGGCATGTCCAGGTTGGGGAGTTTCAGAGGAGGACGATGGTTTCTGAGCCTCGCCTATAAGACAAACGCTTAGGAACCCATCAGCTGCGTCAGGGACTACGAACCCATTCCACACGACAGGGATTTGGCGGTTTGATTTCGTCTGAAGCGGTAGGGTAAACGAAGTAATATGTAATAACTCCTGCATATGAGAAAAGATTGTGGCCCAGTCTTCGCGAACATCTGCGGGGAGGATCTGGGTGAAGTCATGGTTTATGACGTCAATCCGTGAAAAACCTGTGAGATGTTCACACTCAGGGTTGAATTGAATCACGGATCCGTCTCGGGCGAGGCTGAGAATTAACTTTGCTTCCTCGTACGAACTCTGAGGTTGCCCTGCGATTCGGTCGGACACCATCTCTTCATCCAGAATGACCCAAGGTCTTCGCGGTACTATCTCGTACGGATTTTAAAAGGTTTTGTCTATAACTAAATTGCGCCTATTCAGTTTTATTCATGGGCGCTGCTTTTTGCAGACCATAGAAGTTCATCTACATTTTTCAAATATATCGAGAGACATAAAAGTATAAATATACGATTTCGGTTGATATGAGTGGGATCACCCAACAGGTTGGAATATGGAGGGGTACGCATAAAGTTAAAACTTGGGAAAGATGAGCCAGTGATGTCTCAAGATACGACGACATCTGGTAAACCTCCCAAACCGCCCAGCCTCCCAAAACAAGAAGGAGAAAAACCGGAGAACGTCGATAACCTCAGGAAAATTATCAAGTTTGATACCGCCCAGCCCGCCTCCGAGACTCAAAAAAAATCAGAACCCCCTATCCCCAAAGAAACACAAATAAAGGAACAGCCGTCCCCACAAAAACCGGATTCCGCAGCGGTTCTCTCCGAGAGGGCACCTTCAGCTGAAGCTTCGCACGAAGATCTCGAGCAACGACGGGCCATGCTTCAGAATATGAAGGACTTTGATTTTCAGATTAAAAAAAACAAAGAAGATATCGTCAAAGTCATCGATAAAGTAGATGGCCTTTCCAAAGATCTCGACGATTTGGTGAGCCTCTACGAAATCGTTTCTGAACAGATGAACCCGTTCGTAGGACTATCGAAGGTTACCAAAAAACGCCTCGACGCCCTGGAAAACATCACGGCAGATGTCGACACCTTAAAAACTAAGATTGGGGAAATTGAATCTCTCGTAGAAAACTGCGTATCAACTTCGGCCACGCTTCCAAAGGTAGAGCCGCTCAAGCCTCTAGAGAAGAAAACAGCCACCACCGCGGGGGAGCAACAGATGACCCAATTCCCGAATATGACGCCCGCAACCCCAAGCATCAATACCACCATACAAGCCACAAACTCAAATCAACCCCTGGCGACGTACCTTCCGGATGCAGAATTGGACAACCTATTGTCAAAAGCCCTGGAATCCTATTTATTCGAACAAAAAATCGATACCCTGATAGATGAATTCTTCCGAAATATAAAATAAGAAATACCTTATACAGAGTGAGGAGAGAGCCAGGAATGGTTGAAGCAACAGAAAACCAAAACGCTGAGCAGCCTCTCGACGAGACCGCACTTCAAACAGAGCTTGCTGTTCTCGTCGAACGCAATCAGCTCCCTCAACGAATCGCCCAGAGGATTAGCGAGAAGTTAAAGAAGAACCATCTCGCCCTCACCCGTGAACAACTCTCCCTTCTCGTCGAACGCATCCAAACCGCGCTCCGCTCTCTTCAACAACCTCATGACGTCGAAGACGAAAAAAACCAAGTTAAGACCAAGCCAAACCAGATCCCTGCCGCTGAAGACATGAAACATCTCTACGACGAGGTCGCCGACCTCAAAGACCGCCTCCAAGTCATTGAACTCAACTCCCTCGAAGGAATCCGAGGGACAGCCGGACGACTCGTGAAAACACGGGAGATTCAGAATCAATCCCACATCGAAGTAGGGCAGGACGCCCTCCAGTCTCTTGAGGCAATTCCCAACGACCCAGAAAGCATCGTCATCGTCATGAAATGGCTCTCCTTCATGGTCGAACGAATCGGGAAGCACGGCCTCCCTGACGTCCTCGGGTACTACGTAGACATTGGATGGATCTCCGACGACGTTCGCCTTGACTTGATAAACTATTCCAAGGGCATTATCGAGGACCTGAGCCACTCAGACAACCAGAGGGAGACCGCTTATCTTCCGACGAAAGACCACCTCCAGTCGCTCCTCTTCATCCAGAAACTCAAAGGAATTCATCTCGACGAACGATTCCTCAACAGGATTGACAGAGAAATGGAGAAGATGACCAAGAGCCTGGAAAACACGCCAACCAAACCCCCACTTTAAGGGAATAACTTTATCTATTTTATTTTGTATTACACCTACGGAAAAGGGAATCAAGGGTTGCACACTCTACAATTAGGAGGGTAAAGGACATGGGATTCTCACTGATAGCATCAGCCGTGGTTCTCAGCATTGCCATCGCGATGGCTATCGAGATCTTCACGGGAGACATCTTTCCGACAATTGATCGCATCAACACAGCCTATGAAGGCCTTAAAGGACGAATCGATACCCAGGCTCATGCTAATATCAATATCACCTCGATTTCCCGCGTATCCTATGGGTTGAACTACAACTATACTATCACAGTTCACAATACTGGTAGTGTGACGCTGCCGACAGCGACTGCAACAATCCTGTTCAACGGAACCAAAGAACCGTTCAACGCCTCTGCACCTTACCTCTATCCTGACGCAACCGTGACATTCTCTATTATCGGAATACCAGATATGAGTGGGAAACGAGTCAAAGTGATAACAGAAAACGCAATCGCCGACTATCGCACATTTACTCCTTGAGAGGAAAGAACCATGGGATTTAGCCTAACAGGAGCACATGTCATCTTTTTCATCGCTGCTGTTATCGCCGCAGGCGCTGTTTCAGGAATTCTTATCGCAGTAACCACAAACATCAGCTCAAGCCTCTCCGAGCGAGGCAGCCGCGTTGTCGAACAGCTAGACACGGAGTTCGCTGTAATAAACGATCCAAACACCATCCCTATCCAGGGTGACTACTACGTATTCTATCTTAAAAATATCGGGGCAAAAAAATTTGAGACCACAAACGACACCTTCACGGTGTTCATCGACGGCAATATCCTCACAAAACAGGACTTCTATTTCACTAATTCGACCCTCTCCCCAGACGCCGTCACGGAACTCTACGCACACACTACACTCTCTACCGGAGATCACACCCTTCGTATCGTCGGCCTCCTCGCCACCGAGGATGAATTCCACTTTCAAATCTGAGATGAACCACCATGCAAGGCTTTAAATCAATCATCCTTGAACGAAAAGGAGAAAACGACGGGTTTGCAGACCGATTCGGAAAGATCATCCCAGACGGATCACTCATCTTCATCGAAGGAAAAGAAGGCACTGGGAAAAGCATCTTCTGCCAGCGATTCTGCTTCAGCCTCCTGAAAAACGAAAACACCTGTTCCTACGTCTCCACCCAATTCACGATCAAAAGCTTCCTCCGCCAAACCGCATCCGTTGGCTACGATGTCCGAAAATATCTCATGACCGGGAAATTCTTCTTCATCTCCACCGAAGTCACCCTCGCTGAAACCCTCCCACGACAGACATTCCTGGAAGGACTAATCACCTGCCGCAAGCTTTTCGAGCCAGACATCATCTTCATCGATTCCCTCTCCACCCTCCTCAAAGACAGCCTTAACTCCCAAAATCTCACGGAATTGACCAGTTTCTTCAATCGTCTTACCGGCTCAGGGAAAATCATCTTTTGCACTGCAAACCCGCTCGAATGGACTGAAGAAATTCACAACACCTTCCGGATGATTACCAACATTCATTTTCGAACATCTCGAGAAACTGCTCCAGGGATCGGGATTGTATACAACATCTATTTAGAGAAGTTCAACGGGGCTCGCTTTAAGTACGAGCCAGTAACTCGATTCTCCGTCCGCCCGGGAGTCGGACTGACCATTGAATCCAGTGGCGTCGCATTCTAGCATGGGAGGGGAAGACCATCACCAAGATGGACCCAACTGAAGAAAAAAAAATTATCATGGAAAACCCCCACCTCCAACGATACCTGGAGGAAGTGCAGCAGAAGATGGGGCGACCTGAGTTCTATAGCAAACTCCCACGAGACCTCCGCGACCAAAAATATCCAAATGTTGTCTATCCTACAAAAGGTTCCGTGTTTATCCACATCTTCCGCACCAAGGATATGGAAGGTAAAGAATACCATGCCATTGAACCCCTACTCAGCGAAGCACAAAAAATGAAACGAGACCAGATTCTCGAAATAATCTACGAGAAAGCACCCTTCCACGATCCTGTAAAAACCGATAACGAAGTCAAACAAGCCATCAAAAACCTACTCAATGAAATCACCATTTCTGACGAGCACGCATCACCCACTGATAAAATCAAGCACGGAAAGATCCATGTGACGCATGCAGAAAAAATGGCGATCGAATACGACATCACGAAAAATATCATCGGCGGGGGACCTCTCGAGCCGTTCATGAGAGATCCATATCTAGAAGATATCCACATTATCACCGGGGAAAACGTCCATCTCATCCACAAGGTCTTTGAAATGATCAAGACCAACATCCATATCGACCAGGCTTGGGCGAGCACATTTTCCCAAGAGTTCAGTGAAAAAATCGGCAGCCCCGTTAGCGAAGGTCAGCCGATTGCAGACGGAACCCTACCAGACGGAAGCCGCGTCAATATCATCCATAGCAAGGACGTCAGCTTGAAAGGTCCGACCATGACGATCCGTAAGTTCAGCGAGACCCCGATCAGCGTCACGCAGCTCATAAACTGGGGGACGTTCGATATCGGCGTCGGAGCATACCTCTGGCTCTGCCTCCAATATGGACGGAGTCTCTTCGTCTGCGGAGAGACTGCATCGGGGAAAACTACGACCGCGAATGCTATTATCCCTTTCATCCCTCCAGAAAAAAAGATTTTTTCTGTAGAAAACACCCCGGAAGTCCAAGTTCCGCATGCGGTCTGGCAGCAGCTCCTGACTAAATCGACGGGGCCAAAGGAAGGCCATATCGAGCTTGAGGATCTTCTCCGTGCGGGACTACGATCGAGACCTGATTACATCATTCCGGGAGAGACCAGAGGCATTGAGGGCCGTGTCGTGTTCCAAGCAATGCAAACAGGTCATCCAGTGATTACGACGTTTCATGCGGGGAGCGTGACCAAAGTCATCCAACGATTCACGGGTCATCCTATTAACATCCCGAAGCCGTTCATGGACAACCTCGACATCGTCCTTATCCAGATGGCGGTCGAACGCAAAGGGAAACGAATTCGCCGCGTGCTCTCGGTGGACGAAATCGAGGGGTACAACAAGGAAGTCGACGGGATCATGTCTCGAAAAGCTTTTGAGTGGAACCCTGTCGACGACACACATGTCTTCAAGGCGAACCGGAACAGTTACATCCTAGAGTCCCGCATCGCGAAGATGGCAGGCCTCACGGATCCGATGATGATTTATGAAGAATATGATAAACGCAAGCATATACTCGAGCGTATGATTCAGGAGAAAATTTTTGATTATTACGAAGTAGTCCAGTTCATCTGGACGTATTATCGAGAAGGGGAAAAGGGATTGCCGATTTCTATATAGGAGGTGAAAACACGGACAAGGGAACAATGTCTCCAGAGAATCAGCAGCAACTTATCAAGGATAATCCTCACCTCCAAACATATCTCGATAGTATCAAGGATACAATTGGGGAACCTGTGTTTTATAACCAAGTACCGCGTGAAGTACGCGATGAACTCTATCCGAACTTCGTCTATCCGACCAAAGGTGTTGTCTTTATCCATATCTATCGGACCCAGGATATGGACGAACCAGAATACCATGTTGTCGAACCAAACCTCGATGATAATACCTCGGCAAAAAAGGATTTTATTCTGAAAAAAATCATCCAGAAAGCGCCGACGAAAAAAAGCGTTATTTCGGACAACGAACTCCGAGACGTACTCAAAGAAATTATTGACGAAAGCAGCGTCCTTGACGAATATGCCATAAGCGTAGTGAAACAAAAAAAAGGTAAGCTCCCTGAAAAAGTACGAATGACGAGTTATCAAAAGGACGTCATTCAGTACTACATCATTAAGAACATCGTCGGCGGCGGTCCACTTGAGGCATTCATGCGAGATCCTTACCTTGAGGACATCCATTTCGTCGCAGGAAAAAAAATCCATCTTTTCCATAAGATTTATGGAATGATCAAAACCAATATCGTTGTAAATGAGAAGGAAGCGCCGATTCTCACCCGCGCAATTAGCGAGAAAATGGGAGCTCCGGTCAGTGAAGGTCGACCGATTGTCGACGGTGTCCTCCCAGACGGTAGTCGCGGGAATATCATCTACAGTTCCGCAGTCAGCATTAAAGGGCCAAGCATGACCATCAGACGTTTTACAGAGACACCCATTAGCATCACTCAACTCATCAAATGGGGAACATTGAATGCCAGCGTTGCTGCCTATCTATGGTTGTGCCTGCAATACGGGAGAAGCTTTTTCCTCTGCGGTGGTACTGCTTGCGGGAAAACCACGACGATGAACGCAATTATACCCTTTATCCCTCCTGAAAAAAAGATCTATACCGCGGAGGGTACGCCTGAACTCCAAGTCCCTCATACGGTCTGGCAGCGGCTTCTGACGAAAACTACAGGGCCAAAGGAAGGCCAAGTGGATCTTTTCGATTTATTGAAGGCTGCATTGCGGTCACGGCCCGACTATATTATCCCTGGCGAGGTCCGTGGTGCGGAAGGAAACATCGTATTCCAGGCGATGCAAACTGGGCATCCTTGCATGACAACGTTTCATGCAGGAAGCGTAACCCAGGTCATTCAGCGGTTCACCGGCGATCCCATTAACGTTCCGAAGACATTCATGGACAACCTTGATTTTGTACTTATCCAACTGGCTATTGAGCGCGGTGGGAAGCTCATCCGACGGTTGACCTCTCTGGATGAAATCGAGGGATACAACCGGGAAGTAGATGGAATTATGGCACGCACCGCCTTCACCTGGAAGGCCGATGAAGATATTCATCAATTCAAAGCGAACCGTAATAGTTTCATTCTTGAGGAAAAGATAGCCAAGAATGCGGGATATGCTGATAAGACGGAGATTTACACAGAGCATGAACGGCGCAAACACATCCTGGAACGAATGGTCGAGGAAGATATTATGGATTATTACGAGGTAGTGCAGTGCGTTTGGGGTTTCTATCGAGAAGGCGAAAAGGGACTGCCCATAACCGTATAGGTTAGACGAATGACAACTGAAGAAAAAGAACAGGAAAAGACAGCCCGAAAGCAGGAGAGGAAAATAAAGAAAGATTCGTTGAAGACCCTGAAATATTCCTACCGGACGCTTGAGAATCGAGGGAAGTACGTTCGATCCGTGCTCCTCCCCTGCATCCTGCTAGGAGCCCTTGTCATGGGCATGCCGTTTGTCCTGCGCCTTCTGGTTTCAAGCACGCTTGAGTTCAATACTACGATATTCATCCTTGGCGGGATTATCCCTGTTCTCTTAGGTGTTTTGTACCCTTACATCTCTTGGAAGAACAAAGAGTCGTCTATCAACGGGAAGATGCATTTCTTCATCACCCATCTTAGGGTCCT
Source organism: Methanobacteriota archaeon (assembly GCA_963769885.1). Classification (GTDB taxonomy): domain Archaea; phylum Thermoplasmatota; class E2; order DHVEG-1; family DHVEG-1; genus CAIRCU01. The sequence continues at coordinate 168,992 of CAVYNH010000005.1, forward strand.
AGCTATCTCCGATCTTTCGTTAAAGGATATTATCAACGTCATCGGGGGAAACAAAGCGTACAAGAGTCTTGGAGAAGAACTGCGTAAGATCAGCGTCCTATCTGATCAATGGCGCATGCCGCTCTCGAAGAGCTTCCGGTTCATCTCAGAGCGGACTCCAAGTAAGATCTTCCGGGATTTCTTGGACCGGTTCTCGCAAAGCCTTGACAGCGGTGTTGAACATCGGGAATTCATCGAGACTGAACAGAGCGCGGTGCTTGAAGAATACAAGACCATGTACGAGGCGAGCAACAACAATATCACGATTCTCAGTGAAATCTACGTCAGCCTCTTGATTGCCATCATCTTCGTCATGTCTTTAGGCATCGTCCTCCCCATGATTATGGGTTCGAAGGATATGAACTCCTTTATCTTTCTCGCCTCGTTCATGCTCATCGCCTCCGAAGGCCTCCTCCTCTACTTGCTTCGTGCGATGATCCCGCCCGACGAGATGTGGCATTGCACAGGAGAAAAAGGTAATATCGAACGCTCGCTATATCGGTTGTTTAAACTTTCCTTAGGGATGGTCTTTGGGCTAGGATTCTTTTTCTTCCTTTCAAAGACCATACTTGGGCTGTTCCCATTCACCATAATTCCCTATGAATTGCTTGTGGCACTCGCCGTAACCCCACTCATCCTCCCAGGAATAATAGTATTGAGAGAAGAGGACCGCATGATGCGTAAAGAGAGGAATTTTTTAGGGTTTCTCCCAGCACTTGGTTCTATCTCAACCATGCGAGGCGGCCGTATTAATGATTCCGTGTATTATTTGAGCGAAAAGGATTATGGTGTGCTCACGGGCCACATCCGGGATTTATATCGCCGGCTTCGTACCCGCATTGACGACGATGCCTCATGGGAATGGTTTGGGGTCGATACAGGTAGCAACTACATTCAACGGTCCTGCGAAATGTTCCGACAGTCAACGGCTGCTGCCGCGAACCCTCGGACGGTTTCCCGGATGATCACCGAGAATATCCGAAAGATTCGGGACCTCCGGGTTAAAAAGATGGCGATCGTGAAGACATCCGCGGCCCTTTTGGCAGGCATTACCTTCGGAATAACGTTTGCCATTTACTGCTCGTTGGTCGTCGCCCGGCATTTGAATACGATTCTTGCGGCGGGTACGGCCGGGAATCCATTTGAAGGGACCACGATTGATATTGGAACGATATTAACCACGGTCCCCCCTCAGGTTTTTACAAATAACTTTATCCTCATCTTTACAGTGCTTCTCATCCACTGCATCCTTATGTCCATTACAATCCGTTCACTACGAGGAAGCCACATTATCGTCTCCTGCTACTATTTCGTCGTCTTTACTTGGATTGTGTCCGTGACCGCCGTCCTTGTTGATTTCACCTTACGCGGGTATCTTGGTATCTAGAAGTCGGCTTTCCACAAGATTACCTTAAGGTTGTAGGTCGAGAATCGAGTCTATGAGGCTACTTGGAGTCGTAAAATCAATAAGGCCAGGGGTCCCGTATTCGCTGTAAATACTCCCGGAGACTTCAACGCGACTACCAAGGCCGCTTGTGAAACATTTGGAGGTATTTACCAGGAGGACGGCGAGGTCCTGACCATTGAGGATTGGGGTCTGCTGTAGGCACGACCCATCCGTATCACGGATGACCATAAGCCCGAAGGTCGTAGCATTCAGTTGACTTGCATTCAGCGTCCCAAATAAGCCGTTGGAGGAGCTTCCACTGTAGCAGGCATTATCATATTTAAGAAGGACTTTTGAGGACGTGTCAGAAAGGGCGATGACCACCGTTGATAAATCAACGGGTTCAGAGGCCGTCGTGGTCTGCAGGAATATAGCTAATTGCGTTATTTTTGTTCCATTGGAAAACCCGCTGATATGGGTTACCTTTATCCCTGAGGATACCTCGCGGAGCGTTTCCTGACCGGTTTTCAACGCCTGCTGTTGAAGGGTGTTCATGGTCTGCATGAGAACAGAGGCGGCGATTCCGGCGGCGAGAATTAGGGCAATAAAAATTATGAGAGATCCGACTCCCATCTCAGCGGATGAATAGCTTCTTTGGCTTCTTCGAATGATGGTAAACAGTTTTTACCCCCATCCCGGTGAAGGATAACTAGTAAACCCCTCCACACCCATGGGATGAATCCTGTATGGGGATAAAAAAGTAATGGCTGAACGAAGTGAAGGAGGAATAAAAAGAAAAAAGAGGTGTGTGGCCAGATACCACACGGTATTTTACAGGCTTAGTAGAGATCGAATATTGTTCCGGCCAGCGAAGACGGAGTCCTGATGGCGAAAATCCCTGGAGCTCCTTGTTCTGGGATAATCATTCCCCAGATATCTTCTGAGGGACCCCATCCACCAAAGGATTTACCTGGGCATATGGTGATAAGGACGTGGTCTCCTCTGTTGATGACCGGACTGGCCGTAGAGTCGGCTGATCCATCTACATCCTTTAAGACCATGACTCCAAACGAGGTCGCGCCTTGACCAAAGGCTGATACTGAGTCGTCAAAGATACCTGCGCCCCCGATACCGGTGTAGTTGAAGAAAAAGGAGCTGTTATACTTCATCACGATCTTAGTGACAGAATCACTGACTTCAACGGTTGTTTTACTCAAATCGATATCCTTTGAGCCTGCTCTCGGTGAGACAGAAATGGTTACGTTGAGTATCTTATCAGTGATTGCTCCGCCGCCATAATCGTACGTTCCTTTCGCAGCACAAATATCGTCAACGCCTATTCCCGTGGCGACTTCATTAGTAGTCTCTGCGCCTGTCGCCATAGCCTGATTCTCTAATTTGTTTGCGGTTTGTACCAAGACCGAGGCTGCAATCCCAGCAACAAGGACCATGGCAATGAACACAATCATTGCCCCGATTCCCATGTCCCCTGCCTTGCTCCTTACAAATCTCATGTGTCTCATTTTTCATCCTCCTCAGTACAAATCATAGACAGTATCCGAAAGCGAGGAAGGAACCCGGAATGCAAAAATCCCTGGTGCTCCGATTTCCGGAATGACTTGTCCCATGATGTCGTCACGAGGGTCAAGACCTGTGGTAAAGCATGCACTGGTGCTAATCTTCAGCATGACGATATCTCCTGTGTTGATGACGGGCGAAGATGCAGAACTCATCGAGCTATCGGCATCATTCAGAACAATGATACCAAACTCGTCGTTGGTGAGCGTCCAATTTCCAGTTCCAAAGACACTCCCAGTAGTATCATCGACTGCAGTGCTGTAATCGTCCGTGTCAGTTGCATCGTAGTGGAGGAGCACCTTCGTGTCGCCGTCGGTTAATTCGATGATCGTTTGATTTAGGTCAATGGCTCCTGATCCCGATCTGGTTTTTATTGTAATAGTCAGGTTAACAATCGTATGTGAGGTGGTGTTTGTCTTTCCTCCAATATCAAACACGCCAAGGCCTGATGCGACTTCTTTTGTCGTCTGTTGCCCTGTTATCATTGCTCGAATCTCTAGTTTGTTTGCGGTTTGTACCAAGACCGAGGCTGCAATCCCAGCAACAAGGACCATGGCAATGAACACAATCATTGCCCCGATTCCCATGTCCCCTGCCTTGCTCCTTACAAATCTCATGTGTCTCATTTTTCATCCTCCTCAGGTACAAACCAAAAACCGTGCCTCCAGCAAAGGAAGCCGGCGTGGTAAAGGCAAAAGCACCAGCTGAGCCTTCTTCCGGTTGGACAAGCCCCCACACATCTACCCGAACATCGAGCCCGGCTCCGAAGCATTGGGTTGCATCGAACGTCAAAGCAACCTTATCCCCAAGGTTTGCAACAGGCGTTGTGTTCGTCACCGATCCATCGGCGTCCTCCAGGACCATGACCCCAAAATCTTTGGCGCCTAGTGTGTAGGCAGTGCCGGCAGGGTTGAACATATCTCCGCCGACTTGGCTTCTCGTTGTATAACCCCCGGCGTAGGTTAAGACGCATTTCTGCACTGAGTTCGAAATCTCTATGTAGGCGTTCGACAGATCAATGTCCCCAGCGCCTGCTCGGGGTTCCACGGTAATGTAGCCGAGGTCAAGTGTGGTTCCGCTCTTATGCCCAGCGATACTGGAGACTTTTAACCCTGTGGCTACCTGGTTAATGGTCTGATCTCCCGTCGTCATCGCTTGTATTTCCAGCTTGTTGGCCGTCTGTACGAGGACGGACGCAGCGATACCGGCGACAAGGACCATGGCGATGAACACAATCATGGCGCCAATTCCCATGTCAGCGATATCGCTTTTTTTCAGAAGTTGCTTTATTTTTCCCATCTGGCACACATCCCTCCTATTGAAGGTGCTTATACAACCCGCTTAGGACTGTACAAATTCAACCTTTAGAGTGCTTAGACTTGAAAATAAACCGTTTCCTTAAATAGATTGTCTGCAGACGGAGGAGCAGTTGCGTATGCAGGTAGGAGGGCAGTCAATGGGAGGCATCACGAGAGCTCTCACGAAGAGAACGGGGCTTTTGAAGCAAAAAGTCTAATAATTAATTTATATAATATTGATAATATTGGAAAACTGAGAAGGGATGCGATTGCCTCGCATCGGCCTCCTCTATCAAGACCCACGCGGTTTAGGAGGCGTGGTGCCCCGGAGAATGTTCGATGATCCACTCAAGCAGCTGCCAGAGCCATGAGGCGCCGTGGGCCGGCTGATTCACCGGAAGGGCGACATGCACGAAGATGGTGTCCTCGTACATATTCCCGGCCACATCGTACACCTGCGCCAAGATATACTTGAACTGCAGCGCCGTGAAGTCCCGGTTGCAATACCATTTATAGTTGCCAGACCCAGGCGGGTCATCAGAGGTCACGGTAACGGGGTTTGCATACGGCATCCCAACGTCGAAGACCATACAATCGATCCCTGACCCGTTGTCGGTCGCGGTCACCTGCACCCAGAACCCGCCATGTTTGGGGATAGTGGCACCATCGGACGGCATCCAGATGGAGCAATACGGCTGGATCTTATCGATAGAGATCTTGACTGGGCCTTGCGGGCTTTCGACGTTCCCGGCGTAATCCACAGACCAGAACCGGATATTCCAACTCCCAAACAAGGTGTTCGGATCCCCCGTCGCATCCTGTGGCAACCGAATCCCAGAAGCGGCGTCGTACTCCTTTATCGCTCCCTGGTCGATACGGAAGTAGGTGTGATTTACTCCAGAGCCGTATTGGCCGTCCGTCGCACTCAGCGTTACCCGCACGTTGCTGATGTACCACCCGTGTTGGCCGAGGGTGCCGGAGATGTCGTCGACGATGGTCTCCGGCGGGTCGTCATCGCTGCCGACGTACACGATGGACCAGGAATCAAGGAGGGGTGTATAGGATGGGTTCGCACGGCTCAACGTCGCCTGGGCGCGGATACCTGGATGGAGGACCGGGTCAATGCCGGAGAGATCCTCCCCGTTGCTTGCTCCTGCAATGAGCGTGCTTCCGTTCTCGGAAAGGATATTAAAGCTCAGGCTGCCTGAGTAGTCCACATTGAACTCATGCCAAGAGACGAGGTTGAACGGCGCCAGCGTCTTCGACGTGACTTGGGCGGTGAGAACCTCTTGTTTCTCCGGCCCGATGACTGCCGTCACATCGGAGCTCCCCGGGATGTTCAACTGCCAGATGTTGCCGAAGACATCAGGCATATCGTTCCACGGGTAGGGGTAGTCGATTCGTATATCCTCCCAGGCGATGAAAACGTGGCCGTCGCCGACCGTCATCTCCGCCCAGTCCGCAACCGAGGAGTTGCTAGCCGACATCTGGATATCATAGGGAAACACGGTGCCGTTGAAGGTGACCATCTTCCCCCAGATATCCCCGCTGCTGTCGAAGCTGACGAGAAACGTCGAGGGAAGGTACGGGGTGATGTCGGTCCGGATGAAGTTCCCTGGCTTGAGGATGAAATTGTTCTTGATGATGTTTCCGGAGGTGTCAATGACCCTCGCCCAGATATTTCCGTACCAATCACCATCGCTGATGTCCCCGTCGTTCCAGGCGACCAGGAATCGCTGCATGAGCTCACAGTAGCCGACCGCAGGGAAATTATAGTCAGTCTCCGACAATCCTGTCGCAAAAGTCATCGTCGTCCCGACGGGGTCCAGGTTCTGGTTGAAGAACCCGCCCTTGATGCTGAAGGGACCCGTGTCTGCGGTGAGGCCTTCCTCATAGACAATTAGGTACTGCTGATGCTGTGGGTCGTAGGCGGCCCAGGGTTCGCATTGATTGTTCGCCGCGCTACTAATCGTCTTCTCCGAGCCAATAGGGTTCCCTGCGGTGTCATACAGGCGGCCGTAGACATTGTAGTTGGTGACGCCGTTACGGCCATCCTCCCAGAGGACGCAGAAGCGATGATTCACAGAATCGTAGGTGACGAAGGCGTCGGCCTGGCAGCTGGCCGCGCTGCACACGGTCTGGACCGTGCCGAGGATGAAGTTGCCGCCCTGTCGCGAGATCGTCCGGGCTTTGATATCTTCAGTGGCCGCGCTGGGATTCGCGGTGGTGTCATAGTGCTCCCAGGCGACGAAATAGGTATTGTCCCCAAAGGCGGCAGAGGGGTTCTCGTTTCGGTAGTAGAGGGTATTGTCGTTGAAGATGCAGGTATCGAGCATGATAGGGGCGCCGTCAAGGCCGTAGAGTGAGCCGCGGATTTCCTGTTTGAACCCAAAGGTGTGAGGTGAGAAATAGGCCTGGCCCTCTTCCCAGAGGACGAGGAATTCGCCAATGCCATATTCAACCTCGGGGTCCCAGGCGCCCTCGCTGTTGGTATGGTAGGTGACTCGTTCATCGTTTGGCCAGTTGTTGTGCCAGGTGGTGAATACGCTGTAGTAGTCGCTTTGGCTTTGGGCCGCGGGGTTCCCGTAGAAGAGGTAGAGCATGCTGTTCCCTGTGGGGATGGTGGGGATTCGGATCCAGACACTGGCGGAGGCGTTGTTGTAAGCCTCGACCCAGTAGTCAAGCCAGGTAGTTGTGAAGTCCTGATATTTGAAGCGGATGTCGCCATAGTCTGCCCGCATTGCCGACTCTTTTGCGATAGTCAGGTGGACGGCATAGCTGGTAAGGGGTGCGCCTACGGTGTTTGTCAGGGTGATGGGCTTAAGGCGGGTCCATGCGGGGTCGGTCCAGACGGCGTAGGTGTTTTTGATGCCGACGGTCCCGTCTTTAACCTCATAATCATGAGAGAGAGCGGGGTCGATGTGTTCTTCGGTGTCGAATTGGTCTTCCCAGGTGAAGTACGGATCAACGAGCGGGCGTGGAGCGTAGGATGGGGGTGATGAGGTCTTCTCTAGGGCCTGCGTTGGGATGACCGCGAGCAGCATCCCAAGCAGGATGAACGCGACTAGCTTTTGGGCGAGTAATGAAGTGTTTTTCATACTTCCTCCTGGCTCACAGGCCGTCCTCCACATGGTAATGCCATGTGCCGGCTAAGAGCAAGTTAAAATCGAGGTTGCCGGTGACGCTGAACACCGGCCAGATGTACAAGTGGAGGTTCTGCCAGTACCATTCCACGCAGACGTAGAGGGCGACGCCGGAAAGGGTCACGTTCGCGCCCCATTGATCGCCGTAGGTGAAGTAGAGGTTGATGGCCTGGAGGTTGGGGTGGCTGCAGTTCTGGTTAATCCTGAAGTAGGAGGGGTCGGTGTAGGAGCCTTGGTCCCACCGCCAGCTCATGTCGAAGTGCAGGGTGCTGGCGAGGGTGAGGCCGCCGTGGAAGTCGATGTCCTGGATGGCGTCGTCGAGGTTGAAACCGAGGTGGATCGGATGGGTCTGGGTGAAGTCGAGGTTAACGGAGCCGGTGTCCCCGAGGGACCAGTTCCCGGTGAAGTCAAGTTGGTCGCCGTTGTATTCTAAGGCGACGTGGAAGTCGTCAAAGGCATTGAGATGACCGGAAAGATCCAGGGTCTGTATCTGGGGCTGCGGTCCGGTGACGTTCAGAACCCAGTCGGCGGCAAAATCCGTGGCGGAGACGGTTCCGGCCTCAATCATGAGTGCCTTGCCTGTTGCTAGGTTCTTAATCTCGAACCGGTCATCGAGCATGTCGTTGGTTGTATCAAGGGAGAAAAACCCGTCCGTGGCGATCAGTCCTTGGACGTCGATCGCGCCGTTGCCGATGCGCAGCTCGTCGCTGATGCTAAGGTTGTCGAAGGTGAGGCTAAGCTTGATGGGGTCCGGGTTGCCGGCTGAGGATCGCTCGGCATAGAGGTGTCCCTGGGGCTGGTTCCACCAGAACTGTCCGCTGCCGTAGGCATTTGACGGGACGTCATCGACCGTCAGCATCGGTTCCTCGACACCGGGGAGGTACATCGCTGCCTCGCCGAAGTTGGAGCTGGCGGTGCGGTCCGCGAAGGCGGAGAGGTAGTTGTCCGGGTTCACCCAGAAGTTGTCAGGGTCGGGATCGACGTAGAGGGTCCCGGACACCTGGATCTGGCCTGATCCCGCGAGGCTGCCGGCAGGGATGGAGACGAAGGGCATATCAGGGTCGGAGCCAGGGTCCGGTTTCGGGTAGTACATGGTGACAGCGCCTAAGGAACTGCTCATGCTATGGCCGACGAAGCCGTCGACCGTAAGGATGAGCATGGAGCTGTTGGTAATGAGCAGGGATGCCCCGGCGTCGATGCGCCGGGAGCTGGGGATAGCATTGATCGTCAGCCAGGCCACGTCCGGGGTTTGCGTGTCGTTCTTCGGGTAGTAGACCGCGATCTGGTCGAGGTTGTCGTCCATCTGCGTGTTGATGAACCCGAGGGTTTCCACCTCAAATAATTTGCCTTGGGCAACATGGAAGCTGGCATTGAGCGCCCAGGTGAGGTCCGCCTGGGTGGGGATGCCGTTCAGCTGAAGTTTTTCTTTGAACCATGGCGAGCTGAGGATCATGCCGACGTTGAACTTGGTGCTGGCCCGATAGGAGAAGCTACCGTCGAACGGGCTAAGGTCCCCGCGGCGATTGAGGTCGAAGCTCATCCATTTCCCGGGTCCGACGAGGCTGAGGGGGACGCTAGCGAGGCTGAGGGTGAAGGTGAACGTGGCGTTCTCCTGTTCCGCGGTGGTTCCGCCGGCGAGGAGGTTAGAGTAGAACGTGATGTTCGTCGGCTCGTCGGAGGCGGTATGGTAGTAGAAGAAGGTCTTGCCGGAGAGCGGCGTCAGCTGGGTGACGACGTTGCAGGCGGGGTCGAAGTTCACCGCGAACTCCACATTGTAGGCGGGGTCGGTCTGGCCTGCTTTGTAGGACTGGAAGCCGAACAGGAAGTCGTTGCTGGCGGTCCCGATGATGTCGTTGGAGTCCATCTCATGCTGGAAGATGGCGGGATGGAAGAGGTTCTCTTTGCTGACTGCGAACGTCTTTTCGATGTGGACCGGGATTTTCTCTCCAGCAGGGGACCGGTACCCGACACGGAGGACGATGTAGTCTTGGGAGGCTTGCCCCGGCTCCAGGGTAACGGGTTGGGCGAGGGAATCCTCGATCTTCTCCAGGAGGGGTAAGCTGGGGTGGTTCAGCCGCTCTTGCAGGCGCAGGAGGATATTCGTCAGGATTGCTTTAAGGAGTGTGAAGGGGCCTAGTGAGGTGATCAGGTGAAGGTTGACGTGGAACTCTTGCCAGACCTCGAGCTCCGTCGTCTGGTTCGCAAGCCCGTTGTTAATCTGTCTGAAGTCGAAGCTCGTGGCCCAGGCCTTGTGGTTGACAGTGCCGGAGTCGGTGATCTCGTCAATGCCGTAGCGATAGAATCCGAAGCCGGTTTCGACGTCATCAGCTGGGTCGTCGTCCAGGTTGAACCGGATGGGGGTGCGGTAGTTCGGGTCCCCGAGTTTTCCCAGAATCATCCAGCGCTTGATGTCGATTTTCTGGGAGACCTCTTTACCGTTATAGCGAATCGTGACCCACAGGCCGAAAATCTCGTTGCCGCCGAGCAGTGGGTCTGAGAAGAGATGCCGGCTGGACTGGTATTGTGCCGGCGTATACCGAGAGACGTCCATGGTCAGGTATTTGTTGACCAAGGCGGAGACCGACTGCATCGAGTCGGTCGGGTATTGTGCCTGAGCGGCTTGAGTTAACGAGGCTTTGGGCTCGTGGCCCGTGACAACCCCAGATAATGTCATGCTTACACATAGCAGCCCTGTGAAGAGGGTTTGCACGCCTCTGCTCATCTTCATACACCTCTCGCCCTTACCAGGTGTACAAACTCAGGGACGCCTTTTAAATGTTTCTAGAACCTTTTTATACGAAACACAGGAAAAAAGACAGGAAAAAATCAGAATGACAGGGTTTACCCCTAACACCATTGATGATCGAAGAAATAAAAGGAAAGGGAAAATGTAAGGTGGCTTGACAGCGTACCAGGGGCCTCTAGGTTTCAAGCAGTGGAGCTTACCCCAAAAGAGTCCCGAAGGACTCAACTGAGGCTCTCCACCTAGCCTAAAGGTCCCAGCCCTCTTGCGAGGGTAATCTTCCCATGGGCTCGCGCACCATAGTACCGAAGATTACGCAGGTAAGCTTAACTGCCGGGTTCGGAATGAGACCGGGTGTTTCCCTACCGCTTTGACCGTCAAACCACCGTTACCATGAACGTGCGTACGTAATCTGTATAACGATTGAGCCAGCATGAACGGTTAGGAGCTCTAGGCTGAACATGTCGCCGAAGCTTCATGCGGACACCTGAGCCCTATCAAACGAATCTTCTATTCGAGTCCTACGATGGCTCGTCTCAGGGTGGGCTTCATGCTTAGATGCTTTCAGCATTTATCCCGTGCAGCGTGGCTACCCAGCAGTGCCCTGTCGGACAACTGGTAAACTAGAGGCTGTAGAGCCTTGTTCCTCTCGTACTAAAGGCTCTTTCCCTTCAACCATCAACGATTCCAGAAGTTAGCAACAAACCTGTCTCACGACGGTCTAAACCCATCTCACGATCCGCTTTAATGGGCGAACAACCCCACCCTTGGCAGCTGCTGCACCGCCAGGATGCGGAGAGACGACATCGAAGTAGCAAGCCTCCAGGTCGATATGGGCTCTTGCTGGAGACGACTCAGTTATCCCCGGGGTAACTTTTCTGTTATCAATGAGCCCCACAAATGAGCTTCATTGGTTCGCTAGGCCCTGCTTTCGCAACGTGGATTGTTATTGGCCCAATCCGCGTAAAGCCACCTTATACCCTTGCATTCTACAGGAGATTTCTGACCTCCTTGAGGTGACCATTGGGCGCGCATGATACCTTTTCGTGCGCGTGGCGCCCCACCCAAACTACCCACCTATCGGTGTCCTCTTTGACAAGTTAGTTATACGGTCAAGGAAGGGTGGTGTCCCATTGTCGACTCCACCTGAACTAGCGTCCAGGCTTCGACGTCTCCCACCTACGCTTCACAACCAAAACCGTACAACAGCGACAGGCTGTAGTAAAGCTCCACGGGGTCTTCGCTTCCTTCTGGAATGTACTGGACTATGCGCCAGTAAGTCAATTTCACCGGCCTCCAAGCGGGGACAGTAGCGCTCTCGTTAAGCCACTCATGCAAGCCGCCAATTAAGCGGCAAGGTATTACGCTCACATCTGTTACTTCAAAGACCTTCCATTATTGGGGGAAGGCGGACTGGCATTTCTGACAGTCTCCTCACGTCGCCATGAGGGTCGGACTATATCTTCACTCATCGCTGAGTGTTCGGCGTATAGTCTCTGAGGGGTCAAATTACTAGGTTGACTTCCCTGCTGATTGTCTGCACCAACAGATTATCACCAGATCATGGTACTGTTGGATCCTCAGATGTTCCAGCAAATAGCCGAATTTTGTTAAGGCAACAGTACATTGTGTGGTTACCTTAAGAGGGTCATGGTTACCCCCGCCGTTTAGCGGTCCTTCGCCCCCTTGAACGAGGTTTTCAGATACCGCCACTGGGCAGGATTCGGCGACCATACACATCCTTTCGGACTTGCGGTCTCCTACGTTTTTATTAAACAGTCGGAGCGCCCTAGTTACTGAGACCTGCTTTCTTCAAAGCAGGCACCCCTTATACCGAAGGTACGGGGCTGATTTGCCGAGTTCCCTCGCCAGGATTAAGCCGACACACCTTGGCCTTCTCAGCCAGGGGCACCTGTGTCAGTTCTCGGTACGGATACGCACACTACATCTCAACGCCCTTTTCACGGGCACTCAAGCTCAGCTCAACCCGTCTAAAACGACAGGCCCATCGCGCTTTGGTCAGGTTCTCACCATGACGGTACTCCCCTGAGTTAATACGCTTAGATAGGTAGACAAGCCTACAGAACCTACTCGAATGCGTCAAGCATTGAGCAAATGTGTGCATAGTACAGGAATATTAACCTGTTTCCCATTCGGCAACGTCAATTAAGGGTTGCCTTAGGACCGACTAACCCTCGACTGATGGACATCGTCGAGGAAACCTTGCCCTTTCGGTGGTAGAGGTTCTCACTCTACTATGCTGCTACTTTTGCCAGGATTCTCGTTCGAACGCGGTCCACCTGATCTTACAATCAGACTTCTACCCGCGCACGACGCCCCCCTACTCATCTCCTTTTAGGAGTGCTTATGTATCGGTGATTCGCTTAGCCCCGTCCATTTTCGAGGCATACAACCTCGACCAGTGAGCTGTTACGCTATCTTTAAAGGATGGCTGCTTCTAAGCCAACCTCCTGGCTGTCTGAGGTTATAAACACTCTTTGTTCTATGACACTGAGCGAACACTTAGGGACCTTAACACAAGGCTGGGTTGTTTCCCTTTCGGACATCAAGCTTACCCCAGATGCCCTCACTACCCTGTTTCTACGATGAACACGCATTCGGAGTTCAACAAGGTGCCGAGGAATTTCTTCCCCTAAACACCCAATTGGTGCTCTACCGCATGCTCCATCTCCACAGAGATCTACCTGCGGGTAGTCTCGGGGGGAACCAGCTATTGCCAGTCTAGATTGGTCTTTTGCCCCTATACGCAGCTCATCCGAACAATTTGCACATTAGCACCGGTTCGGTCCTCCACCCCACTTTCATGGGGCTTCAACCTGGCCACGCATAGATCGGCTGGCTTCGGGTCTCGTGGTAATGACTACAGGCGAGCACACCTTGTCCCTCGTTACCTGCGGACATTTGCTTTCGCTACGGCTACGGACATTGAAGTCCTTAACCTCGCCACCACCAGGAACTCCCTGGCTCATTATTCAAAACGAACGATAAGACACTGCTCCACCAACTAAGTTGGGTTCGTCGCTTTCGCGCCTTATCAGTCTGTAACCATTTGATTTCATGCTCTTTGCACCTCCCGCAAGGGGTACTTTGCAACTTTCACTCACGCTACTATTGCACTATCGGTCTCGAGGAGTATTTAGGGTTGGAAGTTTATGCCTCCCGTATTCACGCGCGATATCCAACGCACGTTACTCTGGATACCTCAAAATCTCCCACTGCGTTACCTCTACAGGACTATCACCCTCTATGGTACCTCGTTCCAGAGGACTTCGAGTTGAACAGTTAGGGAGTAAAGAGGTCCAAACTCCACATCTCCCCGTACTCGTCGCACGGGGATTCGGTTTGCCCTGTTGGGTGTTCGATCGCCTTTAATAACCCAATCTCGATTGATTTCTTTTCCTCTGCCTACTGGAATGTTTTAATTCGGCAGGTTCCTTTTCACGAATGTGAATGCCGCCCGAAGGCGGCAGGATGTCCCATTCGGTTATCTCCGTATCAAAGGCTCCTTGCGCCTACACGGAGTAATATCGCGGCTTGGCACAACCTTCTTCAGCTCTCGAGCCGAGCAATCCACCAAATGGCGTAGCACTGGCTCAATATTCGTCCAGATTACGTATGCACACCACTACACAGCATAAGCTAATACGGACATGATGTAGTGGAGACGATCATCGACCCCAGAAGGTCTACGTCCTCACCACCGAATCTCTCGCGACACTCGGTGGCGCTTGTTCGTTGAAATCGGAAGAACCAATGGACCGGACGGGATTTGAACCCGCGGCCTCCTGCTTGCAAAGCAGGCGATCTTCCGCTGATCTACCGGCCCCCAACGAACCAGGGACCGACAGCAATTCAATATTTCTTAATATACTTTGTGTATTGAATCATCACTTGTGATCAACGCAACTCTCTAGTGTTTGATCCACCCTTTTGTGTTGTTAAC